>CALEYL010000073.1 GCA_937926205.1 uncultured Saprospiraceae bacterium
ACAGCACCTCCTCCGTCGAACAGTGCGCAGGCAGGCCACCCGCGAAGTGGAATAATTTATCGGTAGTTTTGGAAACAAGATGCAGTTCCCGACTTGACTCCCTGTTGATATACGCTTATGGTATCATTCCAGAGGGGCGCAGCATTTAGCTAAAATAGCATGAGACATCCCGATTTTTCGAGATGTCTCATGTTGGGTGAAAATGGTTAACTGTTATCTATCTATTTAGTCGGTGTCTGTTCTTTACCTGCCTGCCGGCAAGGCAGGGAGTTCGAGTACAAGGCAGGCGAAGGCCTCAAAAATAGAAATTTACTCGCGTAAATGACTGTTTTTGGGGCCGAGCGTAACGCAGTAATCGGACTCTAAAGGCAGAAACTAGGCACTTTTATTAAAATAAAAGCTCTTCAGGTGTGTACAGAACCCCGGATCATCGCACTTCAGGGCATGCTCGAGTACGAGCTCATCGGCCTCAATGTATTTGATGCGAATGGTTTCCGGGATCACATCCCCTGCTTCGAAAAGGAAAATCATGGCGCCATCGGGAGAAACTTCCCAACGACCGTTTTCTTCAATGCGTTTTCCGGCTCCGCTCAACGTTTTTACGTAAGTGCCATCTGCGCGGAAATTGTAGCTCAGAAAGGCGCCTGCCAGGATAGAAGAGCCATTTTGTTCAAACGGGTACAAGGTATTTTCCCATCTGCCTGTCAGTGCGGCGTGCATTCTGGCAGCTTGTTCCGTCATCGGGTCGCGACCGATTAAAGTGCCAACTTCTCCGGAATCGATGGGAATGTGTGTTGCGAGGTGTGTGTTGCTGATGCCCATACTTATACTGGAGCACCAAATGGCCAACAAAATCATTGTCTGTTTCATCCTTCTTTCTTTTTTTACAGTCGAGTGAACAATAGCCTTACACGCAACATCCATTTTTTATATGGTCAATTGCGCATTTAGCTTATTTTTTTTCTATTCGGGTGTCTTAATGTTCACAAGGACAAAATTAATCACTAAGGGTTGTATGTTGGTGCTTTTTTTCGATAACTTTAACATCTTATCCGATGAAGCGTCATTTAGAGCTTGTTTGGGATTCCTGATTTAGCGAGGGTGAGGAAATTTTGTTTTAGACAAGGCGAATTTTGCAGGCATAGCCGGCAGCTATGATGAAAAAATTCAACGAAGTATAAAAGAAAATTTGCCACTCGCAGCCAATTGAGGAATTCCCGAACAAGCTCTAAACTATGTTATTTCCAAACGCAGGGCCATGCAAATCAAAACGAGGGGCATCATCTTTAAAGTCAGCAAATACGGGGAAAGCAGCGTAATTGCCGACATCTACACGGAGGAGAAAGGCTTGCGCAAATACATCGTGAATGGCGTGAGGAGTGCCAAAGCCAGCGTGAAAGCCAGTTTGCTGCAGGTGATGTCGCTGGTAGAGCTGGTGGTGTACGAGCGGGCAGACAAATCACTGCACCACATTCGGGAGATACGTGCGGCAACGGTCTACAGCACGCTGCCTTTTGAATTGAGGCGGAGCGCTGTGGGGCTTTTTATGGTAGAACTTGCCCAAAAAACGATCCGGGAGCCGGAAGAGAACAAAGCGCTCTTCCATTTTTTATTTGAATCCTTTTGTTATCTGGACGAGACCGACAAACCCGTCAGCAATGTGCATCTTTATTTTCTGCTGGAACTGAGTGCATTCCTGGGCTTTATGCCGGGAGGCCATTATTCGGAGGAAACGCCATTTTTTGACTTAAGAGAAGGGGTATTCGTTTCAGATGCCCCAACCGTGCATACTTTTTATCTGGACGAAAAGCAAAGTGCGCTGTTGCATGCGCTGCTCAACGCCAATCTGGCAAATTGCCACCTGATTGCCATGTCTCGCGACCAGCGGCGTTTACTGGTGCACCGCCTGCTCGAATTCTATGCCCTGCACATCGAGCATTTCCCTGCCATGCATACCCACAAGGTTTATCAGGATGTTCTGGATTCCTAAAACAAAAACAGGCCGCGCCCTTTTCAGAACGCGACCTGTATGTCTATAACTGCTGTTTTTTGATCCCTTATACGAACGGAATGATCAATTCCTGGCCTGGATGAATCAGGTTCGGATCTTTCAGGATGTTCGTATTGGCGTTGAAGATTTCAGTATACTTCATCGGATCCTCATAGTAGTGCTTGGCGATTTTAGAAAGGGATTCGCCAGCTGCAACCACATGCTTGTGGTAATAATCCGTCGTATCTACTTTGATGTCGGCGCTGATATCGTGCGGGCTGTCGCTACCGCCGATGGATTTGATTTTCGCCCACAATTGATTTTTTTCGTATTGTGTGTTGGCTGTGCCACCAATGTGCAGTTTGCCATCTTTTTCTTCAACAAAGCCGTCTTTAATGCCCAGTTTTTCACCGAGGTCTAAAACCGCTCTGTACTTATCCTGAAGCGCCATAGTTTAATTTGATTTATGTAAGTGAATAAATGGACCCATTGAAAAGTCCGCATTATGACCGGAAAGATACAAAAAAGTAACAATTTTCGGCGCTTTTTTTGAAGGTGATCGATACTTTTTTAATGCCTGCTTATTGGCAAATTATTCATTTTCAACCAGAAACAAAAATTCACGGCATTGCGCTGATGCAAAAATAATTTAATGTCAATCAAGACAGCAGTCTTTACAATGCTTCGGCCCGGAGTACCTTCATCTGATGTCCTGCCTTCGTCATAGCAAGCTGAAATACCAGATCCTGAGCTTCCTCAAGGGTAAAGGCACCGGTGATGGCGCTTTTCCCTTCGGTGATGGCATTCATGACCATGGGGGTAGTAATTACCTGATCATTGAGCACAAAAGCGATTTCGCGGTTGTTGTCTTGAGCTGCTTTTTCGGTCATGTTGGTCCAGATTTTGGAGCCCTCACGGTCGAACTCCAGGCTGATCATCACGTCCATGGTCTGGGGATCCGGCGCCGCCTGTGCATCAACCAGATTGGCTCCGGTAAGTGGCGCGGTTCGATGGTGGGTTCTTAAAGCGAACAATTGCTTTTTCCCGTTCTGAACACGGGACCAGACGAAGACAAGGTCTTTAGGGAATAGCGCTTTTTTTTCCGGCAAAGCCAAAAAGCTGTCAATTACGGCCACGTTTTGGGTGTCGGCCATCCCAAATACAGCAGGGGACATATATCCCTGACCATTGAATTCCAGGTATTTAAATAAAAACATTTCTTCATAAAATTGCTGGAATGGCGCCGAAAAGCCGGGGTCGTTGACGCGGTAGACATCCCAGAATTCCAGTTTTGCTTTGGGGATAATGGCGTCTTGAAAATAGGCCAGATCGTGGACAACTGCGCTTCCCGGTTCTTTTGGCGGACCATCTATGAGCTTAAAAAGAATCGTGTTGTTCGTTTCATCGATGTCTATCGACTGGTAAGTAATTCCGGCTGCTTCAAGCCGTTCAACGGCTAAGCGGGCGAGTTCGGCCAGAGCGTCGTTGGCCTGCGTGCCTTCAGCCGGGGTGACAGCAACTTCGACCAGATAGCGCGCCCGGACATCGGGTAAATGGTATTGCTTTTGCCGGGAACAGGCGATCGTCAGGAATAGCCCGGAAAGGATCAGGAAAATGTTTTTCATCGGTTTGTAGTTTTAGATATTATTGGCGGAAAGATCGGCAGAAGACCAACAAAATCAAATTATTCCTACTCTAATATAGGGGTTTAGTGCTAAATTCGTGTCTTTTTCCTGACTTAGTTTCTATCAGATTTATTACAACTCAGCCTTTTCATCATGAAAATTTTTAGCTCGCTTCTTTTGTTGCTTGGCTTTTGCGCGATCAGTCATGCACAAAACCATCCGATGTTTTGGGGAGACGCTCCGGCATCCGTTACATCCATTATACAACAATTGCCGGCGCGTACCGGCCCGGCCCAACAGCGTTTCCTGACGCTCGATGAGCCTGCAATCCGCCAAACCTTCCGGCGTACCCGCATGGAGAACAGCCCTTCGGCCTGGCAACAAGCTCCGGTGCTGGCCATTCCCCTGCCGGATGGCGGAACCCTGAATTTCAGACTGGTCGAGTCGCCTCTAATGGCGCCGGGACTGGCTGCGCGCTACCCCAGCATAAAAACATATTTAGCCGCAGGGTTGGAAAATCCGGCACTCAGCGGCCGCATCAGTATGACGCCACTTGGATTTACAGGCGTATTTAAAACGCCGGAGGGAGACGTATTCATTGAACCTTATACCTTAGAAGGAACGCGATACTACACGGCTTATTACGAAAAAAATGTGGTCATCAACCCGGAAGATGCCCCGGTTCTAAGTTGCGGTTATTCCGCAGCCGGCCACGAGCATCCCTCCCTTGACGGCCTGGATTTTGGAGATGAAGGCAATTTAACGGAGTCAAGAGGCCCACTCGGCCCGCTCAGTTTGCGGACTTACCGGATGGCATTGGCCTGTACCGGAGAATACGCACAACAACACGGCGGTACCACCGAGCTGGTGTTGGCTTCCATGGTTACGGGAGTGAACATCGCGAATGCGGTCTTCGAAAACGAAGTTGCTGTTCGGATGGTCCTGATTGAAAACAACGATGACCTCGTTTTTTTGGATCCGTTAACTGACCCTTATCAAAACGCCAATGTGGGTGGTCAGTTGCTGGGACAGAATACAGATGCCATCGTTCAAACGGGTGGCGTTCCGTTCAATGCATTTGATATCGGACACGTTTTTACAGGCGATTGCACTGATGTCGGCGGGGTTGTTAGCGGAAATATATGCACAGGAGGAAAAGCGCGTGGTGTTACCTGCCACTCCAGCACCAACATAGCTGCTATCATTCGGCGGATTATGGTGCACGAAGTTGCCCACCAGTTTGATGTGGCCCACAGTTGGAGCAATTGCCCGACGGAGTTTGCCGCCAATCAATTGGCCAGCGGATCTGCTTACGAACCCGGTAGCGGCACTACCATCATGTCATATGCAGGTTCCTGCGGAAATCAGAATATTGCGAACAACAGTGACTTATATTACAGTGTTGGCTCTTTGGACGAGTTTATTTACTTCAGTCGCGAGGGGACCGGGTCAACTTGCGCCACCGTGGTGCCAACAGACAATACGGAGCCGGTGCTTACCCACAACTATACCAACGGTTTTTACATTCCCATCAGCACGCCGTTTGAGCTGGTGGCATCCGCTACTGATGAAGAAGATGCTGCTAGTTTAACTTACTGCTGGGAACAATTCAACCTGGGCCCTACCAGCCCGATCGGTGAACCCATGGGAACAGCGCCTACTTTCCGCAGTTTCCTGCCCAATGCTTCGCCAAAGCGTACTTTCCCGCGTTTGTCCAGAATCATCAACAACCAGTCTTCCAATGACGAGGTATTGCCGACTTATTCGCGCAACCTGACATTCCGTTGTACGGCCCGTGACAACCATCCCGGCGCCGGCGCAGCCGTCTGGAAACAGGTGAGTTTTGAAGCCACGGCTTCTGCAGGACCTTTTTTGGTCACTTACCCAAATGACAATTTTGCGATCTGGACTTCCGGTGAATCGCGCGAAGTGACCTGGGATGTCGCCAATACAGACAACAACTTAGTGAAATGCCGGTATGTAAACATTAAATTGTCTACAGACGGTGGAAACACTTATCCGATCACCTTGCTGTCCAACACCCCCAACGACGGCGCTGAAATCATCAGCGTGCCGAACCTGAATACCAGCGTTGCCCGTGTGCGGGTTGAAGCTGCCGACAACATCTTTTTTGACATTTCCAATTCCAACTTCCGTATCCAGCCAGCTACAGTACCAGGCTTTACATTCACGCCCAGCCCCTCGGCTCAGCGCGCTTGCCTGCCCAACTCTGTAGAGGTGGCCATCAGTGCTCAGGCGCAATTGGATTTCAGCAATCCGGTGCAATTGGACATCATTGAAGGTTTACCGGATGGCGCTTTAGCGAGCTTCAGCATCAACCCGATGTTGCCTACGGAAGGTACGGTGCTGAGCATAGACATGACCAATGTTAATGCAACCGGTACTTTTGAGGTGATTATCCGGGCTGTTGCAGAGGATGCAGATACGACTTACCGTTCGATTTACCTGACTACGATATCCAACGACTTCAGCAATTTGCAGATGCTGGGCCCGGAAAACGGCGCTTCGAACATCGTTCTTTCAACCTCTTTCACCTGGAACAGTGTGCCGAATGCCTTTGCTTATGACTTCCAGTTAGCCACCGACGCTACTTTTAGCCCGGGCTCTGTGATTGACAGCAAGCAGAATTACACCGGAACGAACTACACGCCTTCCATCTTGTTTGAGGAAAACAGGCTTTATTTCTGGCGCATTCGCCCCATCAATGAATGTGGTACCGGCCCCTATCTGGAAACCTTTGCATTTCATACGGAAAATGCCGTTTGTACGCCGTTTTCAGCAACCGGCCTGCCAATCAACATTCCGGGATCAGGGCCGCTTCCAACGATAGAGTCGTCGCTCTTCATTCCGCTTCAGGGCACCATCAGCGACATCAATATTCCTTTAATCAAAGCAAATTACCAGCCGGTGAAAAGCCTTCGGGTATCTTTGATCAGCCCGGCCGGTACGACCGTTAATTTGTTTGACCAAAACTGTGGGAATACGGTTAACCTTCGCGTTGGTTTCGACGATCAGGCGCCTCAGAACATCATCTGCCCGCCAGACGACGGCATTGTCTTCAAACCGGTGCAACCTCTTTCTGCCTTCAATGGCGAAAACAGTTTCGGAACCTGGAAGATGCGGGTAAAAGTAATGCAGGCGGGCTTTGGCGCTGCCGGGGCGCTCGAACAATGGAACATAGAATTCTGTGCCTCTCTGACGCCTGCCGCACCGACAGTTATTGTCAATGACACCCTGTTTGTGCCGCCCGGACAAGGCAATCCGATTACACAAAACCTGTTGGAAGTGCAGGATGGCGTCAGCGATCCGTCTCAATTGCAATACACTGTTTTGGCGCCGCCTTCGCACGGGGTACTCTATTTTATCGGTCAACCGGTTTTGATGGGCGGGATTTTCAGACAATCGTCCATCAATGCGTACAATGTTGTTTACATACACGATGGAGACGGTTCGGAATTCGACAGCTTTAATTTTTTGGTTGACAATGGCGAAGGCGGCTGGATTCCCACTCAAAGATTCATCATTAAAGTGGATCCGGACGCTGTTGTTGGTACCAACGAACCTGAACAGGAAAACGGATTGCTCCTTTACCCCAATCCGGCAAGCAGCAATCTGACAATGGCGCTGATGCAGGCGGTTTCGGGTGAAGCGACGCTGCATATTTTTAACGCACAGGGGCAATTGGTGATGAACCGCCAATACGATGCCTTTTCTCAAAATACAACTGTGGATGTTGCTAACTTAAGCAATGGTGTCTACGTGGCAACTCTGCGCACGGCGAATGGCATTTACTCGCGTAAAGTCATGATCCAGCGATAGGGAAGAAGATTGTAATAATCTGGAACAACAGGAGCCACCCCGAACTATTTTGGGGTGGCTCTTGTCTTTTGTACATAAAAAAACAAACATGCGTGTTCCTGAAGGTTTAAAAAGAATGGCCGCTATGGTGGTCCTTCGAAGCGGTGACGAGCTGCTCTTGTTGCGCCGGGCAAAACCGCCCCATGTTGGTAAATATGTGCCCGTTGGCGGCAAACTGGACCCCTTCGAACGCCCTGTAGACGCTGCACGCCGGGAGGCTTTCGAAGAAACCGGTATCCGTGTGGGCCAACTGCACTACTGCGGGGTACTGACTGAAACCTCGCCCGTTGACTATAATTGGTTGTGCCATATCTACCTCGCTGATATCAATCACCTGCCGCCGCCGCTCTGCGATGAAGGCGTTCTGGAATGGATCGCTATGAGCGACCTGCCGGCTGTTCCTACCCCGCCTACGGACTTACTGATCTACCGGTATATTGTCGAAAACCGGATATTTGCATTGGACGCTGTGTACGATGAAGCGTTAAACCTTCTTGAAATGAACGAGGAGATCGTCGGAGAAAGGGTGTATTGAGCAAAATGCTTACCTTTGCGCCGCGGTTCAACAAGGAACGCGACAACAACTCAAGTTAACATTCATGTCTCAATCCGGATTTGTACAAACAACTACAAATGAAGGCATTGCAACCATTGTCTTCTTTCATCCTGCACACAATTCCATGCCATCCCATTTACTGGCGCAACTGGAAGCAGCCATTGACACGGTCGCCAAAAACGAAGCCGTAAACGTCGTTGTGCTCAAAAGCGAAGGCGATCGCACTTTTTGCGCCGGCGCCAGTTTTGACGAACTGGCCGCCATTGCCGATTACGAAAGTGGCAAGGCTTTTTTCATGGGGTTTGCCAGGGTAATCAATGCCATGCGCCGCTGCCCCAAACCCATCATCGGGCGCATTCAGGGAAAAGCCATCGGCGGCGGTGTTGGCCTGGCGGCTGCCACGGACTATTGCATCGCCAGCCATTTCGCTACTTTCAGACTGAGCGAACTGGCGATAGGCATTGGCCCCTTTGTGATCGGCCCGGCGGTTGAACGCAAAATGGGCAAAAGCGCTTTTCAGCAACTCGCCCTGACTCCATCCGATTGGCAAACTGCAGAATGGGCCAAAGAAAAAGGCCTGTACAATGATGTATTTCCGGATATCAAACAGGTTGACGCCTACGTCGATCACCTCGCAAAGACGCTCAACAGTTACCATCCGGACGCCTTAAGACAGTTGAAAAAAGTATTTTGGGAAGGCACAGAAAACTGGGATACCCTGCTGGAAGCCCGCGCCGAAATCAGCGGAAGCCTGGTTTTGTCGGATTTCACCAGAAACGCCATTCAGGCATTTAAACAAAAAACAGCATGAATAAATCCGGTGACGATACCCGCGTAATGCAGGGCATTTTCCTCAAGGTTGTGCAAGAGCATTTAAAAAAAAATGACCCTCCGGAAACAAAGCAAACCCTGCAGCGCCTGCTCGGGGAGGGCATTCCGGAACGCGACGCCATGAACATGCTTGCGCTTTGCGTGGCCAATGAATTCCAGGCCGTATTGGAAGAGGATGGCCCGTTTAATAAAGAGCGATTTGTGAAAATGTTGAATGAACTCCCCGGAGAATTTTTATAAACCGATAATTAAGCCATGACCAATATACAAACCACAACAGATAAGAAAACCCTCCTGCGAGCTTTCCGGCTTATGGCTACCGCCAAAGCAATGACAGAGCTCTACGAAGACAATTTTAAGTTTACGTCCAAATACGTTCACGCCACTTCACGTGGGCATGAAGCCGTGCAACTGGCGCTGGCCATGCAATTGATGCCTCAGGACTGGCTTTCACCTTATTACCGCGACGACGCCATGTTGCTGGGCATTGGAATGCGGCCCTATGACCTCATGCTGCAACTGATGGCCAAACGCGATGACCCGTTCAGCGGTGGGCGCACTTATTATTGTCACCCCAGTCTGCGTGATGCAGACAAGCCGAAAATCCCGCATCAGTCTTCGGCTACCGGCATGCAGGCCATTCCCACAACAGGCGTGGCCATGGGAATTCAGTACCAGGAAAAAATGGGCTTGTTGCCAAAAGGCGCTCCCGGTTCTGTGGTGGTTTGTTCCCTTGGCGATGCTGCCGTCACTGAAGGAGAAGTGGCAGAAGCCTTTCAAATGGCGGCGCTCCGGCAATTCCCGATCCTGTACCTCGTGCAGGACAATGGCTGGGACATTTCCGCCAATGCGGCAGAAACCCGCGCACAAAATGCGGCGGAATACGCGGCCGGTTTCAAAGGACTGGAAGCGATCAGCATAGACGGCAGTGACTTTGAAGCCTGTTACACTACTTTTCAGGACATCCTCGCTGTGATCCGCGATGAGCGACGCCCTTTTCTCATCCGGGCCCGTGTACCTTTGCTCAACCACCACACCAGCGGTGTCCGAAAAGAATGGTACCGCGATGACCTGGAAGAACACGCCCGGCGCGATCCTTTTCCACAATTGCGCGAGCGGCTGCTGGAAACAGGCATCCGGGAAGCAGAGCTGCTTCAGATAGAAAAAGAGGTGAAACAACAGGTGCTTTCAGATTTTGAATTGGCAAAAGCAGCTGAAAACCCCCGGCCGGAAGATTTATACACGCACGACTTTGCGCCCACACCCATACTCGAAGAACGCGGCGTGCGCGAACCCGAAGGCGGACAGCTTAAAGTGATGGTTGACTGCGCTCTTTTTGCCATTGAGGAACTGATGCAACAGCACCCTGAGTGCCTGCTCTATGGGCAGGATGTTGGCGGTCGCCTCGGCGGCGTTTTTCGGGAAGCAGCTACGCTGGCTCAAAAATTTGGCGACCACCGCGTTTTCAATACCCCCATTCAGGAAGCATTTATCATCGGCAGCACCGCAGGCATGTCGGCTGTCGGACTGAAGCCCATTGTGGAAGTTCAGTTTGCAGACTACATCTGGCCGGGACTCAACCAATTGTTCGCAGAAGTCAGCCGCTCCTGCTACCTCAGCAATGGCAAGTGGCCGGTGAGTATGGTGTTGCGCGTCCCCATTGGCGCTTATGGCAGCGGCGGCCCTTACCATTCTTCCAGTGTGGAGTCGGTGCTGACCAATATCCGGGGCATCAAAATCGCTTATCCAAGCAATGGCGCCGACCTGAAAGGTTTGCTCAAAGCAGCCTGGTACGACCCCAACCCGGTGGTCATCTTTGAACACAAAGGCCTCTACTGGTCGAAAGTGCGCGGCACAGACGCCGCAAAAACACTGGAACCGGATGCAGATTATGTGGTGCCTTTCGGCAAAGCCAGACTGGCGCTCGAAGCTTCCGAAAAAGCCATTGAGCAGGGGGATTCGTTGCTGGTTGTTACCTATGGAATGGGCGTGCACTGGGCTTTAAATGCCGCTAAAAACTTTGAAGGCAGGATTTCGATTCTCGATTTGCGAACGCTTTTCCCTTTGGATGAGACGGCGATTTACGAACAGGCCAGCTTACACGGCAAAGTGCTGGTGGTGACCGAAGAACCAGTGAACAATACTTTTGCTCAAAGCATCGCCGCCCGCATATCAGAGCATTGCTTTGAGTCTTTAGATGCGCCGGTGCGTACCATTGGATCGGAAAATCTGCCGGCCATCCCCCTGAATGAAACGCTGGAACGCACCATGGTACTTTCGATAGAACAGGTTGCGGTGGCCATTGAAGGATTGCTGGCTTATTGATGGAAAACGGTTGACGGTAGAGGGTAGACGGAGCATCCTGCTCAATGAAAGCAATCTGCCTACTTTAACCCCCGCTAAGGCGGGACAGGCTTTTCTACTTTAACCTTAAAATGGAAGACGTTAGATATTAGATGTTAGATTTTAGACAGGAAAATACTGCTCCAATTAGCAGACTGCCCCCTTTAACCTTGGGATACTTTAACCTTTAACCTTGAAAATACTTTAACCTTGAATTAATGAGCAACGTAAAAATCGAACCAAGCTGGAAAGCAGTATTGGAAGGCGAATTTGAACAGCCTTATTTTCAGGGTATTGCCTCTTTTTTGCGTCGTGAAAAAGAGGCGGGCAAAGTAATTTACCCCCCCGGATCGCTGCTGTTCAATGCCTTCAACAGTACCCCTTTTGCGGCGGTAAAGGTCGTTATATTGGGGCAGGATCCCTATCACAACCCTGGAGAAGCCATGGGTTTGTCCTTTTCCGTACCTCGTGGCGTTGCGGTTCCACCTTCACTGAAAAACATCTACAAGGAGTTGCAGACGGACCTTGGGTTGGCCATTCCCTCTCACGGCGACCTGAGCGACTGGGCGAGGCAGGGTGTTTTTTTACTCAACGCCATGCTCAGTGTTGAACACAAACAACCACAATCGCATCAGAAAATAGGCTGGCAAAATTTTACGGATGCTGTCATCCGAAAACTATCGGAACAGCGGGAGCACCTGGTTTTTATGCTTTGGGGTAATTTTGCACGGAACAAAAAAAGCCTCATCGATCCTTCGAAACATTTAATTTTGGAAGCGGCTCACCCTTCGCCCCTGGCTGGCGGCGCTTTTTTTGGTTGCAAACATTTCTCTAAAGCAAATACTTATCTCGCGGCGCACGGTTTGGATCCGATTCAGTGGGGAAGTGTCAATTCGTAATCAAAACAGGCATTTAGAAAAGAGCAAACCGCCTTGCGCTCTTGCCTGTCTGCCGGCAGGCAGGTGATAAATAAACCGGAAAGCCTGCTAAGAAGAGCAGCGCCGGATAAATTCCCTCGCTTTTTTTGCCAAAAACCAGGAACATGCGTAGCTTAAGCCCCTGTTTATGCAACAACATTAATTTCTAAAAGATGCAGCGCCCGGATTTCAGCAAATTGGCTTTTACCAGAAATATTCCTGGCCTGAGTACCAGAACAGGCGAAATACCGAATTGGGAAACGCCGGAGAAAATTGATGTTCCCACGGTCCCGACTCCCAAAAATCACCGCCATTTGCGGTATGCGGCAGGCATCGCGCCATTTTTGCGTGGCCCTTATGCCTCCATGTATACGCTGCAACCCTGGACCATCCGGCAATACGCCGGATTTTCGACAGCTCAGGAGAGCAATGCTTTTTACCGCCGAAATCTGGCTCAGGGCCAAATGGGGCTTTCCGTTGCTTTTGACCTGGCCACCCACCGAGGTTACGATTCTGACCACGAACGCGTCACCGGCGATGTAGGCAAAGCGGGTGTCGCCATCGACACGGTAGAAGACATGAAAGTGCTGTTTGATCAGATTCCGCTCGATAAAATGTCGGTGTCCATGACCATGAACGGCGCGGTTATTCCCATCATGGCATTTTATATTGTCGCGGCAGAAGAGCAGGGTGTAGCGCCGGAACAACTCAATGGAACCATCCAAAATGACATTTTGAAAGAGTTCATGGTGCGCAATACCTACATCTACCCCCCGGCAGATTCCATGCGCATCATTGCCGATATCTTTGCCTTTGCGGCAAAAAAAATGCCCCGGTTCAACTCCATCAGCATCAGTGGTTACCACATACAGGAGGCTGGAGGTACGGCCGATATCGAACTGGCTTATACCCTCGCTGACGGGCTGGAATATTTACGGGCAGGATTGAAAGCGGGCCTCAATATCGACGATTTTGCACCCCGGCTATCTTTTTTCTGGGGGATTGGCATGAACCATTTTATGGAAATTGCCAAGATGCGCGCAGGTCGGATGTTGTGGGCAAAAATAGTGCAGCAGTTTCAGCCGAAAAATCCAAAATCCCTGATGTTGCGGGCCCATTGCCAGACTTCTGGCTGGAGCCTCACCGAACAGGATCCGTTCAACAATGTCGCGCGTACCTGTGTGGAAGCCCTCGCTGCTGCACTCGGCGGCACCCAGTCCCTGCACACCAACGCCCTCGACGAAGCCCTGGCTTTGCCCACAGATTTTTCAGCAGGCATTGCGCGCGATACGCAAATTTACCTGCAACAGGAAACCGACATCTGCCATGCCGTTGACCCATGGGCGGGTTCTTATTATGTTGAACACCTGACCGCTGAATTGGCCGAACGCGCCTGGACCTTAATTGAAGAAGTAGAAGCGCTGGGCGGCATGGCAAAAGCCATTGAGGACGGTTTACCCAAATTGCGCATCGAGGAAGCGGCTGCCCGCAAACAAGCGCGGATCGACAGCGGCAAAGACTTTATCATCGGGGTCAACGTTTTTCAAACCGATGACGACGAGCCCATCGAATTGCTGGAAGTTGACAATACGGCCGTTTTGCAATCCCAGCTGGAAGGCTTGCGAAAAGTCAAAGCAAGCAGAAATGAATCAGCCGTAAAAGCGGCGCTTGAGGCACTTTATCAATGCGCCGTTTCCGGAGAAGGCAATTTGCTGGAATACGCCATAGAAGCCGCCCGGCATCGGGCAACACTTGGAGAAATATCTGATGCCATGGAACGAAAATTTGGACGGTATACCGCCACTACAAAGTCTGTTTCCGGCGTGTATGCCGGTGAAGCGGCCGATGATGAAGATTTTATCCGGGCCAGAGCCCTTGCTGACCGGTTTGCACAAATGGACGGCCGTCGTCCACGCATCATGGTGGCCAAACTGGGGCAGGATGGTCACGACCGGGGGGCAAAAATCATCGCCACCAGTTTTGCCGACCTCGGATTCGATGTGGATATCGGCCCCTTGTTTCAAACGCCGGCTGAAGCGGCTCGCCAGGCTGCCGAAAATGATGTCCACATCCTCGGCATCTCTTCGCTGGCTGCAGGCCACAAAACGTTGGTGCCGCAAACCATTGAAGAACTGGAAAAACTGGGACGCTCCGATATTCTGGTCATTGTGGGTGGGGTGGTGCCGCCTCAGGACTATGAATTCCTTTACGAACATGGCGTTGCAGGTATTTTTGGCCCCGGGACGAAAATTCCGGTGGCCGCACAACAAATTTTGGAGGTGTTGATAGAAATGAGTTGATATGAAAGCGCAATTTACACTACTGAAAGACCTGCTTTCTCTTTTTTACCCGCATCTGTGTGCTGCATGCGGCGAGCGCACACCACCCCGGGGGCAGGTCGTCTGCGTATCCTGCCTCTACAAACTACCGAAAACAAACTTTCATTTGCACAAAGAAAATCTTTTCACGGAGCGCTTCTGGGGGCGATTGCCGCTGGAGGCCGGCGCTTCATTCTTTTACTTCAACAAGGGCAGCCGCGTTCAACAACTCATCCATCGGCTGAAATACAAAAACAAGCAGGAAATCGGCGTTCAAATGGGCCGTTTATACGGACAGGAATTGCTGCAAAGCTCCATTTTCAATCAGGTTGACCTCATTGTGCCGGTGCCGCTGCACCCCAAAAAGGAGTGGGCTCGCGGCTATAATCAAAGTGCGCTCATCGCCCGCGGCCTTTCCGAATCTATGAATAAGCCCTGGCTGCAAAAGGGGCTTCAGCGCCGGGTGCATGCGGAAAGCCAAACCCGGAAATCGCGCGAAGAACGCCTCGACAACATTTCCCGGGCTTTCAGCATTGGCGATGCCGATGCCCTGCGGGGAAAACACGTGCTTCTGGTTGACGATGTGCTGACCACCGGAGCTACCCTGGAAGCCTGCGGCCTCTGCCTGCTCGAAGTACCGGATGTGCGGCTGAGTATGGCGACCCTGGCCATGACGATGGATTAAGCTGTTTTCATGATTGACAATCATTTATATCCTGTCTCTCTTTCCTTTGCGGAAATGCTTACCTTTGCGGCTCAATTGAAAAAGGCATGATTGCATACATTAAAGGCACGATAACTTTCAAGAATCCGACTTTTATTCTGGTAGAATCCGGGGGTATCGGATACCATGTCAACATCAGCCTGAATACTTATGCGCGGATCGAAAAGCTGGAAAATATCAAAATTCTGACGCACCTGCTGGTGCGGGAAGACAGCCACACGTTGTATGGATTTGCCGATGATGCCGAAAGGGCTATGTTTGTGCATCTGATTTCGGTTTCCGGAGTAGGCCCAACCACGGCTCAGATCGTCTTGTCCTCTCTGACAACCGATGACCTGCGCGCAGCCATCATCGGTGAAAATGTATCCCTTTTTCAAAAAGTTAAAGGCATTGGTCCCAAGACCGCCAAACGCATTATTCTCGACCTGAAAGACAAAATGCTGAAGGATGGAGGCGACACGTCCATGACACTACTGGCGCCTCAGGACAATACGATGCGGGAGGAAGCGTTATCTGCACTGTCTGCGCTGGGATTCAATCGCATCGCTGTGCAGAAAACCCTGAACCAGATATTGCGCGATCATGCGGGAGTGAGCACTGTAGAAGAATTAATCAAACTGGCACTGAAGCAGATGTCTTAGGGTTTAAGCATCTTTTCTATAAAAAAAGAGTCGTTCCGAATGGCGACAAAAGTTACTTTTCAGGACAGAGGCGCTGCAACACCTGTTAAAATTTTCAGCCATCACAAAATAGGGGGCTTTAAGTCGTTAGAGACGGGCAAGGTTATTACATTCGCGGCCTGAAGAAAGCTGCGTTTAAAAGCAATAACCGGTGAATTTTTCAGGGTTTCGTTTTTGGCATGTTTCCTTACAATGCAGCAGGACAAAAAAAGGTACACAAAATTAGAAATAAAGTGATCTTTTAGTCTTCAGATGCAAAGGGTAACAATCCACAAATACCTGAACTTATTTAAGTCTCCTCCCTGTGATTTAGCAATAAACTTATCTGCCGGAAGAAGCTGATTCTCCCGGTGGTTTTTGTTAGAATCCTACGTTTTTGAGTTATGACGAGAATTGCTTTACCTTTTTTCCTGTTAACAGGTTTGGCCATCTGGATGTTCGCGGAAGCGAATACTTTTCCTGCAGTGGCATTTCAGGGCAGCCTGCAAAAAGCAGATGCGGCGACAGATACCTTGCCGCCCGTTGAAGAACGTTACAACGACTTCATCACCAATCCGAATAGAAATCCTTTCGACCTGAAAGACCCCAGTGTCGTGGAGCAAACGGTTGATTATGACCCGGAAACCGGGCAGTACATCATTCAGGAAAAAATCGGCGACGATTATTTCCGCCCGCCCACGTACATGACTTTTGAGGAATACCTCGCCTGGCAGCGGAAAAAAGATGAACGCGATTATTTCAACCAGCTGGCAGGTATCAGCACCGGCGAGGGTACAACTGCGCTGGATCCCCTGGCGAAATTTGAAGTAAAAAACAACATGCTGGACCGGCTCTTTGGCGGTTCAACGGTAGACATCCGGCCGCAGGGAGGGATTGACCTTACTTTTGGCGTGGATTTTCAGCGGCTCGACAACCCCATCCTCACAGAGCGCCAACGGCGTACCGGCGGTTTTGACTTCGACATGAACATTCAAATGAACGTGACGGGTAAAATCGGAGAAAAACTAACCCTGACCACCAACTACAACAACAACGCAACCTTTAACTTCGACAACCAGATCAAATTAGACTACAACAGCGACCTGTTTAGTGAAGACGACATCATCAAAAAAGTGGAAGCAGGTAACGTCAGCCTGCCTTTGCGCGGTTCGCTTATTCAGGGCGCCCAGAGTTTGTTCGGCCTGAAAACAGAGTTGCAATTTGGCCACCTCCGCCTGACCGCCATCGCTTCTCAACAGAATTCCCAGAACGAAAACATCCAGCTCAAAGGCGGTAGCCAGGTTCAGGAATTTGAAGTAAAAGCAGACGAATACGATGAAAACCGCCACTTTTTCCTTTCGCACTACAACCGCGACGGGTTTGAGAAAAACCTGAGAAACCTGCCTCAAATCAACACTTTATTCCATCTCGAGAACATTGAAGTCTGGATTACCAACGACCGCAACGTAGTGGAAGACGTACGCGATATTGTTGCCTTTGCTGACCTTGGCGAACCGGAAAAGCTCGTAAGCCCAACGGCTATACCGCCATTCGCGACGCCCCGCTTTCGTGAAATCGGCAATGGCCGGCCGCTGCCCGACAACGAAGCGAACGGCCTGTACCAGCGTTTGCTGGATCGCCCTGACCTTCGCAGCATCGACCGCAGCGTATCCATCCTCCAATCCCAGGAATTTGGACTGTCGCAATCCAAAGATTTTGAAAAAGTGAGCGCGCGTAAACTGGACGAGCGTGAATACACCGTTCATCCTGACCTTGGTATTATTTCTGTCAACATCAACGTACAGCCCGACCAGGTTTTGGCAGTAGCCTATCAGTACAAATACAATGGCAACATCTATAAGGTGGGTGAACTTTCTGTCAATACAGATGCAGTAGGTTCTGATACCACAGATCTTACGCCCCAGGTATTGTATGTAAAAATGCTGAAAAGTACCACCCAGCGCACCGACGTTCCCACCTGGGACCTGATGATGAAAAACGTCTATTCCATCGGCGCTTTTCAGGTAAACCGGGAAGATTTTAAACTGGATATCTTTTACGAAGATCCGGGTAAAGGTTTCAAGCGCTTTTTGCCCAAAAGCAACCTGGAAGGCAAACCCCTGATCCGCGTATTCAACCTCGATAACCTGAACACGCAGGGCGACCCTCAGCCAGACGGCGTTTTCGACTTCGTACCTGGGGTTACCATCAACCCGACGAATGGCCGCATCATGTTTCCGGTACTGGAGCCTTTCGGTTCCTCTCTGGGGGATCAGATTACCGATGCTAACTATCGCGACACTTTTGTCTATCAGGAATTGTACGACCTGACGCTTTTTCAGGCACAGGAATACCCGGAAAAAAACCGGTACGCCATCCGGGGAAGTTTTAAATCGAGCTCTTCTTCCGAAATTTCGCTCGGCGCCTTCAACATCCCTCCGGGTTCGGTGCGGGTGACGGCTGGTGGACAGCTTCTCCGGGAAGGCAGCGACTATGAAGTAGATTATGGTACCGGACGGGTGAAAATTCTCAACGACGCCATCCTCGCTTCGGGCGTTCCGGTCAATGTTTCTTTTGAAGACAACACCGTTTTTGGTTTTCAAACCAAGGCCATGGTGGGCTTGCGCGCCGATTATAAAATCAGCGATAACCTGAACATTGGCGCCACTTTCCTCCAGTTGTTTGAACGGCCATTTACCCAAAAAGTAAACATCGGGGATGACCCCATTCGGAATAAAATTTACGGCTTCGACATCAACCTGAGCAAAGATGCGCCCTGGCTGACCAAAGCGGTGGACAAACTGCCATTTTTCTCAACCAAAGCCGCTTCCAGCATCAATTTCAGTGCGGAAGCTGCTTACCTGCAGCCCGGTCACTCACGAGCCATCAATGAAAGCAGGAAAGACAAAAGCGGGGTCGTTTATTTGGATGACTTTGAAGGCAGCACCAGTAGCTTCGATTTGCGTCAACCCACCAACCAGTGGTTTCTGGCCAGTGTGCCGCAAAACGACGATCAGAACAACAACCCCTTATTTCCGGAAGCAAACGCGAACAGTCTGGCTTATGGCGCCAACCGCGCCCGCCTGAACTGGTACCGGATTGACAACATTGCCCGTGTAGGCACAGACAACCAGAATCCTTATACCAGTCAGGTGCCTCAAAATGAAGTATTCCCCAACCTGCGCATTCAGCAAACGGATGTTTCCAATATTGCCTTTACCTTCGATTTATCCTATTCGCCGCGCGAACGCGGACCTTACAACTTTGATTTGCCGGGCGGTTATCCCGGTCTGTCCAGCGGGGTTACGGCAGTAGGTGATTCACTCATTCTGCGCGATCCGAATACGCGCTGGGGGGGCGTCATGCGCGCCTTGAACAATACGAACGACTTCCAGGCGGCCAACATCGAATTCCTCGAATTCTGGATGCTCAGCCCTTTCCTCGATCCCGAAAATGCAGCCGGTCCATCACCGCTTGTAGACGGACAGCAAGGTACGCTGTACATCAACCTGGGTAACGTGTCGGAAGACATTCTGAAAGATTCGCGTAAAGCCTTCGAGAATGGTTTGCCAACCGCTTCTTCCGAGCGACGGGTTGATGAAACCCTCTGGGGAAAGGTGCCCGCCGGGCAGCAGATTACCCGGGCATTTGACAATGACCTTCGGAATGATGCCCGCGAAAGCCAGGATCTTGGACTCGATGGATTGAGCGATGATGACGAACGAACTAAATTTGCCTCTTACATCAACGCCATCGCGGGCCTGAATACGATCATTGCCGGTAAGATTTCGCGCGACCCATCCAACGACAACTTCCGCTATTACCGCGATGCAAGTTTTTCAGCTACGGATGGCGTAATCCAGCGCTACCGCGACTTCAACAACCCACAGGGCAACTCACAGTCGAACCTTGGCAACGACATCCGCCAGTCGGGAACCAATATCCCCGATACGGAAGACATCAACCAGGACAACACCCTGAACGAAACAGAATCCTATTTTCAGTATAAAATTCCGTTGCGGGCCAACCCGAGCGACCGCCGGGAAATCGACATCAACCAGACGCCGTTTATCACCGACCGCATCGAAGATCCTCTGACGCGCCGTGTATGGTACCGTTTCCGGATTCCGCTGAACGGCCCTGATAAAGTCAGTGTTGGCGGTATCCGCGACTTCCGGTCTATTCGCTTCATGCGGATGTATATGAAAGATTTTCAGGAACCCGTTGTGCTCCGTTTTGCACGATTGGAACTGGTGCGCAACCAATGGCGCCGCTATACGCAGGACCTTACCAGCAACGATGACATTGTCGGTGTACCGGACAACTGCGGACAGGTAACGACTTTTGACGTTGACGCTGTAAGCATTGAAGAAAACAGCAGCCGTCAGCCCTTCTCCTACACCTTGCCTGAAGGCATTCAGCGGGAACAATCGCTTGGCGTATTCCAGGCGCTTCAGAACGAGCAATCGCTCTCTATGCGGATTAGCGATCTTTGCGACGGCGATGCCCGTGCAATTTTTAAGATTACCGAAGCCGACCTGCGTCTGTACGAGCGCCTGAAAATGTTTGTTCACGCAGAAACACCCGGAGACGATGTTAAGCCCGGCGACCTGAAAATGTTCATGCGTCTGGGTAGCGATTTTCAGAACAACTACTACGAATACGAGATCCCGCTGGTGATGTCGGATCCGGACGGCCTGCCGACAAACCCCAATACATCCCAGTATAAACAAGCCGTTTGGCTTGCGGAAAATGAATTTAATTTCGCGTTGGCTGATTTGCGAAAACTGAAAGAAGCCCGGGATGCAGCCAACTTCAACAAAGGGGCTGTGTTCGCCCAAAGCGTCAATCCTTCCGACCCGAACGCGCATGTGATCAAGGTCAAGGGAAGTCCCAACCTTGGTTTTGTCAAAATGGTGATGGTTGGGGTGCGGAATCCTTATAACGGGGATAATGCTGCTTTTACCACCGAGGTTTGGGTGAACGAATTGCGGGTAACAGGTCTCGACGAACGGGGAGGAACGGCAGCTCTGGCGCGACTGGACATGCAACTTGCCGATTTGGGCAACGTCACCATAGCGGGCAATTACAACTCCATTGGTTTTGGAGCGCTCGACCAGCAGGTACACGAGCGAAGCCGGGAAGAAGTGAAGGGGTATGACCTGGCCACCACGCTGGAATTGGGGAAATTTCTGCCGGAAAAATGGGGGGTCAAAGTTCCGTTTTACGCACAGATATCCAATACAACCAGTACGCCGGAGTATAACCCCTATGACCTGGACATTGTGTTGAAGGAGCAGTTGAAGAATATTGACAATTCACAAGACCGGGATTCCGTTCGGGAGCAATCGCAGGAAATCACGGACATCAAGAGTTACAACTTCACCAATGTGCGCAAAGAACGCACCAATGCGCAAAAAGCGCCCATGCCCTGGGATATCTCGAATTTTAGTTTCAGTTATGGCTTCACGCAAACGGACCGGAGTGACCCCATCATCCAGTTCGACCGGCAAAACCGTTACACCGGGGCCATAGATTACGGATTCAGCAGAAGGGTCAATTATTGGGAACCTTTTAAAGGCATTAAAAACGACAAATACCTGAAGTTGATTAAGGAGATCAACATCAACCCCCTGCCCAACTCCTTTACCTTCAGTTCGATTTTCGACCGCAGTTTCGCCCGAACGAGTTATCGTTTTGCTGGAGTAGACGAACGGTTCAATACCTTTTTCAACAAGCGTTTCCTTTGGGACAGACAGTACAATTTGCAATGGGACATTACCAAGGCACTGAAATTTACGTTCAACTCGACCAACTCGGCGGTGATTGACGAACCCAATGAGATTACGCTGCTCGAAAATCAGCCTTTGATTGGAGACATCAACAAATACCGCCGCGACAGCATCTGGAGCAATATCCGCCAGTTGGGACGTCCGAAACTTTATCGCCACAACATCAACGTGACCTACACGCTGCCCATCCGCCACCTGCCGTTTATGGACTGGGTACAGGTTCGGGCGCAATACCAGGCCGAATACAGCTGGAATGCCGCCGCTCTGAACGTAGACAGTCTCGGTAACGTCATTCAGAACAGCCAGAACCGGCAAATTGGCGCCGATCTGAACTTTGACAAGCTCTATAGCCAGTTTGCTTATCTGCGGGCCATTGAGAAGCCCAAATCAACAAAAACCAAAGCCAAAACAGGCGGCAAAAACACGGAGCCTAAAGAAGACGCAGCGAAAAAAGAGGATCCTAATTCCAAAAAAGATCCGAAGGCTAAAGCCAAAGAACGCGTGCCCAGCGACCTGGAGCGCATTTTGATTCGCCCGCTTTTGCTGGTGCGGAAAGCCCGATTCAATTACAATGAACGCTTCCGAACGGTTGTACCCGGGTTTATGCCGCGGTCTAGCCTGCTGGGAATGGAATCCGGGTTCCAGGCGCCTGGTTGGGATTTTATTTCCGGCATACAACCCAATATCCGTGGCTTGTCGCAAAGCCAGCGCGAAAACCCGGGAACGGGCAATGGCGACTGGTTGTACGACAACCGGCAGTGGATCAGCGGCAATGTTTTCTTCAATCAGGACATTGTTCAGGATTATACGCAGAACTACGATGCCCGCGTCACGCTGGAGCCATTCCGCGATTTCCGGGTTGAGCTGGAGATCAGCAAGTCGTATACCGAAAACTTCACGGAAACCTTCAAGGATACGACTTTGGACAATGTGACCAACTACGTCCACGTGGTACCGACAACCATGGGCTCCATGACAGTTTCCTATTCTGCCCTCAGAACTTTGTTCCAGGACAGCAAAGGAGAAATCATCAGCCTGTTCCAGCAGTTCGAGTCGAACCGCAAAATCGTTTCTGCCCGACTGGGGACTCCGGAAGCCCATACCGATCCGAATCTCGCAGCAGAGGGCTATAAGTTTGGTTATGGTCGCACCCAGCAGGATGTACTGATACCTGCCTTCATTGCAGCTTATACGGGGGCTGATGCGCGTACGACCGGCCTGGACATTTTCAAGACGCAACCCAATATTAACTGGCGACTGAGCTACAATGGCCTATCGAAGATACCGATGTTTAAAAACTTATTCACCAACTTCAGCCTGACCCACGGTTATAAGACGGAGTTGAGGGTGAACAGTTACCGCACCGGACTCGACTACCTGCGCACGCGCCCGATCGGCAGTCTTGACAACATTTCCGGAAACTTTTATGCAAGGTTGGAAATCCCGGAAATAGTCATTCAGGAAGCTTTTGCACCGCTGCTGGCAGTAGAAGCTACCCTGAAAAACGGCATGAGCTTCAATGTGGATTATAAAAAGTCGCGCACCTTGTCCATGAGTTTCATCAACAAACTGCTGAGTGAAACGCAAACCAAGGAAATTATCATTGGCGCCGGTTACCGGATTCGCGATTTTGACATTCCTTTCCTGACGGGAAGCAAGAAGAAAGGAGCGAAGAAGAAAAAAGAAGACGATAAAAAGAAGCCGCCTACTCAAAATCAGCCGGGTGGAGGTCGTGGCGGATCGCAGTTGCAAAGCCGAGATCTGGACATGCAGTTTAACTTTTCGCTGCGCGACGATGTCACTTTTGCCCACAAACTGGACGAAGGCATCTTCGAACCGACCCGTGGTAGTTATGCATTGTCGATATCGCCGGCGGCAGAATACAAACTCAACCAGCGTTTATCGTTGCGCCTGTTCTTCGATTACCGGCGCACCATACCGAAAACATCGCAAGGTTTCCCGCGGACGGATACTTCCGGTGGTTTGGTTGTGCGCTTCCAGTTGAATTGATGAAGCAATAAGAAAGGGCAAGGGCGAGGAGCAAGGGGCAAATTAGCAAGTAGGCAAGTAAGTATTCAAATTGCCCCTTGCTAATTTGCCCTTTGCCAATTTATACATCGCCAGTTTGCCCCTTGCCAATTTGCCCCTTGCCAATTTATAACAGATCTTCGTCGTTAAATGTCTGTTAAACCGCCTGTTCTCCTAGGCTTAAACCCCTACTTTTAGCCTTAATATTATCGATAACTCAAAAACCGGAAAAGCAAGGCAGCTTTTTTGGAAGAAAAACTATCCCGAATACGGCATAACTTTGCATAAGGATAAATCAAATTATGAATAGAAAAGCAATATGGGCGATTATTGGGCTGATGAGTGTGGCGGTCATCGGAGTGGTCTGGTTACAAACGGCACTCATCCGTACTTCCATTCAAGTCAATGAAGAACGTTTCGATAAAAACGTTTTTAATGCACTCAACGCTGTCGTTGCAAGGCTGGAGCAGGAAGAAAAAAAGGCGACTTTCAACCAGTACATGAATGGCTATGTGGCCCAGTATTTTAACCAGGGGACGGATGCGGGTTTGGTAGAACCTACTGAGCTTGAACTGGCACTGTCTGAAAAAATCAGCGACCCTGAGCTCCTCAATCCCAGTCTTTTTGATCAGTTGTTGAATGAAGCCTCAGATACCTGTACCTGCTACTCCTGCCTCAAAGCACGGGACAATCGCTTTCGGCGCATGATGTTCTTCAATGTGCGCAATACCAGATACCCTCTTGGAGAGCGCATCAAACTCGAATCGCTCAAAACCATTCTCAATCAGGAGTTAACCAACCGGGGCATCGCTACCAAATGCAACTACGGCGTCTATTCCAGACAGGATGAAAACTTTGTAATCGTCGACGGGCACTACGTCGTTTCTATGGAAAAGCCTCAGGAGTTGCCGCCGGGCTATAAAGACATTTATTCGTCCAATTTCCGGGTGGAGCTTTTTCCCGAAGACATGCCTTCTCCAGGATTGCTTATGGTATTTTTTCCGGCAAAATCGAGGGTGCTTTGGAGTTCTTTATGGGTTAACTTTTTGGGTACCTTGGTTTTTACGACCATCATCCTGCTCTGTTTTGCTTACACGATCAATGTAATCATCCAGCAAAAAAAGTTGTCAGAGATGAAAACAGACTTCATAAACAACATGACCCACGAGTTCAAAACGCCCATTGCAACCATCTCTCTGGCAGCGGATTCGATCACCAGCCCGATCATTTCTGGCAACGCTGATAAAGTTCTGCGTTTCGCCAACATAATAAAACAGGAAAATAAACGTATGAATAACCAGGTGGAGAAAGTACTTCAGATGGCTGTGATCGACCGGAAAGAGTTCCAGTTGAATCTCTCTGAGGTAAACCTCCACGATGTTATCGTTAATGCAGTTGAAAACATTAGTTTACAGGTAGAGAAAAAAGAAGGCTCTGTGACCGCTTTGCTCGAAGCTACTCATCCTGTTATTGAAGGCGACGCGACGCATATTTCCAACATCATCAACAATTTGCTGGATAATGCCAATAAGTATTCGCCTGAAATCCCGGAGATCTCGGTACACACCGTTGATCTTGCAGAAGGGGTGGAAGTGACGGTGCAGGACAAAGGAATCGGGATGAGCAAAGAAGCGAAAAAGCACATTTTTGACAAATTTTACCGGGTGCACACCGGAAATGTTCACGATGTCAAAGGCTTTGGGCTGGGGTTGAGTTATGTGAAAGCCATGATGACTGCCCATAAAGGAAATATTGAAGTAAGAAGTGAACCGGGAAAAGGCAGCAGTTTTGTTCTGTTTTTTCCGCATAAAGTGGATCACAGTTGATCCGAACCTTATTCGACAGCCTCCGGGTTGTTGTCACTAAGAGAAAAACCACCTAATCTTATGGCAAATAACAGGATACTCCTGGTAGAAGACGATCAGAATTTTGGAGATGTCTTGCGTTCCTATCTCGAAATGCACGACTACGATGTGACGCTGGCCACGGATGGTCTGCAGGGAATCGAACGCCACCGTAAAGGGCAATTTGATTTGTGTATTCTCGACGTCATGATGCCAAAAAAAGACGGCTTTACGGTCGCCAGAGAAATTAGAGAAAAAGATGCGGAAACCCCCATCATCTTTTTGACGGCAAAGACGATGAAAGATGACGTTCTTCAGGGGTTTAAGATTGGCGCTGATGATTATATTACAAAACCGTTCAATTCGGAAGAGTTGTTGTATCGGATCCAGGCTGTGCTGAAACGCAGCAAACCTCTTGCCGACCCCAAAGACGACATCCGCGAGTTTTCGATCAGCCGTTACCATTTTAACTACCCCCTGCGGGTGCTGACTTACAATATGGGTGGCGAAGGAGAAGAAAAGTGGAAACTATCGCCTAAGGAGGCACAATTGTTGCGCATGTTTGCGACGCATGTCAATGACATTTTGCCGCGCTCTGAAGCCCTGAAATCCATTTGGGGAGAAGACAACTACTTCACTGCCAGGAGTATGGATGTTTTTGTAACCAAACTCCGCAAATATTTAAAAAACGACGATAACATCGAAATTGTTAATATTCACGGCAATGGCTTTCAACTTTTGGTAAAAACCGAGCAGGGGGCTTGAAAGTGTTGAAAAATAGTTTGATATTTGCCGGGTGAATTACGACTACTTCTAACTCGAGTATAAAAATCTAGTTTTTGGGATTATGATTATGGCTGGATAGTGTACGCTATCCGGCTTTTTTATTATTGCGCGATCGTGTTTTACAAAATACTACTCAAGCCTGTCCTATTCCTTTTTTCGCCGGAGCGTGCACACCGCCTGACGGTAAGTGCTTTCCGGATGGTGCTCCGCATTCCGCTGCTGAATGCGCTGGTTCGCTGGCGGTACCGACTCGAGGATTCCCGGCTGGAACGCAACTTCCTGGGACTCCATTTCAGCAACCCCGTAGGCCTTGCAGCGGGCTTTGATAAAGACGGGAAATACCTGGACACGATGGCAGCACTGGGGTTCGGCTTCATCGAAGTGGGAACCTCCACGCCGCTTGGACAGCCAGGAAATCCACAGCCGCGCTTATTTCGACTTCCGCAGGATGAAGGCCTCATCAACAGAATGGGCTTCAATAACGAAGGCGTAGGGGCTCTGTGTGAAAGCCTGCAACAAAAACGTCCCGCCGGGCTCATTGTAGGAGGAAACATCGGGAAAAACAAAAATACGCCAAATGAAGATGCCGGTGAAGATTACCGGACGGCCTTTACACAGCTTTTTCCTTATGTGGACTATTTTGTCGTCAACGTGAGTTCACCCAATACGCCCGACTTAAGGGCTTTGCAGGATCGGGAACCCCTGACGAAACTCCTCGGCATGCTGCAGCAACTCAACGAGGCAACCGGGGCGCCAAAGCCCATCCTGCTTAAAATAGCGCCCGATCTCAACGACGCGCAATTAGACGACATCCTCGACATTGTGCAAAGTACCCGCATCTCCGGTGTCATTGCCACCAATACGACCATAAGCCGGGCTGGTCTTGCCACTCCAGAAGCCAAACTGGAAGCCATCGGCGCAGGCGGCCTCAGTGGAAAGCCCTTGAAAGACCGCTCCACCGAAGTCATTCGCTACCTGCACCAACGCTCCTCCGGTAAGCTGTTCATCATTGGGGTGGGGGGCATTGCTTCTGCTGAAGACGCCCTGGAAAAAATAGCTGCCGGCGCCAGTTTGGTGCAGATTTATACCGGCCTGATTTATGAAGGCCCGGGCCTGGTGAAGCGGATTAAGCGGGGATTTTTGAAATAAATGGCTATATTCGTCCGAAACAGATACTTCGGGACACTTCACCGCTTTCAAAATATTACATAATTCTAAAACTGGAAACGATGAAACACCACATCGCTATGGCCATTGGCCTGCTCTTTCTGAACCTTGCCATTCACGCCCAAACCTGCCTTCCAGGCGGGGCAACCTTCACCACTCAGGCTCAAATTGACAATTTTTCGACTGCTAATCCGGGTTGTACGCAGATTGAAGGCAACGTATTCATTCAGGGCGCCGATATTACCAACCTGAACAGCCTGAGCGTTCTTCAGCGTATCGGGGGAGACTTCAATATTACCCAAAATGGGGTATTGGCGAACCTGAGCGGCTTAAACAACCTGGCTTCCATCGGTGGCGCCGTGCGCATCCAAAACAACCCTGCGCTGACCGATCTGGATGGACTGGAAAGCCTGAAGGCAGTAAGGGGTGATTATTGCTACATCTCCGACAATTCCATGCTGACCAGCATTTCGGGCTTGGGCAACTTAGACAGCATTGCAGGCATTTTTCAGATATGGAGCCATAGTTTGCTGACCACCCTCAGCGGACTGGAAAACCTGGAATATGTAGGGCAGGATCTGGCCATTTTCAAAAATACAGCCCTGACCGACCTGGATGGACTGGATAACCTCGCCCGCATTGGCGGTGCGTTGCGGATTTATGAAAATGATGTTCTGGCAAGTATGACGAGTTTAGAGCATCCGGTTGACATACAAGGCGCACTGGTTATCACAGATAATCCTGCATTGAGTGCCTGTGACGTGGAAGCGGTTTGCACCTATTTGATGGCGCCCGCCTCTTTTGTCGCTTTTTCGGGCAATGCGACTGGTTGCAATGCAGACACAGAGGTTATTGCAAACTGTATTTCTCCGGCACCGGATCTGGCGCTGGCATCTCAAATCCGGATTGCCCCGAACCCTGTTTCGGAGGTCGTATCAATACACAGCGACACACATTTGATAAAAAGTGTTCATGTACGCGACGCTATGGGAAGGTCGCTTTTTCGCGCCGACAATGACCTTAACCGCCTCAATCTTTCGAGTCTCGCAAGCGGCATCTATCTGCTGGAAATTCTGATAGCGGATGAATTGGTGGTAAAGCGGGTGGTGAAGCAATGACGCAATATATTTTTTATTGATGATTGACGATTACATGATTGATAATTGCTGATGGAAGAAGTGGGTAAACATTGAATAGGGATGCTCGCCACCTCAAAAATCAGCATTTATCAATCATCTATCATCAATTATACAGGTATTATACCAAGCTCACTCCCTCTTTCCCAATATGAATCGCCTTGGTCTCGGCTGTCCGGGTGCTGAGATCCACAGCGCTGTTTTCCAGTTTCAACACGCCGCGCGGGCAAACCGCTGCACAGATGCCGCAACCCACGCAGGAGGCACGCACGACGTTTTGTCCGCGTTGTGCATAGCTGCGGACGTCAATACCCATTTCGCAATAGGTAGAACAATTGCCGCAGGAGATGCACTGCCCCCCGTTGGTGGTGATTCGAAAGCGGGAAAAGAATTTCTGTTGTAAGCCCAGAATCGCGGCCATGGGACACCCAAACCGACACCAAACCCGGCTGCCCATAAGCGGATAAAAACCAACGCCCACTACGCCCGAAAATGCGGCGCCGATCAGAAAACCATAGACTTTCCGCAGGTCGTAGCTGTTGACGAACAGGATTTGTTTTGCATCAGAAAAAGTATTGATGAGCAGAATGCCGCCGATAATGACAGCAACGCCGCCGATCAGCCAGGCCGTCTGGTCTTTTAAGCCCTCAAAGCGTTTGCGGAAAGCAAATACCAAAGCGCCGCCCAGCAGGAAAAACGCAGCGCTTCCCCAGGCGAAGGCTTCTTTGCTGACCAGCACTTTGCCGGTATTCTGCGCCAGATAGGAATAGATGACCGCTACGGTCATCAGGGTCACAAAAACCAGCACGCTGTGGATGAGCCAGCGCTCAATTTTCCAGGCATTCATGCTTTTGTCGGACAGATGCCGGAATGGGTCACCTGCCGTTTCTGCCAAACCGCCACAACCACAAACCCAGGAACAATACCAGCGTTTGCCGTAGAAATAAGTCAGTATGGGCGAAATGAGGAAAATCATCGCGATGCCGAAAACGAGCATGAACAGGCCAAAACCACCGCCTTTCAGCATGTTGCCAATGTGCCAGTCGAAGAAAAAATCGTAGTTCAGCGGCCACATGTTTTTAAAGTCCTTGTCAAAATAAGGCTTGCCGCTGTTCAGTCGTTCCAGCAGTTCGGGAATCAAAAAAGCAAAACCCGTTTGGAAAAACATCACCGAAATGGTGCGCACCACCTGATAGCGGTTGTGGCGGTATTTGAGGATGAATTTGTAGCCCATCGCCAGAATGGCTACGGTATACAATGTGCCGTATACAAACCACTGGCTTGCCGGGTTGCCGTTGAGTAGCTTACTTAAGGGGTCGAAAAAACCGACCAGACCACTGCTGGCAGCGCCTTTTGTGCCGAGGCCAAGGTACTCCGGGTACCAGTACAGCAGCACATAAAAACCAGTAAGCACGATGCCGATGAGCCAGGCAATGGCGCCCTTGCTGGAAATGGAGCGCATCCAGACGCCATTGTTTTTGATACCAGCCGGCAAATGCAAATAAAGCCCGCGGGCATGGATGACCGTGCCTGCCGTCAATGACAACAAGGCTGTTGCCAATAAAATATTGGCTGCCGGGAGATTTGCGCCAAACCAGGCGGCCGTAATCAGCAACAACCCAACGCCAACCAGTCCCAGGCCGATTTTTGACGACAGGCCGAGACCGTGAGGTTGTGCAAGTGAAAGGCTGCTATCGTTCATGGTTGAAGTAGTTAAGGTAGTTAAATTGGTTGAAGTCGTTAAATTGGTGGGGGTTATGCATCTTTTTGAGTAGGGATTTGTTTTTCGATATAGGCGATGTAATTATTGAGCCTGGGATAATAAATATTCAACTTTTCAAAAACCCAATCACCTCCTCCAGCCTTCCCCGCTTCTTTGAAGTCAGGTTGCTGCCCGATTGCCGGGTGTAGATGCCGATGATTTCATTTTCGTAAGTCTTGTAAAACTCGGGATCGAAATTGGCCAAAGCCAGGTTTTGAAGCACGGACTCGACGGGCGTTTTTTCACGCAGCCACTTTTCGCATACCTCGTGGCGATAGCGCACGCCCATCAGGTTGAAACCAATTACAGCTGAGGTGTTTTTGTCATAAACGATGCGCACGCTTTTACGGCCCTCCGGATGTTCCCAATAAATGGACACATGGTCTTCCGGCGCATTGCCCCGGATGTCGCCGTACACCTGATACTCGATGTCCAGAAACTTAGCCGAGTTAAACCAGATGCCGGGATTGTAGGGGTGACGCCTGCCTGCAGGCAAGGCAGGGTTGACGGCGGTGGAATCGTAGACCATATTATAAGCTGCTGTTTCGCCCATCATGCGCCCCGTATACCAAACGGCTTCTATGGCGCGCCTGCCGGGTTGCGGCTGCCTCAATTCCACACAATCACCGGCAGCAAATACGTCTGGCAGGTTGGTCTGAAGGTATTCGTCCACCAATATTCCACGATTGGTTTCGAGGCCGCTGTCTTTTAGAAAATCGATGTTCGGACTGACCCCTGCCGTAAGGCCGACATAGCCACATTCGATGCGTTCGCCGCTGCTGGTCATCACCGCGCAAGCCCGCCCCTTGCCATCATCGATAATTTCTTTTAACTCCGTTGACAAACGCAGATCAATGCCGTTTTCCCGAATGTGGCGACTCACCATCCGGGATTCTTCAGGAGGGAGTATGGCATCCCAGTAGTTTTTTTCGCGCACCAGAAAGGTCACGGGTATGTGCCTGGAGTGGAACATTTCGGCCATTTCAATGCCGATAAGCCCGCCGCCGACGATCACCGCCCGCTTTAATCCCGGACTGTAAGCTTCCATGTTTTCTAAGTCCTGGTAATGGTACAATCCGCTGACCCCTTTCAGGTCCTGGCCAGGCCATCCGAATTTATTGGATTTGGAGCCGGTTGCCAGCAGCAATTTGTCGTAAGACAGGGTTTCGCCACCCTGAAGATGCAGGGTTTTGGCTGCAGCATCGAGGCGTTCCACCCGGGCCCGTTTGAGTTCGATCCGGTTTTTTTTCCAAAACCAGGGTTCATAAGGTTGGGTGTCTTTGAAGCGCATATGCCCCATGTAAATGTACATGAGGGCCGTCCTGGAAAAGAAATGGTCCGTTTCAGAAGAGATCACCGTTACCTGATGATCGCTGAGTTTTCGGATGAAGCGGGCTGCAGTGATGCCACTGATGCCATTGCCGAGAATAACGATGTGCATGGATAATGGGTTTTGGCGCTTGATGACTTCCTCAAAGTTATACGATAAGAATGGGTATTTGGATCATTCGGGGCATAAAAATAGGCAATCGGCCACCCCGGGAGTTGTCTTGTCGAGGACAGTTGCAGGAGTTAGCGAAGAGAATATCAGAATTCGGTGATTTTACGCCGCCCGAAGTTCAGATAAATCGGTCAATTTCGGTCAACTTAACGGTTCCTTCGTAAAACGCTTTTCCGACAATGGCGCCAAAGCATCCCAGTTCCTGCAACCTTTCCAATTCCGGCACCGACGATACCCCGCCGCTGGCAATGAGTTTCAGTTCGGGGAATGCCTCCAGAAGTTCCTGATAGGTTTCCACTGCGCTGCCCTGCAATAGGCCATCTTTGGAAACATCCGTGCAAATGGCGTAAACGGCACCCAGGGCCATCCATTGCTCAATGAAAGGGCGCAGTGCCTGCTCCGTTTCTTCCTGCCAGCCGCTTACCGCAATATTTCCGTTTTTGAAATCGGCGCCCAGAATGATGCGTTCGCTGCCGTATTGATCCAGCCAGGCGCTGAACATATCCGGCGACTTCACTGCGATGGTACCGCCTGTGATCTGTTTGGCGCCACATTCAAAAGCGATGCGCAGGTCTTCGTTTGATTGCAGGCCGCCCCCAAAATCAATGTGCAGCGCCGTATGGGCGGCTAATTTTTCGAGCACGCGGTAATTGACAATATGCCCCGCCTTCGCCCCGTCAAGGTCCACGAGGTGCAGCCGTGTCAACCCTGCGTCTTCAAAGCGGAGGGCCATGTCGAGTGGATCTTCGTTGTACACCTTTTTTTGCGCATAGTCGCCCTGGGTAAGGCGAACGCATTTTCCGTCGATAAGGTCAATGGCTGGTATGAGGTGCATGGGTCTGGTTGAAGTGGTTGAGTTTGTAATGTGTTTTAAACGGAGGCTTTACAGGTCAATAAAATGCTTCAGAATGCGGGCGCCGGGTTGTGCCGATTTTTCCGGATGAAACTGGGTGGCATAATAATTGTCTTTTTGCACGGCCGCGCTGAAGGGTTGTACATAATCGGTAGTGGCGATGGTGTAGGGGCCCGTCTCCACATAATAGCTGTGCACAAAATAGACATGCTGATCCTCCAGGTCCGGCGAAAAAAGAGCGCTTTTCAGCTGACTGATGGTATTCCAGCCCATGTGCGGCACCTTTTCTCCCAACTTTGGCTGAAAGCGCAGGACCTGCTGGGGAATCACTCCCAGACAGGGCGTGTCGCCTTCCTCCGAATGGGCGCACAGCAATTGCATGCCCAGGCAAATGCCCAGCACCGGCTGTGTGAGACCGCGTATAACCTCATCGAGGCCGCGCTCGCGCAAATGCTTCATGGTGTTGGCCGCTTCGCCAACCCCCGGAAAAATGACTTTGTCCGCAGCCTGAATGCGCTTCGGATCATCGGTAAGTGTCGCCGAAATACCTAGTCGTTCCAGTGCGTATAGCACCGAGCGGACATTACCCGCGTTGTAATCTATGACAGCGATGTCCATGGGTGGAGGTTAGATGTAAGACGTTAGATATCAGATGTTAGACGTTAGATTTTAGATGTTATAAGACACCTTTGGTTGTTGGCAGTGCCAAATTTTCCGGGTCGCGGCGTACAGCCATTTTGATCGCTTTGGCGAAAGCCTTAAAAATCGCCTCGATTTTATGGTGTTCGTTTTCGCCTTCTGCCTGCAGGTTCAGATTGCAACGCGCAGCGTCGCTAAAAGATTTAAAAAAATGAAAAAACATTTCCGTGGGCATTTCTCCGATTTTTTCCCGACGGAAATCTGCTTTCCATACCAACCAGGGCCTGCCGCCAAAATCAATGGCTGCCTGGGCTAAGCAATCGTCCATGGGCAATACAAAACCGTAGCGCTCCAGACCGCGTTTGTCGCCAAGGGCATTGGCAAAAGCTTCCCCCAGCGCCAGCGCCGTATCTTCGATGGTGTGGTGCTCGTCAATGTGCAGGTCGCCACGCACGCTTACGCGAAGGTCGCAACCCGAATGCCGGGCCACCTGATCGAGCATGTGATCAAAAAAACCTAATCCGGTTTGATTGTCGGCCAGTCCTGTTCCATCCAGATTCAGACGGATGAAAATATCGGTTTCTTTCGTGGTACGCTGCACTTCGGCGATGCGTGGCGGCAATTTCAGGAAGTGGTAAATGTCATGCCATTCGGTCGTGGAGAGGGCAATTACGTGGCTCAGGTCAGAAGCGGAGCCGGCCACTTCATTTGCGCCAAGCGAAGGATCTCCGTTGAGCCAGATGCCGCGACACCCCAGGTTTTTTGCCAGCGCCATATCTGTAAGCCGGTCGCCGATGACAAAAGAATTGGCGAGATCGTATTCACCATCCAGATATTGGGTGAGCAGTCCGGTATTGGGTTTGCGGGTCGGCGCATTTTCGTGGGCAAAAGTACGGTCTATGTGTACCGCATCGAATGTGATGCCTTCCTGCTCAAAAGCTTTTAAGATGAAATGATGGGCAGACCAGAATGTTGCTTCCGGATAAGCCGGAGTGCCCATCCCATCCTGATTGGTCACCATGATCAGGCGATAATCAAGTTCCTGAACAATGCGGGACAGGTATTGGAAAACTTTGGGGTAAAAAACGACTTTTTCCAAAGCATCCACCTGATAATTATCGGGTTCCAGGACGATGGTTCCGTCGCGGTCGAGAAAGAGCAGTTTTTGCATGGGTGGCGGAATTTTGCCTGCAAAAGTAGTGAAAACCCGGCGTGGTTGCAGATTTCAGTTGGGAAGAAGCTATTTCGCGTTAAAATCCACTTTGGCATAAATATCTCCGATGCTTATTGCCTGATTCCAGATTTGGAAATGTTGCTCCATACTGTCATAATCCATACTTGCCCAGCGGTGGGTTTCGGCGTCGCGAAAATGTAAAGTCAGGTAAGCATAGTCCTGTTCCACGTAGAGGATGTATTCCAACGCATTGATTTTTTTGTAGCGTCGCAATTTGTCCTGCCAATCATAGCGCTCTGTTCCGGGCGACAGCACTTCCACAACCAACCAGGGATTGAGTGTGGCGAACCTTCCTGGCAGGTATTCGTGGTATTCCGGAGCTCCAAAAACGACGGCAGCGTCAGGGTTGTAGCTTGTTCCTAGTTCGGGGATATAAACGGGGCGGTTGCTGCCATAGCACTGGAATTTGGCTTCATTTCTGTACAGCAGATAAAAAATACCAAGCAAATTGGCCACAATCTGCTCGTGCAGAGGAGATGCGTAGCTCATCAGGATTAATTCATTGGGCTGGTATTCCACAGAAAACTCTGCAGCATCAAGCAAATACAAAAAATCATTAAACGACCCGGGCATTGGGACTTTGTCCATACCAGGCATTGCGATTTGCTGTAAAGCTGTGTGTGTGAGTGGAAATTTGGTTTTTACATCCATAGCGAGGGTGATTTGAGACCCTTAAAACAAGGTAAATATAGCAAAAAGCAAAAGAAATTCAAAATGAGAGGGTCTATATTTGATGCATTCGCAAGATCAACTATCTTAGCGTCAATTGTACACATTGCCTAATTGTTTACTACATAAAAAACGCACATGATCCGTTGCTTTCACCCTCTTTGGAAAGGCCTGCTCGTTGCAGTAGCCCTCGTTGCATTATTGGCTTCCTGCAGCAAACGCCCCGGTACGCCGGCCGTTTTGGTTTTTTGCAAAACCGCGGGTTATCACCATGAATCCATTGCCGATGGTATTGCTGCCATTGGAAAATTGGGCATGGAAAATGGTTTTACAGTTGATACAACCACTAATTCTGCGTGGTTCAGAGACGATACCCTGTCGAAGTATTCCGCTGTCGTATTTTTGAGTACGACCGGCGATGTGCTGGACCATTACCAGGAAGCATCTTTTGAGCGCTACATTCAGGCCGGCGGCGGCTACGTGGGCATTCATGCTGCGTCGGATACCGAATACGAATGGGGCTGGTACGGGCGTCTTGCCGGCGCGTATTTTCTGGAGCACCCTGGGATGTCTGACACTTTTAACAATGTCCAGGAGGGCGTACTGCATGTTGTCGACCAGAAGCACGAGGCGACCAAACACCTCCCGGAAAACTGGATACGCACCGACGAATGGTACAGCTTCAAAAAAATGAATCCGGAGGTCAAAGTGCTGATGACCATTGATGAAACAACCTATAAAGGGGGCAAAAACGGTGATTACCACCCAACAACCTGGTACCATGAATACGATGGCGGCAGGGCTTTTTATACGGCATTGGGCCACACGAAAGAATCTTTTGTAGAGCCGGATTTCCTCCAGCTTTTGCTTGGCGGGATCAAATACGCCATTGGTTCAAACAAAAAGCTGGACTATACAAAAGCCAAAACACTGCCCGTGCCGGAAGAAGACCGTTTTTCCAAAACCATGCTTTCTTCGGGCGTTTTTTACGAACCCACTGAAATGGCCATCCTGCCCAATCTGGATATCTTAATTGCCCAGCGGCGGGGTGAAATTCTGATGTATAAAAACGAAACCGCTGAAGTGAAACAGGTCGGGTTTTTAGATGTCTATTTTAAAGCCGACGTCAAAGGCGTCAATGCAGAAGAAGGCGTTATGGGCATTAAGGCAGATCCGAATTTTGAAAAAAACCACTACGTATTTGTTTTTTACAGCCCGGCAGATACCTCTGTAAACCGTTTGTCGCGGTTCAAATTTGAAAACGATACGCTGGACCTTAAAACGGAGCAGGTTATTTTGCAGTTGTATTCCCAACGGCAAATCTGTTGCCATACCGGCGGCTCTATAGCTTTTGATAAAGATGGGCTCTTGTATCTCTCTACCGGCGATAACTCTACGCCGTTTGACGAACCGAAACAAACCTATGCCAACCACGGATTCGCACCATTGGATGACCGCCCCGGGCACGAGCAGTACGATGCCCGCCGCTCTTCCGGCAATGCCAATGACCTTCGGGGTAAGATCCTGCGCATCCGCGTAAAAGACGATGGCAGCTATGAGATACCAGAAGGAAACCTCTATCCAAAAGGCCAGCCGGGAACCCGCCCGGAGATTTATGTACAGGGCAACCGCAACCCTTACCGCATTTCTGTGGATCAGAAAAACGGCTACTTGTACTGGGGAGAAGTTGGCCCTGATGCTAACGACGACAGCCTTGCTGTGCGCGGCCCAAGGGGTTATGACGAAGTCAATCAGGCCCGGAAAGCCGGCTTTTTTGGCTGGCCGCTTTTCATCGGCGACAACTACCCCTACCGGCCTTATGACTACAGCACCGGGACTTCAAAAGAGCCATTCGATCCGAAAAAACCTGTAAATACCTCCCGCAACAATACCGGTATCCAGGAATTGCCGCCGGCTGAACCGGCATTTATATGGTACCCGTATGGCATTTCACCTGATTTCCCACAGACAGGAACGGGGGGAAGAAATGCCATGGCCGGCCCTGTTTATTACGCTGATATGTTTCCGGAAGCCACCCGTTTGCCCGCTTATTACAACAACAAACTGATTATTTACGACTGGATACGCGGCTGGATAAAAGCAGTGACCATGCAGCCCAACGGTGATTTTGATAAGATGGAGCCCTTCATGCCCAATACAAAATTCAATTCCATTATTGACATGGAAATAGGGCCTGACGGAAAATTGTACCTACTGGAATACGGCACCGGTTGGTTTTCCCAAAACCTCGATTCTGGTCTGTCCCGGATTGATTTTAATGCAGGTAACCGCGCACCCAAAGTTAACGGTATCGCTGCCAGCCAAACTTCCGGCTCCCTGCCCTTATCTGTTGTGTTTACGGCAGATGCCATTGACCCGGAGGGCGATAAATTGACTTACAACTGGGACCTGGGAGACGGGGTGACAAAACAGACCTCCGAACCCCGCCTTGAATATACCTTTGACAAAATAGGTTCGTATACGGTTTTTGTTCAGGTGAGCGACGACAAAAACGAAACCACCAAAAGCAATTCGCTGGGCATTTATGCAGGGAACGACGCACCGGTTGTCAATATAGCGCTTACGGGCAACCAGGTCTTCTATTTTCCCAATAAGCCCATCCGCTATGCGGTTAGTCTTTTCGATAAAAACGATCCTTCTGCGGCTTCAGACGCCTCACGCGTTTTTGTATCCACAGATTATATAGAAAGCAGCGATAAAGCGGCTTTACCCATGGGGCATCAAACAGGAGAAGCTGTTTCGAGTGGAAAAAGCATCATGGAAGCCATGGTTTGTAAAGCCTGTCATAAGGTGGCCGAAAAATCGATCGGCCCGTCTTTTGAAGACATCGCAAAACGCTACCAGAAAGACCCCAATGCAACGGCTTACCTGCTGGGGAAAATCCGGAATGGCGGTTCCGGCGTTTGGGGCGAAACAGCCATGCCAGGTAACCCAGACCTCAAGGAGGTTGACGCACAACAGATTGTAGGCTGGATCAGATCACTGGCTGCCACAGCACAACCGGCCCAAAAATCACTGGCGCCAAGCGGCTCTGTGCTCCCGGGGCAGGGTAAAAAGCCTACGAATAATGGATTTTTTATCCTCAGAGCCAGTTATACCGACAAAGGTGGCGAAGGCATTCAGCCGCTGACCGGAAATGCTTCGGTAACCCTCAGAAGTAACACCATGAGTTTTGATAATGCCCGGAATCTAAAGAATTATACGGCCTTTGATTTTGGCGGGTCCCACCTCATGATGACGCCACAAGTGGAAGGGTATTTTAGTCTGGACAGCCTTGACCTCACCGATGTAGCTACCGCGACGCTGGCTGCAGGCGGGCAGGCGGCGCCAAAATTCGGCTATACTTTTGAATTACGGCTCGATGCGCCTAACGGTAAAAAACTGGGCGAAGCAACCCTTAAAGGAACCGGCAATGCTCCTGTAAAAGCAGGCATACAACGCTTCACGCTTTCTTTTGCTTTGCAGCCGGTAACCGACGGCAAACGGCACAACCTGTATATTGTCAGCAGGCCAAATGATCCGGCTGAGCCGAATCGGGTTGCGCTGCGGGAGATTGTGTTTGGTGCGAAATAGGATGTTTCAGGTTTGAGGTGGCCAGAGTCCACAATTGTCTAAAACGCTGTTTAATACAGCGCCCATCTCCGCGTTTTCTATGGTTAATCCAAAGAAATGTTCAGATTTTTTTGATATGTAAC
>CALEYL010000074.1 GCA_937926205.1 uncultured Saprospiraceae bacterium
CCAACTTATCAATCGAAGACTCAACCGTCAATTGTATAGCACTCAAGCCCAATAAACCCGAAATGTAAAACTGCCCACTGCCAACTGACAAACTGCCAACTTATCAATCGAAGACTCAACCGTCAATTGTATAGCACTCAAGCCCAATAACCCCAAACTGTAACTGCCAACTGAAAAACTGCAAACTTGCAAATCGAAGACCCTACTGTCAATTGCACAGCAATCAGCTCATGACCCCCGAACTGCCAACTGCCCACTGCCAACTGCCAACTGCCAACTAAATTTACATGAAATACTATGTTATAGCCGGCGAGGCCTCCGGTGACCTCCATGGAAGCAATCTGATCCGGGCCCTGATGGACGAAGATCCAGAAGCCGTTATTCGGGCATGGGGCGGCGATCTCATGCAGGCAGCAGGCGCTGAGGTGGTTAAGCATTACCGCGACCTGGCTTTTATGGGTTTTGTCGAGGTGCTGAAAAACCTGCCAACCATTCTGCGCAACATGCGCTTTTGCAAAAACGATATCCTTCAATATGCTCCCGATGTATTGATTTTGATCGACTATCCGGGCTTTAACCTGCGCATTGCCGAGTGGGCAAAAACACAGGGATTGCGTGTTTTCTATTACATTTCGCCCCAGCTTTGGGCCTGGCACAGCAGCCGCGTAAAGATTATCCGGCGTGCTGTGGAACGGATGTACGTCATCTTGCCTTTCGAACAAGCTTTTTACCAAAAACACAACATCGAAGTAGATTTTCCCGGGCATCCGCTATTGGATGTGGTAGACCAACACCCTGTTGCTTCGGATTTACGGGAAACTTACCACTTACCCGACGGCCCTCTGGTTGCCCTGCTCCCCGGCAGCAGGCGGCAGGAAATCAGCCGCATGCTCCTGCTCATGCTGGAAGTAGCGCCCCGATTTCCCGATTGTCATTTTGTCATCGCAGGAGCGCCGTCCATCCCCGAAGCATTCTACCTCGATCTGATTTCGGCAACAAAAACAGGCAATCAGGTAACCCTTATCCAGAATCGCACGTATGACCTGTTGCGGCAGGCAAAGGCGGCCGTCGTTACCTCCGGCACCGCAACACTCGAAACGGCCTTATTTGGCGTACCTGAAGTCGTTTGCTACCGCGGGGGCAGGCTTTCTTTCTGGATCGCGCGCCGCGTGGTGAACGTGCCCTACATCTCCCTGGTTAATTTGATTGCCAACCGTAAACTGGTGCAGGAATTGATTCAGGACGATTGTAATGCCGACAGCATCAGCGCCGAACTGAGTCGCCTGCTTGACGTGGAGAACGCTCAGGTTATGAAATCAGGCTACGGGTTACTCCGCGAACAACTTGGCTCGGCAGGGGCTTCCAAACGGGCAGCAAAGATGATGGTGGAAAGAGTGAAGACTGGCGAAAAATAAATTTCAGATAGCCATTGAACCGGTACTTTAGAATTTGAAAAGACCATCAACAAGGAGCATCCGCTCCAAAAAAATGAAACAAGCCTGTTAAAAACTAAGGAGAATCCGAAAATATCAGATATTTTTGGATTCCTGGTTTCAAACTCAATGCCATAAGCGCTGACATGCCCTATTTTTTTCTATCTGAAAAAACCATTGCGTTTCCCCATCCATCACTGACGGATGATTATGGAATTCTGGCTGTGGGCGGGGATTTGTCGGCAGCGCGCTTGCTGGAAGCGTATCGCATGGGCATTTTTCCCTGGTTTAACGAAGGCGATCCCATTTTGTGGTGGTCGCCGGATCCCCGGTTTGTTTTATTTCCGGATGAACTGAAAGTTGCGCACAGCATGCGGCCCTATTTTAACCAAAAAAAGTTTTCCGTCACGCTGGATCAGCATTTTGAAAAGGTGATGCGCCACTGCGGCACCAGTGGAACACGGGGAAGAACAGGCGGGACCTGGATTACGGAAGATATGGTTGCCGCTTATTGCCGACTTCATGAAATGGGGTACGCCCACTCCGTTGAGGTCTGGAAAGGCGACGATCTGGTTGGCGGACTATACGGGCTGTCGCTGGGAAAAGTTTTTTTTGGAGAATCTATGTTTGCTCTTGAAGCCAATGCCTCTAAATTCGGATTCATTTTTTTGGTGAAAGCACTGGCAGAAAAAGGATTTCAACTCATTGACTGCCAACAGGAAACAAATCACCTGGGCAGCCTGGGAGCGAGAGCCATCGAACGGGAAGAATTTTTAGAAATACTGGAAAAGAACGAAAAAGAAGAAACCTGGATTGGAAGCTGGGCTGGCTTGACAAACAGCCAAGGTGACACCTTTCCGTAAGGTGTTGCCTCTGAACTTGCACACTGCCAAGGTGATACCTTTTCAAAAGGTGTTACCTCTAAACATGCACTAAGGACTTCGTTTTGAAAAACTTAAATGTTATGCGACCTAAAATCACGCTCCTTTTTATCATCAGTATACTAACGCTGGCTTTTCGTTATTCAGAAAACAGCCTATATCCACAGGGCTATTTCAGGTCTCCGATTGACGGTCCGATCCAGCTGACCGCTACATTTGGCGAACTCAGGCCCAATCATTTTCATGGAGGACTCGACATCAGGGGCCCCGAGGGTACGCCCCTTTTCGCCATCGCCGACGGCTATATTTCGCGCATCCGGGTGCAGGCCAGCGGCTATGGAAATTCCATTACCATCAGCCATCCAAACGGCTATTCCAGCATGTATGCCCACCTGAGCCGGTTCAGCCCAGAAATAGCGGCTTATGTAAAGAAGGCTCAGTACGAACAGGAGAAATTTGAAGTGGACCTGTTCCCGGATGAATCCGTTTTCCCGCTCAAAAAGAGCGACCGCATCGGCGCGACCGGCAATACAGGCGCCTCACGTGGCGCACACCTGCATTTTGAAATCCACGATTCCAAAACAGATGAACTGGTAAACCCAATGCTGTTTGGTTTTAAAGTCAATGATACCACTGCGCCGCGCATGTATGAACTAAAAGCTTATGGTCTCAATACGCAACATGAAACCCTGAGTAGCAACATCTATACCGTCATCAGGCCTAAAGGCGCCAAAAACTACAAAATTAAAGGCGACACCCTTTTCGTCAGTTCTCCGCGCGCTGCTTTTGGTCTGAAAGTTTATGATTTCATGAACGGGATGAGCAATAAGAATGGCATCTACAGCTTGCGGCTATACCGCAACGATACCCTGAATTATCGTTACGATATGGAAAATTTTGCCTACAGGGATACCCGCTATTTGAATGCGCACCTCGACTACGAAGAACAAGTGGCACGCAACAGCTATTTCAATCGCTGCTACGTGTTGCCCGGTAATTGTTTGTCCATTTATCGCCAGCGCCTCAACGACGGGGTCATTCCGCTAAAATCGGGCAAAGCGACCAAAATCAGCATCGTAGCCAAAGACATCGGCGGAAATGCGTCCAAATTGGTCTTTTGGGTAAAATACAAAGCACCGGCAAGCGCCTATAAAAAAGGAGATTATGTTCAAAAACTGCCTTATTCGCAAATAGCGGATTTTGAGTCGGATGGCATTCAGGTTCGATTTCCTGAAGGCACTTTCTACGAAAACGTGTATTTCCAATACCAAAAAAGCAGGGTTGTTGCCGGAAACATTTATTCCGCCATCCACCAATTGCACCGCGCCCGCACGCCGGTACACGATTTTTTTCCCATAGCCCTGCGCCCGGACAGCGTTTTGCCGGAACGCCTGCAGTCAAAAGCTTTCGTTGCGCAGCGGCGCAGCAACGGCTCGGCTACCAACTGCGGCGGAAACTGGAAAGCCGATGGCTGGATGTATACCAAAGTGCGCGGACTGGGCAGTTACTGCATCATGACCGATACCGTACCGCCCTGGATTACCGCATCTAAATTTCAGTACGACATGAAAGCATCCAACCGAATGTCTTTCAAAATCAGCGACAATTTTTCGGTTGCGCCAAATGTCAAAGGGCTTCAATACCGGGCTTATATCGACGGCAAGTGGGTACTGATGGAGTTCGACGCTAAAAACAGCCTGCTGTACCACTGGCTTGATCCAAAACTGGCGCCGGGCGAACACCAGCTTTGCCTCCACGTGACCGATGCGATGGACAATGAGCGGGTATTTGAATCAAAGTTTTTAAAATAATTAGTGCCTGTCTTTATAGTCCGATAGCTACGTTATGCTTGGCCCCAAAATCGGTCATTTATGCAAATAAACTCACAATTTTGGTGCCAAGCATGCTTTGCTCTCGAACCCTAAAGCACAGACACGGACTAAAAATTTAAGATGATCAAACTCAATAAAGGAGACCGCGCCCCGGCGTTTTCAGGGGTGAATGAAAAAGGAGAAAAAGTAGCGCTTGCAGATTATCAGGGGAAAAAACTGATTCTGTTCTTCTACCCTGCCGACGGCACGCCTACCTGCACAACAGAAGCCTGCAACCTGCGCGACAACTATGCATTGCTGCGGGAAAAGGGCTTTGAACTACTCGGCGTTAGTCCCGACAGCACAAAGAAACACCAGAATTTCATCAAAAAATACAGCCTGCCCTTCCCTTTGATCGCAGACGTCGACCTGGCCATAACCAATGCCTATGGCGCCTGGGGGCCCAAACAGCTTTTTGGTAAACATTACGACGGCGTGCTGCGCAGCACCTTCGTAATCAATGAAAAAGGTGTGATAGAACTGGTTTTTGACAAAGTAAATTCCAAGGAGCACGCGGAGCAAATTCTGGAGGCATTCCAGCAGTAGCCATTGCTCAATAGCCTTTCAGGAAAGTGCCGAAAATGACATGAGACATCCAAAATCAGGATGTCTCATGTTTTTCGGCAGGAAACCGAACTTTTAACGCCAGGCAAAACAAACGCAGACGAGAATGTTTAGTTTTACAATATTTGCATTGTTTATGCCCAAAGGCAGGTTAAAGCTTTGTTAGAATGCATACCGTTAAAAACTTTCAACGGCATGCACAAAACTAATCCAATTTTCATAGAAAGTCAAGGCCAAAATTTGCCATTTTTGCAAAAAATCTGATCAGACGCCATAAATGTAAAGCATGGATCACCTAGATGAACAGGAGCTTGAGCAGCTCCGCTACCCGATCGGGCGTTTTCAGCGGCCGACTATGGTTAGCGCAGAAGACCTTGAACGGTATTTTCAGACCATTGAGGCGCTGCCCCAACAAATTCGGGAAACCATAGCAGGTTGGTCAGATGCCCACCTCGATACGCCCTACCGCCCCGACGGTTGGACGGTTCGCCAGTTGGTACACCACCTTGCCGACAGTCACATGAATGCTTATACCCGCATTAAGCTGGCCCTGACGGAAGAAGTGCCTACGATTAAACCTTATGAAGAAAACCATTGGGCAGACCTGCCTGACGGGAAAACAGCGCCGGTGGAATGGTCCCTGGAATTGCTGCATTACCTGCACCGGCGCTGGTCGATGCTGCTGCGGCACCTGACTCAGGAGCAGTGGGAACGCGAGTTTTTGCACCCGGCATTCAGCCGCGCTTTTCGTGTAGATACCATTCTGGCACTATACGATTGGCACAGCCGGCACCATCTGGCCCACATTCAATCGCTTCAAAAAAGGATGGGCTGGTAAGGCTTCCAAAGGTAAAATGACCGTTGGAATCGGGTACTTATTCACCCTGTTTTGGTTAAAGATAAAAAAAGTGCATTAAGCTAGCGTAAAAGCTCTATATTTGCGCAGTTTTTTCAGAGGGAAGGCAAAATAAAGATGATAGGCCGGCCCTGATCTTCAAAAAGTAAAATTACGATAAGTCATGCAAGGCAAAGGGATTGTGAAGTTCTTCCTCATCGTCATGACGCTGGTAACCCTGGTGCAGTACGCTTTAATTTACCCTACTTCCAGGGTAGAACGCAAAGCAGATGCCTATGCGCAATCAGCGGCTAACAAAGTTCAGGACGAACTCCAGAAGAAGGCGGTATTCAAGATGAAACGCACGGAGTTTTTGGATTCTATTTCCAATAAACTGGTGGTAGACTGGCGACCATTTATGTCGTTTACCTATCAACAGCTTAAAGCACGCCAGTTGGCGCTTGGTCTTGACCTTAAGGGTGGGATGAGCATCATCATGCAGGTGGATCTCAAGGATTTCATCAAGGCATTGGCTGGCGGCAGCCAGGATCCGGCATTGGCTCAGGCGCTGACGAATACGTCTAATGCACAGAAAGCCGATCAGGCTGACTACATTACACTCTTTGCCCGCGAATATGCCAAACTTGGCACCGGCAAAAAAATGGCTTCCCTGTTTTACAAGAACGCGGAACTCCGTGACGAAATTAACTTTGAAAGCAGCGATGATCAGGTCATAAGGGCTCTGCGCAGCAGAGCCAATGAGGCGGTCAAACGCACATTCGAACTGCTCAAGCAACGTATTGACAAATTGGGCGTAACCCAGCCCAACGTATTCCTGGATGCAGAACGCGACCTGATTGTCGTGGAACTTCCCGGCATCGACAACCCGGAACGTGCCCGCAACTTCCTGCAGGCTGCTGCAAAACTGGAGTTCTACAACGTCTATCGCACTTCTGACCCCGGCATTCAGGCTGCTTTCACAGCTGCCAATGAGCGCCTGATCATTACGGAAGGCGGCGCCAACAAACCTGCAGAGCGTGTTATTGAACGCATCGACTCGCTTTTTGTAAAAGACTCTACGGGCAACGTCGTTATGCCGAAGCAATTAGACCGCTTAGATACGATTTATGCACCGGAAAATAACCTGAAACGCGGCCCGCTATTTGAACGATTCACGTTGAATGGCGCCGGAGCACGCGCTTACAGCCAGGCGGTCATGGGAACGGCACAGGAAAACGAACGCGCCCGTATTGACACTTTCCTGAACCGCGAAGACATCAAGAGTCTTTTCCCCCGCGATATCTTTTTCCGCTGGGGTCGTAAACCGGTCAAAGACTTTGAAACCAAAGAGTTGACCGACGAATACGAGCTCTATGCCCTCAAAATGGAGCCAGACGGCAAAGCGCCGCTTACCGGCGACTACATCAGCAAAGCAGGAACTTCCCTCGATCAGCGTACGAGCGACATGAGCGTTTCCCTGAAAATGGAAGGCGACGGCATTCGCATCTGGAGAAAAATGACTGAAAAAGCGGCGGCTGACAACAACCGCGAAATCGCCATCCTGCTCGATAATGAAATTGTTTCGGCGCCGGGTGTTCAGAATCCTATTCCTTCAGGAGATTCTCAGATTACCGGAGATTTTACGGTTGACGAAGCAACAGACCTTGCCAGCATTCTGGAAATCGGTAGCTTGCCTGCAGAAACCAAAATCATCCAGGAATCTTTGGTTGGCCCTTCATTGGGTGCTGAAAACATCAACAAGAGTATGATCGCCATGATCATCGGCTTCCTGATCGTACTGTTCTTCATGGTGTTCTATTATGGCGGCAGCGGTATCGTTGCTGTTATTGCCCTGTTCCTGAACGTCTTCTTCATCTTTGGCGCACTTGCTTCCTACGGTACGGTACTGACCCTGCCTGGTATCGCGGGTATCGTCCTCATCATGGGTATGGCCGTGGATGCCAACGTAATCATCTACGAGCGCATCCGGGAAGAACTCAGAGAAGGTAAAGCTTTAGCCATCGCTGTCAGTGAAGGTTTCCGGAACTCCTATTCGGCCATCATTGACTCCAACGTAACGACGATCTTATCGGCATTGGTTTTGGCCTATTTCGGACTTGGTCCGATCAAAGGCTTCGCAGTAGTCCTTATTATTGGTGTGCTTTGCACGCTGTTTACGGCGGTTTTGATCACGCGCCTGATGTTCGACTACTGGCTTGGCAAAGGCAGAAAAATTAGTATCTCAACTGGTGTAACGGCGAATGCCCTGAGCAAAGTCAACTTCGACTGGCTGGGATACCGCAAATATGCTTATGTCTTTTCGGCTACCATCACCATCATTGGCCTCATTTCTTTTTTCACCAAAGGATTTGAATTGGGTGTTGACTTCAAAGGAGGTTATTCTTACAACATTACCTTTGACAACAGCCAAACGGTTCAGGCAGAACAGATTCGCCAGGCTCTTGCTCCGGTTTTTGACGGCAAAGCGCCTCTGGTGAAAGCCATTGATACAGAAAACACCTACAATGTTGTTACGGACTTCCTCATCAACGAAACGGAGCCTGTAAATGGCGTTGAGCCGGCAGACCTGGTGCTGGAACGCTTATACGAAGGGGTCAACAAAATGTCGGGTGGTAATGTCAACGAAGAACAATTCAAAGACCCCGATGGCGCCGGAACGCACATCGAAAGTTCCAGCAAAGTAGGACCAACCATCGCAGATGACATTACCCGGAGCGCCTATAAGGCCATCGGAGCTGCTTTGTTGCTGATCTTCCTTTATATCTTTATCCGTTTCAGCAAGTGGCAATACAGTATGGGCGCCGTGGCAGCTTTGTTCCACGATACCCTGATCGTTTTGAGCTTGTTCTCTATTTTCCATGGATTGGTAAGCTTCTCTCTGGAAATTGACCAGGCTTTCATCGCCGCCATCCTGACGGTTATTGGTTATTCGGTCAACGATACTGTGATTGTATTCGACCGGATCCGGGAATACCTGAAGCTGCACTCCCAGGGCAGTCGGAAAGATGTCATCAACCGTGCCCTCAACACCACGTTGAGCCGTACGATGATCACTTCTGCAACGACCTTGTTCACGGTGATCGTGTTGTTCTTCTTCGGTGGCGCCAGCATCAAAGGATTTGCATTTGCCCTGTTGTCAGGTATCCTGGCCGGAACCTACTCTTCAGTGTATGTAGCAACAGCCCTGATGTACGATTTCACCGGTAAAAAGCAAATGGAAGCAGTGAGCGCTCCTGCCAAAAAAACAGGCAGCAAGCCAACTGCTAAGGCGTAGTAATTCACCTTTCTTTTTGAAGATAACAAAACCGCCTGCTCGATGTAATATTTAGCAGGCGGTTTTGTCATAAAAAACCTAACTTGTTCTCTGAAAAGGAATCTAATTTAGTTTATTTATACAAATAATAGCTATATGGGAGACCAAGAATCAAAGGACAACTTTTTCAATGGTAAAATTTCTGTAAGAGAATTTTTAGTAGATTTTTTTGGTGCATTGATGCCCGGGACTCTTTTTTTAATGCTTTTATTCGTTGGTTTATTACTACCAACATTTGTATTACTACTGTCAATTGAAAGTGTTTTTTCTGACTGCGAAGAAACTTTGGGATTCATCCGAAATACAGGAGTATTTATAAAGGATTTATCAACAGTAGCGCATTTGTCAATTTTTTTTCTGATGCTTGCTACTTCATATGTAATTGGAACTGTTTTTTATCGCCGTGATCCTAAAGCTCCGGATTATTCCAGTTTCATAACGATTGCAAAAAAATTTGCTCCAGGTGAATTAGATACGTGGGTTGTACTTGTAAAAGACAAACATGCCTCTCCCGATGATTCTGGTTCCTTACCATTTATTAAAGACAATAATAAGATTTCGAAAACTAATGTAGACAAATCTGATGTTCAATTTCCCTACAATAACTTAAAAAATTACCTCAAAGAAAGAGGCTGGGAAAAGTTGTCTAATAAGATAACCTGGGATGTAAACGATGACCCATCCAAGTCATACAGAAGTAAAACATTTATCAATGCGCTAAAAATTAGACTCCAGATTTATTGCCCGGAGCATTGTAGTACCATCATTAAAAATGAAGCACATGTTAGATTGACTTCTTCCATGTGGTATAGTTCAAAAGCTTTAATTTTTTACAGTTCATTGGGATTGGTTTTTCTTTTCATTTCAATGTATATCAGTAACAACTGGCAGTTCATTCTTTATCCTATTTCTGCCTCTATAGGAGTTATTCTTTTTTCATGGCGGGTTAAAAAAAATTCTCAACATTTTTTACACTACCAACGCGTAAGAGAGATATTCTATGTTTTAGAAACTGCTTTTGTTGTATCTCAGGAACGTAAAATTGATTTATTTGAAGACATCATGTAAAGTTGTTACCTCCCGGTTACACTTGTTTCTTCTTTCTTCCTTTCAAAGTTTGAACTCTACTCAAACATGACCTGTTTTTTTTGAATGTTATAAATTTCGACACTATATCTGTCATTGTCTGCCGGCTGACCGATACAATCAAGTCTATCATTTTTATCAGCAACAAAGCCCCCTGCCCAAACGTTATTCCCATATATTCAAGGTTATAAATCCTTACCAGATGCCCGGACAAACTACACGACTTTTGGCGCTACTGATGCTGGCATTGTTAACAGCCTGCAATTACACCCAAAAAATACGAGACGGCCGTACGGCTTTCGACCTCAAGCAATATTCCGTAGCCACGGGTTTGCTGCAAAAAGAATACAACAAGGCCAAAACAAGGCTTGAAAAAGGGAAAATTGCCTACCTCATGGGGCTTTCCTATAAAGAGCTGGGTAAAAGTGACGTCTCCATACAGTGGTTCCGCACCGCCTACGACAACCAGGCCGGGGCGGATGCACTCCGGGAATACGCATCCGCGCTCAAACAAGCCGAGCAATACGAAGAGGCAATAGGCGCTTTTAAAGACCTGGGCTTTGAAATCGGCAGCCCCTACGAATACCGCCGCGAAATCAACGCCTGTGAAAACGCGCTGGGCTGGAAACAAACCAAAACACAGGAATACCTCGTGGAGCCGCTTCCGTTCAATTCATCGGTTGCCGATTATGCCCCCGCCCTGTTCAATGACAATCAGCTCGTGTTTACGTCAGATCGAAAAAACAGCACCGGCGACGATACCTATAACTGGACAGGAAATGCTTTCTCTGACCTTTTCATCGCCGACGCTTCCGGCAGCGTGGTATCTGGTTTCAGCGAAACGCTGAATACCCCCGACAACGAAGGCGCCGCTGTATTCAGCAGCAAACAGGATGAAGTGTATTTCACGCGTTGTTACGGCGGAAAAAAAGAGGATGCACACTGCAAAATCATGCTCAGCGAAATCAAAAACGGCGCCTGGCTGCCGGCGCGTCCGCTGGATTTAATCGATGGCGAAAACCTCAACTACGGGCAACCTGCCATTTCTGCCGACGGTAAAAAACTCTATTTCTCCTGCCAACACCCCGAAGGATGGGGTGGCTACGACATCTGGGTATCTACCCGCACCGCCGACGGTTGGGGCAAAGCCGAACTCATGGGCAGAAGCGTCAATACGCCGGGCAACGAAAAATTTCCGACGGTAGACGGCGATACCCTCTACTTTTCTTCGGATTACCACATTGGTATGGGCGGACTGGACATTTTCAGGACTTACAAAATGAACAATGGCTCCTGGGCGCCCGCCTACAACCTTAAACCGCCCGTCAATTCCGGTGGTGATGATTTTGGCTTTATCATTGACCACAATGCCGCTTTGGACAAAGATGTCCTGCAACAGGGCTATTTCAGCTCCAACAGACAGGGCGGCGCCGGCAGCGATGACATTTACAGCTACCAAAAACGCATCCCGCCCCCTGCTCCGCCGATCGACTCAACCAAGTTGAAGCCGCTCGTCTATAAAATGATCCTTGATGTATTTGTGCTGGAAAAGATTTTTGCAGAACCCGGAAACCCCAACAGCCGCGTTTTGGGCCGCAAAGCCCTGCCTGGATCGAAACTGGAAATCCGCTACGGCAAAGAGAAAAAAACCGTGACCATTGGCGAAGAAGGTCAGTTTACGCTGGATCTGACAGAAAATATGGATTACAACTTTTTGGCTTCCGCCGAAAATTACCTCAACAATAAAGCCATTTTTTCAACGAAAGGCATCGGCAAAGACCCCAACAACCCCGAACAACGCTTTGAAGTTGAAATCGTACTCGACCGGATTTACCTTGACCAGGAAATTCGTCTGGAAAACATCTATTACGATTACGACAAATGGGACATCCGCGACGACGCCAAACCCACATTGGATGCCCTCACGGAAACACTGCGCCTCAACCCTCAGATTCGCATCCAGTTGTCTTCCCACACCGACTGCCGGGGTGGCGATGGCTACAACGAACAACTTTCACAGCGACGCGCACAATCAGCCGTAGATTACCTCATCACCAAAGGCATCGAAGTGAGCCGCCTTACGGCAAGAGGTTACGGCGAAAGCCAGCTGGAAATCAACTGCCTTTGCGCCCGCTGCACGGAGGAAGAACACCAGAAGAACAGACGGACAACGTTTAAGATTTTGGAGTGAGGCGGGCGTGGCGAACTCCACCATCCATACGAGGTCGCCTCAACACCCAGGTTTCAAATTATTGTACTAAATCTATCCTAATAAAGTATAATTAGGCCTTAACCATTAAATGGTTTATTGCTTTTTATTTTTATTTATTGCTATAATACCTTGCCTATTTATTGAGTAAGTTTTGAATTTCAGGATTATATTTTATATCTTGAGCATTATATTGCATTTTAAATGCATTTCAGGCTTCTGGATTGAAGGCACTTTTAATAAGTGCCTGTTCAAAAAACCATCATTAATTAACTGCTAACCAGGGATCTATCCTACGCGTTTTGCCTGTCAGTCCAACATTTTAATTGCTCTATTGGCCTCAATATTATATTTTCTAGCATTCCTGCCTCCACACTAAAAGGCGTGGCGTTGTCTGCCAAGATTTTAACATGGCCTACTCTCATCTGCTTAATAAAATCATGAACAAGTTCTGAAGGAATTTCGGATTGGCTTTCGTTTATTCATTAATAAAAAGCATTATGGAAAAAACTGACTTTTACCCAATTATGTATGCAAGAGTTGGATCAACTCTTAAAAATGGTCGAATTTTTTTATCTGATGTGATTTCCGGAAATGTCTCAAAATTTAAAGCAGGCGGAACCGGCAGCACCTCTATGTCAGGCAGAAGCCATTACGTGCAATCCAGCGAAATGAATAAAGGTTCCTTTGGGGTTTCCGGATCTTATGGAATAAGTGGAATTTCAAAAGTGGAAGCCTCCGTTGGCGGATACGTGGGAAAGGCAGTTGCAGACGGATCCAAATCAATAACCGTAAATTACAATGCCTACATTTCTTCAGGGGTAGAATTTTTGAATGTAAATGGGCTTACTTTAATTGATCTTATCAACGCATTTGATGTAAATCCGAAAAACAAAATGCTTGAAATAATAGCTAATTTCAATGAAGTAATGAACCAGGTCAGAGATGCACCATTAGAGAAAATAGACGCTGCCATCTTTGAAAAATGGATTAAATCAGTAGATGAGTTTCAAAGTAGCTACGGAGAGAGTATGGTAGTTGCCGTTCATTGGGGAGCCTTTGGATCTGTTAATATGGAGTTGTCAAATATGGATGGTTCTCAGATTACGAACTACGGCGCCAGTGGTAATTTCTCCTATTCCAATTTAGTGGCTTCTGTTTCAGTAAAAGCCACTTACGACGGAAATAATGCAAATGCCAGTGCTAATGTTAATGTTAATGTATCCAGCCATTACACCGGAGATAGTATCAAATCATTAATTGCTAACTGGCGGGCAGAAGCTGAAGGGAAATCGTTTAGTGAATTAGCCAATGTTCAAATGTTGGCAAAAGTGCCCGACCTTAGCGTTCCTTCAGGAATAATACCTTCCATTCCCGCATTTGTTGAGCCTAAAGAAGTACCTGGTGTTGAAGCTGGTAACCCAGTAGCTAAACCAGTGACTAAAAAGGTAAGTGAAATTAAAAATTTAGACGGCTTGAAAAAGTTCTCTTTATTTAATCTCTTTAAAAAGCAAAAAGAAAAAAAGGACCCTATCGTAAACCGGGAAATGACCATTTCAGAATTTTCAAAAGCCATAGCAAAACCGCTGGATACTTCTTCATTGGATGACTTAATTAATAAAGGAGAAGCCATTGAATTAGATAATTTCAAAACGGGGGGAGGGTCAAAAGCAGTTCGCTTCGCCGCTATACGAGAGAATGCAGCTGAAGAGAAAGCGATCAATCAGGATACTAATTTTGTCCCGTTAGGTGTACTCGTTTGTGATTGGTCCCAGCTATTTCCATGGTTTGCTGTAGGATTTGACAATCGGGTAGATGATCTAGCCGACGCTACAGAAGTACTAAACTGGCGAAGTATGATCCAGGATTTTATCACTTTAAGTATGATCTATTATCGCGCCGAGGGCTTAAACTTTCAAACTACTCTGATGGGGCAACTTGGAAATTCATTCAAACAAGCTTCAAGTGCACTCCAGGCTAAAAAGCCAAGTCAGTCTTATCAGGCCAATATGTCTGAGGCTTTTAATAGTTTAACCCCCAGCGCAAAGTCCATTTATAAGATTTGGGTTGATAACCCGGTTTTAAGAAAAGGAGAATTGGGATTTGGCTTTCTAAGTTCCTTTGGTGTAGGCTCGGGTCCAAACTTTAAGACTGGATATGCTTCAATAACAGGGTTTGAAAACAATGGAACTGTAAAAAATGACCATCTAGAATGGGATGGAACCAACACTTCTGCCTTTGCTCCATTTGAAAAATTTTGCCCGATCATCATGCCCGACAATAAAATATATGCATTGACCAATGTTGGGGTTTTAGAAGCCAATGAGTTTGGTGCTATCGTTTCACGTGGGGGTACCCCAATAGAATTCGTGATAGATCCATCAGGAAACGCTTTAATAGCAAAAAGTACTTCGATTAACGCAAAGTTAATCCCTGTTCCCTTTACTGCTGCCCGGGGGATTACCTGGAAGGGGGGAGCTATGGGATGTGCGACTTTATCTTCATTTTCGGATTTAAAAGAAGGCATCCAAAGTTTAAAGTCTCAATTGTCGAATCGAAAATCCTTTTCATTAAGTAGCGATAATTTCGAAAATATCACCTGGAAATCCACTATGGGATTGAGTGATTTAAATGCCAAATCAGAATACATCGGAATTATACCACAGGAAAAGGATCTAATGAAACTTTTTCGTTTAGACTAAGCTCTAAACCAATTATTTAATCTTAACCTTCTTTGACAAATCCCGTGGCTAATAAAACAGGAGAAGCAAAAAACGACCAGGCGGCGTTTAGATTTTCCTTTTTTGTAAGTCACGGGGTTTGTTACAGAACTAATATTTTAATAATATGACTTTTACTATTTTTGCATCAGAGGTATCGCAAAGTTATCGTTCAGAATCACTCCTACGGGGTTTGGTAATTAAAAAAATGAATGACGCATATTCTCGCCAAATGGGGATTAAATTTTCGATGGAAAATGTTTTTGCAAATTTATTGGGAACGCCCCCGGAAAGTGTATATTTCAAAGTAGAGGTGCCCGAGCCTTCTCCCGCAAGCTTATATAACCCAAATGATATAAAGGGATTATTAAAATAATTCAGGAGCATTTCAACTGACAAAGCTTGAGTTTCAATCCTTCTTATCGCTGGAATTACTCTGAAACGTGTTGTATATAATTGGAATGTCGGTAACTGTCCAGGTTTCAATCCTTCTTATCGCTGGAATTACTCTGAAATAATCAATCAATTTCGCCCGGCTTTCTACATCGGCTCCGTTTCAATCCTTCTTATCGCTGGAATTACTCTGAAATTTGATGAGCAAGCCAAAGTGATCACCGAATTGAAGGCGTTTCAATCCTTCTTATCGCTGGAATTACTCTGAAATGGTATACTCTGCACCTCCGATTTTTAAAGCCATCTGTGTTTCAATCCTTCTTATCGCTGGAATTACTCTGAAATGTTTGGAGGAAGTGTCTATTCTGGCATGTCGGTCTAGTTTCAATCCTTCTTATCGCTGGAATTACTCTGAAATCAGCGCAGGTTCAAAAGCTACGACGGCGGCATATATGGTTTCAATCCTTCTTATCGCTGGAATTACTCTGAAATGCGGATTGGGTAAAGTCACATATTGCGCTGTCATGGTCGTTTCAATCCTTCTTATCGCTGGAATTACTCTGAAATAAAGAAAACCCATATCCGGGCAAAGAAAACGACTTCGTTTCAATCCTTCTTATCGCTGGAATTACTCTGAAATCCGTCATACATTCCCGCGACAGTCATGCCGATCTGGTGTTTCAATCCTTCTTATCGCTGGAATTACTCTGAAATGTGCACCTTTATAATCGAAATAGATGCACAGGCCCAGTTTCAATCCTTCTTATCGCTGGAATTACTCTGAAATAAAACCAGGGCGATATTATTAATTCATCACAAATTCGTTTCAATCCTTCTTATCGCTGGAATTACTCTGAAATATCGTGTTGAATTTCATCGGATCAATGTACGTCGTGTTTCAATCCTTCTTATCGCTGGAATTACTCTGAAATCTGGAGGCGATCGAGCGCTACATGCTGGACTATTCGGGTTTCAATCCTTCTTATCGCTGGAATTACTCTGAAATAGGATTATACCACAAATCAACTGATTTTTGCGAAGCAAGTTTCAATCCTTCTTATCGCTGGAATTACTCTGAAATAATTGCATAAAACACAATATCAATAATATGAAACTGTTTCAATCCTTCTTATCGCTGGAATTACTCTGAAATATTTGTGGTATTATTTAACTAAACACTTTGAGTTATGGTTTCAATCCTTCTTATCGCTGGAATTACTCTGAAATTCTCAGGAACAGCACCAGACCCAGCGCAAATTATCAGTTTCAATCCTTCTTATCGCTGGAATTACTCTGAAATCTCAATCAACGGATCAGTTCGCAGATTGCGGATCAGGTTTCAATCCTTCTTATCGCTGGAATTACTCTGAAATACATCGCCAAGCGCACAATTTCGGCTGGGCGGATCTAGTTTCAATCCTTCTTATCGCTGGAATTACTCTGAAATTTAACGATTACCCGACCGGGAAAGACACGCATTTTTAGTTTCAATCCTTCTTATCGCTGGAATTACTCTGAAATTGTAACACCGTCAAAAGTTACGGTGCTTGGCAAGTTGTTTCAATCCTTCTTATCGCTGGAATTACTCTGAAATCCTTCGCTGAAGCAGCCTGTTTAAAGCCGCTCCACAGTTTCAATCCTTCTTATCGCTGGAATTACTCTGAAATATGATACCAATTGCGCGGCAACTTTTTGCCACTGTTGTTTCAATCCTTCTTATCGCTGGAATTACTCTGAAATGATCGCTGAAAGAGGTCATCCAAAAAATGGCTTCGAGTTTCAATCCTTCTTATCGCTGGAATTACTCTGAAATACCGCACAGCTTGTTACGCCGACAAACCGAAACTATGTTTCAATCCTTCTTATCGCTGGAATTACTCTGAAATAAATCGAAATAGCAAAACTCAATAATGGCACTAATTGTTTCAATCCTTCTTATCGCTGGAATTACTCTGAAATACTTTGCAACCTTCCCACAAGATTTGATCATAGATTGTAGTTTCAATCCTTCTTATCGCTGGAATTACTCTGAAATGCTGCCCGAGTTTGGTCAGCCTTTTTTTGATGCGCTGTTTCAATCCTTCTTATCGCTGGAATTACTCTGAAATATTGAAACAGAAAACCTATGAGCAACGTAATGACGGGTTTCAATCCTTCTTATCGCTGGAATTACTCTGAAATGTTAACAGCGGCAAGGCGGCCTAAATCCGTGTACTGGTTTCAATCCTTCTTATCGCTGGAATTACTCTGAAATCAGGCTGATGTTGTTTTTTTCTATTCCCGCTATACGCAGTTTCAATCCTTCTTATCGCTGGAATTACTCTGAAATAGTATAGACCTCAATACCTCGCGATCAAGACACAGATGTTTCAATCCTTCTTATCGCTGGAATTACTCTGAAATGTCGTCGTCCCATCGCATTTCGACTTCATTTTCTTTGTTTCAATCCTTCTTATCGCTGGAATTACTCTGAAATAAAAAAGAATGAGTATATTTTTCATAAAGCGAAGTTGTTTCAATCCTTCTTATCGCTGGAATTACTCTGAAATTTAACAGTTTCGACCTTGCAGGCACTTCCGGAACGCCGGTTTCAATCCTTCTTATCGCTGGAATTACTCTGAAATACGGCGGAAGTATCAATCGGATTTTTTGTAGTGAACGTTTCAATCCTTCTTATCGCTGGAATTACTCTGAAATGGCAACAGGCCAGCGCCTCAGGATATGCAGATTTTTTGTTTCAATCCTTCTTATCGCTGGAATTACTCTGAAATGCAGCGCCCCCTGACCGGGAAAATATGGTGCTGCTCTGTTTCAATCCTTCTTATCGCTGGAATTACTCTGAAATACGTCCCCTTTATCCCGTACTTTGCGTCTATTGTCATGTTTCAATCCTTCTTATCGCTGGAATTACTCTGAAATAGGAACATTTTCCTGAATGATCGAAAAATCCTGTTGGTTTCAATCCTTCTTATCGCTGGAATTACTCTGAAATAGGTCGATTTTTCCTCTAACTGCTTGATCCGTTGCAGTTTCAATCCTTCTTATCGCTGGAATTACTCTGAAATCGTGTAGAAGCGCTGCCCCATATTCGGTACAGGCCAGTTTCAATCCTTCTTATCGCTGGAATTACTCTGAAATATTGGCAAGACCAAGGAACAACGTCTTGATGTCTAGTTTCAATCCTTCTTATCGCTGGAATTACTCTGAAATTCTTTGTATGGCTTCGTGTTCAGCAACTACTTTGTCGGTTTCAATCCTTCTTATCGCTGGAATTACTCTGAAATACAAAGGAGACACCTATATGTATAGTACAACACTGTGTTTCAATCCTTCTTATCGCTGGAATTACTCTGAAATGAACCTTGCCGGATATATCCTCAACTTCAATGTCCTGTTTCAATCCTTCTTATCGCTGGAATTACTCTGAAATATTGACAGCACATGGAGTGACCTGGTATCGATATTGTTTCAATCCTTCTTATCGCTGGAATTACTCTGAAATACATGATTTTCTACATCATCCCCAACCCGTTTGTATTGTTTCAATCCTTCTTATCGCTGGAATTACTCTGAAATAATCATTGCCTTTTGTGGCGGCTCGATAACCGGAGGTGCGTTTCAATCCTTCTTATCGCTGGAATTACTCTGAAATGGGATATGAAAATCTTTCAGGAAAAGATCGTTGATAGTTTCAATCCTTCTTATCGCTGGAATTACTCTGAAATAGATCGGCGCAAACCCGATAATGCTCGTTAAAGTCGGTTTCAATCCTTCTTATCGCTGGAATTACTCTGAAATAAATCATTGTAATTGTCGGAGTATTCGTAATGATCCCGTTTCAATCCTTCTTATCGCTGGAATTACTCTGAAATACGTCCCTTCTTACAAAGGTCTGTTTTTCAGAATAATAAATAAAATTAAGAAAAGCTTTATTATTCATTTTATATGTCAAAGAACGTTGTATTATCATTGTTTTTAGAGTGTTTTGCGCAAGCATAAAATACTAAAAACCAACACAATAATAAGTTTTTCATGCTTTTTGAAAATAAATTGGCAGCCGGAATGCGATTTTCATTGCGTACAAATCTTTCTATATGTGCAATGTACGCAACGTTTGCGATAATTCGTGCCTTTAGGATAGTGGTTTTTTTCAATAATCCGGGCAATTTCATCCGCTACTGTTTGAACCCCTTCAATCGACTCCTTCAAAATCGGAACCTCCAATAAATGGTTTTTGCTACGCGTGTATACCAGATACCCTCTTTTCACACGGCAAGCGTCGTAGTTGCTTTCCATCAGCCAGGCATAACAGGCCAGTTGGGTCTTATAAGTCTCATACAACTTGCCCTCCCAACGGGCAAATTTATAATCCAAAGGGGCCATGGTGCCGTCATTCAACCACAGCACTTCATCCACTTCGCCACGTAGCAGCTCATTGGTAAGATACCGGTTTGACTGCTTTTGAATCACGCCAATCCGCCGCCGTAAATATCCGGTATTCTGTTCCGACTTCAACTCGTGCATGTTGCGCCCTTTCATCACCTTAAACTCTTTCTCCTCGTATTGAGGAATGCGCAACACGTGCTCGAAATAAGTAAATCTCGGGCAAAACAGATACTCAATGATGTGAGAAGGCGTGATGGAGAACATAGGTTAACGGTTAACGGTGGACGGTTGATCGTTGGCAGGATTGGCTCTGTTAAAAGAACAAAGCCAGCACCTCATCTGTGACCATTTTTTTGTCAAAAGCCTGACCAAGCAGGGCCGCTTGTTGCAACTCCCCTTTACTCATCGGGAAAATATACACCCGGTCTACTGCTTCATTCATCTCTTCCTGAATGCGCAATTCCAGATTGTCTTTTTCCTGTGCGTCGAGTGTTCCCAAAAAAACACTGTACTGCACCCGATACAACCCTGCCTGTTTGCAAATCTTTGCAACACGGCTCCGCGAGCGGTCTTGTTCAATGTCGTATAATACCCAGATGATCATGGTTGTACAATTTCATTTGGCGTTGTTACATTTCCCGAACATCCAACTCTGGTTCCGGTAATTCGCCCGCAGCACCGGTGTTCAAAAGCTCTTGAGCTAAGCGGTGCGCTTCGAGCAACAGAATGGTTGCTCTGCTCCTGTTGCGACCGCGATAGCGAATGATGTCGTTCTCAAGATACTCATTGTAAGCTTCCATCAACAGGCGTTTGCCTTCCGCATTGAGGCTAAAACCGCCAGTCAGCGGATCTGCATGACTTTGGTTCACTTTTTTACCGCTGAAAAGCGTAAAAACTACTTTGTCTGCCCAGCAGCGGTAGGGTTCGATAAAATCAAAGACCAGGCTTTTATGGTTGTAGTCGTCGCGGTGCAAAAAACCGGAAAACGGATCAAGCCCGGCCAACATCAGCGCTTTTTCCACTCGGGCATACAACACCCCGTAAGCATAATTCAGAAATGCATTGAAGACATCCTGCGCCGGACGGCTGCTGCGCCCGCCAAACTGCCAGCTCCGGGGCAACACATAGCTCAAAGCTTCGAAATACAGTCGCCCGGCGGTACCTTCCCAGCCTTGCAAAGAGCCCGATGTTTCCGCAACATTTCCACCCACTGCAGCGGCAATCTTCGCACGCATTTCCTCAATGCGCACCACTTTATCACTCAGGTATTCGTGATGCTGGGGGCGATGCTTTTTCAGATCCCGGATAAAATCGGCCTGATGGTCTAATTTTGCACAAAGCCAGTTTATAACGTGCTGCAAACCGCGTTCGTCTGCGGCAGCTTCTGTTTGCCGTTTCCGGATCAGCGTTGTGCTGCCTAATTTGGAATGCCACACCCGGCCCACTGGCGCGCCATCACTTTCCAGGAACACAATGTCTACATTGTGCATCAAAGCCAGGCGAACCGCATCGCTCGACAAAGCAGTGCCCCGGCCCATCCATACGCTTTTTACTTTGTGCGCCGCTACCGGCGTGCTCGACCAGGTACCGTTTTCCTGCTTTTTGCGCACGTCGAACATGGCGTCTTTTACGTGCAGGTAGGTTCCATATGAATTGAGATGAAGTTGCATGGCGGTGGTGCTTATTGGTTATCTGTTACGGGGTACTGGTTATTCGAGGATTTGAGGATTCGATTCCAAATGACCACATCACCATATATTCAAATCCTCCTGATCGCTCCAAAGCCCCTCGATACGGATTTTCCAAGGCCGATGAGGTCGGGGAGGAGGGCGTTGGTGGTGAAGGTCCCAGAAAATGCCAGCATTTGCTTGCCTTTAAATTTTGTTACTTTTTCGGTTGTCTTTGCGGTAAGTAGTATCCGCTCTTCAGGAGCCAGATACAAACCCATGCCTTTATAAAATGAAAGGATATTTTTTATTAAAATACTATTCAATTGCTGCTGTTTTTCCGTTTCATCTTTTTTAATATATATTTCGTGATTTTCCTGATTAAGCGCCATCCATAAAGAATTAAAATGGTAATTATAAAGCGCCGGAGCAACACCAATTTCTATTTCTTTTAATTCAATGCTCTTGTGTGGGACTGGGTATGTTTTTCCAAAGATATTTAACTCATGGATCTGTAAAAAAAGATTCACCAAAAGTCGTGCCCCTTCTTCCACCCCAACAAGTGTAGGAACTCCATCGAGAACTTTGTATTGGACTAAAGGATAAGCATACCGTAGGCGGCCATCTTCGAAATGATTGTGTAGTAACGGGGAATATTCTTGAAAAATAGTTCCAAAATAGCCACGCAAATGATGCCCACTACGCGCAGGAAGATTGATTTCAGGAAATGAAATATGAGCAATATCAATAATTTTCATAGTTAAAAACTTAGTGTTTGAGGCATTATTTTTTCTAGCTTAGCCTGTTTTCGATTAAATCCAATTGGCTTTTGATACCATTTTTCGCATTCTCGAAATGACACATATTTAATACGTGAATCAGGTCGGCTGGGCTCAATTCCTGGTAAATTTTCACAATAGTAAATTGGCACTGCAATAATACGCTGCTGAAAATCACGCTTGTACTTTGTATCAAAATCCTCTTTTAATCGAAAAGAGCTTTCACGATCTGGGGCTTCAAGCATTTTCAAGTAAGCGATTCTTGCTGAAATAGCTACATCGTCACACTCAACGAAAACTGAAATTAGACGAGGACTTTCTTCAATAACCCGAAACTTGCTTACCGGAGTAATTTCATTTGTTTCCTCTCCATCGTATTGCAAGCGTAAAATGCCATTAAATAACTTTCTTGATACTGCATAAACATCACTTTTTCCTACCTTCCAGAAGTAATCCTCAACCAATTTAAAGTATGCTGGTTCTAAAATCGGATTAATACCAATTGCCAGCTTCGACTGTGTTTCAGTTATTATCCCGTAAATTTTTTTACAATCTCCAAAATCTATAATATATAAAGGAGAATATTTTCGATCAATGGAGTTTTCTCGGTTAATTCGCCCTGCTACCTGCACAATGGAATCCATTGGCCCTAAATCTCTAAATCCTAAATCAAAATCTAAGTCTACTCCAGCTTCTACTACTTGCGTAGAAACCAGTATTGCGCCATCTTTTAAACTTTCTTTAATTTCATTAATGATGGAAAGGCGATGTACTGGCAAAATATTTGTTGAAAGGTAAAATAATGGATTTTTATATTCTTTTTCTTTCACCCATTCCTGAATTTTTTCGAATACCTCAATAGAACGATTGACGGTATTGCATACAATAAGGCAAGATTTACCTGGGTCCCATTTTTGGATAAACAGATCAATGAATGCATCCGTATTAGGCAGCGAAACATCTAAAATTGGTATTATTTGTGTTCGATGGAATTCTTTAAAATAGCGTTCAGGATCAGCAAGTAAGTCCTTTCGATTTATTTTTCTTCCTGGTAAATAGCGCTCTATGATTTCACGTTCTGCCAGCTCGAAGATGAGCGGCTTAGTTGCAGTCATCAATATAAACCGGGTACCCAGAAACTCACTCAGCAAATCTAAAACAGCACCCAATAATGGCGCATGTTCCAGACGAAGACTTTGCACCTCATCCATAATGACTATGGCTCCTGCAAGATGGTTAAATTTTAGGAGTAATTTATTTTTGTTTGCAATAATCGTCTGAAGTAATTGTACGAATGAAGTCACTACTATGTCAGACTGCCAGGTATCAAGCTCCATACGACGGCGGGCATAATCTCTTTCTTCGTCAGTTTCTGCCATAGATTCTTTTTCTGTTCCAAAAATATCGGCGTACTGATAATGCCCAAGAATTTTCACGTCTGTTTTAGACAAGACCTTTTGATAAATATCTAAAGTTTGTTCAATAATATTTATGAATGGAAGCCCTACGATAATTTGTGGATTCCCCTTTAATTGTGACCGAAGTCTAATTGCAAAATCTAGTGCTGTCAAAGTCTTTCCAATTCCTGTTGGGGCAGTAAGCATAAATATCCGATGATTCAATATATCAGGTTCATCAAGGCAAGCTATTACTTCCTGGCGGACAGCATCACGCAATTGATTATGAAGGCTTTTGGTTAGCTTCCTTCCCCTAAAAAACTGTTCTACCGCATCCGGATGAATATCTGATCGAGTATAAATTGGAGTTCCAGATGCATCAAGTTTGTCCCCTTCAATCAGTAAAGAGAAAAAGTAATTAATCAAAAAATACCGATGGATAGCTGCGCTGTCTTGAAAATCTCCAACAAAATTGAAAAATACTTTACGATTAGGTAATTCTAATAACGGACCGAGCTCAGGTAATCCTAATTCAGCTTCTATTTGTGGCAAATAATCCCAAACATCATATTTTTGAGCCTCAAATATTTCCTTCACCTCTTCATATCCACTTTTATCTAAAACTTTATCTATTAAGCTTGAATCAGGTGTGTGCAAACTCCGATGATGATTTTTTACAATAAAGTATGCACAATAGGCGAGGTTAGGGTTTTCATTAAAAAAGTTAAAGATCGCCTGCGCTCCAAAACGAGCATGCTGCTTTAGGCGCTCTTCATGCGGCCTTCCAAGTAGATATTTCTGAAAAAACGAAGTGTACTTACCAAGATCATGAAACAAGCAAATGACGTTGATAAAATTAGCCCAATCTATCCTTTTACCAGCAAAAGAAACTCCGGAAAAGAATTGCCGTAGCGCATTGTCTCGCACGCCAAATGTATGTTCATACACAAGTTTACTGCCTTCCCTAGTTCCATCTGGAAGTTTTTTGGCATGAGAAAAAAAAACAGGCATGGGTTATTAATTTATTTGGAGTGATGATGAAAATTAGCTTCAATCGAGAAACATAATATTTTCAGCTTCTCCATTGGATTCATTAAGTTCAATATACTTCCCTTTCAAATGTAGTAACATTGGCTTGCCATCTGTCGAAAATAAAACCCTGCACATTCGGGATAACTCCCTATTGTAGTCAGCAATGAAATCAGCTGGAATAAGTTCCTCTTCTACAAGTAGTTTTCCTACAGATGAATTGATTCCCGATACCTGCTCAGAATAGACGGCAGAGTGAATAGGTGTAAAACCGACAAGGTTTCCATCCTTTTCACGCCAGGAATCTTCAGGGATTACTCTGAAATTCTTTGCCTGTGCTGTAAAATTTGCAGATCCGAGTGCTAATGAAAACACATTAGCACTATCTTGAAGGCAGGCTTTTAACCTAATTATGATGTCTTCTCCTGCGGCACTATTTGTAGAAAGATAAACACGATATTGAACATAATCTGTACGCAAATCCAATCCTGTAACGACTTCAAAAGGAGTTTGTGTGTGCCCTAATCGCCCTCGGAAATCACTGACACCAATGACCTTTATATGATTTAGCCTGTGAAAAGACTTCTTAACGGGTGATAAGATACGTATTCCAAATCGAATATTTTTAGAACCAAGTATGCCATAGTAACTATCACGAGGAAGCCCCAGCATAGCTGCAACCATACCCATTAGTGCAGTACGTGGCGGCAAAGAATAACTAAGGGCCGTGTTATTCGCATAATATTTTCGAAAATGCGCAAACTTCCCTAATAAATCGAATGTCAGGATTTCCATGACTTAGGGGCATTTTGTACATCAACAGATGTTCGAACAATAATTTCTTTTATTGCTTGACCTTTTTCAGCTTCAAGAACAACCTTTAATTTTGAAAAATCAAAATTGAGATCAGAGAAACTGCGTACTTCCCGGTCAGCAACTTTGGGTACGACGCTAACTAACCCGCGCAAATCACCAAAATGACCATTGCTAAACCCTTCATTGTACTTTACCTCAACATAAAGCTTAGGATATTGATTAAGCTTTGATCGAGTGGGGTTAGCGGAAATTGAATGCCAGAGCGCTTCCCGAAACTTTTCTACATCCATATCTGAAAGGCCAGTGGTAGCAGCTGCATTTTTGTTTACGGCCCCATGGAAAGCCAAAAGACTGTATTTTACGCGGTAGTCCTTACCGAAGGTACTATTGCCATCGTTCATAACCGATGCAATCGTATCAGAATCAAGTAAGTAGACCTTGTTTAACGAATAGCCCCAATTTAATTGAATTGCGCCTGTTATGCTGCGGTTAAATCCTTTTACAGCAAAAGCACTTCCAAACATTCGAATATCAATGAATTTTTGGCTAACAAGGCCGTTCATTAAGGCTTTGTTGACGCCTTCATTCGCCGGCTTATCTGTGACTATTTTACTAATCGTTTTAGCCGCATCCTTCTCCTTTATTTTTTCATACTCAGCAAATACCTCATCCGAGCCAAGTATTCCCCGCATTTGAACGTCGTCATTCCATAACCGGTTAAGCACCTCAATGATTTTCTTCTCCATAGTAACCTTTGAATCACCTTCAAGGTCAACAAATATTTCTTCTCCTGTTCCTTTCATAAAATCCCGAATATGTCGCTTAATACGAACATCTGTGACGAGATTAGTCTCTGTGTCATAATCCATACGCGGTTTGTTTTCCTGATCTGGATCTCCATTTGGGTTGCACAGAATGGCCTCGAACAGAAAAAGAAAATCGGAGTTGTTTGAAATTGCCATGACGTAAATTTATTTTTAGTAAAAAAATTATATAATTTACTCTGCTGCCGATTCGGAACCGGCATCTTTAGACTTGATAAAATAAGTATATCCAGTCAGAATAAAAAACAAAGATTCTTTAGGGCTCATCTCCCAGTGGTTAAAATTAAATAATTCGCTAAATCGGCCCCAATCCTGTTTAACTTTGTCATCAATGCCATGGTTTCTGGCAGACTTAAATAAATCTTCCGAGAAACGAAGAATGGAGCCTTTATCCATACCGTTAAAATTAAGCTTATCAAGTGCATTTTTCTTGTGCCCTTTTTTACTTGGATCCGATTGCTCAAAAACAACACGGCTAAGTACCCTACCGAGATAAAAAAGGGCTTTTTGCTCTGTTGTATAGTGCATCGTTAAAAAAAACGCTTCGATGCTTTCGGATGGATTAATTTTTTTTGCTGTGGTTTCAATATCCATATCAGATAAATTTTCTTTGAGTAAATCGAGTTTTCTTAGCGCATAAAAAAATGCGATGTATTTAAAAACAGCGTCTTTTAATGCAAAATCAAAATTATCTTTCACTGGTTGTAAAATATTGGAATATCCACGGTAACGCTTAAACCAGTGGCAAAGTACCAATTCCGTAAAGTGTTGAAACAGTCGCTCTGGTTCAATTTTTCGTTGCTCAAGCACTGCTGCGAAAAGCCGTAATGCATAGTTTACTTTTTCCTTGTCTTTGCGGACAGGAATAGCTTTATAAACTGAATAAAGATTGAATCCATATTTACTTCCAAGCCAGGGCGCAAAAAGTGCTCCTGATTCCTCTAGTTTCTCCAGTAGGTTGCGGAAATGAAAGCCAGGCACATCTTTGATCAGATTTCCTGCCTTAAAATAATTACCATCAGAATCAATTGCCAAAAAGGTAAGCCAATATAAGTCGTCTGTAAGTGAATAATTTTCAAGAAAATTATCAACTTCTTTTAAATCATTTAGCCGAAATAACAAATCTGTACGAGCAGCAATGCGTTTAAGGCGGCTTTCTTTAAATTCTGTTTGGTTGAAAAATTGAGGAATAACAACATGCCGGATATCTGCAATGTCGCAGGTCATTTTTTTAAGCAAGTAATCTGCCCCCCGATCTAAATATTTGGCGATCTCTGATGAGACTTGATAATTGTTAGCATAGTTGTTACTGTCGAAAGCGGAGGCATAATTTATCGTTGTTTGAACAAAAAACTTATTAATGTTATAACGGCCCGAAAAATCGGGTTCGCTAACGTCGTCACGAAGTTCTCCCGTAGCATAGCATAGTCTTTTCGCTTGTACAGCTAGTTTAGAATCAGAGGTATCTGTTACCGATTTAGCGAAAAATTTCTTTTCAATGAAATCCACATAGCCTTCCAGATTCCCCATAGGAAAATCAATCAATCCAAATTCAGCGCAAGTAACATGGCTGCGCAACAAAACGATGCGCTCTTCTTTATTTGCCAGCTGAAAAGCTTCATTGATTCTTTTAAGTGAAAGTTTGGCTTTGTCGTTCTTTTGGTCGTCTTCCCTGAATTTTTCAAAAAACTTCTCCCGAAGTACAGGAATTCTTTCCAATACCTTAAAAAGAAGTGATGCTTTCAACTCCTCGGCATCTTTCAGAATTGACTCTATAAACTCACCATGAGCAGGATACTGCCCCTCTTCTCCCTGCTTTCCAAAAAGCGTTTTAGCAAGCAGATCAGGTTTAGTGGCATCTACAGTTACATAAATAGATTTAAAATTTCCTCCCTGTGTTTTTAATGTTCGCCATTCCTTTAGCTTCCGAAAATCGTGGTCCGAAGGGTACACCTCAAGGCCTTCCTTTTCTACAAAAACTTCATTTTTATCCAGATCAAACAAGACTGTAAGTGTCAATAACCTCCTGTCATCGTCTCTCCCATCCGTTTTTGGAGGTTCAATAAAGTCTTCCCAGGGATCACGCCCTTTGCTAATTTCTTGTCCTATTCCATAAATCGTCTGCAACATAGTGATTATGTTATTTTTATTACCTACTGCAAATATCCCCCCACCCCCACGAACTCATTTCCCCACCCCCTTAAAAAAGTCGAAAAAAATTGCATTTTTCTTCAAAAGCGCATTTCCCGTACCACCTTCCTCAAATGCTCCTTCAATACCTCCGGCTCCAGCACCTCGATTTGCTGTTGCTGAAAGCTCAGGATAAAGTTGCTGAGGCCGAAAAAAGAATGGTTGACCATACATTGAAAGTCGAAGACATTGGGGTCTTCCGTTTCTTCGATGTAGGACTTGGCGAGCGGGTAACGTTCGATCAGTTCATTATAAGCGCTGACACTTAGGCGCAGGTGCACCATTTCCTGGTGGTTGTCAACAATGCGAAAAGGATCTGTTCGCATGATGTTGTGATGGCCTTCGTATTGCCAGGGCGCGTCGCTGAGTTGTACACGGGTAATGCGGGAGATGCGGAAGTGGCGCAGCATTTTTTTATCTACGTCGTAAGTCTGGAGGGTATCGTCGGGCGGACTGACGTGAAAAGGCTCCACGAGCCGGTCGCTGATGGTGTTGCTATTGGAAGAACGATAGCCAAGGAGATGAACACAGCGTTTTTCGCGTTGCGCCTGAAGGAGTAAATCTACTTTTGTCAGATGGGGTTTGCGCAGGTAAGAATACCCCAGCCGGTGGTAGTCATATAAGGAATTGAGCTTGTTTTTAAGTTGCTGATGCCTTGCCGTACCGCCAGGCAGGTTGTCTATGGCTTCATAGAGCAGGGCCTGATCTTCTTCTGAGAAATGTAGTAAATCCTTTAATTGTTTCAGCGGCTTGTCTTCTTTGAAAGCGTACCGATGCCGTTTATCGCGGGTTTTGATAAACCCGCCTGCTTCAAAAGCATTGAGATCACCACTAATCGTGTCAGTACTGACATTGTATCGGCTTGCCAATTCCTGGCGCGTGTATCGATATGGGCTGTCTAAAATAGCGCGAAAAATGCGCATCAGGCGTACGCGGGTTCCGTATTCTGCTTCTTTGGGCATACAAATAGAATTAGCTATAATAAATAATCAAGTAAAATATTAGGTCAACCAGCAATTCTTCTAATACAATAAACCAAAAAAATATGGGGAAGGCAATTGCTCAAAATTAGCTTATATATTATAATAACACAACTACCCAGCATCAAATTAACGTTTATAATAAGCCTCAGGGTAGCCAATTCTGGAATTGATCATTGGTTACTCAGAAAAAAATAGGCAATATCTCTGATACACGATAGTCCCTATGTGCCATATTGTGAAAACAACTATCTATCTATGTGGTAAATACCCGCTACGCTTTCAACCGCGCCCCCGTCCCCGCCCGATCCGCAAACGTCGTTTTACCATCCTCAATTCTGACCCCTGTGGCAATGTCCTCCGCCAGCAGCAGCGCCCCGTCCATGTCGACATAATCCAGCAGGGGCAGCAGGTGGGCGATGGCCGAAATGCCGACTGAGGATTCGGTCATACAGCCGGTCATGACTTTCAGGCCAAGGGCGCGGGCTTCGGCGATCATCCTTCGGGCAGGGGTAAGTCCGCCGCATTTCATCAGTTTGATGTTGACGCCGTGAAAATGTCCGGCACAGTGAGCAACATCCGCTTCGCGCTGGCAGCTTTCGTCGGCCATGAGGGGCAGGGCGCAATGTGCAAAAAGGTATTTCATGCCTTCCCAGTCGCCGGCCGGCAAAGGCTGTTCAATGAATTCAACGCCGAGGTCTTTCAATTGGGGCGCATAAGCCAGGGTTTGCTCAACCGTCCAGGCACAATTGGCGTCCACGCGGAACACAGCATCCGTATGCTGGCGCAGGGCGCGCACGATGGCCACGTCTTCGTCGGTCCCCAGTTTGATTTTGTAGACAGGCCAGGGCATTTCCAGCATTTTGTCCACCATCTCTTCAACCGGAGCGATGCCAATGGTGTAATTGGTCAGCGGCAGGTGTTCGGGCGACAATCCCCAAACCCGGTAGAGCGGTAAGCCCAGTCGCTGCGCATGCAGATCGTGTGCCGCGACGTCCAGCGCGCACTGCTCGAATGGATGGTCCTTCAGCCAGGGATGTAAAGCGTCCCAATATTGTTCCGGAGAAACCAGAGGAGTGGTTTCGATCTTTTCCCGCAGGTTTTCCAGCGTCTTCGCCATTTCATCCACCGACAAGCCATAGTAACGGGTTGCCGTCGCTTCTCCAAGGCCGGTCAGGTTACCATCGTGCAGGGCGGCGATCATGGTCGATTGCACCTGCCTCGATCCGTGGGCAATGGTAAACGTGTGGCGCAGGCGCAGGTCGTAAGTGTGGATGGATAGGTGCATATATGGAGGATTTGAAAATTTGAAAATTTGAGAATAGGGCAGGCTGCTCATTGAAGCAGGATTTCTCATCTAACATCTAATATCTAATATCTAACATCTAATATCTCAAAAGTTAAAAATGGCAGACTGCGCTCAGGTTTCCTCCCTCTACTTTCTACCTTATACCTTCTACCATTCTCCTCACTGAGCCAAAGCATACAAACGCGACATATACAGTTGCAAATAGGTGAGGTTGATTTTTCCGTCGGTTTCTGTGATTTCCTGAACGATGCGATGCACCAGGTCGGGCTGTTCAAAAGTAATGCCGACGCGCTTAGACATCTGTTTGATGATTCGGGTTGCGATGCGCGCATCTACCGGGCGCACCCGGAATTGTTCCTCAAGTATATTGGGAATAAAAGCTTCCATATCCTGAAGCTGGGAGAAATATTCATCGCGGACGACCAGGATCAAATCACAATTGCGACGGGAATCCAGCAAATGGGCGATATGTAGAAAAAAATGCAGCAACTGGCCGGGAGCCTGCATCCAGATAAATGCCTCTTCGAACTGGTCGTAAACGATCACCTTTCTTTCTGCATTGGTAGGCGGCACCGGAGCATCTTCAAAAGCAAGATCGAGCAAAACAGGCGATTCTCCGGGTTGAGGCTCCACAGAAAGTAAATCGAGCACCACAGCGCTGTTGATCCATTCCCGGCTGATGCGGACGTAGCTGGTTTTATACAAGGTCTCCAGCCTGGGCATCAAACCAGCAAGCATCAGAGAAGTTTTCCCAACACCCATCTGCCCGAAAACCAAAGTCAGACGGGTATGTGTTTCATTGACAACCTGGTTGAACAGCGCAGCTATCTCCTCTTCCCGTCCGAAAAACTGTGCAGCCATGTCCATGCTGTAAGGGGAAAATCCGGCAAACGGGCTGATGTCTTTGGAATAACGGCGGGGATCGAGTTCCGGCACCGGCGTTCCTTTGGGATGGGTTTGAAAAATGCGTGCCGCAAGGCTGTCGTGCGTCAGTTCGTATTGATCGTTATCTAAAGGCCGAAGGATCCGGCGATTGACAAAAAATTCAAGAAAGATATTCAGCTTTGCTTCGCTCATTTCCGGCAGCCGCTCCATTAAATCCTGGCGTTGAACCGGCATTTTGGTGCCTTTTTCAGAAACAAAGGCGCGCAGCCAGCGCAAAGCATCGTCGCGATTGGCCACTTCATTGGCAAAAACGTCGATTTGTTCATCCAGAAAATCAGAGAGCACATCCTCTATCTTGCCAACTTCACGCACCAGGTCCTCATCAAAAACAATATCTGAGGCATCCCTTTGCCAGGCTATGCGGTACATTTTGTCGAGAAAAACCTGAAGATAGGTCAGTTGCACCCTTCCGATTCCACCGGTTACACTGTCGATAATGGCGTCGGCGACTTCGTCAGCGCAAAGCTGAATGTTGAATTTCGGGTTTTTGGAAGTTTCGAGAATGACCCGCCGGGCATTTGCGCGCGTCATCGGCTCCACCCTAAGGCGCTTGTCGAAAAGACGGGGTACGCTTCGTTCAAAATTGGAAAGATGAGCCAGGTATTCTTCGCGTATGGCAATGACTACTTTACAGGGTAAATCCGATTCGAGCAGGTCGTGAATGGCGTGAATAAAAGTTTCCTGCTCTTCTTCGTTCCCAAGGATATAAAGTTCTTCAAACTGATCAAAAATAAGATAAATCGGGCGGAGATAGTCCAGATAGAGGGAGTGCACCATCTGCGAGAGCGTGAAACCGGGTTCAAAAGCCTGTTCCGCGTCTCTGGCGTGCAGTTCCCGAAGGAGGGCGTCGTTGATGTTCTCCTGTCTTCTGATGGGAATGGCAAACCAGTCGCTCGATTCAAAACAATTGGCCAGGCCACACTGAATCAGGCTGGTTTTACCGGTACCCGACATGCCGTAGACCAGCATGAGATTCGACTGGTAGGTCATTTCATACAAGGCAGCCACTTCAGTTTCCCGGCCAAAGAAGATGTCTTTGTCCTGCTTTTCATAAGCATCCAGGAATTTGAATGGCGACTGATTCATCTTGTCAGATCTTTGTGTTTAGATTTTAGACATCAGATTACAAGCCTGATCATTCAGGGGCTTAAAGTACCGCCCTGAAAAAAGTATCAAATTGCACGCCGATTTGCTCGTAAAGCCCCGCGTCAATATCTAAGCGGTCTTTAAGCGTATCGGATAGCACATAGGTAAATTGTTTTTCGCTTTTATAACGAAAAAAGAAAAGCTTAGAATTTTGCTGGCCTTTGAGGGCATTTTCGTCAATCAAAAAGGGAGAAAGGTTGAGAAACGGTGTTACAGCGTCGTCGCTGTGCAGCAAAACTACGGAATTGTTTTCTGAAAATTCATCTGCTTCCAGCACATCGTCTAAAACACCGGCACTTACTTTGTCGAGTACCACAATATTATGGCGGTAACGCGGGGATTCGTGGCGGCGTTTCAGCAACTCGATGGTTTTTACGGTAGCTAATTTGTATTTGGCGCAAAAGCCGATGTGGCTGAATATTTCGCACAGGTGGTCTTCTGCCTGTACACAGAAACTTTCGATTTCCTCTGCCGCAATAGAGCCAAGCAGCTCTTTTTTCATTTCCTGCAAAAACTGTTGTGCCTCCTGCAGCGCGCTTTCTGCAAAAAACTGTTCGCGCAGGGCTGTAAATTCTGTAATAAAAGGCAAGATCATATTGGCCGCAAAAACGTCTCCGATGGCACGAACCAAAGCGATGTGATCGAATGTTTCCCAGTCGCCTTCTTTCATTTCAAACAGGGAGTTGAGCACCTGCTTTTGTTCATCCGGAATGATCAGGGCAGGAAGGCGAAATTTTTCATCCCACAACTGAGCCAAAAGAATATAAGCCAAAAGTTCGGAAGCAACGGTATAGACGTCTATGATTTTGGAAAGGCGCTCTACTCCGGCAGATTCCAGCAGGAGCAGCTTGCGCAAATGGGTGCCGATCGGCGTTGGAAAAGCATCCACAACAGCGGCCCGCAAATCGCGCAGCCTGGGCTCCCGGCCACTCCGGCGCGCGCTTTCCACCATATCGTTGATGGTTTCGCTATAGGGCGCAATGGCGTTCGCGATGGTCTCGATGAGCTTTTGGTTCATCGCATTGTTGGGCTCATACTTCCGCCCTGCATCCCGGATAATAAAAGAGGATGCGCTTTTGCGCGGCAATTTCCAATCCAGGGCGGCGTCTTTGTCCTTTTTTACATAAAGCCCCCATGGCAGCACGTCATTTTCGGGCTCGGAGGTATGTAATGAGATGCCGCGATAAATTCCGACAGCCTCGCCTTTTACCAGCAGGTAATTGGCGGCGGCCAGTTTAAAAGCGCTCTCGATGCTGTGATCAGACGCAAGCGATTTGTAAAAAATATCGGCAAAATCCTTAGCTCCGGGGTCTGAAACCGGCACACTGGTGGCAATGATGGCAGGCACACCGAGCTCGAGCAGAAGGTCTACCTGCGCCTTGGTAGAACAGCCATTGAGAAAAACCAATTGCAGATTGGGCTGCGCAGCCAGTAAATTGGCAAGTCCGGAAGCATTGGCGGCCACATCGGTCAGAAAAATCTGATCACTGCCGGCATGCCCTCCATAATGGAAAATAACGATCCGGTCTTTGAACTCCGCAATGTATCGGGTCAGGTCTTTTGCTGTTGCCGAAGGCTCAGTGTGAAGCTGGAAATATTGCTCGCTCGCCAAAGGGGTCAGGTGCCCCGTAATGATCCTGCGCTCCTCGTCCAGAAGGGCAAGGTGGCTGTCCGTTGCGTTGGCATAAGCAAGAAATATGACCGGCGGTTTCATCTTGTCGCTTTAATAAAATAGGATGGTGAAAGTACGCAATGAAACGAAATTGGCGTTAATTTTTCCAGGCCGTACAAAAAAAACGCAATCTGTTAACATCGAAATAACCCTGTTTATCAGCCAGTTATTATAAAAATAAAATAAAAAAAATGAATGATATCAATAATGTGAACCTATAACAACCCGTTTACTATTGATATTGCGCCAATTTGGCCCTATATTTGTACTGTGCAACAATAAAAACAATACACCCTTTTTCATGTTGAGTTGTTGCATTTTTTTAGAATGCATTTCATTAGCAGCACTACAGTCGCACCCAAACCGATCAAACTTTTGCAGGCGACCCACGCTCTCCCCCTTGTGTGCGTTTCAAGCTTTTATTTTAATTGTTCGCGAAACTTTATGGCTGACCCTGCGTCCCATAATGACAGGCGATGTGATCCGAATGGCCGAAACTTTCGTACTTACGGAGAATTGCACACTTTGATCAGTCATTCTTTGGTTTGGATTCTATCTCAACAACATATTCTTAAAATACTCAATCCCATGTCACACACAGCTTTTTTGCAACGCCACGCGTTCTTCAAAAACAAACACAACAGGCAAACTACGATGAAAAAATGGTTACTCCTCCCCATTGCTTTCGCATTCTTCACAAACACATACGCTCAAATGTCAGCAGTTATCGTTTCTGAAAACGGCAATGAGATCTGCGCCGGATTCACACCGGCCAATTGCGCTCATGTGGCTCTGATGACTCCTCCTCCATTACCACTGCCTGAAAATTCGATCCTGGTTTATACCTGGACTGCGGAACATTCCAATGGGAGCTGGACCTGGCATACCAATTATCCTACCCGGATTGTTCCCCTGCCTTTCACCGGCACTTACAAAATTCAGGTAAAAATTGAGTACATGCGGAAAGGAACGAAGCGACCCTACGCTGCATTTTGGTCCAACAAACTTTTTGTACAGGGAATGGGTTGCCCTTAAAAGTCAATGTTCAAAGTCTTCGACGCAGCAGCATCCCCACTAAGAAAAGTAAGAGCGCCAGGCAAAGCCCGAGGCTCCCCCACTTGCCGTATTGTGCCATGCAGGCCAGTCGAGCAGCCATGTCGTTGTGTTCGGGAAAGTTGAGCAAAACTTTCAGGATAAACGCATTTTCAAGGTAATCGAACAGCAGCGTACTCAGCGGCAGCAGGTTGAGCAGGCGCCAGGGATTCCCTTCGGGGAACATTCGGCGCAACACAAGGCTCAACAGCAAAATATCAAAAAGGGTGTAAACCAGCGGGTAAATGGAGTCTGCAAAAACCTCAGTCATCAGGTAAAACTTCCTGCCATCAGGTCCATAGTTTTCAAAAATACGGTACAACGTTTCCGGCGTAAACCCAAAATGAAGATCGGGAACGCCAATTTTTCCGGTGATGTCAAATTTGGCCTGAGCAGCCGGAAAAATGACAATGCTGAACAACAACTGTCCGGCAAAGGCAAGCAAGGCGTTTCGTGTTGATGTGATCCGGTAAAAAAATGAAGACCACGCAGCTAATCTCTTTTTCATGGCGCTTATTTTTTTTTGACCTGAATTCCCAATCCCTGCAGAAGGTTGCGACACGACAAATCCGGATAAAAGCAGGATATCGGTATAGGTAAAATTAGTGAAGATCAGGTTACAAACCTAATTTGCGTCCATTTTCTACCCACATCACAATCCGGAAGCATGCCTTTTATCCAGAGAAAATCGACCCAAAAGCCAAATGGTTTCAGCTGCCGCGGCGCTTTGAGCTTGTTCGGATGCTTTGCCTTTGTAGTTGCTTCACCTGCCCAGTTTTTTCTGAATGGCTCAGCAACCATGCTGAACGACAGTTGTTTCCAGCTCACGCCTGCACAAAACCAGACATCCGGTTCCATCTGGTATCCCGACAAAATCAGTTTGGCGACCTCTTTTGAAGCAGTAGTCGAGCTTAATCTGGGGTGTAACGACCAGGGTGGCGCAGACGGCATCGTTTTCGGGTTTCAACCGGTAAGCACCTCTATCGGTTCCAGTGGCGGCGCAATTGGTTTCGGAGGAATTGTACCCTCGCTTGGCATTGAATTAGATACCTATCAGAACACAACGCTGGGCGATCCGTCTTTCGACCACATGGCCATCATCAGCAACGGCGCGCTTAGCCACACCGCGGCAAGCAATTTAGCAGGGCCCGTGCAGATCAGCATCAACCAGGCGAATGTGGAAGATTGCCAATTCCACGACCTGCGTGTGAGTTGGAATGCGGAAACGAAACTGCTCCGGGTTTATTGGGACTGCCAGTTGCGTTTGAGTTATACCGGCGACATCGTACAAAACATATTCGGGGGAAATCCGGAGGTTTTCTGGGGTTTTACATCTGCCACCGGCGGACTCAACAACGCTCACAAAGTTTGTTTCCAATATACCACCTTCCTGGATCAGTTGCAAGACCTGGTCATGTGCCCTGGTGCCCAGGTACAGTTGCAGGCAAGGGGTGGCGTTTCTTACCGTTGGACGCCGGCAACTGGGTTGAGCAACCCCGGAATATACAACCCCATAGCTTCCCCTTCTCAAACCACTACCTACACCGTTGAGATTTCAGACGCGTGCGGCCAGCTATTTTATGACGATCTGGTGCTCGAAGTACTGGGCGATTCTCTTTTTCTTGACCTCGGGCCGGATACTTTTCTTTGTGAAGGACAGAGCATCCCCCTTAGCGTATCGGCAGGTAACGCTGTTTTTCAGTGGTCAGATGGTTCTGAAAATGCATTTTTGAATGTGACAACGCCAGGTATCTATGCCGTAACCGTAACCAAAACGGATACTTTTTGCATCGGAACAGACCTGATTGACATCGCAGAAATTATGCTTCCAGCGGCCATTACAGTCCCTGATACGATTTTATGTGAAGGGCAGGAACTCGTGCTCAATGCAGCGGCGCCTCAAAACGAAACTTATTTGTGGCAGGATGGCTCCACAGCAGATACGATAATAGCCAGAAAACCTGGTGTTTATCAGGTTTTCACTTCCAATGCCTGCGGCGCCGCGGAAGGCAGCGTCTTCGTCGATTTTGAAAGTTGTCGGGAAGTTTTCATCCCAAATGCTTTTACACCCAATGGGGACGGCATCAACGACCGCTTTTATTTGCAGGACAACGGCGATGTAGAAAACATTGAGCTGATACGGGTATTCGATCGCTGGGGAGGCCTTGTTTTTGAGCGACAGGGATTCAAACCCAACAACCCTTCTTTGGGATGGGACGGTCGTTTTCGCAGCAAACCTGCCTCTGAAGGGGTCTACACCTGGTTTGTTGAACTGCTTTTCAGGGATGGGAAAAAAGAACTCCGGTCCGGTTCAGTCAATCTGCTGCGTTAAACCTTTAAGAGCTTGCTCGGGATCAGAATTCCTTTCCTTCCAGAAACTTGCGCACCATATTTAACGCCTGTATGGTCGCATATTGAATATTGCTGAGACGGTCCTTGCCCCGTACAATTTTTTGCGCCCGCACCGTATGCTGGTCGGCTATTGCCATCCAGATGGTTCCGACTGGTTTTTCCGGAGAACCGCCGTCGGGGCCTGCAATTCCTGAAATAGAGATGGCAATGTCTGTTTGAAGTACTTTTCGTGCACCTGTTGCCATTTCCAGGACGGTTTGTTCACTGACAGCGCCATGCTTTTCCAGCGTTTCTGCACGAACGCCCAAAAGAGACATTTTCACTGCATTGTCGTATGCTACCACGGCGCCTTTGAAATAAGCCGATGACCCGGGGATGCTCGTGATGCTGTGTGAAAAATGGCCGCCGGTACAACTTTCCGCGGCGCCAAGGCTAAGCCCCTTTGCAAGCAACATTTGCCCGATGGCGGCTTCGAGATTTGTGTCGCCATAACCATAGACGATATCTGCCAGACAATCGCTGATGGCAGCGGCCTGTTCGTCCAATATTTTTTCAAGCGCGGCAGCGTCGTCGTCGATCCCGGTCAGCCGAAGGCGCACCTGCCCTATCGCCGGTAGGTATGCCAGTTTGACATGCGGCGGTAAATTGTCTTCAATGGCCTCTACCCTTTTTGCGATCACCGTCTCCCCTTCTCCAACCGTTAGTATGGTGCGGTGCAAAATGGGCTTACCGCCAAAGTGGGCTTTCAGTTTAGGCAACACTTCTTTACTCATGAGGTACTTCATCTCCGAGGGTACGCCCGGCATGGAAACGACTACTTTTCCTTTGCTTTCAAACCACATCCCGGGCGCTGTCCCCATCTTATTCGGCAACACCACGGCATTGGCCGGCATCATACACTGATCCCTCAGCGTTTCTGCTTTCATGGGGCGACCAATGCGCTCAAAAAGGGCCATGATCCAATCAGAAGTTGCCTGATGAAATACCAGTTCAACCCCAAAATAGTCGGCCAGGGCATTTTTGGTAAGGTCGTCTTTTGTAGGCCCCAGCCCGCCTGTAAGCAAAACAGCGTCGGCCTGTTCCAATGCCTCATTGAGCGTTTGCTGGATGGCGGATGCTTCATCGCTGATGGAGTGGATGTAGGCAACCCGGGCGCCGATCTGGTTTAACTGGCTGGCCATCCACGCAGAATTGGTGTCTACAATCTGGCCGATGAGTATTTCGTCGCCAATGGTGATGATGTGTATTTTCATGGATTGATATTTGGCTTAAGTCTGTTCATTAGCGGATAAACTGGATGGCTTTTAAATCAAATGTGGACTCATCCCCGTTTTCATCAAGCACACACAACTGGCCGGCCAACGTGGTTCCCGTGATGACGCCCCGGAAAACAGATCCATCCCGGCGTTGAAAATTTCCGGGTATTCCAAGCCCGTAAAGTCCTTCACGATAAGCAGCGGCCAGGGCTTCTGTCTGGCCGCTTTTCAATTGCAGATAGCGTTGTTCGAGGTGCTGAAACAGCCGGTCTCTCACGGTTTTCAGATCAAATTCCCTGCCTCCGGCTTCAATTTTTAGCGATGTCGGGTTGGGCAATGAAGGGTCAAAAACCTCCTGATTGACATTGATGCCTATGCCCACCACGCTCGATTGCATAGCCGTGCCGGAAATGCTGTTCTGGATCAGAATACCGCCAATTTTCAGATCTCCGATGTAAACGTCGTTGGGCCATTTGATATGCGCCGGTTTTTCCAAAGTTTCAGCCAGCCAGTCGCGAACAGCCAGTGCAACGGCCTGGCTCAGAAAAAACTGTTGTACAGGACTGAGAAAAACAGGGTATAAAATGATGCTCAACGCCAGATTTTTCCCGGGTTCCCCATACCATTTACTGCCAATTTGGCCGCGGCCATCAGTTTGAAAAGAGGCCGAAATGGCAGTTCCTTCAGCTGGTTTACTTTTTGATAGAAGATCCGTTGCAAACAAGTTTGTAGAAGGCAGCTCAGGAAATTCCATCAGAACCTTTCCGATAAAAAGCGTGTTGCTGTTACTCAAAAGGAAAATGTTTGTAACTTTATGATTGGATGTGGACATCAGACTACAGAATAAAGTCATATGATCTTGCCGGGACAGACTTTTTTTCCCGTCAACATCGTTTTTCTGAAATCTGAAGTCTTGTTCTTTTGTCTAATTAATCCATTTTACTCACAAAACTAACGAATTTTAATTTTGAGTACATCAGCAAAAATCAAGATTCCCGTTAACACACAGGAAACACTGAACGATCTCATCATAGACAGCATTCAGAACATCAAAGGCAAGAACATTGTCAAACTCGATCTAAGGCATATTGAAGATGCACCAGCCGATTTTTTCATTATTTGCGAAGGCGACTCAAATACTCAGGTAAAGGCCATCTCTGAAAGCATTCACCGGCAATTAAAGGATGAGTTGCGCATCAATGCAACCCACGTTGAAGGCCAGGCTAATGCCCGTTGGATCTGCATGGACTATTTTGATACCGTTGTTCATATATTTTACCGGGAAACGCGTCCTTTTTACGACCTCGAGCAGCTTTGGGGAGACGCCAGGTTCACGGAATATGAAAATTTGTAGTCCTTTTTTCGCACTTGGTCGAGTTATTGGAAACGAAATGAAGCGCCAGGCGTTATCTCATAAAAGTATTGTAAAAGCAGGTTGTGAATGGAAAACAGGAATGAAAATCAAAACGGGGAAAATAAACCGGGTGGCCCTAAGATAGGCTCCTACTGGATATATGGCCTGATAGCGCTGGTACTCATCGCATTGAGCCTGAATAGCGTATCAGAAGGAACGAAGGAACAACTCCCGATGAATCGCCTCGAGAAAATGCTCAAAGATCAGGCAATCGAGAAGATTGTGGTGATAAATGAAAAGCAGGCGCATATTTACATCAAAAAAGAAAAACTGGAAGCCGCCAACAGCGAATATGCCGATGCTGCCAAGAGCAATTTCGGTAGCGATCGCTTTCACTACTGGATGTTGGTAGGCCCGGGTGATTCTTTTACCCAATTTCTGGAAGACACCCAGGAGCGCGAAAACATCCCGCGCGACCAGTGGATTTATCCCAAGTATGAAAATCCAACCAATTGGCTTGCGCCCATTCTGGGCTGGTTGCTCCCCATTGCCATTGTCATCGCCATATGGATATTCATCATGCGGCGGGTAGGTGGCGGCGGCGGCGGTCCAGGCGCCCAAATCTTCAACATTGGCAAATCGAAAGCGACGCTATTCGACCAAAACAGCAAAGTCAACATCACTTTTCAGGATGTTGCTGGTTTGGATGAAGCCAAGGAAGAAGTCATGGAAGTCGTGGATTTCCTGAAAAATCCCAAAAAATATACCGCACTGGGCGGCAAAATTCCGAAAGGTGTTTTGCTGGTAGGCCCTCCGGGAACAGGTAAAACCCTTTTGGCGAAAGCCGTTGCCGGTGAAGCAGGCGTACCATTCTTTTCCATTTCCGGCTCTGATTTTGTGGAAATGTTTGTGGGCGTAGGCGCTTCAAGGGTGCGTGATCTTTTCAAACAAGCCCGGGAAAAAGCGCCCTGTATTGTGTTTATTGATGAAATAGACGCGATTGGACGTGCAAGGGGTCGCTCCGGTTTCCAGGGTGGCAACGATGAACGCGAAAACACCCTCAACCAATTGCTGGTAGAAATGGATGGTTTCAGCACCGACAAGGGGGTTATCCTGATGGCCGCGACCAACCGCCCGGATGTACTCGACAGCGCGCTGCTGAGGCCGGGGCGTTTCGACCGCCAGATCGGCATTGACCACCCGGATTTGAAAGGCCGCGAGGCGATTTTCAAAGTACACTTACAAAACATCAAAAAGGCAGCAGACATCAATCCTGCTGTGCTTTCGGAGATGACACCGGGCTTTGCCGGCGCCGATATCGCCAATGTTTGCAACGAAGCGGCCCTGATTGCTGCACGCCGCAACAAAAAAGCGGTGGATATGGATGATTTCAACTCTGCTCTTGACCGGGTTATTGGCGGTCTGGAGAAGAAAAGCATGATTATCTCTCCGGAAGAAAAGAAAATCATCGCCTACCACGAAGCCGGCCACGCTATTTGCGGCTGGTATCTGGAACACGCTTCGCCTCTGGTGAAAGTCACAATTGTTCCCCGCGGCATTGGCACGCTGGGCTATGCGCAATACCTGCCTAAAGACGAATACATCACGCGAACGGAGCAGTTGCTCGACCGTATGTGTATGACTTTTGGCGGACGTGCAGCCGAATCAATTGTATTTGACAAGGTGTCTACCGGCGCACAAAGCGACCTGGATCAGGTGACGAAGATGGCTTACAGCATGGTAACGGTATTCGGCATGAGCGATCATGTTGGCCAGGTATCTTTCTACGGCATGTCGCAAGACCAGTTCAATAAGCCTTATTCGGAAAATACAGCTTCCATGATCGATCAGGAAGTCCGTGGCCTGGTAGAGTCGCAATACCTGCGCGCCCGCCAGCTGCTTTCTGAACACCGCAATGAACTCGAACTGCTGGCCCAGCAATTGCTGGAAAAAGAAGTGCTTCTGAAATCCGATGTGGAGCGGCTTATCGGGGCGCGTCCCTACAGCAGTCATTCTGTGACAGAGCCTTCGGAAAATGTTGCAGCGCCAGCCGCAGCAATTGATCCGGAAGAGAATATGGGCATGAGCAATTCGGAAGAAGAAGCTTAGTCCTGACAATAAAGTATGGGTACAACCCTGGTTGACCGTTAGCTTGAAAACATGAGACATCCAGAATTTTTGGATGTCTCATGTCATTTTAGCTACAGGTCTGAACTTGATGCAGGGCTCCGAAACAACAAGCTGCAGGACAGGTCAATGTTACGGTGCGCTGCACCTTATCATTTTTGATTATCACATTGCTAATGATATTTGGGTGCGCTGCACCCTGGCGGCTTCAAGGCTTGATGCATAGTTTGGTGTTTGCACCATTTGCCCTCTCGCTGAGCGGGACAGGTTTTGCCATTTGCATTTTGCGCTTTACTTCCCCTTAAAGTCTGCTTTTCGTTTTTCAATAAAGGCAGCTGCGCCTTCGCGAAAATCTGCGGTACCGGTCGTATGACCGAATGCTTCCACTTCATGGGCAAACCCATCCACATCGTGCAGGAAATAAGCGTTGACACTTTCAATGACTTTGGCAATGGCAATGGGACCTTTTTCAATGATTTTGGCGAGCAATTCTTTGGCTTTGGCCACTTCTTCGCCGGCAGGCACCACATAGTTTACCAAACCCAATCGCAGGGCATCTTCCGCGCCAAGCATGTCCCCCGTCAGGAGCAACTCCATGGCCCTGGTCTTACCGAGGTATTGCACCAAACGCTGCGTACCCCCGTACCCCGGGATGATGCCGAGATTTACTTCCGGTTGCCCAAAGCGCGCTTTTTCACCGGCGATGCGCAAATGGCAGGCCATGGCCAGTTCACAACCGCCGCCAAGCGCAAAACCATTCACAGCGGCGACTACGGGTTTGTGAAAATTTTCGATCAGAAAAAATATATCCTGGCCCCGTTGCGCCATTTCAGCTCCTTTTGAAGCGTCGAGGTCCAGAAATTCTTTAATGTCGGCGCCAGCCACGAAAGCCCGATCCCCGGCTCCTGTGAGAATAATTCCCCGGATGTGGTGTCGCTGGAGCGCATCTTCTCCAAAAAAATGCTTCAATTCCAGCATGGTTGCTGCATTAAGTGCGTTCATCGCTTTTTCGCGGTTAATGCGGATCACGAGGATATTGCCCTCTTCTTCTATCAATAGGTTTTCGTATCTCATGGTGTATTTTTTTGCTATGAACGAAGGGAAGAACGTAATGACTCGCTGAAATAATAAGCGATTTGTTCCATCAACTATTCCTGTGCGGCTTGTCGATCAGTTCTGAATCTTCCGTTTGATTCATAATTTTGATGCCACATTTTTGCATCACAACGGAAATCAGGATAAAAAAGACAATGGATAGCCAGAGCATATCCCAACGGGACATAACCCTTTTTCGTGGTTCCTGCGTCTGACGGCTCATAAGCTCAGGATTTGTTTTGCGAGGCTAAGATAACAATCTTGGAGTGGATTCCTGAAAGGATATGTCTACATTTGGAAAATCCAATCAAAACAATCGAAAAGCAAAACATGACACAACTACAACAAAAACTCACCTTGTACGGGCTGACCATGATTGCTGTTGGCGGCGCTATCGGTTCGGGAATTTTTCTAACGCCCGGAGAAATCGCCAAGACGGTACAGCACCCGGGCCTGGTTTTACTGGTGTGGACTCTGGGGGGCATCATAGCCCTGACCGGCGCCCTGACTTTTGCCGAACTGGGTGGCTTATTCCCGAAATCAGGGGGCGTTTATGTTTTTTTAAAGGAAGCTTACGGCGCCAGAGCCGGATTTCTTTATGGATGGGTAACACTGCTGGTCATCAACACCGGAGCGCTGGCTGCACTTGGAATGGCTCTGGCGGAATACATGACTATTTTTGTCCCTCTGGGAGAAAGCGGAAAGATCATCCTGGCCATTTTTGTCATTGCAGGACTAACAGGCATTAACTGTACAGGGGTCAATGTAAGTCAGCTGTTTGCCAACGTTTTTACAGGGTTGAAATTACTGGCGATGCTGGGGATCATTGTCATCGGATTTCTTTTCTACGACCCTGGTAAAATACCCCTGGACTTTTCCCTTAGCAACGGTATTTCCGGCAATTGGACCAATGTGATGCTCACGGCGCTCATTGGGGTATTGTGGTCCTTCGGCGGTTGGCACCACGCCTCTTATCTGGCCGGCGAAACCATCAATGCGCAACGCACCGTGCCCCGGGCCATGGTGCTGGGCGCGCTGATAGTAACCGGGTTTTACGTACTCATCAACCTGGCGTATATGTTGCTGTTGCCTATGGACGCCATTGCACAAAGCGGCAAAGTAGCGGGCGATGCAGTCGCTTCTGTATTTTCCTTTGGCGGTCAACTCGTCGCCATTGCCATTGCCATTTCCATATTTGGCACCATCGGCATTTATACGATGTCGGCGCCGAGGATTTACTTCGCCATGGCAGAGGACGGCATTTTTTTCAATAAATTATCCTGGGTGCACCCGCGCTTCAAAACGCCGGTTTATGCCATGACTTCGCAGGCCGTCTGGGCCATCCTGTTGCTGTTGTTCTGGCGCACGTTCAGCAACCTTATTACCTACGTAACTTTTATGGATATCGTGTTTATGACGATGGCTGGTTTCAGTGTCTTCGTTTTTCGTCGAAAACGCCCTGATGCTTCCCGACCTTACCGCACTTTTCTATACCCGCTTGTCCCTGCAATATTCGTCCTGATCTCAGGCGCCTTTGTCATCAACACCCTTTTTGAAAAACCGGAACAGGCCTGGGCCGGTTTAGTCCTGCTGGTGTTCGGATTGGGGGTTTATGAATGGTTCAGAATGCTAAAGAGGGACAAGAACAAGGCAGACGCCGCTAAAGAATAGGGGGCCCTATCATCGGCCCGAAGTGGTTGAAAATTTAAGGATGAAATTGTTTGTTTAAATTTTAAAACAAAAAGTTTTTATTTATAAAATTATTTGTTTTATATTTGAAACAATTTTTAAACTTAAATACATCACCCATGCAAGGAAATGATACCCGTTCCAGAATTGGCGAATACCTGCGCGCACACTGGTTTCAATTAGGCCTGGGCGCCATCCTGCTGTTTGTTGTTTTTAAAAAAGACATGAGCTTTCAGATCAATCTGAATGCGCCTGAACGCCAGCTGGAAGAAGAGTCCTCTCAGCCCGTACACCGTAGAGAACCTGAGCGCAAGCGCGAAATATTTACAGAAAAAACCAGTCAGGAATCCCCTGTCAACACCGGAGAAATAAGCCGGATGGAACTAAGCCCGCTTAGTTTTGGCAGTCCTTCAAAATCCTATCTGGAGCGTTTGAAAGCAGTGGACGATGCAACCAGACGAGCTTACCTCAGCCGTTTTGCACGTGTTGCGCAGGGAGAGCAAAAGAAGTACGGCGTCCCATCTTCGGTCCTGCTGGCAACAGCCCTGCTGATGAGCCAGGCGGGCGAATCTGAGGCAGCCCGGAAAGGCAACAACCACTTTGCCCTCCACTGTTCCCCCGATTGGCAGGGGGAAAGTGGCCAATACAGTGGCGCCTGTCTCCGCCATTACGAAAATGCCTGGACCAGCTTCCGAGATTGCAGTTTGTTTTTGACCACGGGCTCTAATGCGCGATTGTGCCCCGAAGGCGGCAATTACAAAGAATGGGCAAAAGCCCTTGGGAAAATGGGCTTTCCAGGAGGCGATGATTTTGCAGGGCAGTTGATCCAGGTGATTGAAGGCATGGGGATGCAGTGATGCAAATCCCCCATCATATCACTCTGCGCCTTCCAACTTAAGTTTGTAATAGTGTACCCCGGCGCCAAAGACCCAACCGGTTCGACCTTTTGAGGTGCGAATTTTCACCCAGGGTTCGTTACGAACTATGGTGCCAAGGGAGATTTCCTGGGTAGAATCTGTCACTTCATTCAAAAACGCGACTTCCTCATAAAGTGAAAGGCGCTCAACCACTTTTGCAGTTAGTTTGGGTTCTGAACGCACATTGAGTCCGGCAATGGTCACATATAGCGGGGTATAGCGTTCCCGGATAGCTTCCTGCACCGGCGCCGGTGCAACTGCCGTATCCCGGGCAGCATTTGCATCTGTACTCATCCCGGTTGTACTGTCCTGCACCTCGGCCTCATTCGCCGCTGCTTCCGCACGTCGCGTTTTGGAGGCACTGCATTTAGATGTCGCAAATAAAACGAATGAAATCAAAAATACGCCTAAAATGAGTAACTCTATTTTTGGCAACAGGGTGGTTTTTTGATCTGCCATGTGTTTTCTCAGTACTTCAGATTACAAAATATACAGTATCGTGTGACAGAGGGGCTGTCTCAAAAAAGGGTAATGGGCAAAATGCAAATTGACAAAACCTGCGCCACTCAGCGGGAGAGCAATACGACGCCAGATATTCGACGACTTACCCTTAATACCCCTGTTTTCGGGATAAATTTCGCCCGTTTGTCCATCTGCACATTGCCTTTTGAGGCAGCCCCTTTTATTTTCTTACCGCGATTTTCACAAATCGCTTAACAACTACTGATCAGCCAGTCGAAACTGGCCGGGGAAATATCCTGGATGCAAAGAGGAGGGTTCTGCTTCGAATCGCTTGTGTATGGCGATACGCCCTGTTGGCACCATCAGATATATCTCTGCCTGCTCATCATAAATAATGGCTTGCAGCTTCTTGTACAAGACATTGCGCTTTTTTTCATCCAGCGTTACCTGAATCTCGGAAATGAGCGCGTCTGTTTCAGCATTTCCAAAACCGGTGCGGTTATCTCCGGTTGTCGACCAGCTTTGTTCCGGTTCCCATAAGGTTGATGAAAGAGACCTTCCACCTGAACACAATTCATAAGTGCCTGTTTTCTGTGCCTGGATCAACTCATTGAATTCTTTCGGGACCAACAAAAGGCTGATGCCAGCCTCTTTCGCTTGCTGTTGCAGCAACAGGCCCACATTAAGTGATATCTGCCGACCGGCAGAATAGAGGTATTCAAGCTCCAACTCCACCGGTTTCCCATTGATTTTTTTGTCAACGGTGCCGTTCCCATTAGAGTCAACCCATCCAGCCTCTTTCAGCAATTCCCTTGCTTTCGCGGCGTTGTGCTCCATAGGCTTCAGGTCCGTATTGTTGTAAGGAGCATTTGGATGTACAGGACCAACTGCCCGCTTACCCAGATTATTGAAAATGGTCCCAATTAAGACATCCACGTCCAGAGCATGTGCGAATGCTTTGCGGACACGCTTGTCTGAGAGTTTTGGATTCCGCGTGTTGACATAGATTAGAAAGTTGGTCAGCATCAGCGGCGTATGGAAATTGTATATGGATGTCAGCGCAGGGTTATTGCGAAGGCTGTCGAATTGCGTCGGGTCAATATCCGCAGCAGCATCAATTTCCTCCGTACGCAGGGCCTGAACAACAATAGCAGGGTCTGGAATAACCTGAAAAACAAGCCGATCAGGATACGCTTCCAGGGTGACAGCATCCATGCCATTCGCCCACCAATTGCTTTTTTTGCTGAGCACGACCCGTACACCGGTTTCCTTGCTTTCAAGACGATAAGGCCCGGACCCATTGATAAATTCTTTTTCCACTGAATATTTTGAAGATTGAAAATCTTCAGCAAAGGTTTTCAGGTCGCCCCCTGCATCAGCCATGGCCTGCGCTTTTTCCGGGGTGCACATGTCCTGTATGGAGATTCCCTTCAACAACCCTTTAGGGTCGTAAACGTATTCAGGCATTACCGGGAAGGTGGAACACACTTTTTCTTCTCCGATGATTTGTTTTTCACTGGTGTAGACCGTAAATTTTTTCGGATTGCCCGGATCTACTTCGACATTGCGGATCAGGTCCACAAAAGAACGCAAACGCGCAGCATCAACCAAAGGATTCAGCAAAGCTTTCAGGGTAAAGATGTAGTCATTGGCCGTAACGGGTGTCCCATTATCCCAGACTGCTTTTTCGTGAATTTCAAGGCTGTAAGCGACGCCGCCTTTCCAGGGGCCTTCCGTAATTTCGGTCGCAACAGCTTTTGTTTTCAGCAACTGAGGTTCTAATTCCAGCGTCTGCGGATTTACGTAAGTCAGGTACTGAAATATTTGATTGATGACCTGACTGCCGTAAGAAGTCGAGTTCAGTATCGGGTTGAGCCGATCAGGGTCGCCGTCGAGGCGTGCGATAACTTCATTGGTAGTGCGTTTCCAGTTTGCCTGCCCTTCTTTGCTTGGGTCGCGTTTGCACACAACAAAAAGCAGGGTGAGGGAAACAGCAATCAGGGAAGTGGAAAGGATACGTTTCATGAGCGATTAAAGTTGGTTAAAGAAACTGGACAAAATTAGCGCTTTAACGAGAACTCGTTGACAAAAAATCCGGGGCGCAGGACGCTGGGCCTGGCCTCGAACCGCTTGTGAATGGCGAGTCGTTCCTGAGGCGCGATCAAAAATATACATGGTTGTTCTTCATAAACGAGTTCCTGAAATTTCCGGTATAAGCCCGCCCGTTTTTCTTCGTCCAGTGTGACGCGGATTTCATCAATCAGCGCATCGCTTTCCGGACTTCCAAATCCGGTTCGGTTACCGCCGTCCGGTGTATTGCTTTCGGTGTGCCAAAGCTGCTTGGGATCATCGGGCAAAGGGTCTGCTACCCATGCGCCACCGTGAAGTTCATAGTCGCGCCTTTTCAGGGCGTCAATGAGCACGGGAAATTCTTTCGGTACAACATTGATCCTGATCCCAGCTTTCGCTGCATTTTCTTTAAATACCAGGGCCAGCGCCATGCTGAATTTGCTGGCCGAACTGGCAAGGTAATCCAGTTCAAACTCGGTTCGTTTTCCATTCAATTCTTTGTCAGCTACCCCATTCCCGTTGCTGTCTTCCCAACCGGCTTCTTTCAGCAAAGACCGGGCTTTTTCAATATCGTATGGAATGGGCGTCAAGTTTTTATTGTAATAAGATTTGTCGGGGTGAAAAGGGCCGCTTACCCGCATCGCCATTCCGGAATACAAATCTCTGATGATGGCGTCCATGTCGAGGGTATGCGCCAGCGCACGCCGTACCTTTTTATCGTTCAGTTTCGGGTTTTGGGTATTGATTCCAATGTAAAACAACTGAAAAGCAGCTGGGGTATAAAAGTTATACAATTGCTGCATGGCGGAGTCTTTCCGGATTTCCGAAAAATCTTTCACGTCAATTTGGGCAGCCACGTCAATCTCTTCGCTTTTCAGGGCTGCAATCGCTGTACCCTGATCGGGAATGATGTTGAAAACTACTTTATCGGGTAAAGCCTGCAACATGGGATAGCGCTTGCCAAGCGCATCACCCCACCATTTCGATTTCCGTTTCAGGACGATTTGTCTGCCGGTTTCCCAGGATTCGAGGGCGTAAGCGCCTGAGCCATTTACAAAACCTTTTTCACGGGCAAATTGCGTACTCTGAAAGTTGTCGGCAAAAGCACGCAGGGTAGTATCGGCTGCAAACCGGTCGGCCCGGGCCGGATCGGCAAGTTCTTCCAGCGCATAGGCACGGAGGCGCCCCAATGCATCGTAATGGTATTCCGGGTAAACGGGCATGTTTCCGATGGCTGCTTCGCCGAGGATGTATTTGCGATCGGTATAGACTGTAAACCGTTTCGGGTTTGAAGCATCCACGCGAAGGTCTTTCACAAAATCGAGGTAACTGCGCACAGCACTGCTGTTCACCTGGGGAACATATAGCGCCTTATAGGTAAACAGCGCATCATTACCTGTGATGGGCGTTCCGTTGTCCCAAACCGCTTCGCTGTGAATTTCAAAAGTATAGGAAACGCCGCCTTTCAGGGGGCCATCGGTAATTTCTGAGATTTGGGGTCGGCTTTTCGCAAGTTGGGGCTGCAATTCGAGGGTTACCGGTTCGAATTGCAGCAGGTTGAGAAACAGTTGGTCATTGATTACCCGGCTGTAAGCATTAACCGTAACCAGGGGGTTTAACTGATCGGGTTCGCCCGGAAGGCGTGCAAATACGGTATTTACAGTGCTAAAATTTGTTTTTTCTCCCGTACATCCCACAAGTAAAACAAGCGCCCAACCTGCAAGAAAGGCATGAAATGTTGTTCTCATAACTTAAGGCTTTTTCGTTTGTTGAACAAAATCACCCTAAGATAAGAAGCCTGATGGGAATGTCAGAAAGAAAAATTTTCATCTATTTTCCGATATCACCCCGCTTGGCTGCTTTTTTCAACTTTTTATTGGCATAAATCGCTACTTCAACGCGGCGATTGGCCTGTTTCCCGGAAGCGCTTGCATTGTCGGCAACGGGTTGGGTTTCTCCGTAACCGATGGGGGTCATGCGAGACGGCACAACGCCCTGACGGGCAAGGTAGTTGGAGACGGATTTGGCCCGGTTATCCGAAAGGTCCTGATTGTGTTCTTCCGAACCGGTACTGTCGGTATGTCCTTCAATCAGGATATCGGTATCGTCATATTTTTGAAGAATTTTCGCCAATTGGTTCAGATTTTCTCTGGTCGCGCCACGCAACTGGTAAGAGTCAACATCAAACAGCAAGCCGGAGTCGAAAGTAATCAGAATGCCTTCGCCTACACGCTCCACAGTAGCATTGCGCATGTCCTTTCGAATCTCAGCAGCTTGTTTGTCCATGTAATTGCCAATAAGCGCGCCGGCCGTCCCACCCACTGCAGCCCCGATGATAATGCCTACAGCCGTATTGCCTGATTTTTTTCCAATGGCGCCGCCAATAACGCCACCTGCTGACCCGCCAATAATAGCGCCTTTGGTTGCGCGATTGGTTTTACAAGCCGGAGCTGACAACAAGATGATGATCAAAGTCAGCACAAAATGGAAGCGATTCAGATTTGTCATGGTACATTAATGTTAGATGATGATTTAACCAGATTTGGGAATTGTATTTGGAATAAAAATTACAGTGAGGCTGTCTTTCCTTGAAGACAGCCTCACCAATAGCTCCGAAAAATAACAATTAATTTATCGTTCTACGACAAATCTGTTCATCAGTCGGGCTTTTTCTGTAACGATGCCATAAATGTAGGATCCGGCAGGCAGTTGAGCAATATTCATGCTTTCGCTGAAGTGTCCGGGCGTCTGAACTCCCTGATCTAATGTCTGCAGGAGCTTGCCATCCGTGGTGTACAATTCGATTTTCACATTGCTGCGTTGATCGAGTTGGTAGCTGATGCGAAGATCACTGGAAGCCGGATTCGGTGTGGCCGGGAAAATACGCAGGCCGTTCATGCTGGCAGAAGGCTCGGAAGCTTGCGAAGAGATGGGGTCGAATTGTACAACAACCCCCAATAGGAGATTGAGGTTCAATCCCCAGGAGTCCCCGTCATTGAAAGCAAACCATCCCGATCCGTCACCCCAAAGTTCGTAGGCGTCATTTCCGTCGCCGCATCCGTCTTCCGTCGTCCACAGTCCAACTTCATCCTGCGTGCCATAGAGGTCCGCAACATCGATGCTGATGAAAAACTCCGTACCACTGACGACCGGTGGAGTAGAAAAGGTAAAAATCGATGGCACAAGCGAGGTGTCACTTGCGGAAAGATCAGCGACATTAACATCCGGGCTGGTTCCGAGCAGCATTTCCGGCGCACCTCCGGGAGTTGAGCTGTATACTTTGGCGCGAACGGGGCCATTGTTTCCAACTGCAGCATTTGAAAAAAATGCCCAGATTTCACTAACGACATAATTGCTGCCTGGTCCCAGGATAATCCGCTGGGCTTTTTCGAAATCCTGATAGCCATTCGTCCCGGCAATATAGCCTCCGTTATTGGATTCATAAGAGAGGATCATATCCCCGCATGTTTCAGAAAACGCGGAGCCAAAAAGCGTGTCATTTTCTACAAGAGGAGAGCGCTGGCCATCACGTTGCAGGTTAAAGTGTCTGGCGTTATGGGCGCCATTGTGCGTCCTTTGAGCAGTCAAAGCTGTGCTGAGCAGACCGAAAAAGAGCGCGATCAGAAGTGTGTTTTTTTTCATTGTAATGGATTAAAAAAATGAATAAATCGGTGTTACTTCTTAATTAACGCTCTTTTCCGGCTTCTGCATGCCAGACACAGGCAAAACAATCTAAAAATTGATGTTATTGACCAAGTTCACGTACAATTCGCTCTGCTTTGTAGATGTATTTCAAGGCAGCAACAATGCCGCCTGCGTGGACAGAAACGGCGCGGTTGGCTACCGGATCGTAAATAAAATTGCCCGGCAATGACTCGATGTTGCCGTCAAAAATCAGGCCTACAGCTTCGCCATTTTTATTGATGATCGGGCTGCCAGAATTTCCACCAATGATGTCGTTGGTAGAAATGAAATTCAACGGGGAACGCAGCAATTCCATCGGAGGGTTGCTCCAGCGAGCTGGTAACCCCCATGGAAATTTACCGTCGCGGCTGAAAAAGCGGTCATACAATCCGAAAAAAGTCGTTTTAATTGGTGCTGTTGTTCCGTTGTAATCGTAGCCTTTAACAATACCATCCGCAATGCGAAGGGTTAAAGTCGCATCGGGCGGTATGTTCAGGCCATAAACCTGGTAAACCTCATTTCCAACTTTAGCTTCCAATGCCCGGCGGGTAGGCCCGCTGGATCCAAATGCACTTGAGGCCGCTTTGTAGGCGGGGATCAGCAAGCGGCCGGCTTTCAGCAAAGGATCTTTGTCTTTACTCCATTTTTCCGGCTTATCGGCCAGCATTTTTTCTAGTTTTTTCGCATCGGCAAAATCTGTTTTTTCCAACAAATTTTTGGCAGTGAACATGGGGGATTTATCGAGCAATTCCGCTACATATTTATCGCTGGGGTCGGTAAATTGCTGCAACTCACGGAAAAGAGTAGCCAGCAAATCCAGCTCTAAGGGGTCATCCAGCCCCTTGGCCGTTTCCCGGATTTCATTGCGCAGCGCATCCAGGTCTTCTGCTCCGGCGCCACCTGCTGCTGCATTGATGTAAGCATCGGCATAGTGCATCAGCAACAAGGCCTTTCCGGCATAAGGACTGGGGCCTAACAAGCTGATCTCCGCGGCAAATGGTTCCAGCGCCTTGTAAGCTGTGGCAATCTGGGCCCAGTAGTCCTGGCCTTTGGCAACAGCCTTCGACTTTGATTTCACATAAGCTTCCATCGCTTGTTTGCGGCCCATGAGCGTAGGATCCTGCATACCTTTCACGATGCCGCCGATGGCTTTCACACTGTTTGAAAGGTTAAAAATTTCTTCCTGCGTCTCGTGTGAAGGGTTGCGCTTATAAGCTTCTTCCAGCGCTTTCATGCGGTTGTTCAACCAGGCCAATTGTATTTTATACCGGTAGTCACGGTCATATTCCAACTGGCTGACCGTGCGGTAGCGTTCGGTGCTGCCGGGGTTGCCCACCACAAAAACCGGTTCATCTTCGCGAACGCCATCGGTGTTGAATTTGAAATAATTGGCAGATGAATTCACCGGTTTTCCATTTTCATAAACCCGCCAGAAGGTGCAGTCGAGGTTGTAACGCGGGTATGTAAAATTGTCGGGATCACCGCCAAAAAAGCCAAGGTCCAGTTCCGGAATCAGCACCAGGCGGACATCGTCATAACGCTTGTAGCCATAGAGGGAAAACCGCCCTCCGTTGTAATAAGATACCCTTTCAATTTCCAGGCCTTTCCAGTCGGGTTTTTCGCCATATTGCGCAATGAGTACCTTGATCATCGAATCGCGCAGGGTGGCCATTTCTTTGTCTGTTTTGGCTTTTGCCATCATTGCGGTAACGGGCTCGGTCACGTCGGCTATTTTGACCAGTTGCTTGACATAAAGGTCGTCAACCCGGCGCTCCTCTGCCAAAGAGGCTGCATAGAAGCCATTGCGATCAAAATCTTCCCCGTCTTTCATGACCTTGCCCACTTCGCCCCGGGAGCAATGGTGGTTGGTCATCATCAAACCATCCGGCGATACAAATGAAGCCGAACAATAATTGGAAAAACGCAGGGCCGACATGCGGATGTGCTCCACCCATTTTTCATCGGCGCGAAAACCGTACGTTTTTTCAAAATAATCGAACGGCGCCTGCTCCAGCGTCCACATTTTACCGAAATCAAAACGATCCGGTTCACCGGATATGCCTGTTTTGGCTGGTTGTGCCCATGAGAATAGCGGCAAAAGCAGAAATACCCAAAGCAGTTGGGTTTTACGGAACGATATCATATACTTTTTGTATTGTTTGAAAAAATTAGACACTGAATTGTTGTTTACTTGCTGTCACTTGAGGGAATGACAAATTTTAGCGGCACAAGATAGGAAAAATTTGAGGCGTCTGCTCCTTTTAGACGCCAGTTAAGTCTGCGAATTTCCAGCATTTACATCAGCCTGCATTTTCATTTGTCCCTGTTTTTTCGTATATTTGAATGGGTATAATTTAATACACAAACCAATATGATCATGACCATTTCGGATGATTTAACGCTCAAAGACATCCAGTTGGATTTTAGCAGACTTTTCCCCAACCTCAAGATTGTTTTCTATTCGGGGCACCACGCAGTTGAGGAAGGATCCCCGGCAACAGCTGAACTGGACGAAGACAAAACCATTGGAGAAGTCCGCTCAATCCACACGGAAACAAAGGATTTGATCATTGATGAAAACCTGACTGTCGGCGAACTGGAACAGTTATTTGACCACAAATACGGTCTGAATATCCAGGTGTTTCGGAAATCGGGGAAGCTGTGGATGCAAACGACGGCCACCGACAACTGGACCCTCTCCGAACAAAACAGGAAAGGCGGATCCTCTGTAGAAGCCTGGATCGAACAGCACGAACTGTAGCAACGCGGACAAAACGGACACAACAAAAACCCGGGGCGGGGGTTTATGTACTAAACTTCTAACGCTTATGAAAAACATACTTTCCCTTGTTTTGTCGGTCACCTTTATGCTGGGTTTCAGCGCCTGTTCTCAGGCTCAGAAAAAAGGAAATACTCCCATCAACGAAAAACCAATGGCGGTAAATGCCAAAACCCAACAAGCCGGGAATCTTGAAAAAGTTGTCTTCGCCCAGGGCTGTTTCTGGTGCGTGGAAGAGATTTTCGAAAAGGTAAAAGGCGTCACGGATGTTGTTTCGGGCTATTCCGGAGGAACGGAAAAAAATCCGACCTACGAACAAGTTGGCAGCGGCAGCACATCACACGCCGAATCAGTTGAAATTACCTACAACCCCGAAGAAATTACCTACGCACAACTGCTGAAAGTGTACTTCAATTCGGGCGACATTACCCAGGTGAACGGGCAGGGGCCCGACCACGGCAGGCAGTATCGCTCCATTATTTTCTACAACAACGAAGAGCAGCACAAAGAGGTGCTGGCCTATATCCAGCAATTAGAAGCATCCGGAAAATATTCAAAAAAAATAGCCGTCGAGGTGACGCCTTTCACCAAATTTTATCCTGCAGAAGGTTATCACCAGGATTTCGTGAAGCTCAATCCCAATCAGGGTTATGTGCGGGCGGTATCCATCCCAAGGTATCAAAAAGCGATCCGGAATTTTCCGGAATTGCTGAAGTAAAACGAGCCGGTTTTATGGCGGAATCAGCGCTCGTTCGGGGAAAACCCTGAACGGGCGCTTGTTTTTTAGCTGAGAATGCTGATCTTTACTCAATGTAGCATCATGCAAATACAAAAATCACGATATGTTAAGCTTTAATTTTAACTCCTTGTGGTTTGAAGTTTCCCTCGTCTGCGGGATTACGGCTTTCGGAAGCATCTTTTTTGGGCATTTTGAAGAACATACGCCGAAGTTCAGAAGGGTATTAAAGCTGATACTCCTCAATATAATCGTGGTGCTTCTTGCAAAATACCTCGGCCGGGCCTGGTCTGTCGGTTTTATCGGTATCCTGATTTTAGGCGTAATTTACATCCACGGAATATGGCTGCCGGGCAAAGGCATTAACGGCCTCACCGGAGAGCCTAAACGGAAATACTACGAACTCAAAGGCTGGACAAAGTTTCTGGATGAGCCCGGGCAAAAGGTGAACGAAGATGTATAAAAGCCTGCCAACAGACATCAAGCAAATCAACCTGGACACTGACCTTTACAAGTTACATAAAAGCGGGCCGAGGTACAGCGATTTTGGCATGGACAATACATAGGTCACTGGGGCATCCTCGACATGCACAGTTTGATGACCCAAATTACTTCGTAATCATTTAGCCTTATTTATGAAAGTACTGATTTGCGCGGACAAATTCAAAGGTTCGTTGAGTGCACAGGAGGTTGCCGAAGCCATCGCGAGGGGAATCCGGCGCTTTGATCAGGCCGTTGAATGCCAAATTCACCCGCTTGCCGACGGCGGCGACGGCTCTTTGAATATCCTCAGTACTTATCTCGATTTGCAAAAAATCAGCCTAATGGTTGCTGACCCGTTTGGGAATCCGGTCGAAGCGGTTTATTACCGATCCGGCGGCAAAGCATTTGTCGAATTGGCAGCAGCTTCGGGTCTGGTGCTTTTGCCTCCCGGCCAAAGAAATCCCATGCTTACCTCTACGCAGGGAACCGGCGAATTGATCAAAGACGCCATCGAAAAAGGCGCCAATGAAATTGTTCTTTTTTTGGGCGGAAGTGCTACCAATGATGGTGGAGCAGGTATTGCACAGGCGCTGGGTTTCCGGTTTCTGGATGCCTCAGGCAAAGAGGTGGTTCCAATTGGAAAAAACTTAATTCATATCCGGCAGATTGTTCCTCCTGCAGGATTTGTAAAGAAATCGCTGAGATTTAGCTGCCTTTGCGATGTAAAAAATCCCTTGCTTGGAGAAACCGGCGCCGCTCATACCTATGCCGCTCAAAAAGGCGCTTCAGAAAAAGAAATTGAGCAGCTTGAACTCGGCATGAAGCAATATGCACAGGTTATTAATCGGCAATTCAGCATGGACATTTCCGCTGTTCCCGGCGGCGGCGCAGCGGGAGGTGTGGCAGCTGGTTTACAGGCTTTGTTGGGGGCAGAAATCAGGAGTGGAATTGATCTCTTTTTAGAATTAAGCCAGTTTGAAGCCAGGGTTAAAAGCGCCGACCTTGTCATCACCGGAGAAGGAAAACTCGATATCCAAACGCTGGAAGGAAAAGTCGTCAACGGCGTGCTGCAGATTGCCAGGCAATACCAAAAACCAGTATTGCTGCTGGTTGGAACTTCTGAACTTGAAAAAGAAACCCTTGCCGGAAAAGGCGTTGTTGAGGTGTTGACGGTGATGAGCCGAAGTGCCGGTTATGAGGACGCCATGGCACGGGCCGCTGAGATCATTGAAGGGCTGGCTTATGAATATTTCAATGCACGCGGTGGGTAAAATGGTTCCCGCCTACCTACCGGACAGGCAGGCAAAATCCGCGAAGCGAGACGTCCCAAACCCTGGCGCCCCTGGCGAGACCCTGGCGATCCTGGCGGGAAAATTAATCGGTTCCTGCAAAGAAATGTTCCCCAAACGAATACCGCTCAGGAGGGTCTCAAACGGCAAAATGCAAATCTTCAACAACAAACTGCTTTTCGGGATAAATTTTGCCCACTTGCCAATTTGCCTTTTGCTAATTTGAGACCCCTCCCCTTGCTAATATGCCTTCGCAAAAAGCACCCTTTGCGACGAAGGTTTTCCTGTCAAAATACAGGCGCCCTGCTCTTCCGGTGCATCAAGTGGAATGCAGCGAATGGTTGCTTTCGTCATTTCTTTGATTTTGAGTTCCGTTTCGCTCGTACCATCCCAATGAGCAGAGATAAATCCGCCTTTGTTTTCGAGTACAGAAACAAAATCATCCCAGGTATCCACCGCTGTGGTATATTCCGTGCGGTGCGCTTTGGCACGATTGAACAGGTTATCCTGAATGTCACGCAGGAGCTGGTCCACATATTCAGCAATGCCTTCCAGCGGCACACTTGTTTTTTCTTTTGTATCGCGGCGCGCCACTTCCACCTGTCCGGCATCCAGATCGCGCTGGCCGAGGCCGATACGGACGGGAACACCGATCATTTCATATTCGGCAAATTTAAAGCCCGGGCGGTTTTGGTCGTCTGTGTCGACTTTGACGGAAATGCCTTTGGCACGCAGTTGCGCCACAATTTTATCGGCTTCTGAAAGTAATTCCGGGAAAGGTTTTGGAATCGGTACGATCACCACCTGAACCGGTGCAAGTTTGGGAGGCAATACCAGGCCGTCGTCGTCGGAGTGGGTCATGATCAGGCCGCCAACCAATCGGGTAGAAACACCCCAGGAGCTTGCCCAAACGTGTTCCTGCTGGTTTTCTTTATTTAAAAACAACACGTCAAAAGCCTTGGCAAAGTTTTGCCCTAAAAAGTGGGAAGTGCCAGCCTGCAAGGCTTTGCCGTCCTGCATCAAAGCTTCGATGCAGAATGTATCATCGGCGCCTGCAAAGCGTTCATTGGCAGTTTTGACCCCCTTGATTACCGGCATGGCCATGTATTCTTCAGCGAACCGGGCATAAATATCCAGAATCAGTCGGGTTTCAGCCATGGCTTCTTCAGCAGTGGCATGCGCGGTATGTCCTTCCTGCCACAAGAATTCTGTTGTGCGCAGAAAAGGGCGCGTCCGCATTTCCCAGCGCACCACATTGGCCCATTGGTTGATGAGGATGGGAAGGTCGCGATAGCTTTTTATCCAGTCTTTATACGTATGCCAGATGATGGTTTCGGAAGTCGGGCGAACGATCAGTTCTTCTTCCAGTTTGGCTTCCGGATCAACGATAACACCGCCGCCATTAGGGTCGTTTTTCAGGCGGTAATGCGTCACGACGGCGCATTCTTTTGCAAAGCCTTCTACGTGGCTTGCTTCTTTGCTCAAAAAGCTTTTGGGTATAAACAGCGGGAAATAGGCATTCACGTGTCCTGTTTCTTTGAACATTGCATCCAAAGAGTCGCGCATTTTTTCCCAGATTGCAAAGCCATGCGGCTTAATCACCATACATCCCCGCACCGGAGAGTTGTCTGCGAGGCGTGCTTTTCGCACAATATCGAGGTACCATTGTGAATAATCGTCGGCTCTGCTCGTAATTTCCTTAGCCATGAATTTTGTTGCTTTTGTTGTAAACAATTCGTTATCAACTCTGTAGAGTCTTAACAAATTCGTTTTAACAATTGTTAAAATATGTGTTTAATAACTTTAACGGCCTAAACGCCTGATTTAAAACGCCCTTAACTAAAAAATAGGCACAAAAGTAATAATTTCGGGTTTGTAATCTGAGAACAGTTCATTCTAAATGCGCTTTTAAATATCCGCTTATGAAAAAGGTAATCTTTTTAGCATCCACCATCCTCGTATTGATACTCGGCTTGAGTAGCGCGGCTTTAGGTCAATACGATGACCTTTATTACGACCCCGACCGGGACGGTGGCTATTACAGCACCACTATTGATAAGTCGCGCCCTGTCGATCAGCCGACTGCTTCCCGTTACGACGAGGGAGAAAACTACGACAACAATACGGCAAGCTACGGCCAGGGCTATGACGACGATGAGTACGATTATTACGACGACTACGACTATTACTACTCTTCCCGTATTCGTCGTTTTCACAGACCATATTATGGGTTCAGTTATTTTGACCCCTGCTATGCCGATCTCTATTACTACGATCCCTTCATCAACCCGGGTGTAACTGTCCTGATTTACGACGGTTTCAGTTCCTGGAACAGTTGGAGAAGCTGGCGTCGTTTCAATCGCTGGAACAGCTGGAGCGCTTTCAATCGCGGCTGGGGTTGGGGCGGTGGCTGGAATAGCTGGAACGATCCCTGGTATGGTGGCTGGAACACCTGGGGCGGCGGCTGGAACAACTACTACGTCAACAACTACTATGGCGGTGGTTGGAATAACTGGGGCGGTGGTTGGAACAACTGGGGCGGCGGTTGGAACAATTGGGGCGGCAACGGTTATTACTGCCCGCCAACATGGGGCAACGGCTATAATTACAACACCGTCAACACCAACAACAATACGTATTTCGGACCACGCACCACCGGTTCTACACTGGTACCCCGCAAAAATGATCGCTCTCCGGGTGTAAAAAAACCGGAAACCGGGCCATTGACGCCGAAAGAAGAACGCCAGACAACCATTTCAGGTTCCGGTTTGTCTCCGCAGCCTGGCAGTGGCAGGAGCTATGACCGTCCGGCAATGGAAGACGGTAAAACCCGCACTGGTGTTGAAAATACAGGTTCCCCTGAAACACCGGCACGCAACAGCCGGCCAACGGTTCAGGATCGCAACCCGGTAATGGATCGTCCGACACGTGAAGGAAGCTCGCCTTCCCGTCCAAAATACGATGAACCACAATCACCGCGCCGCGAGCCAGCGCCAAGTCGTCAGGATGTTACCCCTGCGCCAAGCCGTCAGGATGTTACGCCTGCGCCAACGCGTAAAAAAGACGATTCGCCTGCAAGGGAATACCGCCAACGCAGCGACAGCAATAACTCGGGATATGAAAGGAGCCGTTCTACGGAAACGCCAAGAACGTCAACCCCTTCGCGCAGTTATGACAACAGCAGCAGGCAATCTGCTCCTTCGCGCAGCTATAACAGCAACAGTGGCAGCAGCCGCCAGGCTTCTCCAGCCCCTTCGCGCAGCAATGATGGCGGCAGCAGGTCATCTTCGCCCAGCCGCAGCAACGACAGCAATGGAAAAAGTCGTTCAGGTGGCCGAAACGGCGGTTAATTAGTCTGGATAAAATAGACAGACACCTATTGGTTTTACAGATAGAAAAGGCGGGTCATTCACTCGCCTTTTCTATTCAAAAAAAATATATCTTTCACCCATATTGGTACACAAGCGCTGCCAGACTTGTTCTGCCCGATTGAAGCGGACAATTACCTCGTTGATATGGCGTGGCAGTGTGCTTACGTTACTGTATGAACTACAGGTAAATACTTACCACCAAATACTAAACACCATGCGAACCATACTAAGCTTCGTTTTTCTAATGACTTTTTTTTCGACTTACAGCCAAACGGCCAGCGATGCCCTGCGTTTTTCTTACCAGGACAATGGCATTAGTACGGCCAGAAGCCTGGGTGCAGGCGGCGCCTTAAGTGCTTTGGGCAGTGACTTTTCGGTACTGAGTACCAATCCCGCAGGTCTGGGCTGGTATCGGCGTTCCGAATTCGTTTTAACCCCTTCTTTGCTCACCGTCAACACAGAATCGAAATTGCTGGAAAGCGACGATGCCCTGATCAACCAGGAACGCGTGAGCAAGCTGGGTATCAGTAACCTGGGCATTGTTGTTGCCACACGACCCAACGGAGGAGAATGGACCACTTTTAATTTTGGCATCGGGCTCAACCAGGTGGCCAATTTCAACCAGCGTTTTTACTACGACGGGCAGTCTGTCGGTTCTATTGTTAACCGTTTTCAGGAATTGGCAAACGGCTCCGACGGATTGGACGACTTTGAGGCCGGGCTCGCTTTTGATGCAGACGCGTTGTATGATTTTAATGACGATGGCATTTACGATTCCGATGTGGAAATTCGCCCCAACGCCGAGATTTATAAAGAGCAAACGGTAACAACATCCGGCTCCATCAACGAGTTGTCCTTTGCATTCGGCGGCAGCTACAACGACAAATTGTTGCTGGGCGTCAGCATCGGAGTTCCATTTCTGAGCTATACTGCAAACAAGACTTATAAAGAAGAAGACCTTGGAGAAGATGCCGGAGGCAATGTACCTTTCTTTGATGGGCTTGAATTTACAGAAAACCTTTCTACCACCGGGATTGGGATCAACCTGAAAGCCGGATTGATTTACCGCCCCATTCAGGCAGTTCGCCTGGGCATCGCTTTTCATACCCCAACGGCATACGGCCTGAACGATACTTACCGCAACACGATGACCTATTCGTATACCGATAGTGATGGCAGCAGAACGGGGGATGCACAATCGCCCGATGGCTTATTTGACTATAAATTCCGTTCGCCGTGGCGTATCGTTGGCGGATTGGGCGTCATCTTCGGAAAATCCGGCTTCCTGAGCGGTGAAGTGGAGTGGGCTGATTATACGGGTGCAAATTTTGGATATTCCGGCTTCCAGGATGCTGAAAGAGATGTCAACAATGCGATTTTGAACCAATTGCAGGCGGCCACAAACATTCGCCTTGGCGGAGAATTTGCGTATGAGATATTCAGACTGCGGGCGGGCTTTGGATTGCATCAATCGCCAATTCAGGGCGACGATACGGTTAACCAGAGCATTAGCGCCGGGTTTGGCATTCGCGAGAATTCGTTTTTCTTAGATCTGGGCTACCGGTATTACCTGGTTCAGGAAACCTATACCCCCTATCTGACTTCCGAGGCCCCGGTTCAATTCGTCAATAATGATGTAGGGAACGGTCGGTTTTTGTTGTCAGTTGGGTTTAAATTTTAGTAGTCTCCCCTTAAATGAGTTGACCGTTATGAAGAGAGCAGTTGTCAGTTATGGTCCTGTCAACTGCTCTCTGCTGACTAAAACTTCAAGCCTTATATATGCTGTCGCATGTCTCGCCACTTCCTAATTTATCTCTATCTTCGCATCCTCAATCTAAAATCTAACATCCATCAAAATGTGGCTATTCTTTTTCAAAGCCCTGCATATTGTGGGATTCACAGCCTGGTTTGGGGGACTATTTTACCTTGGGCGGCTTTTTGTTTATCACGTTGAAGCAGGCGAGCAGCCACAGCCAGATCAGGACATCCTCAAGCGTCAATATCAATTAATGGAAGGGCGGGTGTATAAAATCATCATTAATCCCGCCATGAACCTTACCTGGGTTTGTGGGCTGATCATGCTCTGGCTGCATGGCCTGGACTGGCTGAAAGGAAACCCCTGGATTCACGTAAAATTGCTGCTGCTCGTCTTGCTGACAGGCTATCAGATCTGGTGCAAAACCATTATCCGGAAATTGGAAAAGGGCGACGCGCTCCCCAATGCTTTTCGCTTTCGCCTGCTGAACGAAGCGCCGACAGTCTTTCTGTTGGCCATTGTCCTGCTGGCCGTGTACCGAACGACGCTCAACTATGCCTATTTCACCCTCGGGGTTGGCGCATTTGTGGCTTTGATCTACTCCGGAGCGGTGGCGTATCGGAAAAAGAGGGAAGGGCAAGGGTAAAGGGTAAAGGGTAAAGGGTAAAGGTTAAAGGAAGAAGGTTAAAGGGTAAAGGGGGCAGACTGCTCATTGGAGTAGTATTCCCCGTCTAAAATCTAAAATCTAACATCTATAATCTAACGTATACCATTGCTACAAGGAAAGCAAACTGCTTTCAGGTATACTCTTTCTACTTTCTACTTTCTACCCTCTTCTTTCTACCCTTCCCCACCGCACACATGCTAAAGCGTCTGCACAAAACGCAATGCGGCAGCCCTGTTTGTGGCCAGGGGGATGTCGTATACATCGCACAGGCGCATGAGCATGCTGACATCCACTTCATGAGGGTGCTTGCCCAGAGGATCCCGAAAAAAGATAACCATATCAATTTTACCTTCTACAATTCGGGAAGCGATCTGTGCATCGCCGCCCATCGGGCCACTGGCCATCTTGTTGACTTCAAGTCCGGCCCGTTCCAGATGGGTGCCGGTAGTACCCGTAGCGATCAGTTCGATGTTCTTCTGTTGAAACAAAGCGAGGTGATCTTTTACAAAACCGACCATATCCGCTTTTCTGCCGTCGTGGGCTATAATGGCTATCGTCATTGAACTAATGTCGTATTAAGGCGTTATCCAATCGCTTTCCAATATCTTAAGAAAGTGTGAAAATGATAGCAGAACTACTGCTGCCATGCAAGAAAGGCTATTTTTGCCGCAAATTATGTCAATTTTTAATTCAAACTCAAAGTAATATGAAAAAACAACTTATTTACCTGACCGCTGTACTGGCGTTTATTTTCTCTGCCATTACAACTACAAATGCTCAAATCCGCACGCCTCAGCCCAGTCCGGGAGCAAAACTGACTCAGACCGTTGGTCTTACAGAAATCACGGTAGAATATTCCCGCCCAAGCCTGAAAGACCGCGAGGCTTTCGGAGAAGGTGGCATTGTTCAGTATGGTTCTACCTGGCGTACAGGCGCGAATTCGGCTACAAAAATCACTTTTAGCGATGACGTCAAGATTGGCGGTTCAATGTTGACAAAAGGCGCTTATGCCATCCTTACCATACCAGGCGAGAACGATTGGGTAGTGATGTTTTTCCCCTACGAGAAAACAGACTGGTCGAGCTATGAAGGCAAAACGCCTGCTGCAAAAATTTCTTCAAAGGTGCAGAAAACCAGCCATACGGTAGAAAGCCTCACTTTCGACATCAACAACCTGCGCAATACCTCTGCTTCACTGGATTTCTATTGGGACCACACGATGCTGAGCCTGCCGATTGAAGTGGAAGTGGACAAAAAAGTTATGGCTGATATCGAGCGTATCATGGCTGGCCCTTCTGGCAACGACTACTATGCAGCTGCTACTTACTACCACGAAAGCGGTAAAGACCTGAAAAAAGCACTGGAATACATCCAGAAAGCTACTGCAGGTGACGACCCGAAATTCTGGCAGGTACGCCGCGAAGCCCTCATCCTTGGCGATCTGAAAATGTACGCTGAAGCGGTTGCCGCTGCGGAAAAATCTTCCATGCTGGCAGAAAAAGCCGGTAACAAGGAATATGTTACAATGAACGCTGCTTCCATCGAAACCTGGAAGCCGATGATTAAGAAAAGCGGAAAGAAGTAATTTTTAAAAGAGCAAAGGGCAAATTGGCAGGCAGCAGGTCTGTTCTCCCAATTTGCCCTCTTTTTCCTCTTTCACTCCACCCCCACCACTTCCGAAGGCATTGAAACCCCATTCTCATTGATCGCTTCTATCCGGAAATAATACTTCCTCCGGTTGTCCATGCCTTTAAACCAATACTCATTCCCACTATGCATCATGATGCAGTTGTAGAGTTTGTCCGCTGCCGTGCCGTAGTAGATGTTATAGGCCCAGGCGTTATTCACCGGACTCCATTTGATCCATGCCGAACGCTTGTCTTTTTCCGTCCGCAGCACAAAAAATGATTTCACCGGATCAGGGGCGGCGCCCGCGCCTTTTCCGAAAACCCGCAAACCGGCAATTGCAAATTTTCCGGTCGCCATGTGGATGTTTTCGAGTTTGATGAAACGGGTTTTTACGGCTGTCGGCAATTCAACATAATCGTGCGGTACGTCCGTTTTGTTTTGGCTTTTATCCACCAAAATTTCCCATTTTTTACCGTCCAGCGAATGAAAAATGCGGTATTGGTGATAAATATCTGTGCGTTTTCCCAGAAATTCGGCATCCTGGTCGGCGTAGTTAATCTGAATGGCCCTCACCGTGCATAGTTCCCCGAGATCGCTTTGAATCCACTCGCCTGAATTACCCGTTGCGGCACACCAGTAGGTCTTCATTGCTTCGTCAACGGCATTGTTGGCAAAAAAACCGCCGAAGGTTGAAGAAACCTGCACCGGTTTCTGGTAATTCAACAACATCCAGCCCGTGAACCGGCTTTTCTGGTGATCGGCGGCGCCTTCCGGCAAATAGTGGGGATAATCGCCGAAAGCCGTATTGCAATACATGACGCCGTCCCTGTCGAATCCTGCGGGCCAAATGCCGATTCGCCGTTCAAAGTTGTTTTTTACAGAAAGCATGATGGTGGATACGTGCCACCAGTTGTTCCAGTGGTCCTGAAAAGTAGCGCCGTGCCCTGCCCCGCGGGCGAAACCGCCGGGTTTAAAGGAAAGAGGGTCTGATTGTGGCGTAAACGGCCCCAGCGGGCTTTCGCCAACCAGCACCCCGTCGGCATATCCGCTGAATTCGGTCCCCGGCGCCCCGTACTGCAAATAGTACTTCCCATTGTGTTTGGTCATCCAGGCCCCTTCCATAAAAGGGTCCAGAAAGGTATTGTCCATGTGTTCGCCAAAACGCTGCCAGCCATAGCGATCCGGTTCGAGCAGGTACATTTCTTTCCGGTAGCCAATGGGGGTCAGACTTTTCCGGTCCAGTTCGATGCCGTAAAGCGGATATCGGTTGCTGCTGCCATTGTACATGTAGAAGCGGCCGTCGTCGTCGGTAAAAAAAGCGGGATCCCAGCCGCCCATGTCGAAAGCACTGACAGCCTCGGTCCATTCATTAGCTTTAGGATTGGTGCTCATCCAGATCGGAAAATCGCGGCCATAGGTGGAGCCGAAAACCAGCATTGTATCTCCAATGATGCCAACAGCCGGGGCGCAAAGGTCATCATAGACCTTATGCCAGGGTTTGAGAAAAGAGCGCGACACAAAGTGCCAGTCCGACATATCCCTGCTCCACCAATACCCCCACTGGTTGGTAGAAAAAAGGTAATAATCGCCCTGATAAGTAACAATAACCGGGTCTGCCGTAGCTCTGTGGCGACCCCAATCGCTGAAATTAGGAATTGGCGTAAAGCCATAATCCAGGTTGACAGGGTTGCAATATGTCTTTTGAGCGAGCATTTGAATGCTTCCCGCAAAACACAGCAGAAGAACAAGGATGTTTTTATTCACAGCAAGGCGGTTTTGGTACAGCGCTAAATTACAATTCCTGTGGGGAACAGCGTTTTGAAAATAAGAACATGCGGAATATCGGCTCAATTTTGGCAACGCCGGAACTTTAGCTTATTTTCGCCTGTACGAACTTTGCATAGCGACTACTTCACAATCTGCAACTGCCTATACATGCGAAAACTGATCAATCAGTGCTTTCGATTGTATTATCGATACCGGTACCTTGAGATCATGCATGGCATTCAACACCCGCATGAAACGCAGGCTGCTTTGCTGCAACAATTGATCCGTGCTGCTGAGCAAACAGAATGGGGCCGTCAGTATGGCTACCGGAAAATAAAAACGCCCGACGCTTTTTCCCGGGCCTTGCCTGTTCAGGACTACGAAAGTCTGAAGCCATTTATACAACGCATGATGTACGGCGAGAAGGATGTGCTCTGGAGTGACCAGGTTCGTTGGTTCTCCAAGTCTTCCGGTACCACAGAGGATAAAAGCAAATTCATCCCCGTTTCCCGTCAGAATCTTCGGCAGTGCCATATTCGGGGAACCTGGGATACCATGGCCTGTTTTTACCACAACAGGCCCGATGCCCGGCAGTTTGAATGCAAAAGCATGATCATGGGGGGAAGCCTAAAGCCTTTTGCCCCATACCCACAGACAATGACCGGCGATGTTTCTGCCGTTATGATTTCACACATGCCATGGGTTGGCCGGCCTTTTTTTATTCCCGACTTTAAAACAGCCTTACTGGAAGACTGGGAAGAAAAATTAGAACTACTGGCTCTTGCCGGAATCCGCGAACCTCAGATTGTGTTGATTGGCGGCGTTCCCACCTGGACACTGGTACTTTTCCGTAAAATCCTCGAAATTACGGGCAAAAGCAATATGGAAGAAGTATGGCCTGAGTTACAGGGGTATGTTCACGGGGGTGTTAGTTTTCTGCCGTATCGCAAACAATTTGAAGCTTATTTCCCCTCCGGCAAACTGAGTTATCAGGAAACGTACAATGCGACGGAGGGTTTTTTCGCTGTCCAGGATGATTTCAATGCTGATGATTTGCTCCTCCTGCTGAACAACGGCGTTTATTATGAATTTCTGCCTGCCGAGGAATGGGGAGCCCAAAATCCGCGTGCCATACCGCTGCGCGATGTGGAGGTTGGCAAAAATTATGCCCTGGTGATCAGCACCAACGCCGGCCTTTGGCGGTATATGCTTGGCGACACGGTTGTGTTTACTTCAACTTACCCGTATAAAATAAAAATCACCGGCAGAACCAAACAATTTGTCAACGCATTCGGCGAAGAAGTGGTGGTTGAAAACACCGACAAAGCGCTTGCAGAAACCTGCCGGGAGTTAAATGCCATCATTACGGAATACACCGTAGCGCCGATTTATTTCAATTCCCTGAACAAAGGAGGACATGAATGGTTGATAGAGTTCGAGCAAATGCCAAATGATTTAAAAGCTTTTGAACGGCTGCTCGACCAAAACCTGCAAAAAATCAATTCCGATTACGAAGCCAAGCGTTTTAAAAGCATTGCTTTGGCGCCCCTGAAAGCAAAAATACTGCCGAGAGGCACTTTTCACAACTGGATGAAGTCGAAAGGCAAGTTGGGCGGCCAGCACAAAGTTCCCAGACTGGCTAATCACAGGCGGTATATCGAAGAAATTCTGGACTTTCTTCAGGGCAGTGAAAGCGCTGTTTAGAGCTCGTCCAAATTTGTCTGATGAGACGAGAGCGAGAGAATATTATTTTAGGCAAGGCGGATTTTGCAAGCATAGCCGGCAGCTATGATGAAAAAATCCAACGTAGCCCGCCTGCCGGCCGGCAGGAATAAAATAATATTCTCCGCTCGTAGGCCATTGAGGCAATTTTTGGGCAAGCTCTTTAATAATTAGGCCTAAAAGTGTGTGAATAAATTCTATTTTTGGACCGTAAAACAGCCAAGCCATTGATAAATCTCGCAGACTACAGCGACAATGTTAAAGAAGCACAGATGGTCCAACTCCTGGTATCCAGGGATGGCCAGTCGCTTGCGTTGCTCTACGAGCGCTATTCAGCGGCGTTGTTTGGAATCATCCGCGGTATGATTCCGGATGAGGAGCAGGGGAAAGAAGTACTGCAGGATGCATTTGTCAAGATTTGGCAAAATGCTGAAAAATACGATGCCACCAAAGGCCGGTTGTTTACGTGGATGGTACAGGTTACCAGGCGATTGGCTATTGACGCACTCCGCTCAAAACAATTTAAAACAGATAAGAAAACCGAAACGCTACCTGATTCCGTATCTAATTCCAGATCTCTTAGTGAAGAAACTAACCTGAAAGATATTGGCTTGAGGCGGATCGTAGATCAGTTGGATGATCATCACAAGTCTATCATTACCCTCTTATATTTTCAGGATTACACTCAAAAAGAAGTCAGCGAGGAACTGGACATCCCGTTAGGAACGGTGAAGACCAGAACTCGAAAAGCCATGGAGCGTTTGCGGGAAATCCTTCGCAACGAAGGACTTGCGACGCCGCTCCTTATTTCTTTAACTGAATTCATAAATCGCTACCTTGGAAATTAGGGAATACATATTATCCGGAGTACTGGAACTGTACGTTTTAGGCAAATTAGATGCCCAGGAAAGTGCAGCAGTAGAGCTCATGGCCGCTCAACACCCTGAAGTCAGGGCCGAGATTGACGCCATCGAGCAGGCGATGGAAGTGTATGCTCAAATGCACGGCCAAACGCCGCCCCAGGGTACTTTGGGAGAAATCCTGAGTCGCGTTGACGCTTTGCGTCCTGCTGCAAAAACAGCAACACCCCTCTCCCCAAAATCGCCGCGATTGCTGATCTATTTTGTACTTGCCGCCGCTCTGGTCAGCATTGTTGCTGCGCTTTGGGCCTTTAACAGCAAGCGACAAACGGAAGCTCAGATTGCTCAGGTGCAGTTGCGCCTCGACTCCATCCGGGTATCCTGCGACGCCATCGCCAGGGAGAATGCTGCTAACCGCGCTGAATTAGATTTTCTGAAAAATATTTCTACCACATCCATCATCATGCGTGGGGTACCGGACAAGGACCCTGCCGCTGTTGCTTCCGTTTACTTTAACCCGGAACAAGGCAAAGCTTTTTTGAATGTGGTGAACCTTCCCACGCCGCCAGCCGGCAAACAATACCAGCTTTGGGTGCTTATCGGCGATTCGCCGCCTGCTGATATGGGAGTTTTCGACCTGCCATCCACGCCGGGAACCCTGAAAGAAATTGCTTTCCGGTCCGAATTTTCTAATCAGGTCAAATTTGCCGTTACCCTTGAAGACGCTGGTGGCAAACCAATACCCACCCTTACGCAGTTGTATCTGATTGGTTGATAATTCGCGTTTTTCTTTACCGTGGCCACATACAGGAAGCTCGGCAAATGTCCGATGCCCAACCTTATGCTTTTTTTGCTGCTTCCATTTTGTGAAACAAAAAATAAGAGCCTCCGAGCGGCACAAAGAACAGCAATGGGAAAATCACCTGAAAACTAAAGCCGTCCACTGCCCAATTGCTTACCGCTGCGCCAATAAAATTGAGGGCAAAACCAAAATAAGCCCATTCTTTCACCCTTTCAGGCACAGCGGGAATTACGAGGGCAATTGACCCTATAATACTGAAAACATTGATCATATGACCGAAATATGGTGGGTAACCGTAGTGCTCCATCGCCGCCTTCGACTCCTCGCTTCCGAAGAATATAACCGTCATCACGCCACACCAGAAAAAGATGATGCCCGTGGCAATCCAGAAAATGATTTTGTTCTTATTCATGATCATTTATTCGTTAAAAGTTGTGCAGAATTTATGATATATCATTGTCTGCAACGCATTCATCAGAGTTGCTGAGGGCTCTGAGGGCAGGGTCGTCAACGGCTCGAAAAATGTTTTGTTGCTGGCAAGGGCTCTATTCGCAAACAATCAGTTGCAAATATATAAGCAACCGTTTGATTGCGCAATTCTTTTTGAGATTATTTAAAAAAGTAGACTGTCCTACCTTGTAGTTTAGAAAAGGCATCACTTGCGAATCCACGAACAGAAAGCCAAAGTGAGGCAACAGTGCTGAAAAATCAGAAAGGATGCAAAGTGCTGAAAGCGATTGAAGGTCCGGCTTTTTCTTTTGGAAAACCTGATTTGTCATGCATCATTTGCTGATCATTTTTCGACATTGGGCAACCGCAATCGCTGGCGCGACAGCCACCCACACCCAGAAGGATAACCAACAAAGCAAAAAAGGCATATTTTTTCATAGCAACATAGCATTTAAAGCATCCTGTAAATATAATATCTTGGGTCCACTATTGCGACAAGCAAAAAAGACTCAATTAAATTCAGTGCTTTATGAACGACATCTTCCGCGCCCAATTTCCGGCTTTAAGCCGCCTGCACAACCAACGTCCGCTGGTTTTTCTCGATGGCCCGGCCGGCACCCAGGTTCCGGAACAGGTAATTGAGGCCATTTCCACTTACTACCGAAATTCTAACGCAAATACCCACGGCGCATTCCTCACCACCCGCGAAACGGACGCCGTGATGGATGCTACGCGTGAAAAAATGGCAGCTTTTCTCGGCGCGGAAGACGGGCATACCATCTCGCTGGGGCAAAACATGACGACGCTCAATTATGCACTCAGCCGCGCCATTGGACGTGCGCTGCACCCCGGTGATGAAATCCTCATCACTCAGCTCGACCACGAATCGAACCGGGCGCCCTGGCTGGCTTTGCAGGAACGCGGCATCGTCGTGCGCGAAATTGCCGTCAAACCCGACGCCACACTCGATTACGAGGACATGGCATCCAAAATCAATGAACGCACGCGCCTCGTAGCGATGGGTTACGCCTCCAACCTGAGTGGTACGGTAAACGATGTGGCCCTGGCCCGACGGCTGACCCACCAGGTTGGCGCCTGGCTGTTGATAGACGCAGTGCATTATGCTCCGCATTTTCCGCTTGCTGTCCGGGACCTGGGGTGCGACTTTTTGCTTTGTTCTGCCTATAAATTCTATGGGCCCCATGTCGGCATCCTCTACTGCCGGCCCGGTTTGCTCGACCGTTTGCAACCAGACCGCCTGCGCACAGCTGCGCAACACGCCCCTTACTCCATTGAAACGGGCACCCTCAACCACGCTGCTATGGCGGGTGTTGGCGCTGCCGTAGACTTCATTGCTTCACTCGGAGAAGGGCTGACACTGCGCGCTCGCCTGCTGGATGCGATGCAAACAATCGGGCTGCACGAAAGGGAGATGGTGCTGACGCTACACAAAGGCCTGTCGCAAATTTACGGCATCAGCATCGTCGGTCCGGGCATGGATGACCCACTTCGCGCTCCCACCCTGGCGATAAAAGTTGCCGGAAAGCGCCCCGATGAAGTTTGCCATTTGCTGGCAGAACAAAACATATTTGCCTGGGACGGCCATTTTTATGCGATACGCGCGACTGAAGTGCTGGGATTGCGCGAAAAAGGCGGGGTTACGCGTATGGGCATTTCGGCCTACACGAATGTGGAAGATGTGGAAGCAACACTGGAAGCCATGCGGGAAATTGCCCGTTAATGAGCTATTGGTTTTGTATTCCAAAATAAAATGGCCATTTTTGAAAGCCTTACTTCAACGGAAGCTATTTCGATATGGATAAAAAGACGCTCACAGAATTTATTCGACGCAATGAACTGGATGCTTTTTTCAAAGCGGCCTCTCAAATGGAGACAGCAAGCGAAGACTGGCACAATGAACTGGTTTTGCTTGAGCGCCGCTTTGTTGAGCTGGAAGACCTCTCTTCTGACGGCGTCTTATCCCACGAAGAAGCCTCCCGGCAACGCAACGGCATCAGCAGAGATGGGATGAAACTGCTGGAAGAACTGGATGCCGCCAAACTAATCCATCCAGCCTTCCCAAAAGTTCGAAAGGTAAAAAAATCGACGCTGTGGCTGTCACTGGGGGCCGGCCTACTGGCGGCTTTATTAATTTGGCAATTTAATATTCCATCCCGTCAACAGGAGGATGGCGTAAAACCTACTGTAAATTCAGAGCAATCGAAACCCGAAAATAAGTCCAATGATCATCAAACCATTAACGTACCCGACAGCAAAGAAAAAAGGTCGCCAACAACGCAAGAACAAACAAAAAAAAGTGGCGTCCCCTTAAAAGTGAGTGGTAATAACGATAAATTTGACGATGAAATAGCTGCTTTTCTAACAAAAGTATTGCTTGAAAAAGGCATTGCTGCCTATCCGGCCGCGAAAGGTGGGAACTATGCATCAGCTTTGGATTGCAGGTTTTCCATGGATAAAACCCGCGCAAGTAATGATGCAGTGAAATGGGTCATTACAATGACCCTGAGTGCACGAAATTCAGACAATGTACTGTGCTATACAAAGCGTTTTACTTCAGAGGCACAAATGCTGCGTCAGGGAGTTGATGAAACGGACGCATTGCGCCGTGGGTTGAGCAGCCTGCGAAAAGGAATCCTTTCTTCCGGAATCAAAATCTGCACAGACTAGGCGCCCGGAATATACCTGCTTATGCCGGATCAGTAAAACGAACTGAATAGGATAAAACTGCCCCCTCAAACAATTGTCCCATGATTAGAGAATGGTTACTTTCATTTTTGCTCCCGGCATTGCTGTTTTGCCACACGGACCTTCATGCACAATGGTCGGAACACCGCACCCCCGTTGGAAAACACATCTCCTCCCTCGCCTTTGTCGGAGATCAGGTGTTTGCACAATCAAATTTTCCGAACAGCACTTCATTTGAAACTGTTACCGCTGAAAATGGCGGCGTCTGGGCAAACCTGGCTGTTCCCGCAGATACCTTATGCCCGGGCGGCCTGTGCAAATCCAAAACAATTGAATCCGAAAACGGACATTTATACTATGTCAATTCCAACGGCTGGCCTGGGTTTGCCTACAAATCAGACGATGCCGGCCAATCATGGGACCTCGTGATTCCGCATTATTCTGATTTTTTGGAAGTACTTTTTTCAGGCGATTATATTTTTGCTTCCGCAAACAATGTGGTTTGGCGTTCCAACAGCGACGGACTCGAAAGCCATAATTCCTTTATCTCCCAGGCCAGCTGGAACATCTCGGATATTTGTCAGTGGGACGATAAGCTGTTGCTACTTGACGGCATCGGCCTTTGGGTTTCGGCAAACTCCGGCGACACCTGGACTCCATTAACGAACGCCATCACGGCAGTAGGCCTTTCTTATACAGATGCCGACCTTTTTGCTTTTGGCAACAGTCTTTTCCTTTCCGCAAGAGAACAGGGCATGCACACGTCCACCGACGGCGGCGCCACCTGGAACCTGCTGCCGTTTCCGGGCGGACGATACGTGCATTCCATGATCGAATACAACGGGAAGCTTTTTTGCGGGGATGGGAAAAATTTATTCACCTCTGCCGACGGAGGGCTGACCTGGGTAAAAGAATTGGCTGCCCCCGGCCCCAATGTGCTCAAAGTAAACAGCAATGAAATTTGGATGGGAACCGACTATGGCATCTTTAAATCAACTGACAGCGGCAAAAACTGGGTAGCGCTCAACCCGGGGTTGCACCGCCCGTTATTTGGATCGCCCTACTCGACAACCACCAACAAAACGCTGTTTTCCCATGCCGGGCGAATGTTCCTTTCCACCGAATTTGGCCTGTTCGATACGCCTGATGACGGCGAGACCTGGCGCTATGCCGGAAATTTTGAAAACGTCACCACTGGTATTGCAGGCGACAGCGCGCTCGTTATCAACGAGGGAATGCAGTTGGGCAATTCCTGGTATTACAGCCGCGACACCGGACAAACCTGGCAGCTCTTCCCGCTCCCGCCAAATGTAGCCGGCACTTACAACCTGATGTTGTATGCCAGCGGCGCCTATTATTTTTTCGCAAATGCTACCTGTTATAAAACCAGCAATTTTGGACAGGACTGGGAGCAACTACCGATAACCTTTCCCGGTGCGATCTGGCAGGCTGCTTTTTCGCAGGGGAAGTTGTTCGCGGTCGCACACAACGGCTATGCCATTTCTGAAGATTTGGGCATGACCTGGAACATTGAACCTTTGGCCGGCATTTCGGATTTTCAGCTTTTTTTCAATGAGCAGCAAATTTATGCGCGATTCACGTCCATTTACTATCGATACGACACCGATCATTGGCAACAGATAACGGTTTCACCTTCCGGAAATTATACCTTGGTCGTTGGCGAGCAGGCCTTGTTTGCCTACGATGTAACTTCCACATTCGCACACAACCTGCTCCTTTCTGTTGATGAAGGTGAGAACTGGATCAACCTCATATCCGCCCAGCCTTTCCTGACCAACCGCAATTTTGACCGTGGCGCGCTGGCCTTTGGCATGCACAACAACAGCTTTTATGCTTTTGGCAAAAGTGCGACAGACGGCGTCACGCCAGCGCTTTGGAAACTGAATACCGGCGAAACCGGCAATCCGATTCGCCCCGGCAAAGTTTTTTTTGACCAAAACAGCAATGGCATTCCGGATGGTACCGATAGGGGCATTCCCAATATTGTAGTCAGCACGCCTTCTGCACAGGCCATCAGCAATGTTCGTGGTGAATTTGTCTTTTTTTCAGGCGCCCCGGGCGATACGCTCCGCCCTTACCTGAACAATCCCTCGTGGATCAGCGAACCGGCCTTTCATATTCTGAGTGCTACACCGCAGCCCTATTTTTTCGCCATTACAGTGCTGCCCGGCGTGCCGGATCTCGTTGTTTCGGCTACAGCAGCCGCTGCATTTCGCCCCGGGTCCACAACTGCGTTAAAAATCAGGGTCATCAATACAGGATCTGTGAATGCTACAGGCATGCTGCGGTTCATTAAACCGACTGCCATAGAGGCCACTCCGGATTCGCCGCCTGCGAATGCGGTTTCGGCAGATACCCTGATCTGGAATTTAGACCTGCTCCCGTTTATAAACTACGACTTTAATGTCTTGCTCGAAATTCCGACTACGGTCTCCATCGGCACACTGCTTCCTTTTTTCGTAGAAGCCATTCCGGATATTCCGGATGCTTTCCTGGCTGACAATACCGTGAGCTTCACGGAAACGGTAGTTGGCTCCTTCGATCCGAATGACAAGCTGGTTGATCCTGAACGCATCAGCACCGAAGTTGCCGCAGAAGGTACCTGGCTCGATTACACCATCCGCTTTCAAAACACCGGAACGGATTATGCGGGATTGGTACGCCTAACCGACACCCTGAGTGAACGGCTGGATCTCCCTTCCATCCAGATACGCAGTGCCAGCCACGCCTGCCAGTATGCGTTCCGGGAAGGGCGGGTGCTCGAAGCTACTTTTTACCCCATTGCCCTCAGCCCCACTCTTGCGAATGAACCGGGCAGTCATGGTTTTTTGCGTTTCGCCATCCGCCTGCTGCCGGGACTGGAGGAGACAGATACCGTTCGCAATGCAGCTCATATTGTGTTTGATTACAATGCGCCGGTTAGAACCAATACAGCTAAAACCTGGGTCGAAGTTGTCTCCGCCATCCGGGAATTGACTGGCAGCTGGCGTCAGTTGACCTTGTTCCCAAACCCGGCCAGTGCCGTTTGCACCATCGCGACGCCGCAGGAGATGGATGTAAAAAACGCTCAACTTTATGTAATGGATCCTACGGGAAGGCTATTGCAAACGCACCCTTTTACAACGGAACTGAAGGTAGGTAACCTGGCAACAGGGATTTATTTTGTTGTCCTGAAAACGTTGAAGGGGGAGATAGCGATGGGCAAATTGATCAAACAGTAGCTTGTTTGTAAAACCGCCGATATAAAAAATACAGGAAGCCCGCGCCGATCAGCGATGCGCCAAACGACAACCAGCCCCGGTGAGAAGGCAGGGACAAGGCATCCCGTTCGCCGGCCACGATGAAATTGGCCCAGTAAAATGGCAGGGAGACCGAAGCATTTTCTGAATCGAGGTAGCTCAGTTTGGCAGCCTGCAGCGCGTCATCCACCTTTGCGCCCGATTTCAGGTTTTGGTAAAAAAGTTGCATCAGTTTGGCCGAAGCCTGGTCGTCGGCGCTCCAGAGGTTGCTCACTAAAGTCGGGCAACCGGCATAAGCAAATGCACGGGCAATGCTCATGTTCCCTTCACCCGCAGCCAATTTTCCGGAGCCTGTATTGCAGGCGCTCAACACAGCCAATTGAGCATGCAGATCCATGTTGTACAATTCTGATGCAAAAACCCGGTTTTCGGCGCCGTCAGCCGTTTTGTTGAACACCAGGTGCGATTGCATCGGATCTTCTTCATCGAGAATGCCATGGGTGGCGATGTGCAGGATGCCGCAAAGGGGCGCGTAGTCCAGAAAATGCGCTTTGGTAGCTTCTCCGTTCAGCCAGGATTTGCCTTTTAGCAGGGCACTAATACCCCTGACTTCATCGTCGGCATTTGGCAGGGCGCCCAAATCGCCGCGCATGGCCACCGGTTTGGGGTCGTCGTCGTATTGTGTGCCAAAACCGCCAAAATGGTAAGATACGCCGGAAGTCTGCCGGTTCCCGTAAATTGTCGCTCCCGCCGACCAGGCGTAACTGACGGGACACTGCTTCAACAAATACGGAACATCCCGATCCCTCCAGCTTCCGGAATACGGCGCCGTTAGCAGGGCATCAAACGGAATCAGTCCCAGTGTTCCGACCGGCACGATGGTCAGGTGGCTGGCTTTAAAATCTGACAGTGGCCTGGCAAGCAGCCATTCGTAAAGTTTTGGCGCAGAAGTCAGGTAGTCGCGCGCTGCATCAGCTTCAGCATATTTAACGTAATCCCAATCGCTGAGCGAGCGTCGGAATTGGTTCAGGGTTGAGTCAAAAACCCCGGTAATCGGCGTAGCGTAAGCTTTTAGTTGTTTTTTCGAAAGCGCAAAAGTATACAGGGTCGAATCCCCCCGGTAATATTCCACCAGCAAATCGCCTTCGCCGAGCTTGTCCTGGATTTGGGGGAGCGGGGCATTTTTGCGGAAAGCATATTTGAGTTCGTAATAGCGGGGGAAGTCCCTTTCGAGTTTGTCCTTCAATTGCGTCAGTTGAAGCTTTGCATCCAGCAGTGCATCCTGATAAGCAGTCGCTGAATCGGGTTCCGAATGCAACCCTATTTCCAGTTCGGCAATGCTTTCTTGTAAACGGCGCTCCTGTTCGAGCAACGTATCGGGAACACCCCCTAAATGCCTGATGCTTTTATCGTACAAAGCCTCTGCCATGACGGCCGCCTTTACGCGTTCTGCGAAGGAAAAGGCTTTTTCGGACCAACTGGCATCTCCGGTTAGGGAAGCAAGTTCCATAGCCGTTTTGATGCCCCCTGAAACAGCGGGATCGAGGTATTCATACAATTCGGCTTTCGAAGATTCGTGGCCGTAGGACAAGCGCATGTTTTCGCCGTAAGCGATGGCAAGCTCAAAGGCAGCAAGTGCATATTCCAGCGTTTTGGGGTCGCGGGTTTGTTTGTATTTTTGGAAATAGGCAGCCCCCTTGCCTTCTATACTGCCAAGTACCCAATAACTGCCGGGTGAAAGCTGATCTAAAGCAGGGTTTTCTGACGCATCCATCACTTCATTGGCGCCAGCGCTTTGGGCCAAAAGGTTTTTGTGAAACCAGGCCAGCGCTTTGTCGGGATTGTTGGATTCGAGGTAGATTTTGCCGGCGAGGTTGCTTATTCTGGCATATTCAATATGCTCAATCCCATAACCCGCTTCGCCATAAGTCAACGCCTGATTGATGCAGGCAATGGCTTTTGGGAAGTTGTGTTTTTCCCTGTAAAGTCGGGCGTATTGATAATAACCATCTGCTTTGCCAGCGGCATCATCTCCTAAAAGCGGAAGCGCCTGAGCCAGCACAACAAAAGCGCTGTCGATTTTCCCAAAATCCTGATAGGCTTTGGAAAACTGAATCCATGTTTGCGGATCATTAGGGTTGATGGCAAGGGACTGTCGGAAACAGGAAAAGGAACGTAGGTCGGCTTTGGAACGGTAAATGTCGCCGATGTAATAGAGTACCGTGGCCAGATTCGAAGAATCTTTCAGGTTTTGGAAAAACGGGAGGGCTTTCATCAGTAAATCAAGGCCCCCCTCATGGTTGCCGCTATCCCAATAAAGCCTGCCAATGTTTACATAGCAGCGAGACATCAGACTGGTATCTTTTATCATTTCAGCATAGGAGAGGCTTTCTTTATAGTTTGCGATAGCCCGGGCCGGGTCATCATAGTAGTAGTAGCTTCCCAGATAACTGAAGAAATAAGCTTTTTGTAGTTTAGAATTTTCAAAGTGCTCCGCCTTTTTTGTGGCCGCTTCAAAGAATGCAATGCCTTTCAGGTAGTCAGTTTCAAAAAAACAATCGTCCAGTTTCCGGCAAGCCGCCAGATAGCTTTCCCCGTCTTTTGCTTTTTCAAACACCAAAAGGGCCTCTTTCAGTAGTGGGATGGCCGATTCATAATCTTCAATTCCCATTAATGCGACCGCATCTTCTACCTGGCATACGGCTGCATTCAAAACTGCTGACGGCTCTGAACGCTGAAAGCTGCTGACGCCAATGAGGAGGGCGAGCAGCAGCTTAGAGTGAAAAGATTTCAGGCAAGACAAAGGTTTCAGAACCATTAATGCAATTGAATTTAATGCTTGTTTTTTCGCCGGAACCACCTGAATAACCAACATGGTTCTTTCCTGGGACAGCCCGGACACCTTAAGTTAGGAGGACAGGACTTACACTCTGAAGAAGCTACAATCAAAGTTTCATCCAGATTGGTGTAAATGGTATCCTTGGTACCAGCAAAAGTAATCTTTGCTTTAGGCTGAATTTTTGTACCGGCAGCAAGGCAATCCTCTTTTTTTACTTTGATGTAAAGGTAATCCTGACAAGCTTCAGCAACAACTTTGGGATACATCTTTGAGTTCTGTTTGAGCCCCGGCAAACCTTTAGGGTACTTTATCAAAAATTCATTTTTTGGGGGCGTATAGTTCAAATTGTAATTTATCGGAGCCATATGCCCATCCGTATCGTTGTTGTGCTGAATTGTCGCCGGATGCAAATGATTCAGGTCCATTAAAGAGACCATAACGGTGTCTGTTGGCGCTTCTCCGTCATTTTGATAGTCAATTCGATAAGTCAGGTACTCATTAAAGCCGCATTCGCATAATTCTTTTTTATCGACAGCTAAGCGGTTAGGGTCATGAGGTTTAGGCTTGGGTTTAAACACAAAAGTGGTGTCGACAAGTACGGTATCAGGGGTTCCGCCCGGCCCTACTTGTAGGGTATCGTAAGACCCCTTGAATGAAGCAGCTCCGGGATAAGTATCAGATGGAATGTAATTTCCGTTTTTCTTAAAAATAAGGTGAATGATGACCTGTTGGTTAGCCGGTACAGTACCGTTGTTGCTAATGCTAAGCGATTGCGGAGCCCCCAGGGTATTGGAAACCGTAGCGCCAATTTTGGTACTATTCATTTCATTTCCCCAAATAAATCCTCCGTAAGATAAAAAGTCAGGGAATTCAATTTGTATCGGAGCATTGATCATCCAATCCTTCTTTACCAAAGTCATAAATACCCAGGGTTCTGTTGTTGGTGGTAAATAAGTATTTGCCGGCGATGTGTTATGCTCCGGAACGGTTGTATAGGCAGGAAATTCATGCCAGTAAATGTTCCAACTGCTGTAAAGATGAAGTTCACTCCCTCCAAGATTGATCTCGGGAAACTGGTAGGAACTTCCGGTAACCGTAAATGGTGTTCCGCTGGCTAAAGCAGTTGTTCGTATAGGCTTACTTTTTCTGCTTTCATAGGCAATTACCTGATAGGTACCATTTGGTAATTCCAGGGTACTCATTGCAGTTTCCTTGGTATCGTCGATATCATCATAAATGGTATTTGGCCAAAAATAAGAGTAGTGATTATTTACATCTTCCAGACGATAAAAAAAGCCTACTGAGGATTCATAATCCGGGGTTGTATTGGATATTGGAGAGCCAATATCAAGTTTGGTTTCTATTTTAACAAGTCCTCCTGAATTTGTAGCTATCGCTATAGATTGTGCTGACAGAAGGTTCAGGGGAACACTTGAAATAAACAGGGAAATCAAGTAACACCAGTTTTTAAATAAATTTCTCATGATAAAAACGTTTTTTGTGGTTAATGAATAAGCCACCTGGGAAGCGTCAATATCTGCAACAGGGCAATTATCAATCCCGATTTTTTTTGATTTTAGTGTCTACTGGCTTTGCCCTGCAATTCTGACAGTTTAAACTGATGATTTTAGAGCAGGGCATCGGCGCAGTATCCGTAGACTGTCCGGCGGTATAGAGCACATGGGTTTCACCAATATTAGTGTCGAGGTAACCGGGAACGTCTGCAAAGTAGACCCTTGCTATAGGTCGGATGAAAGTATTGTCTTTCAGGCAATCTTTGGTTTTTACCGTAAATTCAAAGTAATCCCAGGTCTCATCATCCGGGACGCTATAGGGGACTGCCTGATTTTTGCCCGGTAAATTAATCCCTGTAATTTCAAAAGTTGGCGCAGGGGCAGCTCTGGGTCCCATATGAAACAACATGGGCGCCCCTTTTTTTAGGGTATTTCCCCCTTTCGTTACCAAACTGGAAACATCCCATCCATCAGTATCCATCAATACAACTTTTACATCTTTTACCGGTCCCGTTCCAATGTTCTGAAATTCAACCCGATAGTTAAGATCAACTGCCTTGGCGCAGGGACAAATGGTCTTTTTATCCACCGTCAGGTTATTGGGATCATGGGGTTTGGGTTTCACCGGAAGCGATAAAACGACAGGTTGGCCAGTCTCCAGCCGGGCGCTGAATTGAACGTATTCAGAAAAGAACTGGGCGCCAGGGTTCAACTGAAAAATAAGGTGGATGTGCGTTTGATCAGAGGCATTGTCCGGGGGGGTACCCCGTTTGATCAAAAGCTCCCCGGGGGTGGTACCTGGGGTGATGGCAGAGGCCCAGGATGTAGCGGAATAATCTTCCTTTCTATTCCCGAAAATAGAGCCGCCATAGGTAAAAATTTTATTGTCATAATTCAGGGTGACCTGCTGTTGCCAATGCTGCAAAGAAAGCGTGATGAACAACCAGGGCTGTTGTGGGGCCTGAATGGCTGCAGTAGAAAAAGTATTGTGGTCAACAGGATCAAGAACGCTTTTTGTATCGGTAAAAACATTCCAGCTGTTTTCAATTTTGATGCCGGACGGCACATTATTAATCGTCATATCCACTGCCTGAAAAAAATTAGCAAAGCTGAGATGAGGAACGGGCACTTCAAAGATGACCGGGTTGGTCTTATCCTGAAGTAGTGTTCGGATAGGCCTCGATTTTCTGGATTCGTAAACGATTAAGGAATATTTTCCAGGCGGCAGTGCGATTGTTTTTTTGATGGAAAGCACTCCGTTTGGCAGATCATCTTTCCAATAATAGGCGCCTTCATTTTTGGGGATATTATCGGTACTATTTTCAGGGGCGCTGTCTATTCTATAAAAATACCCAAAAGAAGTTTCTCCGTTTTGGGTATCCATTGGATAGGGGTCATTGTTGGCCGGGATGGGGTCATTCGTGGTAAGATAGGTTTCAATGATTGTGTTGCCGTTGGTATCGGGGTAAACTTTTACCCTTTGGGCAGAAAGCAGGTTGACAAAAAATAAAAAAAGAAAAAGGGATAAAAGAACGGCATGACGGAGCAATTCCGGCGTATTCCCAAAGTTGTTTCTCATGGCAAGGCTTGTTTAAACTGAAGTTTGTCGTAAAACAAATGTAATAAAAAAAGTCAATTTGTAAAGGAAACCGATTGAAAAACAGCGACCTGTGGTGAGCAGGTCGCTGCGGGGCGTTTTCAAATGGTTTTTTGGAGACGGGCCATTTAGTCCTGAATGACCTTTATTGGGAAAGTTGTCTTTCCGCCAACATATGAGGTCACCTCCACTTCATCTACACAATATTCAACTTCGATGGAGTACGAGCCCGGAGGGACGTTCTTGGTAAGCAACGCCAGTTCTCTGGATTTACAGGAGCAAGGATCCAAACAATCGAAACAGAGGAAACTATCCGGCACCAGTTGCATTTGAGCAAGCGGCTGGGTAGGAATGATGGTCAGTTTGGTAATCCGCAAACCTCTGAATTTCAAATCGGCATAAGGATTGCAAACCGTGAGGTACAACACCTCTGTGTCCGTCGATTCGATTTGATCGGTCGGCCCGTCGCCCCAATGCAGGTGGAAACACAAATTCAGTTTTTTGGATGATAAGGCCTGGGTACACTTGGTAGGGGTATATGGGCGGGTGCAAAGCGCTGCATTTGCACTGCCGGGTATGATAAATTGTTTGCCCTTTGCCCTTTTTCCCAAAACAGCTTCCTGTTCGCCAGCCTTTTCATTGCAGCCATCGCATCCGCAATCGCAGCAATGACAATCTTCACATTCACAAACATCGCATTCGCGGTAGATTTTTTTGACTGACAGCCTGAAAATCAGGAATTCGTCGTGGTTGAATCCTTTGAATGGAGTGCCGGGAGTGGTGTCGAGCCCGCTATCGTACCAGATAAAATTTGCGTTCGCGCTGATCGAAGGGATATTCGGAAAGGGGTTATTGGCGGCTGGTTTATTCTTTGGGCCTTCCGTGGGTCGTTTCCAATAATGGTGGCAGTTTGCTTTTTCGATCTGTTCCAGCACCTGACTCTGAGGAGGTCTGGGACTGGAACTGTTATAGTTTATGCCGGTTGCAAATACTTCCCAGTCGGTTCCATTCGTCAGGATGCCGTTGATTTCTGCAAGAAATCCATTGATCCCCCAGTCGTTACTCCAACATACAAAATAAAGATAGTCGCAACACGTAGCCGTTGTTTCAAAACGGGTGAAAGTGGGATGATTCTGAGAGGCAATAGCCTTCGCGCTTAGTTTTTCGCAACGCCCAACGTAGACATCGGTTTGATCGTCGCACCAAATGCTACCCGATATCGGCAGTTTTTGGGTACAAATCGAATCCTTGATTTCGTTTTCCATTAATAGTGTTTTTTAGAGTTAAAGAATTAATAATAAATCAGTTATTCCTAAATCAGGAAAAACTTTAAATAGATCAAACATGCTTACTGATTAATAAGTATGCAAAGAGTTCCTTGTGACAAAACCACCTCCATTTTTTTTCTCTTCGTCACAAAACCATTGAAATTGACTTATTTATTCGATTAGTCTCTGCGTTTTCCTATTTTTGGCGAAAGCCATTCATTATTGAAGCGCATGAACGCAGGACCAGTAGCTTTAAACAAGAATTTTGGGTTGTCGGAAACGGAGTTCCAACGCTTGCAGGAAGGCCTGAAACAAGGCAACCAGCAGCTTTTTGAGCAAATTTTCCTGAGCCATTTCGAGCGTTGCCGTTCGTTGCTGGTGATGAAATACAGCGCGCGGCAACACGACGCTTATGATGTGGTGATGTGGAGTCTGGTACAATTCCGGCGCCTCCTGATGGAAGGGAAGGTGGCGTATGGCAATCTGGAAGCCTATTTTATGCGCATAGCCGTTTCCAAATACCTGCGGGATCAAAAATCAGAAAAGGAGGTTCCCACAGAATCCTTTCCGGAAGAACTGGAACTACCAGCTACTTATCTGGAAGACGAAGAAACCCTGGCCCTGCTGGCGAAAGCTTTTAGCAGACTCGGTGACATTTGCCGAAAACTGCTCAAAGGGTTTTATTACGATAAACTGGACTTAAAAAGCATTACCGTATTGATCGGCGATTCTTCCGAGGCCAACACCCGCCAACGCAAGGTTCGCTGCATCAAGGAATTGAGACGGGTGTTTTTTGAATTAGACGGTTGACGGTTGACGGTGGACGGTGGACGGTGGACGGTGGACGGAGATACTGCTACTATTTGCACTCTGCCCCCTTTATCCTTGTAAAACGGTGGATAATGAACAGCCCGTCCACCGTCTACCGTCTACCGTCTACCAACTAAATAAAGCAACTTATTCTCCATGAAAGCACCACTACGTGAACAACTCAGAGCACAATCCCTTCCTGAAGACGAGCTGACGGATACGGAACAGCAATTGTTGCGTCAGGTGCTCGATCAGGATTTGCAGGCACAATGGGCCAAAGCATTGGCCGAAAAAGGCGTGCATCGCCAGGCTCCGGGAAACCTCATCCGCAGACTGCGCCCCTGGTTGGCTGCTGCAGCGGTCATCCTGCTTCTTGGTTTTGGCATTTGGTGGTTTATGAACACCTCACAATTGGATCCCCTGCAAATGGCGGCTCTTGAAGTTGAACAGCTTTCTGTTCCGGGAGGCGGATTTCAAAGAGGTGACGTACAAACAGATCCACAGCGCAGCGCAAGTTATACCGCCTACGAAAACGGTAAATTTCAAGATGCTTTGGACGGCATCACCCCCCTGCTCGCAGACAGTGCTGCGGAGGCTTCTGACCACATCCTTGCCGGACTTTGCAACCTGAAACTTCCCCAACCCGATTATAGCACTGCCATCCGTCATTTTTTGGATGCCCGCAACAGCGATTCCGGTAATTATGCCGACGACCTTCACTGGTATCTGGGACTGGCTTATACCCTTTCTGGCAATAAAGCAAATGCGCTCGCGGAATTAAATGCTGTTGCAAATAGCCCGCAGAGCAGGAATTTTCGCAAGGCCGCTGAATTGATTAAAGCGCTGGAATAAACGAAAGATCATTCATCCACTCTCCTTTACAATTCAAGTCCACATTTCGACAACTCATCTTTTTTGTCGCAGCAAGCCGCATTTCGGCGCCCTAATTTTGGATCAACGGTTTGCAAGAGACAAGGTTGCAAGTTGATAAATTAGTAAAGGGCAAAATGGCAAATATGCAAGAAAGCAAGACCGTATTGCCCCTGCCAACTTGCCCTTTGCTCTTTAAGCAAACCGGCTTTCTTTGATCAAAATCACACACGAAATGAAGCGAATTCTCTTACTTTCCATTTTTACAGTTCTGGCCTGGTTGCAATTGCAGGCACAGGTTCAAACAGTTAAAGGCCAAATCACCGACAAACAATCGGAAATGCCACTCATCGGCGCCACCATCGTCTGGCTTGGCGATGGGCCACAAACAGGGGCAATTACGGATGTCGACGGTTATTTCTCACTCGAAAACATCCCGGTAGGCCGACAGGCTTTTCAGGTCAGCTACATCGGTTACAGCAACCTCACCATCCCGAATGTGGTGGTCACAGCGGGAAAAGAAGTGATCCTCAACCTCGCTCTTGAAGAAAGCATCACGAAATTAGACGAAGTTGTGGTGACGGCTTCAGCAGAAAAAGACAAGGCACAGAACGACCTGGCGACCATCAGCGCACGCCAGTTCAGCCTCGAAGAAGTCAACCGCTACTCTGGCGGCAGAAGCGATGTGGCTCGCCTGGCAGGCAATTTTGCCGGCGTGAGCACTCCGGATGACAGCCGCAACGATATCGTCATCCGTGGCAATTCGCCCACCGGCGTTCTTTGGCGCATCGAAGGCATTCCAATTCCCAACCCCAACCATTTTGCTACTTTCGGAACAACGGGCGGACCTGTCAGCGCCTTGAATCCGAATATGTTGCGCAACTCAGATTTCCTTACTTCTGCTTTCCCTGCTGAATATGGCAATGCTCTGGCAGGTGTATTTGACCTTGGATTTCGCAGCGGCAACCGCGATAAAAACGAATACACGGTTCAATTGGGCGCCATCAGCGGTTTGGAGGCGATGGCAGAAGGGCCGATGGGCGGCGGTTCCTATGTGGTGGCAGCACGCTATTCTTTTGTTGGCATTGCCAAAGACGCAGGATTGCCCATTGGCACCAATGCAACGCCAAATTATCAGGATGTAGCGTTCAAGCTCGATTTTGCCAACAGCAAAGCCGGAAAATTTACCCTTTTTGGCATCGGCGGCCTGAGCGACATCGATTTTCTGCACGATGAAGTGGACGAAACCGACCTTTTTGCAGCATCTGACGAAGACGCTTACGCAAAAAGCCGCTTTGGCGTCATTGGTCTGCGCCACAACCTGATTCTGGACGAAACAGCCTATCTACGCACAGTAGTTGCGGCTTCTACTTCTCAAAACGCGTACGACAGTGACCGCTATTTTGATCAGGGCTCGGATGCAGAAAGGCTGCTTCGGATTACGGCCGTAGACAACAAAGAATACCGGCTTTCTTTGTCCAGCTATCTGAACAAAAAATTCAGCGCACGCTTTACAGGCAGGGCAGGTATCCTCGCAGAAGGCTACGCTTATGACCTCGATACACAGGACCGAGACGATGCGCCTGACCTTAATGGCGACGGCGAACCGGATTGGCGCACCATTTATCGCTTTGACGACCAGACGAGCTTGTTGCAGGCTTTTGCACAAACGCAGTATAAAATGTCGCCCGAATGGACCCTGAACACCGGACTGCACGTCCAGTACCTCAGCCTGAATGAAACCGTCGCAATTGAGCCCCGGGTGGCGTTGAACTGGAATTTCCGGCCAGGCAGCACCCTCAATCTCGGCTACGGCCTCCACAACCAGGTACAACCCCTGCCCCTGCTCTTGCTGGAATCAACAGATGCGGACGGAAACCTGCAGCGCAGCAATTTCGACCTTGGATTCACCCGCAGCCATCATTTTGTACTCGGTTACGATGTGAAATTGGGCAACAACTGGCGCGGCAAAGCAGAACTTTACTATCAATCTGTTGAAAATGTGCCGGTCGAAGCAACGCCGGGAAGTTTTTCAACCCTGAATGTGGGGGCAGATTTTGTCTTCCCGGATGATAAATTCAACTTAGTCAACGAAGGAACCGGTAAAAACTATGGCATGGAATTCACCCTGGAAAAGTTTTTCAGCAAAGGATATTACGCCTTGCTGACGGCATCTGTCTACGACAGCAAATACAAAGGCAGCGATGGAATCGAGCGGAACACGGCTTTCAACAATGGCTATGTGCTGAATGTATTGGCAGGCAAAGAATTTAAAATCGGCAAAGCCAAACGCCACGCACTTACCATCGACACCAAACTGACTACGGCAGGTGGCAGGTACTATACACCGGTTGATCTGGCGCTTTCGCAGCAATACGGTACAGAGGTGCTGGATCAATCAAAAGCCTTCAGCGAGCAGTTTGACCCCTACTTCCGCTGGGATGTCAAATTCGGAGTGCAATTCAACAGCAAAAACCGCAAGTTGTCGCAGCAATTCTACTTCGACATCCAGAACGTGACAAACAACGAAAACATATTCGCACGCCGCTACAACAAACAAACAAATCAGGTGAATGAAGTATACCAGATCGGCTTCTTCCCGGATTTTATGTACCGATTGCAGTTTTAGTAAGCAGTTTTTTCAGTTGGCAGTACTTCAGTTCGCAGTTTGCAGTACTTCAGTTCGCAGTTGGCAGTTACATTTTGCAAGCTTAATCTTGGTTACAAATCAAAAGCAAGGCGGCATATGAAAGCCCCAAAACTGCGATCAATCCCCAAGCCGGCGGCAGTTTGTGAAGCAGGATTTTGGATCATTTGCAACCTCAATCCTGCCAACTGCCAACTGAAAAACTGCCAACTTTTAATTTTTACTACGTTCATTCAATGCAACACTCCCCCTGCCAACTGCCAACTGAAAAACTGCCAACTTTTATTTTTACTACCTTCATCCAATGCAACACTCCCCCTGCCAAATGCCAAATGAAAAACCGTCAACTTTTACATTTTTACACAACGAATCGCAAGAGAAGCACTACATTTCGGCATGGCAAACGACCTAAAATACCATCTCGGCTTTAACGACCTGCGTTTCAGGCTCATCGGCACGCCGCTGATCGGTTTTTTTATGCCGTTTTTGTTTTTCGACCGAACCTGGGCAGACTGGCCGAATTTGCTAATCTCCTCCTGGTTGGTCAGTGCCCTGATGTCGGTAATGTACTGGGAAGGCGCGCGCCGGATCATCGTTTTTTTCAGAAAGCGCGAGCCCGAATTTTCAAAAACCGGAAAACGGATTATCCAAACTGTCCTCACGGTCATTGCGTATGCCCTAATTGTGGATTTTATCACCGGAATTACCCTGATCAAATGGTTCATGCCTGAAGATTGCGTACCGCCTTCAGGTTTCGCAGGCACTTATTTGTTAATTCTGTTTATTCTGGCCGTGTACGAAGGAGTTTATCTATATGATCAGTGGAAAAATGCGCTGCTTGAACAGGAGCGGGTAAAGCAGGAGCATGTGCGCTCCCAATTGGAAGGCCTTCGCAGCCAGGTCAATCCGCATTTCCTTTTCAACAGCCTCAACACCCTGATGAGTATCATTCCTGACGACAGTCAACTGGCCGTCAGCTATTTGCAAAAGCTGTCAAAAGTATTCCGCTACGTACTGGAAAACCGCGATGAACTAATCATTGCCCTTGAAACGGAATTGGAATTCATCGAGAACTATGTTTTTTTGCAAAAAGAACGCTTTCGCGAAAATTTGAAAGTGACCATAGACATCCCGGAAAAGTTGAAATCGCTGAAAATTGTGCCGCTTTCACTGCAAATTTTGTTTGAAAATGCCATCAAACACAACATCGTTTCTGAAAAAAAGCCGCTCCACATTGAGGTGTTCGAAGAGCAGGGGAAACTGGTGGTGCGCAACAACCTTCAGCGGAAAAACCAGGTCATGGATTCTACTAAATTTGGCCTCGACAACATCCGCCGCCGCTACCATTTTTTCACAGAAGAAACCGTGACCGTCAGCGAAGATATGGCGTATTTTAAAGTAGCCATTCCGTTATTACCGGATCCATTTAATCTTGGGAAGTAGTAGAAGGTAGAGGGTATAAAGTAGAAGGTAGAGGGTAGAAGGACGATACTCAAAAGCAGCCTGCCCCCTTTAACCTTTATACTTTAACCTTTAACCTTTATACTTTAACCTTTAACATCCTCTCACCAACATGAACTGCCTGATCATCGAAGACGAATTCCACGCAGCAAAGCGCCTTTCCGGTTTGGTGACCAAATTGCGGCCGCTTGCGAAGGTTCTGAATGTTGTCGATTCGGTAGAAGATGCCAGCGCCTGGATCATCCAGAACCCAAAGCCCGATCTGATCTTTATGGACATTCAACTGGCTGATGGCCTGAGTTTTGACATTTTCAATAAAGCGGATGTTCAGTCGCCGGTCATTTTTACGACTGCTTTTGACGAATATGCACTTCGGGCATTCAAGACCAACAGCGTGGATTACCTGCTAAAGCCGGTTGACGAAACAGAACTTTCAGCTGCCCTGGAGAAATTCGAACGCCTATTCGGCAATGCGGAAGCCTTGCTGCCGGATCTGAGCACCATCCAGTCACTTTTGAAAGCCATGGCACAACCCGAGTATGCCCATCGCTTTGTCATCAAAACCACGCAGGGCCTTTCCTACCTTGCCGTCACTGAAATTGCCTGGTTTTTTTCCGAGGGCGGTCTAACGTATCTGGTTTCTGACGCCAATAAAAAACACCACATCGATTATACCCTCGAACAGCTGGAAGACCTGCTTGATCCCAAAGCCTTTTTCCGCATCAACCGTAAAATGATTGTCGGCATCAATTCGGTGCAAAAGGTTGCCGAGTATTTCAACAGCCGTCTTAAAATCACCCTCCGGCCCGCTTCCGGCGACGAAGATTCGATCGTCAGCCGGGAACGGGTAAAGGGGTTTAAAAGTTGGCTGGGGGCGTAAAACAAGGTTAAAGGCTTGAAAAACAAGGTTAAAGGTTAAAGGGGGCAGACTGCTGATTGAAGCAGTATTTCTCATCTAACATCTAAAATCTAACGTCTAACATCTTCCAAGGTTAAAGGTTAAAGGGGGGGCAGGCTGCTTTATGGAGCAATCTACTCCGTCCACCGTCAACCGTCGACCGTCAACCGTTTCCAAGGCTAAAGGGGGCAGACTGCTGGTTGACGCAGCATTTCTCATCTAAAAAAATCTAATATCTACCATTTCCCAAGATTAATGGGAGGCAGACTGCTTATGAGTATCGTCCTTCTACCTTCTACCCCCTACCCTCTACCGCCCTTCAAATCATTCATCTCATACCAATTCACTTTCCGCGAATGGTACATCACCAGAGCGAGGGCAATAAAAATGCCCAGACTGCCTACCAAAAGCGCATAATCTTCCAGTTGCAGCACGATAAATATGAAGCCGTATATCCCCGACAGAATCAGGCCCAACTGAATGGCTAAACGCTTGACCTGCAACACCGATGCGCTGTAAATCGTGATCAGCGAAATGGTGGCTACTGCCGCTGCAAAATAGGCCTTGTCGAAGCCAATATGCTCAGAAAGGGAGATCAGCAAAAGGTAAAAAACGCTGAGGGCCAAGCCCACCAACAGGTACTGAAAAGGGTGTATGTGGAAATGCCGCAGCACTTCAAAAAAGAAATAAGTCAGGAAAGTGAGCCCGATGACAAGGATCGCATACTTGGCTGAACGGGTATTTTTGGCGTATTCGTCAACCGGTTGAATCAATGAAACGCCAAATGCAGTAGCAGGTTCGAACTGGAAATCGCCATTTTTCCACTGCTGCGGGTAGTTGCGGTTTAAGTCCAGAATTTTCCACGAAGATTCAAATCCGGAAGGGCCAACCGTGCGGGTGTCCGGTAAAAAGCCGCCGTTAAAAGCTGGGGATGGCCAGGTCGATTTCAAATCTACCTTTGTTTCTTTGCCCACGGGCTGAAACTGGAGGGCTCCACTGCCGTTGAGCTTCACCGGAATCGAAAACCGGTATGCGCCATCACCCATCGCGACCGGGGCGCTGACGCCAGAGTTGATCAGTTGCGGACACCCCGAACCAGGTTCCATGCGCATCGCTTTGTCGTTCCAGTTCAGCGTGAGTATGCTTTTGATGCCCGGCATTCCGGAGATGCCTATCGACAGTTTGGCCTGATCCCACAGAACACGCTCCGGATCAATGTTCAGCAAACGGAAATCGGGTTGTTTAAAACTGCCGCTGATGTTCAGGTTTCCCTGAAAAAGCACAGCGTCATAGATGCTGCGTTTCCTGATTTCGGGGGCAAGATCGCCTTCAATATTCAACGCTTCGGGCAGGAAATGTGCGACTAAATTGCTCACCGTTTTTTTGCCTTCATACTCGGTGATTTCTTCATAAGGAATGCTCAGCACCGGCCCTGATACCGATTGGGCGCCGCCCCAGGACTGGCTGATTTCGTTGATGGCCTCAGCCTTCCTCGATTGTCGCTCCTGAATCATGTTTTCAATCATCGTAACGGGGATCAGCAACAAGAGGGTGATGAAGCCCATGGCAGTGAGTTTGACCAAAAGCGAGGTCTTCAGCCAGTGGCTGACGCGGTTAAAAATGCTGGATTCTTGATTTTCCATAATTGTCATTAATTTAAAAGTACTTTGAAATTCAAAGTTGTTGGACAAAAAAATTTGTTTGTCTAGATGTTTTTGATGATTTGCTCTAAGGCAGCAATATGCTGCTCAAACGCCAGCCTCCCTTCCGGCGTCACCACGTAGCGGGTATTTGGTTTGCGGCCCAGAAAGCTCTTCTCTACGCGGACGTAGGCCAACTGCTCCAGCGCCCGCATGTGGCTGGCCAGGTTGCCATCGGTCAGTTCAAGCAATTCTTTCAGAGCATTAAAATCCACAAAGTCATTTACCATCAGCGCCGACATGATGCCGAGGCGGATGCGGCTTTCAAAAGCCTTATTCAGTTCCTGAAAAGCGTTTTTCATCGGCGCTCGTATTTCAGGTACATGATGCCGCCGTAAATGATGTGCATCGCTCCAAACCCCAGCGCCCAAAACAGGAGTCCCTTGCCGGGGAAAATGGTTGCCAGAATGCCAAGAGCAATTTCGGCCATGCCCAATTTCCGGATGTCGCTGAAGGTAAAATTGCCTGCGTTGAGCAGTGCCAGTCCGTAAAACAACAATGTAGACGCCGCCAGCAGGCTGTAATAACCCCTGAAATACAGGATCACTACAAACAACGATCCGGCGCCAAAGGGAATGATGAAATTAAAAAACAAGCGCTGTGCGGGCGCATTCCAGAGCGCCTGGCCGGCTGCGCGCGCTTTGCGGTAGCTAAGCAGCAGCCCCGTACTGACCGCTAATACGAAAACGACAGCAGCGATCAGGATCAGCGGCATGGTTTCCGGGGTAATGAATTGGCTCTTCAATTCAAAATACAAGACCACATCGGAGCCATAGATGATTCTGTAAGCAAGAAAGGCCCCCACCAGCGCGTACACCCCCGCCAGAATCGCCGACAGGGCGCTCAGCGACAAAAACTTGGTGGAGCGCTCCATGATGTTGCGTATCTGCGCCAGGTCGTCTTCCGGTTTGAAGAATGCATTCATTTAAAAGTACTTTTTGCCGCAAAGTAAAATATTATTATTGAGACTTGCAAGAGGGAATTTTTTTTGATTGAAATATAGCGCTCGCGCGATGGCGGCAGCTGAGCGACTTGTACTGAGCGAAGTCGAAGTAAGTCGAAGTTCCGCCTCGCGTGTGTTACTCCTGCGGGTTCTACCCGCTCGCATTTTTTGTCGGAATCAGGTGAGAGCTACCCTGTTGGGTATAAAAAGATAGACTGACAGAAAATCTGTCATGGGTAGAATTTTCAGGATTTTAGAATTTTCAGGATCGTGCATGATCCCGCCAATAAGCCGCTAACTTCTATCCGTGTTATCAGCGTCATCGGTGTCGTCCCTGACTGCCGTCAGGCAGGCGCGTTCCAAAAGCCCTTGTTCGCGCGTAGGCTCCGCCTCGCGTGTGTTATTCTTGCGGGTTCTGCCCGCTTCCGGGGGCCGGGCAGGCTGCTACTTCAGGTTTAGCAAGCTTTGGAAGCTTACCAAACCGGAGGTACTTCCCATCAGACATCTTCATTCGCCAGGGTAAGTACCGTGTAGTATAAATGAACATCAATTCTAAAATTAGCTATATGAATCAGGTCATCCACCATAGGTTTGACGGCATCAACGAGTCCCATTTCTTTTGCATCAAGCAAAACCCCAAGTACGCCGACGATTTTCAGGTTTTCTTGTACAGCAATTTTCCTTCCTTTCAACTCGTCAATGAGTAAAATATCTGCATCAATATTTTTGGCAAGTGCGATGGCTTCCGCTTCGCCTTCATCCAATTCAGAACAAAGATGGAAATAGAAGTCATCGCGTTGGCATTGGTGAACTTCCACCCAGGGTTGCAGAAATATTTGTTGCGGATCGTACCCCCAATTTACCAACTCGTTCAATTCTTGTTGAACGGTAGTGGGGATGATTACTTTGCCATACAACGCATGAAGAAGGTGTATATAACCAATTCGAAATAAAGCGCTAATAGGCGAGGTGTCGCTGACGACAATCATTTCTTACGAAGTTCATGCAATGTGGCCATATCGGATTCCAGGTCTTCAGACTTATAGTCAAGTGGCACCTGGCGATCAAATAATAGTTTTTCAAACTCAAAATACCCCATATCTGCCAATTTACGAGCCTGCCCAAAAGATAATATGCCTTTTTCATACAAAGCTATAGCAATTTCCAGCTTAAACTCTTGCTCTGAAAGCTTGGTACTCCTAAGAATATCATCTGTAATAACCAACATAAGGCTTGTTTTTCCCAAAAATTGAAGATAGACCTAATTGAAAGACGTAAAGGAATTCTGTTAACAAATATAAGGGCTTTAAAGATGATTTCCAAAACATTTACACCTCTCTGCTCAGGCGACAGCTCCGCCTCGCGTGTCTTATTCCTGCGGGTTCTGCCCGCTTCCGAGAGCAATGCAGGCCGCTACTTCAGGTTTAGCAAGCCTCAAAGGCTTACGAAACCGAGGGTGCTTCCCGAAACGCACGGCACGGCTCCTGCAGCAGCTCCGGCTCTTGCTCACCATTCAAAAGAAAAAAGAAAAAGGGTACCTACCTTCGTAAGCTACGGCAGGCAAGAAAGTGATAATGGGAAGGTTAGCGTGCAAGGCGAAAACCGAAATGGCTGCCACGGTAACCCGTAAAGTCCCTGCCGCGATACGTGACCCGGCAGTAGACTGTATCGATGATACCCCAGGACCCGCCACGAACCACGCGGCGAGTTTGGTCGCCTCCAGAAACCCAGGCGCTACCATTCGTGGGGGCGCCCTCGTAATTTTCATGCCACACATCCTGACACCATTCCCATACATTCCCGCTCATGTCATAGAGTCCCAACTCGTTTTTTTGCTTTTTCCCAACGGGGTGCGTTTTATAGCCTGAATTGGTACGATACCAAGCCACTTCGTCTAAATCATTGCTGCCCGCATATTTTGTGTTCGCGGATTCGTCTCCGCCGCGGGCGGCAAACTCCCATTCCGCTTCAGAAGGCAGGCGGTAGGTTTTACCACTGAGCTTGTTCAGTTTCTTGATGAATTGCTGTACATCGTTCCAACTCACGTTTTCTACCGGACAATTATCGCAGCCTTTGAAATTAAGCTTCGAAGGATCGCTTCCCATCACGGCCCGCCATTGCGCCTGGGTCACTTCGTAGCGGCTGAGATAAAAGTTCCGGATGGTCACTGCGTGTACGGGGAGGCAAGCCTCCCATAAGTCCCCATATTCGTCACCCATTTTATAGGTTCCGCCACTGATGCGCACCATGTCGGCAGCAAATGGGTCGGTGAAAACGGGAGCAGGCTTTTCTTTTTTTGGCGGGTCTTCCTGGGCGATTAACTGCTCATTTTTATTCCCATTTTTTGGCTGTTCCGGCAGTTCGCTTTTGGCGCCTGCCAGGCTATCAGCTGCTGCACGTGTGTTTTCAAGCAGGGTAGTCGTATCCGGATTTTGCTGCGTCATCGGCGACTCAGCAGTCGGTCCAACATTGCAAATCCAGTTACCAATCAGCAAGGCCAACACCCCCACAACTCCGCTGCCCCATACCCACGGAGAACGAACGCCTTTACCCAGGGTCGCCACTTTTTGTTCCCGCTGCTTTGCGGCTGCTGCTTTTCGCTGCTGCCTGGCTTCCGCTTTTTGTTGGCGTTCCGCTTCCTGCTGCTGGCTGCGGCGTTCGGCTTCTGCGGCGGCGAGGCGCTGTGCTTCGGCCATTTTTTGGCGGCGCTCGGTTTCTTGTGCGGCGGTCAATTGAGCTTCCTCCTGGCGGCGACGGTCTCGTTCCTCCCGTTCGGCTTCGGCAGTTCTTTCCATTTGAATGCCGTCAATTGTGCGCATCAGGGAAGCGACGGCATCCGCGTAAGCTTCATCCCGGTCGGGCCAACTCGTGACCGCTTTGCCGTCTTTGGGCAAAGCTTGCAAGGCTCCGAGTGGTGTAGCCTGCCAGGCACAGGGCCGCACGATCAGGGGGACCACCCGGGCGGTACCCGCGGTGTGGCGCGCCAAAGCGTCGGTCATTTCTTTATCGTAAAAATAATCGGAGGCAATGGCATCCGCGCTGACCAACAGGAGGATGATGTCGGCCGCGTGCAGGTTTTCCCGAATGGCGGTTTCCCATACCACGCCGGGGTCGATTTTGCCGTCGTACCAGATTTTGGCTTTACCGCTGCGCTCCAAAGGAGTCAGCTGGGTGCGCAACGCCTCCAGAAAGTCAGTATCCTTACGGGAATAGGCAATAAAGAGCTGAAGGGGCTGGTGCATGTCGCGCTTTTCGTTGTTGGTTTAGACAAAAATAATGTTTTTATTGAATCTATGAGAAATGCCGAAATATTCTGCTCGCGCGACGGCTCCGCCTCGCGTGTCCTATTCCTGCGGGTTCTGCCCGCTTTCGGGAGCCGGGCAGGCTGCTACTTCAGGTTTAGCAAGCCTCAAAGGCTTACCAAACCGAGAGTGCTTTCCGAAATGCAGCGCCCGTCTACCGTCCACCGTCTACCATCCACCGTCAACCATCCACCGTCGACCGTCCTCACCAACATTCTCCACGCAATCTGCATCCGTTTTGCTTTTCATTTCCGTCCATTAATTACCTTTGCGCCTTTATTGAACAACCTTCCTCATTCCTCTTTGGGGCAATGGCATTCAGGTAGAAGTAACGACATTGAACTTCAGGGCGAAGGGGGCCAGACCACTACTATGACAAAAAAAATTCAATCCGCACTGCTTTCTGTTTATTCCAAAGAAGGCCTGGAGCCGCTTATTCATGAACTGAGCGCTCAGGGAGTTCGCCTGTATTCCACCGGCGGCACCCACAGCTACATTCAGGGATTGGGCGTGGAAGTGACTTCTGTGGAAAGCATTACCTCCTACCCTTCCATCCTCGACGGACGGGTAAAAACCCTGCACCCCAAGGTGTTTGGCGGCATCCTGGCCCGCCGTGAAGAAGGGCACATGGCGCAGTTGGCGCAATACGAAATCCCGGAAATTGACCTCGTGGTGGTAGACCTTTATCCTTTCGAGCAAACAGTTGCCAACACCGACGACGAAGCCGAGATCATTGAAAAAATTGACATCGGCGGCGTTTCGCTGATCCGGGCGGCAGCTAAAAACTATCAGGATGTAGCGGTTGTGGCTTCCAAAGAAGAATACCCGCTGCTGCTGCAATGGCTCCAGGAAAAAGACGGCGCTACCGACCTTGAAGACCGCCGCGAGCTCGCCCGCCGGGCGTTCAAAGTGTCTTCCAACTACGACATTGCCATTTTCAACTACTTCAACGAAGGCACTGCCGACGTAACGTTTAAATACAGCATCCACCGCTCCGACATCCTGCGCTACGGCGAAAACCCGCACCAGAATGGCGTATTCTTCGGCGATTTTGAAAAATTGTTTGATAAATTGAGCGGCAAAGCCATTTCTTACAACAACCTCGTTGACATAGACGCAGCGGTACAGGTGATGCGCGAATTCAAAGACGATGCGCCTACTTTTGCCATCCTGAAACATACCAATACCTGCGGCGTTGCTACCCGTGCCACACTCAACGAAGCCTGGCATGCAGCACTGGCCTGCGACAACACCTCTGCTTTTGGCGGCATTTTTGTCTGCAACCGCAGTGTTGATGTGGCCACCGCTGCCGCAATAGACGAATTGTTTTATGAAGTGCTCATTGCACCCGAATTCGACGAAGATGCCCTCGCGCTTCTGAGCAAAAAAAGCAACCGCATCCTGCTGCGCATCAAAGATTTTTTTGTGCGCAACCGCAGTTTCCGCAGCTTGCTCAACGGCGTAGTGGAACAGGACAGCGACCTGAAAACAGAAACCGCTTCCGACCTGAAAAACGCTACCAAAACAACGCCGAGTCTGACCGAAATCGATGACTTGCTGTTCGCCAATAAATGCGTTAAACACCTGAAATCCAATGCCATTGCTTTGGTAAAGAATCGCCAATTGATGGGCATGGGCTGCGGTCAGCCTTCAAGGGTAGATGCTCTGCGCCAGGCCATTGCTAAAGCAAAAAGCTTCGGCTTCGACCTCGAAGGCGCGGTGATGGCTTCCGACGCTTTTTTCCCGTTCCCGGATTGCGTGGCCATTGCCCATGAAGCTGGTATTAAGGCGGTTATCCAGCCCGGCGGTTCGATCAAGGACCAGGAAAGCATCGATTATTGCGATGCCCACGGCATGTCGATGGCCATCACCGGCTTCCGGCACTTTAAACACTAATTGATTTGATGATTTGAAAATTTGGTAATTTGTTGATTTCCGAACGTTTACGAAACTGGCAAAGTTTTGCAAAAGGCAGGGTGCTTTTCAATGATCAGCTGTCTGGAAGCGCGGCATTTTCAAATCTTCAAATTTTCAAATCTTCAAATTAAAAAAACTTTATTAAAAATATTTGTTTGAAAAAATCTTTTGTTTTATCTTGCGTCGTCATTCAACGTGATTGTTTTAATTAAACGACAAAAGATATGATCAGCGAAGATCGCAGATTGCTTAACGAACGCTTCCTCAAGGTTTTCAGCTTGCTGGAAGAGCGGGGCGACGTTGTAAAAAATGACCGGGATGGAAGAGGCATGGGTGACTTTGCTGAAAAGATCCTCGGCAACCGCGCTTATGGGCATATCGTTCGCGCTTTTCTGAATCCAAAAGACAAGCGTTGTCTCGATTATCACCACGCCCGCAAACTTTGCCAGGAGTTTGGCGTCAATGAAGCTTATTTACTGGAAGGAACAGGAACGCCTTTTGGCTTTGACCTTCCAAAAGACAAGCGCTCTGACATGATGGCCGGTGGCAAAAAACCTTTCGGCAATATTCTGTTTACGACCGTGGAAGCATTTGCTGGTACCGCCATCGATGCCGGTGGATTTGCACCGCGTGAAGAAAACGAGTACTTCAGCATTCCCGGGCTTTCCGGTGGCGGTCTGGTGGCCTTCCCCATCAGCGGCGTCAGTATGGAACCTGTCATTCAGGATGGCGATATTGTCATTTGCAAGGAGTTGAGCAGCATCAACGAAATCAAAGACAATAAAATTTATGCTGTCAAAAACAATGGCTCCATCTGGGTCAAATACGTGCAGCGCATCGCCAACCCAAAAGGCCGCGTTACGCACCTGAAGATGGTATCCGCCAACCACCTTGAATACGATCCATTCGTAGAGGAGGTCAACGAATATACCCGCCTCTACCAGGTTGTACGCCGGGTTAGCGATTTGTAAAATTATTTATCAGATTCAAGGCAGAATTGGGTACAATAGTGCCCTGTATACTCCGTCACGTAGATTTCTATTGACGACGGATTACCTCGTGGTGGAGTATATATCCTGCTGTTTTTTGAATTAGGCCCCCGCTTGCAATGGCAATGGCGGGGGTTTTTTTATTGCTTTCCCCTCACTTCCTGCCCATCAAGGTTAAATCGGCATTTTGTAATAACTTGTCAATGTACCGGAAACAGCAAAGGGCAAGCGAATTTGCCTGCCCTTTGCTTGTTTGCAAACTTGCCTGTTTGCTCATTCTTTATCCTGCCTTACGGCCTTACAATCATCAGTTTCTGTGTTCCGGTGGTTTTGCCATTCTCTAAACGCACCGTATAAACCCCGGCAGCCAAAGTGCTCACATCCATGACGATGCGCGACTGGTCGGCACTTAATGCGTAGGTATTCAGAGAAACAACTTTTCCCGTTACATCCGAAACGATCACCTTAACCGCTTGCTCGATATCCTGATAGACATCCAGCGTCAGTTGTGTCTGAGCAGGGTTCGGGAACATCGCAAAGCCGGACCCGTTGATGGTAACCGGGTATTCGAAAGTAGTCACATTACCATCAGTTGTGCCGTCGGTACGCCATTCAGAACTGCTCAGGCTGATGCGCAGGGTATAGCATGCCGAATTGCTGAAAGCCCCGTTAACCCCATATACATAGGCATACATACTGCTGCCGATCACGCCATTGTTGTAGATGATCAGTTCCGGTGTCGTGCCGCTGTTTTGAGAAGACGCCAGCTGGAACCCGCCCCGGTAAAGTCCGAGGTTGTAATCAGCAGGCAGATCAGTCAGGTCAATGCGGATATTGCCTTCGCCGTTATCATTCGCAAAATGGTACCAATCTACATCCGTCGCAGTCGAAATTTGTGCTATAAGGTCTTCGTTTACAGCCATAAACGGTAAAGAAGGATCCCGGACATCGTTCGGTTCAAAATTATCTGAACAACCGCCCGGGTTGCTGGCCGTCGTGAAATTCGATGAAGCAGAAAACGCGCCAGGGCCACTGCTACAAACGGCCTGCACCTGGAATTCGTATGGCGTTGCAGGGCTCAATCCGCTGATGCCAAGTGAAGTACCCGCAGTTGTGCCGCTGGACCAGGTCGTTGTGCCTGTTGGTCTCCACTGCACGTTGTAGGATGTTGCTCCACTCACGGCCGACCAGTTCAGGGTTGCTGAATTGGTGGTTACAGCCGTAGCGTTCAGGCCGCCGGGCGTGCCGCAGGTTTGAACCGAGCTTGTCGTGAAATTTGCGGAAGCTGAAAATGCGCCGGAGGTACTGCCACAAACTGCCTGTACCTGGAATTCATATGGCGTGCCGGAGGTTAAACTGCTAATGCCAAATGAAGTACCCGCAGTTGAACCGCTGGACCAGGTTGTTGTGCCTGTTGGGCGCCATTGTACATTATAAGAAGTTGCTCCGCTTACCGCTGCCCAGTTGAGCGTCGCGGTGCTGGCAGTCACTGCTGTAGCGTTCAAGCCGCCAGGGGTACCGCAGCTTTGAGCTGAACTTGTGGTGAAGTTCGCAGAGGCAGAAAATACGCCGCTGCCGAAGCTGCATACCGCCTGTACCTGGAATTCATAATTGGTGCCTGCCGTGAGGCCGGTGATGTTGAAAGAAGTACTGCCTGTAGATGCGGTATTCCAGGTTGTCGTTCCGACTGCCCGCCAACGGACATTGTAAGATATGGAGCCATTGACGATTGCCCAGTTAAGCATCGCCGATGAAGATGTAACAGCTGTCGCATTCAGGCCTGCAGGCGTTCCACAAACGTCATTTGATGAGCCCGTTGCAAACAAGGATGAATTGGAAAAATCACCCAAAGTACCGCCACAAACAGCCTGTACCTGAAATTCGTAAGTTGTCCTCGAATTAAGGCCGTTGATGTCTACAAATGTCGCTGAAGTAGAAACGGTGTTCCAGGTGGTCGTTCCCAACTGGCGCCAGCGGGCATTGTAGGAGGTGGCGCCACTCACTGCACTCCAGTTCAAAGTAGCAAAATTAGCGCCGACATTCGAAGCAAAAAGCCCCTGAGGTATGCCGCAACTTTGAGAAGCAAGAGTGGTGAATTTATAGATCACGGAGAAGCTGCCGGAACTGGATCCGCAAACAGCCTGTACCTGGAATTCGTATTGCGTTCCAAGTGCCAGCCCTGTAACCAACAAGGAAGTGTTTGTGGTAGAAGAATTACCGGTCCATGCCGTTGTACCGAATACCCGCCATTGAACATTATAGGAAGTCGCGCCGCTGACACCCGTCCAGATCAATACGGCACTGTTTGCTGTGATGGATATTGCATTAAGCTCTGTAGGCGTACCGCAACTTTGCGAAGAGGTTGTAAAAGTAGCAGAGGCAGAAAAACTGCCCGGGCCACTGCTGCAAACGGGCTGCACCTGGAATTCATAAGTCGTACCTGCAGCCAATCCGCTCAGGTTGGCAGAAGTTGACGAAGTAGAAGTGGAACTCCAGACGCTTGTTCCGACAGGTCTCCACTGAACATTATAAGAGGTAGCACCGCTGACTGCAGTCCAGCTGACCGTTGCCGATGATGCCGTCACCGCACTGGAACTCAATCCGCTAACCGGACCGCAGGTTGAAGTTACCGGTATACAGCCAGGAGATGTCGTCAGACTAAAACGGGAACCTCCGATGGCCAGCACAGCTTGCATGCGCGCTTTTTGCCCCGCTGTAAACATGTACATGCAGGCATCGAAAGTATAGTCCATATAATTCATCGTCATCTCGATCGGGTTGCCTGTACAGGTACTCAGGTGCGGGAAAGTGGGACATCCGCCATTTGAGGCATTGTGTACCGGCGTGTCGTCAACGAAATCGTTACCGCAGGTTGTATCGCCCCAAATATGCCGCAGGTTAAGCCAGTGGCCAACTTCGTGGGTAGCAGTACGTCCTTTTGCATAGTTGCCGCCCGATGGGTTGGGCATGGCCACAGAGCCAAAGGAAGACCACAAACAAACAATGCCGTCAGTCGAAGCGTTGCCTCCGGGAAACTGGGCATAGCCCAAAAGACCAGAGCTGCTTCCACCAAAAACAACGCTCCAGATATTGAGATACTGGTTGCGGTTCCAGATGGTATTTGGTTTCAGGGTACTGTTAATCTGAGCTGTCGTCCAGGAAGCCTGGCCGCCATTGATTCGGTTGATGCCGTTTGTTGCTGTCCCGTCCGGTTTTCTTTGCGCCAGACAAAACTGGATTTCGGTATTGGCTGCCACCGGTTGGAATAAGCCCGGAATCAGGGAAGCGTCTGAGTTCATCAGTGCAAAATCCTGGTTCAATTGTTCCAATTGCGCCATAACCAGGGCATCCGAAATGTTTTCATTTGTACCTAAAGCATCCCCATTGTGAACGATGTGAAATACGACAGGAATGGTAATGACCACCCGGCCGCTGCCATCTTCTGCGTGCTGGTGCGTAAATTCCTGTGTATGGCGTTCGATGGCCTCCATTCTGTTCGCCAAATCCGGGTCCTGAAGTAGTTGTTGTTCCAATACCTCCATGGTTGCACAATTGCGTTCCTGCGCAAACACGGGTATAAAAAGCATAGCCAGAAGAAGGGTGGCCAGCAGTTTGATGAATAGATGTTTTTTCATTGCTAAAATATGGTGACGTTAATAAAAACATGGAAACTTGCCGTGCGAAATTAGTACATCATACCATCCGCATTTAGAAGGAGGGAGTTGTTTTGGTCTTTTGGCAGTTAGGTGACAAATTAAGCATGTCTGACTCCGTTTACACTGGTTCTCAGGAGCAAGTTTGCTATTCTTCCGCCAGCGAATTCAGACCGGCATAATAAATAAGGCGCCATTCTTTGTCCGTTTTTGCGTAGCGGCGCAGCATGCCATACCTGCCGCTCTCGTGGGTTATCCGTTCTATGACGATGTTGTCGCCAAAAGGTTCCATCCTCACGCTAAACCCGGTACTTTTCGGATCGAACTTCCGGTGCATTTTCCAGTCTTCCCGCTGCCAGCGGAATTTACCTCCGGCTACATCAGAGCTATCCGCATTGTCGGGTATGCCTTCGAGGGGGAAGTGGATGTGTTCGATCTGAAACAGGCTATCACTCAGGAATCGCTCATAAAAAGCATTAAAATCAGATGCGTCTACAGAATTTTGTTCCACCGTATTGTTCCTGCAGGACGTAACAATGAGGCAACATCCAAGCAGTCCAAGGCCAAAAAATAAACCATTTTTCATCTACAAATAACGATTGTCTCTACAGTAATGTATTTTTCCTTAAATGGTTACAGCATTTACCCATAAATCATTCAACCCTTCGACAGCCTAAGGAACGAAAGGACTAAAAATTAGTTACATCAGCAACAGATTTTTGTGTGTCTTTTACACTTTAAAAATTCACCTTAAAATGGCTACATCTCCGGAGGTTTTTACAGACCTTGGTTTACCATCTTCAACGACCACATATTCCATTTGCCAGACATAAACCCCGGGTTGCAAAACTTTGTCTTTGAAACGGCCGTCCCAGCCAGCGCCAGGGTCATTCGTTTCATAGACCAAATCCCCCCAACGGTCAAAAATGCGCATGGTAAACTGTTCCAGCGCACAATCAGAAAGCGGCAAAAACTTGTCATTGAACCCGTCGTCATTGGGTGAAAATACGTTCGGAGCATACACCGTGCAGATCTCGCATGCTTCGATCCGAATCTGGTCGAATACCTGTTCACATTGATTGAAAACAGATACAAAGTAAACACCGGGCGTATCCACGATATAAGAAATCGTTTGGGAACCATCCTGCCAGGAGTAAGTGGCCGGGGTTCCGGCAGCGGCATTCAACACAATGCGCTTGCCGGGGCAAATCACCGTATCGTTGCCCAATTCCACAGCAAGCGCCGGAAGAATTTCCACACTGACCTCATCCTGAAAAGTGTTACAGGCTGTCGTTACCGTCACGGCATAATCTCCGCTTTGCACAATGGTATAAGCCGGCTTGTCCGAATTGTCCTGCCAGCGGTAAGTCGCTCCGGGAATGCTAAGGTCGTATTCGAGTACTTCGCCCGGGCACAGCGTCGTATCCTGACCAAGATCAGCGAGGGTTTCCACAATGAACAATACATTCATGGCGTCACTTTGGGTTTCGCAGAAAGTCGATACCGTAACACTGTAATTTCCATCCTCTAAAATGGCACGCTGGGGCCCATTAAAGCCATCCTGCCAGAGGTAGGTCGCCGTGGGATGAGTGACATCAAGAAACAGCGTATCGCCATCACAAAGTACCGTTTGATCCGGCCAGTCTAATTGAATCGGCGCGATGTAATCCACCACAATTTCATCGGTTGTGGTTCCGCAAATATTGGTAACCTCCGCCCGGTAAGTTCCGGGTTGAGCCGCGCCCACAAAAAAAGTAGCTGCAGCAGAGTTGTCCTGCCAGCGGTAGCTAGAGAAAGGATTGGAGGCATCCAGCAGCAAGGTTTCACCTGCACAAAGCAGGGTATCGGCGCCAAGGTCTACCTGTGGAACATCATTCAACGCAATGACTTCTACGCTGTCTGTTCCGCTGCCGCAGGCATTGCTGAAATTGACCCTGTAAATACCTTCTGTACTTACCGTCAGGGTTGGCGCCGTGCTGCCGTCCTGCCATTCGAAAGCCGTGGCGTCGGGAAAACTGGCGTCCAGCACGATCGAATTGCCGGCACACAGCAAACTCGTATCACTGATAACGTCCAGCGTTATTGGAACAGGTTGCGTTGTAAAAGGGAATACAGCCGGCCCGGCCGGATTGTTGCACAAGTCCAGCAAGTCGGGTAAGTTGTTATCCGTTATTTCAAAAGTATAATTGCCCGCAGTAGCGATTGGCGGATTTACCGTAAAGGTATAATTGCGGTCATAGGTACCTCCGGCATTGCAGTTAAGGGAAAAAGGCGTCAGGGTATACGGGCCTCCGGGACCATTCAGGCGCACACTGCCGGGCAGAAAAGAATTGCATCGGATGTATTCGCTGAACTCAACGGCAATGAGGTTGTCGCCACAAAACTGAGGTGGTGTAAATTCACTGATTTCAGGCGCTGCCTGGTCAAATATCCCAAGTCCGGTTGACAAACCAAAGTCAATCTGGTAGCCAAAAGGCGATCCGGTGTAGTTGGAGACCATCAATACATAAGTATGCCCGGCCTGCATGGGAATGCGGTCGTTGAACGGCGAATTGCCGAAATCCTGGTTTGGTGGGGAGAAGCTACACCCGGCGCCCTGCTCGTCCCAGATGCTGCCGCCGGTTGCGCCGGTCTGGCCGTTGCAATTACCGCCTCCTGCCGCATTGCAACTTACCTGAAGGGCCGGGTTGGTCCGGATTTCGGCACAAGTAGCATTTGTGATGTCAAAAACAGCCCAGTCGTAGTCGTCGTTGATGTTGTTCGGGGTAAGAACAAATCCCAACTCCCCATTCTCGCTTACGGTAAATACATACCAGATGGAATTGTCTTCCCCTGCCGTACAACTGATGTTGACATTGATCTCATTGTTGTAATTGCCGTCACCAACGGGAGAAGTGTTTTCCACATAAACAGGCTGGCAAACCGGAATTGCGCCTAAGCAGTCTTGTACAGTAGGTGTCTGTGCTTTTGCAGCCACATGGAATAAAAATAAGAGGGATGCCAATTGAAAAAATTTATTCATATCACCTTGGTTTTATTAAAAACAGACGCCTCCTGCCGGACCGTTGGACAGCATCAGATGCGAATTTATTTTTTCATGGGAAACTATTTGCAGCAGCATCCGGGTTTATTGCGAACTTTCCGCCCTGAATACCACATCGAAAGGTTATGTAAAAGAACAAAATCCTGAGCATATGCTCAAGGTTAGAGGTTTACTTTTAGTTAAAACGTTGCGCTTTTGCTGTCGTATTTCAAAATAACATTCACCCGAACATTTTAGCCCGGCTACACATGCAAAAAATATACAATATTTTTATTGAAGCCTTAGACGGCAAAGAAAAAAGTTTTACGACCGGCAGCATCAACCGGGCCATCGTTTTATTGTCCATTCCCATGATTCTGGAAATGGCGATGGAATCACTTTTTGCCGTCGTTGACGCTTTTTTTGTAGCCCGAATCAGCGTTCAGGCAGTCGCGGCGGTAGGACTTACCGAGTCTGTCATTACGCTCATTTACTCCCTCGCCATTGGGCTCAGCACTGCGGCGGCAGCGATGGTATCCCGGCGAATTGGTGAAGGCAAGCCCGGAAAAGCAGCCACTGCAGCCATGCAATCCATATACATTGCAACTGCGATTTCTGTCGTCATCGGCATCTTCGGACTCATTTATGCAGAAACTGTTTTACGCTGGCTTGGCGGCAACGACGACCTCATTCGCAATTGTGTCGGCTATACCCGGATTGCGTTCGGCAGCAACATCGCCATCATGCTCCTGTTTTTGCTGAACGGCGTTTTTCGGGGCGCAGGGGATGCAGCCATCGCCATGCGCTCTTTGTGGCTGGCCAACGGCATCAACATCGTACTGGATCCGATTCTGATTTTTGGCTTTGGCCCCATCCCTGCCTTTGGGATAGAGGGTGCGGCGGTTGCAACAGCCATCGGGCGTGGCAGCGGGGTGCTTTACCAGCTTTACATCCTGTGGAAAGGGCACAGCGTCATCCACCTCACCAGGGCGCACTGGAAATTCCATTGGAAAACCACAAAAAAACTCCTGGAAGTTGCCTCCACCGGCGCCCTCCAATTTCTCATTGCTTCGGCGAGCTGGATATTCCTGATGCGCATCATCGCCCGCTTTGGCGACGATGCCGTTGCCGGCTACACCTTCTCCATCCGCCTGCTGGTCTTTACCATCCTGCCTTCCTGGGGCATCTCCAATGCTGCTGCTACGCTCGTAGGTCAAAACCTTGGCGCCGGGCAACCCGATCGCGCTGAAATTTCGGTTTGGCGTTCTGCCTTTTACAACATGCTCTTTCTCGCAACGGTATCCATTTTATACTTTTTTTGCGCCGAGTACCTGATTCTCATTTTTGACGATACCCCGGCAGTGGTAGAGGCAGGCGTGCTCAGTTTGCGCATCATCTGCGCGGGTTATATCTTTTTTGCCTACGGCATGGTCATCAGCCAGTCGCTGAACGGTGCAGGCGACACACGCACCCCAACGGTCATCAACCTGATCTGTTTTTGGGCTTTGGAAATTCCGCTGGGTTACCTGCTGGCCGTTACCCTGGGATGGGGGCTCGCCGGAGTGTGCTGGGCCATTGCGATCAGCGAAACCATGGCCGCCATTCTTTGCATTTTGGTTTTCAGGCGGGGAAAGTGGAAGACGGTGGAGATTTGAGGGAGATTGAAAGGAACAAATGTCAATTTTTCATAACACCGTTGTCCCGTATGCTGAAAAAAGCTTAGACAGATGCCAATTTAAAAAAAACGACTATTTTTGTCTACCATCGAATTTGCGGGCATTCCCATAACCAGTTGCCATTACCGTCAATTTATGCCCCTTTGATTCGTGCTTAAACAAAACACCAAATCTTTAACTAAATGATTATCTTATGAAGCGATCTCTCTTCATGATGCTCCTCTCTTTCCTTTCCTTTGAAATTCAGGCAGGACTCCCCAATGAAGTATGGCAAGCACTGGAAAAACAAGACCGAAAATTAGCGCGTACATTACTGGAAACTGCATTAAAAAATGATGAAACGAAAGTAGATGCCGCCATGACCCTGGCATTGCTCAATACGCTGGAAGCAAAAAAGGGCAATATGGATCTTATGAAAATGGCATTGCCCGAAATGGAAGACCCTTCGCCATATCTTTTTTCCTTATGGTTCGATGATGCGGTTACAGGGAGCTACGGCAAGATGGACTACAAACGGCTACCGTTTCTGGAACAGTTGCTCCTTAACAACAAAATAAACGAAAGCATCAAAGCAAGTGCGAGGTACATCATCGGATTACATCAGGCGCTTTCAAATGATAATAAAAGTGCCTATAAGACCTGGGCGGTTACGCACGCTTTGGAAGACTGGCAGTTTGTAGGCTCATTTGACAATACCTCAGGCAGTGGGTTCAATAAAAAACACCCTCCTATTGACGAGCCACAGCCCCAATCTTCTTTTAAGTCGGCCACCAATTCCGACATCTTCTGGTTTACACCAGCCTACCCTACCATGGAACCATGGATTTCTACAAAGAATTATGTAACAGACCGCCAGGGAGTCGTCTTTGCTCAAACCTTCGTCACCTGTACGGAAGACCAGACCGTCATCCTGGCAATGGGTATCAGCGGCGAATTCAAAATTTGGCTCAATGACATGCTCGTACTCGAACAAGAAGAAGAACATACAACGGATCTTGATATTTATAAAAGGCCGGTTCGCCTGAAAAAAGGAGTAAACCGAATCCTGTTGCAACTTGGGTTTACCAACAAAACCAGTTATCCGAACTTCCTTGTCCGACTGCTTGATAAAAACATGAAGCCAGTTCAGGGACTTACCTCCTCCAGTACATACCAGGCCTACAATAAGGCTTCGGAAGCCGATTTTAGCGACCCCATACCGCATTTCGCAGAAGTGTTTTTTGAAAAAAAAATAGCGGAGCAACCAGAAAACATACTCAACTACCTGATGTTGGCCAAAGTGCATTACCGCAATGGGCGGAACAACAAGGCCATTGACGTACTGCACCGTACAAAAAATTTGTCGCCAAATAACATCCTCGTACAGCAAGCCCTGGCTGAAAATTATGCTCAAATTGGCAACCGTACAGAAATTCTGAAGCAGATAGAACACATCAGGGCATTGGATGCTTCATTGCCTCTAATTGTAGTTTACGATCTGGAGCAACATTTTGACAATGAAAATTATGATGAGGCTGCCAAACTTCTGGAGCAATTTAAGCCGATGGTTGGGGGCGACTCGGAAGAATATTTAAACTATCTGATCCAGTTGTACGCCAAAAAAAATGATTACCAGGCACTGCTGGAAACCATGGACAAAGCGTACCATAAATACCCGGAAAATTCGCAATACACAATTTATAAATACCGTATTGCGAAGAACTCCAGCCAACAAGCATTGAAGCCTGCTTCTATTCTGGAAGGATACCTCAGGAAGAACTTTGACTCCGGTATCAGTTGGATGCTCATTTCTGAGTACCGCCAACTTGGCAATAAGAGCAAAGTCGAAAGCCTGTTGCAAAAACAACTGGAAATGAACCCCGATGAGCTTAGCTTCATGAGTTCATTGGCCGGTCATTATTTTCAGCTGGAAAATTATAAAGCGGCCCTTGAGTATACGGAAATGAAGTTGAAAAATGCGCCGTTCAACGCCGAATCATGGCTGGAAAAAGGCTATATTATGGAGGCGATGAAACGCAAACAGGAGGCCACTTCCAATTTTGAAAAAGCCATCCATTACGACCCAAACCTGTTTGATGCCAGAGAAAAATTACGGGAGTTGCAAGGCAAGCAGCCTTTGCTTTCCTATTTCAAAAAAGACGATGCTTACAGCGTTATTCAAAAACAATTGCAGTCGCCCATTGGATCCGATGACAATTATGAATACATTTTCGAAGAGCACAATTTTGCCGCTTTTGCTGAAGGAGCTTCCGTGTCGTACAGCCTGCTGTCCATTCGGATATTGAATGAATCGGGTTTAGAGCACTGGAAAGAAACCAGCATCAGCTTTAATGATCTGCGCCAGCATCTGGTGATCGAAAAAGCTGAAACCGTCAAAAAAAATGGCCAGAAAATAGCAGCTGAACAAAACGGGAATCAAATAGTCTTCCCCTCCCTGGAAGTGGGCGACGCCATTTTTGTTATTTATAAATTAGAAAATTACACCAGTGGAAAGTTGAGCAAAGAATTTTGGGATTCCCAGATTTTTAATGGCTACGTTCCGGTGAAAGAGGTTATTTATCGCTTGCTGGTCCCGGTCGGTTCTGAATATAAAATAGATAGCCGCAATATTGATACCCAACCCATAGAAACCGACCTGGGTGATTTTACGATGAAAACGTGGAAATTTGAAAACCTTTCCAAAAGCAAAGACGAATTGTATATGCCGCCATTGGATGAAGTGGGTATGTCTTTGCAACTGACTTCAGTAGACTCCTGGCGCACCATAGCCGATTGGTACCATGATATTGCCCTTCCCCTCGGACGTGAAGACTTCAATGTCAATCACGTTTATGATGAAATTTTCAAGGAAAAAAGCTTTGAAACCGAATTTGATAAAGCCCGCGCCATTTATGACTATATCTGTCAAAACATACGGTACAGCTCCGTATCGTTTCGTCAGAGTAATTTTGTACCCCAAAGGCCCATGACCACCATCAGCACCCAATTGGGCGATTGCAAAGACCTGTCCCTACTGTACCATACCCTGGCAAAAAAAGCGGGCATCAACACCCACCTTGTATTGGTGAATACGAGGGACAACGGCGAGAACGCCTTGCGGACCCCCGGTCTGGATTTCAACCACTGCATCATAAAAATAGACCTGAAGGACCGGGCCCTGTTTCAGGAACTGACTGCTGAAAAACTTCCGTTTGGGGCAATACCCAATACCATTGCCGACGCTCAGGCGCTTGTTATCCCCAGCTCGAAAGACGATGCGGAAGGGTCGGAGTTGATCCGAATCCCCTTCAAGCCGGTATACCCTTCGCACCTGATCCGGAAAACAGAAATAAACATTAACGGCAAAGACCTTCAGGGAAAAACTTCTCTAAAAATTACCGGTAGCTCAGCAGCAGATTATCGTTATTATTTCTCCGGTTTGACAAAAGAACGCACGGAAGAAGAAATGAAAAACCTGTTGAATCGCCCCTTCAAAAGCCAGGTCCAATTGGATACATATCGCTTTGAAAATTTAGAGGGCCGGGATCCGGAATTTACCTACTATGCTGATTTTCATATAGAAAACGAGTTATTAGCCATAGGCGGAATGAAAGCTGCAAAGTTGCCTTATTTTGAGACGATCTTTTCACTCAACGATTTTCCCAGTGAGGAACGGGTTTACCCACTACTGTACTGGGTTTATGAACCAGCGGATTTTTATGAAACGGAAACCATTTACCACTTGCCTGAAAACAGTGAAATTATGGAACTTCCCGAAAATGTAGACATCAATGATCGTTATATTCAATACTCGATGCAATCGGAAAAATTGCCCGGTAATGTTGTAAAGGTAGTCCGAAAGGTTGCGACTAAAAAGCATACAATTCCGGCGGAGCAATACAGAGCGTTCATGGAAACCGTAAAAAAAATTGTTGAAGCAGAGGATAAATATGTGGTGTTCCGATAAGTGGACAATGCTCAGTAAAGCGTAAATTTGGTAAACTTTGCTCTAATTTAGAGTTTATTGTCCCCTGCAAGCTCTAAAAAAACGCCTTTTATGAAGAAGCACTTCAGTTTTTGGTTCACCTTTCTTGCTTTGGCGGTTTGCTCAATGATGAACGCGCAAACAATGGCAACAGCAACCATTACGACTTCAGTAGACAGCACGCACGTTCCCACGGAAATAAAGTCTGTGACCAAACACAGCGTTACCATTGGCGGGAAAGTGATCAATTATACTGCTACAGCGGGCGCCCTGGTCGTGAAAAATGAAAAAGATGAACCCGTTGCTTTATTTGGCTATACCGCCTATGTAAAAGATGGCGAACCCGATGCGTCAAAAAGACCTTTGACGTTTTCTTTTAACGGGGGCCCGGGCTCTTCTTCCATGTGGCTGCACCTCGGCATTATGGGCCCCAGACGTGTTGTCGTCAACGATCCTGAAAACACGCCAACACCGCCTTACAAACTGGAAGACAATACCAATTCGCTATTGGACGTCACGGACATTGTCATGATGGACCCAATTGGAACGGGCATCAGCCGCGCTATCGGCAAAGCCAAAAACAAAGATTTCTGGGGCGTTGATCAGGACATCAAATCCGTCAGCCAGTTTATCAAACAATACATCACACTCGGCGACCGCTGGAATTCGCCCAAATACCTTTTAGGCGAGAGCTACGGAACCATGCGGAGTGCCGGTGTCGCCGATTATCTGCACGCCAATTCCGGGATAGCCTTGAACGGCATCATCCTGGTTTCTGTCGTGCTCGATTTGCGAACCCTGATTTTTCAGCAGGGCGACGACATCTCTTATATCCTGCATTTGCCGACTTATGCCGCGACAGCCTGGTACCACAATAAAATCGCCAATAAAGGCACGACATCGCTTGAAGCATTTTTAAAAGAAGCCAGAGTTTTTGCTACCAACGACTACGCTTCCGCTTTGATGAAAGGCGACCAATTAGGTGATGAAGAGCGGATGCGGGTATTGGGTAAATTATCGGCTTTCACCGGCTTGAGCAAAGACTATTTATCAAAGGCCAATTTACGCGTAAACGAACCTCAGTTTACCCAGGAATTATTGCGCGATGCCCATTTAACTGTAGGGCGACTGGATTCCCGTTATACCGGAATCAATCAAAACCTGCTGAGTGAACAATCTGCCTATGATCCGCAAAGCGCTGCGATTAGCCCTGCATATACCGCTATGTTCATGCAATATTATTACAATGAACTAAAGGTGGATAAGGCAAATGTCTACCACACCAATGCTTATGGTGCAGACGGCTTTGACTGGGATTGGAAACATCAGAAAAACGGTGGCGGATTCGCTGCGGTATCCCCAAACACAGGGGTGGATCTGGCAGAAGCCATGACCCTGAATCCAAATTTACGGGTATTGGTCATCAATGGTTATTACGATTTGGCGACGCCTTTTTTTGGCGCTGAATATACCTTTGACCACCTTGGATTAGAGAAAAAGCAGAAGTCGAATGTTGTCTTTAAATATTACAATGCCGGACACATGATGTACATCCAACCGGAGGAAGCCGTTGCTTTTAAAAAGGATGTTGCGGAATTCATAACCGGCGTACGAAAGTAAATGGGGGTGTGCCCGGGCGATTTCAAAGACCTGTTTTCCCTTTCTGAAAACAATACAAGAAGGATCATTCCCGACCCGGGCAATGAACTCTATACAATTCTCCTTACCTTTACGGCTGTGTCTAAATCTAACGTCTAAAATCTGACATCTAACGTCTAACATCGTCCTAACCATACATGTCGCCAACATTTCACACCCTTACCGTCAAAGACGTGCGTCAGGAGACGGCCGACTGCGTTTCGGTCGCTTTTGAAACACCAGAGTTGCTACAAGCTGCTTACCACTTTATTCCAGGGCAATACCTGACCCTGAAAACAATGCTGAATGGAGAAGATGTGCGCCGCTCCTATTCCATTTGCGCCGGACCCAACGACGGCGAGTTGCGCGTAGCGATCAAAAAAGTGCCCGGAGGCTTGTTTTCAACTTTTGCAAACGAACAATTGCAAGCCGGCGCCCAATTGGACGTAATGACGCCAATGGGTAATTTTCACACCCCCATCCTTCCGGGGCAGGCTAAAAACTATGCGGCTTTTGCGGCAGGCAGCGGCATTACGCCCATCCTTTCCATCCTGAAAGCGGTGCTGGAAACGGAATCGGAGAGTACTTTTACCCTGTTTTACGGCAACCGGACGGCCGACGGGGTCATTTTTAAGGAAGACCTCGAAGCGCTTAAAAACCGCTACATGGAGCGCCTGAGCGTCCATTATGTGCTGAGCCGCGAATACCCGGGTAGTGATTTGTTTTACGGCCGGATTACCGCCGAAAAATGCGCTGCTTTTTGCAAAACCCTGCTCGACTGGGAAGCTACCGACGAATTTTTCCTTTGCGGTCCGGAAAGCATGGTGGAAGCCGTGCGCGATACGCTGACCGGTTTTGGGATAGACCGCCACCGCATTCACGTGGAATTGTTTCTGGCAGCCGGCGGAAAGCAAGCGGCTGAGGCGCAGGAACGCGTGGAGGCCCTGCCTGATATCGTTTCTACGGTACGGGTAATTCTGGATGGTACCAATTTTGAATTTGCACTGCCGGCACACGGCGATACCATTCTGGATGCCGCCATGAAAGCTGGGGCTGACCTGCCTTTTTCGTGCAAAGGCGGCGTTTGTTGCACCTGCCGCGCCAAACTGCTGGAGGGCGAAGTGATGATGGAAGTCAACTACGCCCTTGAGGCTGACGAGCTGGAACAGGGCTATATTCTGGCATGCCAGTCGCACCCGCAAAGTGAAAAGGTAGTGGTGGATTTTGACAGTTGAGTTTAACCAGCCTTAGTTAAGTGGAATCCTGAATTTTACATTGGTATAAAATCAAAATCCGGGACAAGCTAATTTTTGATAAAATCACCTGCCATTTCTGAAAATTTACCCGCCTGGTCTATGTGTATCCAATGAGAAGCGCCCTGAAACACGTGGTGCTGTGCTTTGGGAATATTTTTTTCCAGCTGCTCATTGATGAATCGAAATGCATAAGGGCTCTCTGTTCCACTCAGCAGCAACACTTTACAGGCTATTTTTTTGGCGTCGGATAGCTTTATCTTGTTGATAAAGGGATCCTCTCCCGCCAAAGCGGCAATGTTGTCCTCCAGTTGCCGGCGCGTCAATTCATCCAGCGTCTCAGGCGTTTTTTTTCCATCCGTTACGCCGTCAATAAAAGTCTTTTGGGCGGTGGTGGTGTCCCCGGCGGCCAATGCCTTAAAAGTGGGCTCTACCCCTTTCATGCCGAGGCGGGCAAAACTTTTCCCTGCCTTGAAATTACGAAACAATAAGCTCAGCAATTGTAAAGGATTTTTGGGGTTAGATGCTAATGCCGGCGCAAAAATCGGCTCTTCTGCCACTACCTTTTCAACCAGCTCCGGGTAGCGAATGGCCAGATTCAAAGCCACAAAAGCGCCAAAAGAATGCCCAACCAACGTAACAGGAGCGAGGTTCATCCCGCGAATAAACGCAGCGATGTCCTCCGTATTGGCATCAACGCTGCTGTCTCCTTTTGCCACATAGTGCCCGGGGAACTGAAAACGCCGGCTCAATACAAAACACCGGTGCGTTTTCTCAAAATGCGCACGAATTCCTTCCCAGGTTCGGTAATCGCTGATGCTGCCTGGAATAAACAATAGCGGCTTCCCACTGCCTGATTGGGAATAATGGAGCTCTACGCCATTTGCTGCAAAAGTTTGAAGGTTTTCCATCCTGATGTTAGCTTCGTGAAGAGATTGAGTTTGTTTATGCAAATATACTCCAAATTGGAGTATATTTGCAAGAGGGCAAAAAAATTATTATGAATCTGAAATCCACAAATTTTGCAGTGCTCGGCCAACTGGCATTGCGGCCATGGTCTGCTTACGAGTTGATCCAGGAGATGAAGCGCAACTTTCACTATTTCTATCCCAGGGCTGAAAGTGGTCTGTATGAAGCTTTAAAAAAATTAGAAAGCCTTGGTTATGCAAGCGCCGAAGTGAAAACCAAGGGTAAAAAAGACCGGACAGAATACCAGATTACGGAGGAAGGCAGAAAAGCGCTCCGCCAGTGGTTAGAGACGGAGCCAGAGGCGTATCGCCTGGAATTCGACGGCTTGCTGCGTGTGTTTTTAGCTAAATTCGGTGACGCCGAAGCGCTGAAAAACTCGCTTCAAAAGGTCAGCGAAGACGCTGAAACGCTGTTATCCTTAGCGGAAAAAGTCGGAAATGAATACCTGACGGATACTGCTCCAGCCCAGTCAGAAATCGCACAACGCGTATGTGTGTTTGATTTTCTGCTGCACTACGGCATGATGTACCGGGAGTGGTTATCGCGAACGGAAGCATACCTGAATGAGATCGAGGGCATGCCGGAATCATTGGTTTCAGAAACCGCTAAAGGACTTATAAGGGAGCATATGAAAACATGTGGACTGACGATTAAAGGAGACTAACAGTAAGTATCAATGGATTTGCTACACCAACAATTCCGGGCTTGTTTTTCGGTACAATTCCACATCAATCCAACAAATCCAAAGCAAAAAAGTAACAAAGGTAACTTTCTGGATGACCGGCAAATAGATGATCATCCCCTTGGTGTAGTATAGGTAATTATTCAGACCTACCAGAAGCAGGTTGATCATCCCGAACGCAAAAAGCCCATACCATTTGATTTTGTACAGTCCGATGAAGGTGCCAGCAACGGCAATCAATCCAAAAAACGAAGCTATATACGTGATGGTGTCGTGATAGCTGCTGAAAATAAAGAGCGCAATCAGCATGGAGAGTGTACCGGACCACTGAATGACCAGCCTGCTGCGTTTTCCAAAGTGGGTATATCCGGGAAAAAGAAACCAAAAACACGAAAAGGTGACACAAAGCACAAATGTACCTGCCAAAGCCAGCGGCCTCGCCGGATTGGGCATGCCGTTAATGGCCTTTTCGTTGAGCAGGTTGCACCAGTAATTATGGATCCAGCTAAAGCCCTCCGCCTGTGCATCTGCCTGGGAACCTCCGGGGTAGCGCATGGCAGCAAGGATATAGAGCAGCACAAAAAGCAGCGTGCCAAACACAGGGCTTAGCACCCAGAATCGTTTGATTTTTCTAATCACCCTTTTGCTCCTTCCAAAATCCGGATGTAATTCGCCCGTTCGTAAGCATCAGGATCTGAAACATTGGATTGGTTCATAGCGCCTTTGAAAGCGGCGATGGATTCAAAGCCTTTAGTTTCCATCCAATTGCGCAGGTCGTCGTGCATGGTTTCTAAATATCGGATGCCATTTTTGTACAAAGCGGAAGCAGTCATGGCTACGTCAGCGCCGGCCAATAGGTATTTGATGACCTCAGCAGCGCTTTGCACGCCGGTGGTTGCGGCAAGTGACAGCGGCAATTTTCCGGATAAGATGGCGATCCACAACAAGGGTAGCCGGATTTCTGAAGCATCGCTGTACTGCAGGTTGTGCAACACTTTTAATGACTGGATGTCAAAATCGGGTTGATAAAAGCGGTTGAACAACACCAGGGCATTGGCCCCTGCCTGCTGCATTTTTAAGGCGGTATTGCCCATGGCACTGAAATAGGGGTTCAATTTCACGGCGATGGGAATCTTCACGGTTTGCCTGACCATTTTGATGATGTCGAGATAGCGCTGCTCTACGGCTTCGCCGCTCAATCGGATATCGGCAGGGATGTAGAAAATATTGATTTCGAGGCCATCGGCTCCGGCCTGCTCCATTTGGCGCGCGTAATCGATCCAGCCCTCTGGTGTAATCCCGTTCAGGCTGCCGATAATCGGTATCTGAACCCTTTCTTTCGCTCGCCTCAGGTTTTCTAAGTATTGCGCGGTCCCAACGTGGTAATCTTCCAGGTCGGGGAAATAGTCGGCCGCTTCTGCAAAAACATTGCTGGTTGCGCGGATAACGGCATCAAACCGGGCATTCTCTTCCCGGATTTGCTCTTCAAACATAGAGAACAGAACAATGGCGCCGGCCCCGGAATCCTCCATTTGAAGAATATGGTCCATTTTTTCCGATAACGTGCTGGCTGAAACAACGATGGGTGAGCGCAATTTCAGCCCCATATAAGTCGTGTCGAGGTTCATAATTGTTTATTTAAAATACAGGTTGAAAAGAATCCGCACCGGAAGCAGCCATCTCCTCGTAAGTTTTCCAGCGCAAGTCAACAATTTCCTGCGCCAGCGTCATCAGTTTTTCTGCTTCATCCGGATTGGTCAGGTTCAGCACTTTATACCGAAGTTCATTGTAGGCATAATCTTTCAGGGTGATCACCGGCCTTGGCGAATCCAAAACAAAAGGATTGCGCTTGTTTTTGCGCAGCACCGGATTGTAGCGGATCAACGGCCAATACCCACTTGAGACTGCCAGATTTTGCTGATTTAAGCCCTTTTGCATGTCGATGCCGTGGGCGATGCAATGGCTGTAAGCGAGGATCAACGAGGGTCCGTCGTATGCTTCTGCTTCGCGCATGGCCAGCAGTGTTTGTTGCGGATTGGCGCCCATTGCCACCTGGGCCACATAAACATTGCCATAAGAAATGGCCTGTAGTGCCAGGTCTTTTTTGCCGACCCGCTTTCCGGCAGCAGCAAATTTTGCCGTTGCAGCAGTGGGGGTTGCTTTAGACATCTGCCCGCCGGTATTTGAATACACTTCGGTATCCAGTACCAGGATGTTGATGTTGCGACCGCTTGCCATGGCGTGGTCCAGTCCGCCCGATCCGATGTCATAAGCCCAGCCGTCTCCCCCAATCAGCCAGACGCTGCGGTGTACCAGTTGGTCGGCAAGCGACAACAGGTGGCGCGCCGGGTTGGAATCCATTTTTTCGAGTCGCGATTTCAGTTCGGCAACCCGCTCCCGTTGGAGTGCAATTTCTGATTCCAGCTTTTGCGGTGATTCTATCAAATCGCGGACAAATGCAGCGCCAAGTTCCGGTTCCAGTTTCCGGAGCAGTTCATGCGCCATAGAAAGCTGCTTGTCGGCCGTTAAGCGCATGCCCAGGCCAAATTCCGCATTGTCCTCAAAAAGAGAATTGGACCAGGCCGGTCCTTTACCCGCTTCATTCACCGTCCAGGGTGTCGTCGGGAGGTTACCGCCGTAGATGGAAGAACACCCTGTCGCATTGGCCACGATGAGCCGATCGCCAAACAACTGGGTCAGCAAGCGGATATAAGGCGTTTCCCCGCAGCCGGCACACGCGCCGGAAAATTCAAACAAAGGCTCCAGAAACTGCGCGCCGTGCACCATGGAAAAATTGACTTTGGCGCGGTCATTGAAAGGAAGTTGTTCAAAAAACCGGATGTTGCCGCGCTCCTGTTCCAAAACAGGGGCTTTGTCTTTCAGATTGATGGCTTTTTCACTGCGGTTTAACGGATTGGTTGCCGGACAAGCTTCCACACAAAGGTTGCATCCTGTGCAATCTTCGAGATAAACCTGCAGGGTATATCGCGTTTCCGGGAAGCCGCGGGCGTTGATGGGCGCTGATCTGAAATCCGCCGGGGCATCCTGAAGCAAATCTTCATGGTAAAATTTGGAGCGGATGACACTGTGAGGGCAAACGAAGCTGCAATTGCCGCATTGGATGCAGAGGTCCGGCTCCCAACGCGCCACCAGATCCGAAATGTTCCTTTTTTCCCATTTGGTGGTGCCACTTGGGTAGGTGCCGTCAACAGGCATGGCACTGATGGGAAGTTCGTCGCCGTGACCGGCCAGCATTTTCCCGATGACATCCCGCACAAAAGGCGGTGCGGCATCCGGTACGACCGGCAGAAAATCAGAACTGGCATTGGCTACAGCAGGTATCTTTACTTCAAACAGATTTTCCAGTGTCTGGTCAACCGCTTTGTAGTTCTTTTCGATGACCGCTTTCCCTTTTTTGTAATACGTTTTTTCGATGGCTTTTTTGATGTGGTGAATCGCTTCTTCGCGGGGCAACACACCTGAAAGCGCAAAAAAGCAGGTTTGCATGATGGTGTTGATGCGGCCGGCCATGCCGGTATCGCGAGCCACCTGAGTGGCATCAATCACATACAGCCTGATTTGTTTGTCAATGATTGCTTTCTGAACGGACAAAGGCATTTCATCCCAGACCTGCTCGCGGTCAAAAGGACTGTTTAACAAGAAGGTCGCCCCCTGGCGCGCCTGCGTCAGCATCTCCACTTTCTCCAAAAAATTAAACTGGTGGCAGGCGATAAAATCCGCCTGGCTGATGAGATAGGGCGCACGGATGGGTTCAGGCCCGAAACGAAGGTGAGAAACGGTTCGCGCACCGGACTTTTTGGAGTCGTACACAAAATACCCCTGCGCAAATAAGGGGGTGTTCTCTCCGATTATTTTTATGCTGTTTTTGTTGGCGCCGACGGTACCGTCAGCTCCCAACCCAAAAAACAATGCCTGACGCCAGCGGGATTCATCTAGTGAAAAATAAGGATCAACGGCTAAACTTGTATAGCCGACATCATCCGTGATGCCAACTGTATAGTGGTTTTTGGGTTCTGGTTTCTTCAATTCATCTAAGACAGCTTTCACCATTGCCGGGGTGAATTCTTTGGAAGAAAGCCCGTACCGTCCGCCTGTAACTTTCGGCAAACGCGCTATTTTGCCCTGGCTAAAAGCTTCCATTAAGGTAGTGACGATGTCCTGATACATCGGTTCGCCGGAAGCGCCGGGTTCTTTTGTCCGGTCAAGCACACTGATGGCCTGAACGGAGGCCGGCAGTGCGCCTAAAAAATGATCCATGGAGAAGGGGCGGAACAAGCGGACCTGTATGACACCGACTTTTTCACCACCTGCCTGGAGGTATTTCACGGTTTCCAATACGGTTTCACCGCCTGAGCCCATAATGACAAGAACTCGTTCTGCATCCGGGGCGCCGGAGTAGTCGAATGGCTGATACTGCCGCCCGGTTAATGCGCCAAATTTCTGCATCGAAGCGGCAACAATCGCCGGGGTGCGGGCATAAAAGGGGTTTACGGTTTCTCTGCCCTGAAAATAGACATCGGGGTTTTGTGCCGTTCCGCGAATAAAAGGATGATCCGGGCTCAGCCCTCTTTTTCGGTGTGCAAAAACAAGGTCGTCGCTGATCATCGTCCGAATGACTTCATCCGACAACTGGTATATTTTGTTGACCTCGTGTGAGGTGCGGAAACCGTCAAAAAAATGGATGAACGGGATGCGCGACTCCAGTGTGGATGCCTGAGCAATTAAAGCCATATCATGCGCTTCCTGAACGCTCGCAGCGGCCAGCATCGCAAACCCGGTAGACCGGGCAGCCATTACGTCCTGGTGATCGCCGAAGATAGACAAAGCCTGGGCCGACAAAGATCGGGCAGCCACCTGAAAAACAGCAGGTGTCAGCTCGCCGGCGATCTTGTACATATTGGGCAGCATGAGCATCAAGCCCTGAGAAGCCGTAAAAGTCGTTGTGAGCGATCCGGTTTGTAAGGCGCCGTGAACAGTGCCTGCTGCACCGCCTTCACTTTGCATTTCAATAATTTCCGGCACATTTCCCCATATATTTTGTACGCCTTTTGACGACCACTCATCGGCCAGTTCAGCCATGGTTGAAGAAGGCGTAATGGGATAAATGGCGCAAACTTCATTGACGCGGTAAGCGATATAAGCTGTAGCTTCATTGCCATCAAGGGTGACGACGGATGCTTGTTTTGGCATGGTAAATACGCTTTAATGTCGTAAATATTGATTCCGGGGCAGTTATTGGATTTTTCAGACAGGTTCAGGGGTCATTTCTATGGCGTGGCAGGGGCATTGCTCGTAACAAACGGCGCAGCCCGTACACAGGTCATAATTAAACAGGTAGCGCTGACCGGGGCCAAGTTTGATCACGGCATCTTCGGGGCAGGCTCCGTAGCAACCATCGCATTCAAAGCAATTGCCACAGGAAAAGCACCGGCTTGCTTCGTTTCGGGCTTCCTTTTCGGAGAGGCCGCCTACAATTTCGCTAAAATCCTGCGTAGCTACTTCGAGATCAAGGTGGGGTTGAACCTGGACAGGCGCCTCGGTTCGGTACCAGACATGCAAGCGCTCAAAACCTACTACCGGGTGTTTTTCCGGTTTGATGTAGGGATCTTTTTGCAAATAACCGTGTATGAATCGTGCCGCTTTTTTGCCGTGCCCGACTGCGATGGTGACACTTCTCTCACCCGGCACCACGTCGCCCCCGGCAAAAATGCCTTCGCAACTCGTCATCATATCCGGGCCCACGATTACCGTACCGTCCTCTTTGAAGGTCATACCCGGCGCCTTTTTCAGGAAATCCGTATCGGTATCCTGCCCAAGCGCCAGAATCAGGGAATCAGCTTCCAGCGTTTCCACTTCTCCTGTCGGAACCGGCCGGCCATTTTCTATACGCATGACTTCGACGGTAAAAGATTGCTGGTCAATACTTTTGATCGTGCGCAACCAGTGGATTTTTACGCCTTCGCTCAATGCTTCATCGGCTTCAAAATCATGCGCCGGCATGTGTTCCCGGTCGCGGCGATAGATGATAAGGGCTTCTTCTGCGCCTAATCTTTTGGCAATTCGCGCCGCATCCATTGCCGTGTTGCCACCGCCATAAACGGCGACACGCCGGCCAATTTTCGGCGCATTTCCAAGCTCTACTTCGCGGATAAAACTTACAGCATCCAGAATCTGGCCGGCATCTCTGGCCGGGATGTCTGTTTTTTTGCCGATGTGCGCGCCAATCGCAATAAAAACAGCGTCGAAATGACCGCGGGTTTTTTCGGCAAGAATATCATCAACTTTATAGTTCAGATGAATAGTGACGCCCATCTTCTCAATGCGGCCGATTTCTGCCATCAGAATCTTTCGCGGCAAGCGATAGGCCGGAATTCCAAAATGCATCATCCCGCCGGGCAGGGGGCCTGCTTCAAAAATGGCAACCTCATGCCCGAGCCTTCGGAGGTGATAAGCCGCCGACAAACCGCTGGGGCCACAACCAATGACCATGATTTTTTTTCCTGTCGAACGGAAAACTGGCTCAAATTCCCAGCCTTCTTCGATTGCCAGGTCGCCCAAAAAACGCTCGACAGCGTGGATGCTGACAGAGTGATCTACGAAAGCCCGGTTGCAATTGTCTTCGCAGGGATGGTAACAAACCCGCCCGTGTATGGCCGGCATGGGATTCTCTTCCACCAGTTTTTGCCAGGCTTCCCGGTGCTTTCCACTTTGGGCAAGAGCCAGCCATGCCTGTATGTTTTCCCCGGCGGGGCAGGCATTGTTGCAGGGAGGCAACATATCGAGATAAACTGGTCGTTGTTTGCGCAAAGGGCCTGTACCGTCTGCATGGCCGTGAAGGTCTGGTTTGCTCGTTAAATCGTTGAAGTGCTGAGGCATGGTCGCATCCGTTTGATTTCAGCACAAGGTGGCCCCTTTTTTTTCGGATGGGAATGACAAATCTCAATGTCTTTGGGGATATAGATCAGTTGGTTTTCTTTTTGAATTAAATAAATCGATCAACTATTTTTAGCTTTTAAAACAATCTGATGCCATGAATAAAGTAAATATTGAAGAGAAACTTTCGCTGTTCCACGACCACTGGAACCCAAGAATTGTGGGAGCACTCAACGGCCAGCATGTGAAACTGGCCAAGTTCCAGGGGCCGTTCGTTTGGCACAAACACGACCATGAAGACGAAATGTTCTATGTGCTCGAAGGCGCATTTAACATGGAATTCCGGGACAAAACGGTTGCTTTGAAGGCAGGTGAATTTCTGATTGTTCCAAAAGGAGTAGAGCACCGGCCCGTGGCAGAGCAGGAGGTTTCAGTGATGCTGTTCGAACCGGCTTCTACCGTCAATACCGGCGACCGAAATGGTGAGCTGACACGGGCGGAGCTGGAGTGGATCTAAACTGTACCGCTCATTCCAGCTTCAGGCTCAGCAGCCCAATCCCGTGCGGAACCATGAGTTTGGCTTCCGGGATTCCCGGGCCGATGGATATTTGTATGCCCTCAATATCTTCCGGCTTTAGCGGGTCGTCCATGCTGTTCATAAAGAAGTAAGGCAAAAAGGTTGGATAAGGCCGGGGCATGGTCACCGTGTTTACTTTTCGCAGGTCTGCAAGCAGGATATCGTATTCCTTAATTTCTGTACCGACTTCAATCATTTTCCCGTAGGCGCTGCCATCTTTTGTTACCAAAGCTACCTGAATGGGTTTTGATGCGCCGTCCAGAGAGCGGACTTTGATGACCAGCTTTTTTTTGTTGAACAACTGCGCCCTCACCGGGTCAATTTTTTCATTCACATAAGCTTTTACACTATAATCATAGATAGCCACAGCATTCAGGTTTTCGTTGTCTTTTTGAAAAAGTTGGTTCACTTTGATTTGGTATTCCGATTCATGGTTCTGGTCTGTGGGAAGCAGTTTTGAATCCCGGGACCACCAGGTAGAAGACAATCCGGACCAATCATCGGCTGCCTCAAATAAATAAACCGGCTGATCGGCTCCGATTACCCGAACGCGGTAGGGATCGCGGTCATAAAAATCCCAGTCATAGGGAAGCCCCGGTTTTCCGGCAGGAAAAGTCTCCACATAATCCTTGCTTTTAACAAGAATATAGTAGGTCAGAAAACCGAAATTCACTTGCTCCCGGGGTATTTCCGCGACGTAGGAAAAACCGTTTTCCCGCTTCATGTCAATCCGTTTCCAGTCCGGGCCGCTGGTCACCAGCAACTGCACTTCCAATCCGGGATCAGGGCCAATGACCTGCGCTTCGACGTTCAATGGCGCCCCGGTCATTGCTACGGCTGCCGGTTGGTGCACCAGCCAGGTTTTGTCTACCGATGTTTCCGGAGCGTGGTATTCTCCAAGCTGAATGTTTTGCCAGGCATCGGTCGCTTTCCACTTGTTCTTAATGCCCGGCCTGGTCAGCAGGTAGACGCCGGGGCCAACCATAAACTGCCCTCCGGAGACATCCGGCGCCAACTCGTTTTCTTCATTGAGCGCGGTCATCTTAAAGTCGCCCCCAAGATCATCCAGGTGGATGGCCATGCGGTTTTGATTCCACTGGATGACGGTCACCGTTTTTTCGAGGCTGTTTCTGCCGTAAGGATTGCTGACGATCTGTGCATCGGGCATCACCTCCAGGCGCCATACCCCATTTTCCAGTTTGTCTAAAAAATAGGCGCCGGTTCCCTGGTACTCAACAAGAGGAGAGCTGCCATAACCGGCTATTTGGCTAAGCGTAGACGGACTTATGGGCGGGACATTGGTTGAATTGGTGTAAAAATATTTGTCCGCTGCATTCAACATGGCCAGATCCTGCTCGTAATTCAGCGAAAAATCATCAAAAGACGTATTGTCAGGATAGCGACCAAAGTCTTTGTATCGTGGAATCCGGTGGAAAACTTCGGAACAAATCTTCAGGCTCAGGGCCTTTTGCGGCGCATAGGCCAGGTTCATGTAGTGGGTATTGTATTCCGTATTGGCGTAAGCCAAAAACATGGGGTCATAAGCAAAATGGGTGGCGATCTGGATGCCTGCTTTCCGAAAGGAACGCGCCATGGCAGGGTATATGTACGATTTTCCGACATCAGCCGCATCAAATTCATAGACCAGTTTAGCGCCTTTGTATTGTTTTATTGTGGCATCAAAGGGAATGTTGTAGTCGTCAACATTGGGTAAAAAATTTCCGGGTAATTCCTTTTGATAGCCCAATCCGGTAGGGTACCACTGGAAGGTGCCACCCTGAATCCCGCCCTTAAAATAGGCATCTGCCAGGTGTACGCTGTGGCTGATGTTGTAGAAAACCGGTTTCTTGCAGCCCGTTTTCCGCACCGCCTTCACCATGCCCTGAATAAATGCCGTTACTTTTTCCGGCGCTTCCCGGTGGTGGGGTTCGTTGCTGATTTCAATGGCAAGCAGCCGGGGTTCGTCTTTATAAGCCACACCGGTATAGGGATTGATGTGGTTCATAAACTGGAACAGATAGTTTTCCTGAGCTTTGATGGCCTCAGGGTTTGTAAGACAATCGCCTTTTCCGTATTTGGCCGAAAAGCCCGGCGTTGGTTCGTCCGGCTCCGGCCAGCCATTCCCCCAGAAAGCGATGGGGGTGATCACATAATTGATGTTGCGCTCTGCCAGTTTTTTCAACAGGTAGTCAAAAGCGTTCAAATGTTCATTGAACAACAAATTGCCGAGGGTATCGCTGATTTCCGTATCCCAGACATGCACCCGGAATAAATCAAAACCCAGCCTCGAAAAATGATAAACATCTTCGTCAATGGCCTTTAAGGGGTCCATCCCCAGTTTTTTGGCTGAACGGTAGGCGTGTGCAAAAGGGACGGTGTAATTACACCCGAAGCCCTGAATTTCCTGCTTGTTGTCTCCGCGGCGCATGACGCCCTGGTTGTCAATGATTACATTTTTTTGAAGCGCCTGAGCGGCCAAAGGCGTAAAGCCCAAATAAGTCACCAGTGAAAGAGCAACTAAAATTTTTACAGAGAAGGAATAATACATGGCATGTTCTGTTTACAGTTAAAACCAGTAATCTGGTGGCGCTCTCGCCTTGAAGGCAGGATGATTTACAAAGTTATCTTTTAAAGCCATTTTGAGCAGGAATTATCAGCCCGATTCCCCCTCAGAACATGCAGCGGAGCGTATTTAAGGCAGCACCAATATGCCTTTCTATATACCAAATCCCCTCAAAAATCCTCACCTTTGCCAACCCAATAAAGAATTCATCATTTTCCTGACACAGTCAGGTCAAATAGATATAAGCATGTTCCGAGCCAACAATCCAAATTTAAAATCCTGGGTAAATGTACCTTCAGGCAGTGATTTCCCGATCCAAAACCTGCCGTTTGGCGTTTATCGCGCTGAAAATGGCGAACCACACCTGTGTACGGCCATTGGCGAGCAGGTAGCCGATTTGTATGTGCTGGCAGAGCACGGTTTTTTTGACGATTTGGACATTTCGCGCGACATTTTCCGGCAGCCTGTACTCAACGATTTTATTGCTTTGGGCAAAGATAAAACCCGGGCAGTGCGCAACCGGCTCTCAGAAATTCTCGACGACGATCTGGAAACCTGGGATGCCAGCGAACTGGCTTCGTTTTTTCTGAAACCACAGACTCAGGTAGTTATGTTGTTGCCTTTGCGTATTGGCGACTACACCGATTTTTATTCCAGTCGCGAGCACGCGAGCAATGTAGGCGCCATGTTTCGCAGCGCCGACAATCCACTGCTGCCCAACTGGTTGCACCTTCCTGTGGGTTACCACGGGCGCGCTTCCTCCATTGTTGTGTCCGGTACGCCGGTGCGCCGCCCCAAAGGGCAGTTGATGCCGGATGGCGCAGAAAAGCCCATATTTGAAGCCAGCCGACAGCTCGATTTCGAACTGGAAATGGCTTTTGTCATCGGGAAGTCAACTGAATTGGGACAAAGTGTTTCCACAGCAAATGCCGAAGAATACATTTTCGGTATGATGCTGTTCAACGACTGGTCGGCGCGCGACATTCAGCGCTGGGAATATGTACCGCTCGGGCCGTTTCTTGGCAAAAATTTTGCTTCTACCGTATCACCCTGGGTTGTTACCCTGGATGCGTTGGAACCCTTTCGGGTGGCCGGCCCCAAACAAGGCCCGGAGGTGCTCCCCTACCTGCAGTTTGAAGGCGACCGGAGTTTTGACCTCCATTTAGAAGTCCTGATTGCTCCCGAAACAGGCGAGCCAAAGAAAGTCTGCCATTCCAACTTTAAATACCTCTATTGGAACATGTGCCAGCAACTGGCGCACCACACCAGCAATGGCTGTAACATTCAGGTCGGCGACCTGTGTGCGTCCGGCACCATTAGCGGTCCGACGCCCGATTCTTTCGGTTCCATGCTGGAAATATCCTGGAAAGGCACCCGGCCAGTGGCCATGCCCGACGGATCAGAACGCCGCTTTATTCAGGACGGCGATGCTGTCGTGCTGCGGGGTTGGGGAGAAAAAGATGGCGTCAGGATCGGCTTTGGAGAAGCGGTGGGCAAGTTGCTGCCTGCATTTTAGGAGCTTTCCCAAAATTGATAAAGAGCAAATTGGCAAGAGGCAAATTAGCAAGTAGGCAAGGAAGTATTCAATTTGCCCATTGCTAATTTGCCCTTTGGCTTTTACTTATTCAGGTAGTATTCTTCAAAAAAGGCTTTGTAAGCATCCAGGTTTTCTTCAGTGAGCAATTGGCGATAGTTATTCTGGCCAACGGCGAACACTTCATAACCGGTAGAAGCCGGAATGAATTTTTCAGGATTCAACTTCGTTCCGTTGTAATATTTCATGGCATCCGCTTTGTTGTTAAAGCGGCGCAGAACGAGTACCGGGATGTTTTTTTCCTTACCCAGGAACATGTTGGAAATCCGCAATTTATCCAGCTTATGGTATTCCTGGTTGTAGTCAGATACTTTATTTTTGTTGGCCTCCATGCTCGTATTGGCATCTTTGAACAAAATGAGGATGTAATGCGGTTCGTTGTCCTCTTCTTTGTATTTGGAAGCCGTCAGAGGGATTTCGTCGGCCCCGCCGGGTAATTTGGCGCCTCCGGCCGCACCCAGCAGGCGCAATATTTCTTTGGCACGCCGCTGCTCATCGGTATCCGGATAGGTGGCAATTACCTTTTGCAATTCACTGACATAAGCATCTTTACCCCGCATGTTTCCAGAGCACATGGCCATCAACAGGGCATATTTGGGTTTAAGCGGATGCTTACCCATGAGTGCCCCCAGAGCCTTTTCACTGCTGGAATAGACCTCCTGATAAAGCCCTTTGCTGAAATTGCCATAGATTTCATCGTATTGAAGATTCAGCTGAAGTTCTTCGTTCAGGTACTTCGAAGCAAAAGCAGGGTCCTTAAGGATACGGGCGTAATTTGTATTGGGATAACGCTCTAAAATTTTATCGTAATAATACCGCGCTTTGGTGCTGTTGTCGAGATCGGTATAAGACAGGTACAGATAATACCAGGCATCCAATTCATAGTTGCTGTTGGGAAAACGGGTGCAAAGTTCTTCCAGTACCGCAATCGATTTTTCGTAGTTCTGCAGGCGATCGCGGTAAAGCGTCCCCAGTTTGAACATCGCTTCGCGAATTTTTATGTTGGCTTCACTTTTTTGAGCATCTGTTTTAGGAATACCAGCCAACAGTTTATCCACTTCATCCTCGGTCAGCGCTGCATTGGAGACGGTCTCTGCTGCTGCCACGCCTTCCTCCGAAATATCAGAAGATATCCTGCGATTAGACCGGCGCCAGTTGTCTTCCAGTTTGCGATCGCTCCACTTGGCTTCAAAATCGCGTTTGCCGCGCTTGACAGAGCGATCGTCATAAGCAAAGAAACTGCTTTCTTTCTGCAGGGCAGACTGCTGCCCCGCAACAACTTGCTTACCGCCTGGCGCCTGTCCCGGTTGAGCAAATGCCGCTGCGGCTGCTTTCCTCCGGATTTCATCCTGCTCTTTTTTAAGCTTGTTGGCCAGATCCAGTCGCTCTTCTTCACTCATGGCAGCCAGGCGAAGCAGGCTGTCCTGCAATTGAATGATTGTTATATTGGCTGCAATATCGGTGAGGCTGTTGCTCAGCTTGGTTACCCGATCGAAGCGCTCATCTGTGCTGGCCATGACCTGTAGCGTGCTGTCGAAATAAGCTTTTGCAGGCACATAGTCTTCCACTTCGTAATACAGGTCAGCCAGTTTCAGATAGGATTCTGATTTCTGCGCGCGGTTCTGGCTGCTGTTTTTCAAAGAGAGCGTCAGGTTGGTGATGGCGGCCTCGCGGTTGCCTTCTTTTATTTCAATGATGGCAATCGCATAATAAATCTGGTCTACGTATTCGGCATTTTTAGGATCCTTCAGCAATTTTTCGAGGCTGGCGCGGGCGTCGTTGGCATTTCCTTTCCCGCTGAGCCAGGCATTTTGAGCCATGTTGAGGCGGCTGCTGAATGCCATTTCGTAGTTTTTGCTGTATTTAAGCGAGCGTTCAAATGCGGCATAGGCGCCTTCTCCATTGCCCAAACGCTGATGAAGCTGGCCAAGGATGTAAGCAAAACGCGCTTTGGTTTCCCGCTTGGAAGCCTGCTCAATCGCTTTTTCCAAATAGCCCGTGGCTACGCCGTACGATTTCCGCTTAATGTGAAGGTAGGCTTCTACGCCGCTAACCTCCGCCCGTATGTCGTTAAAGGTTTCCGGGTCGTTGTCTAACTGGCTCAGAATGCGCTGGGCACCATCGAAATTATCGCGTTCCAGATAAGTTTTAGCCATCCATAGCTGACCTTCCTGGTATGCAGGCCGGTGCTTCAAAAAATAGCTGTCCGGATTGCCATCTGAAGGGATTTCATCGCCTAAAGCAATGAGTTCCGGTTCTTTTTCAACAGGCGCTTCAGGCGTTACCGGCGTTTGGGTTTTAGGCTCTGCCGCATTCGTCACCGATGTTTTTGGTGTTGTTTTTTTACCTTTAGAACTGCTGCTCTTCTTCTTTTTTTTGTTCTTTTTTGCCTGGCGATTGGCTTGCTTCCGCTTTTTGATCTGTTCCCTGGCTTTGTTTATTTTTTCTTTCCTCGCCTGCTTTTGGGTAAGGGCTTTTTTCTTGCTGCCGGAAGAAGACGAACTGCTTCCTTTTTTAACCTTGCCGCTTTTGCCCTTGCTCTTTTTGCTCATTTTTTGCGGACTGTATTCGTCCAGCATATAGCGCAGGGTGGTTTCTGCCGATTCATAATCTTTCTTCAGAAACTGGGCTTTCGCTACCAGGAGGTAGCAGTCGTCGGCCCAGTAGCTGCTGCGGTGCAAACTGACCACTGTAGCAACCTTTTCCACGGCTTTGTCGAGGTCGGGAGCTACCGCCTGTGGATTGCTCGCTGCGATATAAGGATACATTTCCAGCAATTGGTTGTAATTATCCTGGTGCTGTGCTGAAAGGCTGATGATACTCCCTTCCAACAACTCATTAGCATTGAAATAACCATTGTAATGAGCGGTCGTATTGTGATACAATTTCCCGAGGCCGGAAAGTTCACCTTTGCGTTTTTGTGTGGTGCAGGCTGTCAACATGACAACGGACAGCAAAACCCAAGCTGCTTTATATACCTGTTTCAAAACTAAAGAGATTTAAAATTCGTTAAAAATGAGCCTTGTATGAACAAATCCATCGGGGAGACTTAATTTTGCACGCGATCTTTGCTTTTGGCGCACAAAATTATGGCAATATCGCAAGACTACAAACCTCTTAGCAGGGTCTAATAGTATATAAAACAGGCTAATTAACGCAAAAATGGACGGCGAACAGTCGAAATCACGTTGGGAAACCTTCAAAGAGCAGCTCAAACACAGCTACCGCTTCGTTATCATGACCGGTGATACCTTCGAAGAAGTGCGCGCTTATCGCCTCACTTTGCTGAATGCTTATGTGTTTGTTTCCAGTGTTTTGGTGGTCATTACCATTGCGGTGGTATCGCTTATTGCATTTACCCCGCTGCGCAAATATGTGCCTGGTTATGGCAGTGTGCCCGAAGATACGGCAATCCTCAATCTTTACAACGAGCTGGAGGATATGGAGAAGGAACTCAATGCCTATCGCAGCTACTCCGAGAGTTTTCGCAAAATGCTGGTAGGCGATGTTCAGACCGAAGAAGAAGTGCCACCGGTGGATGTTTCTTATTACGACAGCCTTGCCGCAAGTTCGGTGCCCGTGTCTGAAACGGAGACAGAGTTACGCCAGGAAGCTGAATTAGAGCAAGTTGGCGCCATTGCACGCAGTGGACGGATCACCAACTTCCCTGCCCGGGAGGTTCGTCTGGAGCAGATGTATTTCACATCCCCGCTCAACGGCGAAGTGGCTGCGGGATTTATGCCTGACAAAGGCCACTTCGGCATAGACATCCTGGCCGCAAAAAATACGGCCATCAAAGCCGCTATGGACGGCTATGTATTCTTCTCCGACTGGACGCTGGAAACAGGCAATACGATCGGCATCCAGCACACCAATAATGTCATTACTTTTTACAAACACAACTCTTCCCTGTTGAAAAAAGCGGGGAGTTTTGTACGCGCCGGCGAAGGGGTAGCCATCATCGGCAACACCGGTGAACTGACCAATGGCCCCCACCTGCACTTTGAACTGTGGCACAAAGGGAAACCGGTAGATCCTTCTGAATACGTTAACTTTTAATCATTCACTGCCACGCATCCGCAAATCAAGGATATTGCCCATGTGATAGCAGGTGCGGCAACGGGGTTCGTAGCGGTCCTTTTCACCGAGCAAAATAGTAGCTTCTTCCTGTACCAAACGATACGAATGGGTGGCAAGGTTGCCGCAATGCGGACAGATGGCGTGCACTTTGGTAATGTATTCAGCAACGGACAGCAGATTGGGCATAGGGCCGAATGGCAAACCTCTGTAGTCCATATCCAGACCGGCTACGATGACGCGAATGCCTCTCAACGCAAGCCGCTGGCAATTTTCAGGAAGCTCTTCATCAAAAAACTGGGCTTCGTCTATGCCCACCACGTCAACCCCTTCGCTCAGCTGAAGCAGGCGGGAAGAATGATCGATGGGGGTAGAAAGGATGAAATTGGCATCGTGAGAAACGACTTTTTCTTCGCCATAACGGGTATCAACGCCGGGCTTGAAGATTTCAACCCGCTGATTGGCAATTTTGGAGCGTTTGAGCCGCCGAATGAGTTCTTCGGTTTTGCCCGAAAACATAGAGCCGCAGATGACTTCAATCCATCCGCTGCGTTGCCCCTTAAAATGTGGTTCCAAAAACATGCGTACCGGGTTTATTGCTTTTCGCAAAGATAACCGCTTGAATGGAATTCCGGCATCCGATTGGCCTGGGTTATAAAACCGGGATGTGGTCGTTGCTGTTTATGCTTAAGCCCAAACAAAAATTGTCCAAAACTCAAATCACAATATGAACCGACGACAACACATTTTCCTCATCGCAGTGCTGGGTATTCCAGTGTTTTTAACGGCACAACCTGTTGCAACCTCTGTGGTTCCCCTCAACGTACAGTCTAACTGGCAGGTAACAGACAGCGGCCGCCAATTTGGAACCTACAAAAGCAAAGAAGCGCTGAAAATGGATCACGGTACGGCCCTGCTGGAAGGCATCGAACTCCGTGACGGCATCGTGGAAGTAGATATTGCGCCGATGGCAGACCGAGCTTTTGCGGGTATTTGTTTTCGGGCAAAAGACAGCGAAGCGCTTGAACTCATCTACCTACGGTTTCACAAAAGTGGTCAATTTGATGCCATACAATACACCCCGCGTTTCAATGGCCTTGATTCCTGGCAATTGTATCACTCGTCTGATTATCAGGGCGCAGCGACTTACAAGCCAGGGGAATGGAACCGTTTGAAAATAAAATTTGAAGGCTCCCGGGCCTGGGTTTCCATCAACGGCGGCATTAAAGTTGCGCTGTACGTCCCTGAATTGCTGCGCGCGCCCCGCAAGGGAAAAATCGGACTCTGGGCATTGGGGGAAGTCTGGTTTTCCAATTTTTCCTACAGCAGCCTGCCCAGCGTGGTGCTGATGCGGGAAGCAGAAGAACTGGAGCAGCGTGCCCGAAGCATTACCAACTGGGAATTGTCGCCTGCTTACAGTGCCGATTCCCTAAACTGGCAAAGCTATCCTTCCGGTGACATCAAATGGCAGAAAATCAGTTCCAACAATGAAGGGCTCGTAAACGTGTCTATGTACCGCCGCAAACGCATTTTTGATCAAGGAGAGAAGAACTCTCTGGACGTGGTTTTTGCCAGAACAAATATCAGTGCCGAAAACGATGAAATCCGGGCGGTCAGCTTTGATTACAGCGATCAGATTCAGGTCTTTCTGAATGGTAAAACGCTGTTCCGTGGCGACAACACCTTCCGCTCCAAAGGGCAGCTCTACCGGGGTGAAGTAAAAACAGGCGGCAACGTATTGTTTTTGCCGCTGAAAAAAGGGAATAATGAACTCCTGATTGCCGTTGCAGAACGTGCAAACGGCTGGGGATACGTCTTCCAATGGGAATGAACCTGTTTTGGATATCGGAGATCGATGAAATAATACATCCCGCGATTATTGACGGGAAGCTGCCAATAACGTACCTTTGCGGCCAGACAAGTAACGAATAAAGCCAACCAGCTAAATATCCGGGAGTGCTCTGAAGCGCCCCGGATATTTTCTTTAGACTTCTTTTTTTCATCACCTTAAATTGTTTCAAACAGAAAGTGAACGAAAACAAGCCGATTGTCAGGCTGGCAACGCCTGATGATAAACACTACGCAGAGCAGATCACCACAGAGATGGAGGAGTCCGCTAAAGCCCGTGGAACGGGTATTGCCAAACGTTCGCCCGATTACATCAGGCAAAAAATGGAAGAAGGCAAAGCGGTCATCGCCACTATGGAGGATGGAGCCTGGGTAGGTTTTTGCTACATCGAAGAGTGGGAACACCGCAAGTATGTAGCCAATTCCGGGTTGATTGTAGCGCCTGAGTTTCGAAAAACCGGTGTCGCTACGGAAATCAAGCACAAAATTTTCGAGTTGTCGCGAAAGAAGTACCCCAACTCTAAAATTTTTGGCCTTACTACCGGACTGGCTGTCATGAAGATCAATTCCGACCTGGGTTATGAGCCCGTTACTTATTCGGAGCTGACCCGTGATGAAACTTTCTGGAAAGGCTGTCAGAGTTGCATCAACTACGACATCCTGATGAGCAAAGAGCGGAAAAACTGCCTTTGTACGGCCATGTTGTTTGACCCCGAAGAAGTCGCTGAAAAAGAGCAACAGCGGGCGTCTTCCGCCGGAGGTAATGGTGTTATGACGCTTGAAAAAACGAAAAAAAGGCAGTTTAGAAACAACCTCGGCCTCTTTGCGCGCTGGGTCCGGTTCAAGCAATACGTTTTGCTCAAAGCATCGAAAAAACGGAAAGTATGAAAAAGAAAAAAGTCGTACTGGCCTTTAGCGGTGGCCTCGATACCTCCTACTGCGTAAAATATCTGGCAGAAGATAAAGGCTATGAAGTGCATACCATTACGGTCAATACCGGAGGATTTGACGAGGCAGAACTGGAACACATCGCCGCACATGCCCGGAACCTCGGAGTGGCATCGCATCATGCCGTTGATGAAACACACAATTACTACGATAAAGTCATACGCTACCTCATTTATGGCAATGTGTTGAAAAACAACACTTACCCTTTGAGTGTGAGCGCCGAACGCATGTCGCAGGCACTGGCGGTAGCGGTATATGCCAAAACGCTGGAAGCCGACGCTGTAGCGCATGGCAGTACAGGCGCCGGTAATGACCAGGTGCGTTTCGATATGATATTTCACATCCTGGTGCCGGGTATGGAGATTATTACGCCTATTCGCGACATGCAGCTGTCCCGGGAGGAAGAAATTGCCTATCTCCGCTCAAAAGGAGTGGAACTCAGCTTTGAAAAAGCCATGTATTCCATCAACAAAGGCATTTGGGGTACTTCGGTAGGCGGAAAAGAAACCCTGCATTCCATGGGCATGCTGCCTGAATCGGCCTGGCCAACTCAAATGTCCCAAACCGGCAGCGAAACGGTGAGCCTTCGTTTTGAAAAAGGCGAACTTCGTGCCATCAACAATCAGGATTTCGCGCATCCTGTTGAAGCCATTCAGCACCTGCAATCCATCGCAGGGCCTTATGGCATAGGCCGCGATGTACACGTTGGCGATACGATTATCGGCATCAAAGGCCGAGTCGGTTTTGAAGCTGCTGCGCCAATGCTCATCATCAAAGCGCACCACGCACTGGAAAAACACGTGCTGACCAAGTGGCAGTTGAGCTGGAAAGACCAGTTGGGCCAATTCTATGGCAACTGGTTGCACGAAGGCCAGTACCTCGACCCGGTTATGCGCGACATCGAAGCCTTTCTGAGCAGCGCACAGCAAAACGTCAGTGGCGAAGTGGCCATACAGTTGTACCCTTACCGTTTTCAGGTGATCGGCATCGAATCGCCATTCGACCTGATGTCTTCAAAATTTGGAAAATACGGAGAAATGAACCTCGGCTGGACCGGGGATGATGTGCGGGGGTTTTCGAAAATTTTTGGCAACCAGACGATGATTTACCATCAGACGGCAATAAAAAAATAAAATTTATAGTATTTGGCGCTGCTGTGTGAAGAGGAAATAATTGATGAATGATGATTGATGAAATTTGATTTTTGATGGGTATAGCCTGCTGATTCGTTGATTTCGTATCCTTAAATCATCAATAATCCCTGCCTCGCCGGCCCGCCTACCGGAGGTCAGGCAGGCAGGAATCATGTAATCATCATTCATCAATAAATAAGTAAAATTTTCAGTATCAATCGACTCTGCCCGAAGGGGCCGGGGCTAAATTAATAATATGCTAAAAGCAGGGATCATAGGAGGCGCAGGCTACACTGGAGGTGAAATGATCAGATTGTTGTTGCGACACCCACAGGTGGAACTGACATTTGTGCAGAGTCGTAGTTACCAGGGGGAACCTTTGTATGCCGCGCACCCGGATTTGACAGGCGATACGGAGTTGCAGTTTACAGATCGGATAGAGGCAAAAGTGGACGTGATTTTTCTTTGCCTTGGGCATGGAGAAAGCCAGCGCTGGTTTGACGTAACGTCTGTAGCATCTACGGTAAAAGTCATAGACCTGAGTCAGGATTTCCGGCTTGGAGCAAGCGTTCCGGGAAAGAAATTCATTTATGGGTTGCCGGAAGTAAACCGCGAAAACATCCGGGAGGCGCAGAACATTGCAAATCCGGGTTGTTTTGCCACCGCCATTGAGTTGGCCCTGGCTCCGCTGGCAAGTGCAGGATATCTGGGGGAAGTCCATACGACCGGCATTACCGGATCTACCGGAGCGGGTCAAAAACCGCAGGACACCACGCATTTCAGTTGGCGCAGCAACAATATTTCTGCCTACAAAACATTGAACCACCAGCACCTGCTCGAAATCCGTCAAACGCTGATTCAATTGCAGCCGGGCTATGAAGCGCCCATTCATTTTGTTCCCTGGCGCGGCGACTTTGCCCGCGGTATTTTTACCAGCTCCACCACGACATCGGAATTGCCGCTGGCGACACTGCAGCAATTGTTCAAAGACTTCTACGCCGAACACCCATTTACGCATGTCGCCGATCAAAACATTGACCTGAAACAGGTGGTCAACACCAATAAATGCCTGATTTTTTTAGAAAAAACAGGTGACCAGTTGGTCATACATACAGCCATTGACAATCTCCTCAAAGGCGCTTCGGGGCAGGCGGTTCAAAACATGAACCTGATGTTTGGACTGGAAGAAACCGAAGGTCTGCACCTTAAGGGAGTGGTTTTTTAAAATACATGTGATGAACCTATTTGATGTTTACCCCCTTTTCAGCCTCACGCCTGTCAAAGCGCTGGGGTCGTGGATTTGGGATGATAAAGGAGACAAATACCTGGACCTCTACGGGGGGCATGCCGTCATTTCCATCGGTCACAGTCACCCACATTACGTTCAGGCGCTGACGGAACAATTGGGCAAAATGGCGTTCTATTCCAACAGCGTTCAGAATCCTTTGCAGGAACAACTTGCCGAAAAGTTAGGCGCCCTGTCGGGTTATCCTGATTACCAGCTGTTCTTGTGCAGTTCCGGCGCTGAAGCCAACGAAAATGCCTTAAAAGTTGCCTCTTTCGTAACCGGAAGGAAAAAAGTGATTGCCTTTACAAAAGCTTTTCATGGCCGCACTTCAGGCGCAGTAGCAGCAACCGACAACCCGAAGATTGTTGCGCCTTACAACGCCGGCCACGAGGTGGTCTTTTTGCCTTTTAACGACGAAACGGCCTTGCTGGAAGCGATGGACGAAAGTGTAGCTGCCGTTATCATTGAAGGCATTCAGGGCGTTGGCGGCATTCAGGTGCCCGATGATGCTTTTCTGAGATTGCTGGAACAACAATGTCAGAAACACGGCGCCCTGCTCATTCTGGATGAAGTTCAATCAGGGCACGGTCGCACCGGCAAATTTTTTGCCCACCAGTTTGCCGGCATCCGCCCCCAACTCATCACCATGGCCAAAGGCATGGGCAATGGCTTTCCGGTTGGCGGCGTCCTCATCCACGGCGACATCAAAGCGTGGAGCGGCATGCTGGGCACAACTTTTGGCGGCAATCACCTTGCCTGTGCAGCCTCGCTCGCGGTTTTGGAAGTGATCGAGCAAGAGGGGCTGATGGAAAATGCAGCCCAACAAGGGACTTACTGTATGGAAGCCTTGAAGCAATTGCCTTTGCTGCAGAATGTACGCGGCCGAGGCCTGATGATTGGTTTTGACCTTCCGGAAACCCATCGCCATGTCAGGAACAACCTGCTGATGCAGCATCGTATTTTTACCGGCGAAGCCAAACCCAATGCAATTCGTTTGCTGCCTTCGCTGGCCGTAAGTCAGGAAGAACTGGATTTGTTTCTCGTAGCCCTTAAGACTGAACTGAATACATGAGTGTCTGTCTTTAGGGCCCGATAGCGGCCTCTGCGAACCCTCCGCGTACTCCGCGGGAAACCTTTTTTAGCAAGTCAGAGCAAGCCTTAGAAGGTTTATACGGTCAATAAGAAATTACCGGAAATGAAGTGCTTTATCATCAAAATTGGGGGAAATGTCCTGGATAATCCTTCCGCGCTGGAGGGATTCCTCAAGGATTTTGCCGCTATAAATGCGCCCAAAATACTTGTTCACGGCGGGGGTAAAATTGCGACTAAAATCGGCGAAGCATTGGGCATCACCTCAAAATACGTGGATGGCCGCAGGATAACGGATGCAGCTACCCTGGAGTTGGTTACGATGGTTTATGGGGGCCTGGTCAACAAACAACTGGTTGCAAAACTCCAGCAAGCCGGCTGCAACGCCCTCGGCCTTACCGGCGCTGACGGCAATGTTCTGTCTGCATCCAAACGCCCGGTTAGGGACATCGATTATGGTTTTGTAGGTGACGTAAAAAGGGAGGATGTCAATACCGCTCTCCTGCAGCAACTGCTGGAAGCCGGCGTCACTCCCATCATGGCCCCCTTAACCCATGCCGGCGGCCATTTGCTCAACACCAACGCCGATACTATTGCTTCTGTACTTGCCGTCGCTTTAAGTACCAGTTTTGAAATTCGCCTGATTTTTTGTTTTGAGAAAAAAGGGGTTCTGCTGGATGTTAAGGATGAAGCTTCTGCCATCAGGCGCCTGCCCCGTGAAAAATATGAGGCCCTGCTGAAAGAAAAGGTATTTGCCGACGGCATTTTACCCAAACTTGAAAATGCCTACGCAGCCATCAGCGCCGGCGTACTGGAAGTCTTGATCGGAGATGCCGCCGATTTGATCAAAAATACAGGAGCCGAAACGGAAGGGACGCTGATTACCGAACTGTAAAAAAGGTGACACCTTTCCAAAGAAGGTGTTACCTTTCTACATAGCAATCTGCCAAAAAGGTGACACCTCTGGCACAATTTCAATACCGTGCAAACCAAACTTCTAAACGACCTTTATCAGGATTCCCTGGCTTTGTTGCAGCAGCTCATCGCCATACCGTCTTTCAGCAAAGAAGAAAGCGAAACGGCCACGCAGATCGAGTATTTTTTCGAGCGGCGACAGATTCCCACGCAGCGCAGCGGCAACAATGTCTGGGTAATGAACCAATACTTCGACCCGGATAAGCCTTCGGTATTGCTCAATTCCCACCACGATACGGTACGCCCTAACCCGGCATATACCCGGGATCCATTTAAACCCGAAATTATCGGAGACAAACTGTATGGCCTTGGCAGCAATGACGCGGGCGGGCCTTTGGTCGCGTTGATGGCTGCCTTTCTGTATTATTATGATAGCGTTGACCTGCCTTTCAACCTGATACTGGCCGCAACGGCTGAGGAAGAAATTTCCGGCAGTGGCGGCATCGAAAGCATCTGGCCGCTTCTGCCCCCCATCAACTTTGCTATTGTAGGAGAACCCACGTTGTGCCAAATGGCGACTGCCGAAAAGGGCCTGATGGTACTCGATTGCATGGCTAAAGGGCAGGCGGGACATGCAGCCCGTGAAGAAGGCGTCAATGCCATCTATGCCGCGTTGCCTGACATCGAGTGGTTCAGAACCTATGCTTTTCCGAAGGTGTCTGAAACGCTGGGCGTCATGAAGATGAGCGTAACGATCATCGGGGCGGGCAGCCAGCACAATGTGGTGCCTGCAGAATGCCGGTTTACCGTGGATGTGCGAGTCACGGACGCTTATACGCTGGAAGAAGCCCTGGATATCATCCGGCAAAATGTGCGTTGCGAGGTTCAACCCCGCGCCATGCGCATCCGCCCTTCAGGGATTGCCGCAGACCACCCTTTGATTTTAGCCGCAAAAAAACTGGGTATTGAAAGATATGGATCGCCTACCACCTCCGACCAGGCGCTGATTCCGGCGCCTTCTGTCAAGATGGGCCCCGGCGATTCAGCGCGTTCGCATTCCGCCGATGAGTTTATTTTTCTGGAAGAAATCCGGCAAGGCATACAAAAGTATGTAGCCCTGATTGGGCAGCTCATGAAAACCGAAGTAATTTGATCGCTACCAAATACTTTTGATGCTGTGTCCTTCGCCTCCGAGCAACAGTACTTTGCCTTTTTCCGAATATAGGATGACTTTATCAAAATCTTCGCCCGGAAAAAATATAGCCCAGTGAAGCGGGATACAGTGCAATGGGAAGCGACTCCCAATGGCTCAAATCTTTGCTAACGGCATGCCCCCAGTGCATCGGCCCCCATACGGTGCTGTCCGGATAATGTTGGAAAAAAAGATGGTACTCCCCTTCATAAAACACCATCCCATTGGGGTCATTCATCCACTTTTCTTTGGGAGAAAAATGGAACTGGGGCCGGTGGCGTTCCTTGTATGCAAGTTCTTTTGCCGGCATTTGCTCAGCGTTTTTTTGCTGACAGGACACCAGAACTAAAGGATGATCGGACTAAGCAGGAGGTTTTTCATCAGTTCAAATATTACCTGGAGATGAGTTCATCCAGTTTTAAATCTGCCAGTGATTCTACCACCAGGTCAGGGCTGTAAGCGTACTTTTTCAGATGTTCCCGCTTGGTGACGCCGGACAGGGTCAGAATGGTGCCGTAACCCACTTGCTTGCCGCCCATGATGTCAGTCGTCATGGTGTCACCAATGATGGTGGTTTCTTCAGATGCGAGGCCTATTTTTTTGCGGGCTACCCGCATCATCACCGGACTGGGTTTACCGACAGAAAATGCCTGAATGCCCGTCGCTTCTTCGATCATGGCGACGATGGCTTTGATGCCGAGGTTGGCCCAGCCTTTCTTTTTTGGGGAAGGGTCGAGGTTGGTGGCGACAAATTTTGCGCCCTCCAAAATGAATTCCACGGCGTTGTTGACCATTTCGAGGGTAAAATTCCGGCCTTCTCCAACCACCACAAAATCAGGCTTCTGCATCACCAACGAATAGCCGTATTCGTGCAGGCTGTTGATTAGCCCGCCTTCTCCCAGCACATAAGCGGTGCCATTGGGCTTCTGGTGGGCCAGAAACCAACCCGTTGCCATCGCACTGGTGAAAACGTCTTTTTCTTCCGCCTCAATCCCTAAACCGGCCAATTTGTTGACCACATCGCGCGGGGTACGCTGGCTGTTGTTGGTGATAAATGTAAAGGGTATTTGTCGTTTTTTTAATTCCGCGATAAAATGATCGGCGCCCGGAATGAGGTCATTTCCACTGTAAATAACCCCATCCATGTCAATGAGAAATCCTTTAGTCATCTTGTTTTGTTTTTGAGCTTTTACCGTTGCCTGGTAAATGGTTTCTATAATTAAATGCATTAGACAGGGAATAGTTGGGGACTCATTATCTTTTGTCTTTTAATTCCCCTGCACTACGACCTTGTTCTCAAAAATCCGGTCTTTTTGCCCGGCGAAGCCAACGATGGTGTACAATCCGTTTGGCAAACTGCTCAAATCCATAAACGCTGACTTGTTCATAAATTCAAGTTCCCGGGAAATGGCCAACCGCCCGTCTGAGGCAAATACTTTCACTGGTATGGTCCCTTCAAAATCCAGGTCTATTTGAATGCTACAGGTAGCCGGATTTGGGAATACCCGGAAAGAGGCTACTTCATGCGGCTGTTTTTGTTTGTTGAAATACTGCTCCGCAAAAGCAAAAGCATCTACTCCGATTTTCATGCCAATCAACCTTCCGGGAATGTCGTCGAAGGGAGGATGAATACCGCCCCATATTCTCGAAAGGCTGCACTGGTCGGAGGCATCCCGATACGTTGCCCATTGCAGGGTCAAGTCTACACTGGGGCCATCTTCAAAGACAAGGTATTCATTTTTCTTACAAAAAAATTCACCCATGCCGCCTGGAAAAAAAGGATCTCCGGTTAAGGCTGTGAGGACTTCTGCACCGGCCCTGCTATAGGTAGAATGCCCCGATAGGTAGCCGGCAAAAGGCGGCGTGACAAAAGTTGGTCTTTGATAGGACCACCAGCTTTTAGCCCGGATCCAGCCAACCCCGGCAAGATCCGTTTCGGGGTCATTTATAAAGTTAGGGCCTTTCCAAGCCAGTAGTTTTACTTCGCCAACAAATCGGCCATTGATCCCTGCCAGACTATCTCCCTGTCCTATGATTTCCACGTATCCCGGAATAAGGGTGAGCCCACCGGGGTGATAATTCGGCAAACCAGGGTCGCTGCTTTGACCCAATTCAGCCATGCCCCGCAACGCGGCGACCGGGCGGGAGGAATCGTACCAGCCTTTGATGCCCCAAGCTGTAATGGCGACGTCGTGCATGGCGCCGCCGAGTGCAAAATAAGTTTTTACGTCCCACTCAAGGCTGCTGCAAAGTGGTCCCTGGCCCCGTACTTTCTTGACCAGTAAAGGATGGTCACTGATATAATTAGCGATAGAGAACCAATGACCGGGCGGCGTTTCTGAAGTAGGCCCGTCTGCCCAGAATTCAGCCAATACCCTTGCATAGTCGCCGCGAGGAACGATTTGAGGCTGGTAGGGAGCTCCGGTTTTAGGGTTTAGTGCCCTTCCTGGGCTGTTATCGCCGCCATTGATGAGGTCGTAAAAATCCCGCAAACCTTCAATGGTGGTTGGATAGCTTTGAATATTGCCGAGGGATGCAGGTGAAATATCCCACAACACCCCATCTTCAGGATCGAGATGAGAAGACCAAACGGAGACCAGTTCATGGCCCCATTTGTATTCTTCTGAAAGGCCGCCCACGGCAGTTGTGTCTAAAAGCGGAGGCGAACCCGGATCGTGATAGACCCAATAATCGAATCCATCCCGGTTATAAATCGTGGCATCGCTGCTTTTTAGTGAAAAAGGTTGAACCTTGCCCCATTCCGGACTGAGAAAAAACTGCGTATTATTGGCTATCGGGTTGCCGCTTTGATCAATGATCTGAGAAAGGAAAAGCGGTTGCCAGCGGTTGAGGTCAAGCACCCCAGGGTTGCCGGGTACTTCTATCACAAGGGGGGGATTAACAGGTTTATAAAACTCGTTTTGATAGCCGCCCGCTTCGTTAGAGCCATCCTGTAAGCCATAAACAATGATTTGCTCGGCAAGGTAATTGCCCAGTTCAGCTGGTCCGCATTTGTAAGCTGTCGAAGTATTGTTTCGATCGTAGCCAAGTGAATCCATGAGGAAATCAATTCTCGAAAACAATACGGCTCTACCCGGCGAATTTGCAAAACGGTGCAGCAGAAGGCGATACATGGCAAAGCTAATCGCTTCTTCCTGGGCCGCTTTTGGATCGGCTGGGCGCGGCGTGCCGGAAAAAGGGCAGGTGAATCCGTGTACCGTTTTCCCAAGAAAATAGGTATCGCCGACCTCATTGTAAACAACCCAGGCGTCGTACATGGCCATACTGGTGTGAAATAAATTACGCGCATGAACAGTGGGGCGGGCAAAGTCGGTACGAATGCCCCTAAGGGTAGCCTCATTCCAAAGGCGGGCGACAGAGTGCTGGGCTTGCATTGCGGCAGCAATTCCACAAAAAAAACAAACCGATATGATTGCTTTTCTCATCATAGTTTCATTTTATCAGCGATTCATTGCCTTCTCCGATGGCGAAATTTTGATAAAGTGATGGGTTATCCCCCACCTACCTTCACCAATTTACCACTCATTTTTTTGTCACTGAATTTCGCTGCGTAAAAATAGACGCCTGAAGCCATATTTTCTGCATCCCAGGGAATCTCGAGGATGCCCGGCTCCTCTAAAATTGATTCGGTTTGATAAACCACTTCTCCCAAAGCAGAAAACAGGGTCAGCTCTAAAATCCCGGGCTTAGCCAGCTCGAAAGACAGTATTGTTCCACCAATAAACGGGTTGGGCTTGGCAAAGTCTTTTTCCACAATGGCTCCGCCTGTTGGTGTTGTGCCCCGTGTTTCCTCAACAACCGTTCCACTGCCTTCCCTGAAATGCAAAATTTGGTTAACCGGTACATCGTAAATGGCTTCTGTAATACCCGTCAGCCAGGTAAACCGAATTTCGTCAATAATTTCTGCAGCGCCAACGCCAAAATGGACCGGTTTTATGCTTTGCCCGAAAACGGTCGCTCCGTGGTGATAGCGGTAATAATATTGATCGCCGATTTTGATTTTCACCGTTGTTCCGAAAGCATCCCGGTTAGAAGTGGTTCCTTCCAGCTTGATTTGCAACCAGTTTTTTGAAATCAGGTTGTCATTTTGGCTGGTATTGTTTTTGAAAAAATAGGCAGCTTCTTCCATGTTCGCGACCACCAGGTCCAAATCACCGTCGCTGTCGTAATCGAAAACCTCCAGCCCCTTGCTTTTTGCCTTCCCGACAAAACCTGACGCTTGCGAATAATCGACAAAGTGCATCGACTCCTCCTTGAGCATGTTTTTAAAAAGGAAATTATCAATATCGGGCTGAACTGCCCCGTACAATTTATCAATCGGTCCATTGACAGCAGCAAGGTCTTCATCGCCATCGTGGTCAAAATCGAAGAACTGCGTACCCCAACCCCAACCGGTATTTTCAACCCCGTATTGGATTGCTTTATTGGAATACCTGCGATTTCCCTGGTCGATAAATAGCGGATTCGGTTGATGATTATAAATATTGGTTACATAGATATCAAAAAGCCCGTCATTGTTGCAATCGCCGATGGCTACCCCCATTCCTGCGCCTTCATCGTCGAGCCTGCAGGCACGGGATGCTTCGTTGTATTTTTGGCCAGACCGGTTTTCAAAGAAGGCATTGATTTGCGTATCGTTCATATTGTATAGATCCAGAAAGCCATCTTTTCCGGCGTCAATGGCAACACTCGACCAGGTAATGGTGTTTTCACCGCCTACTTCCATAATTGTTGTAATGTCTGTAAAAGTACCATCCCCATTGTTCTGATACAGGATATTTTCATTGTTCAGAACACTGACGTACAAATCCAGGTCGCCATCGCGGTCGTGATCCCACCAAAGCCCGGTAGCCGAATAACAGACATTGCAGCCCTCAACACCGGCCTGAGCTGTCACATCGCTGAAAGTCCCATCGCCATTGTTGTGGTACAACTGATCAAGGCGGCTGTTCGCCAAAAACAGGTCAGGAAAACCGTCGTTGTCGTAATCGCCCCATGAGGCGCCCATTTTTTCTCCCCTTTCAGCCCTTAATCCTTCATTGATATATTGTATGCCAAAACCAGCCACTACAGTCACATCCGTAAAAGTGCCATCGCCGTTGTTGCGCATGAGGTGGCTCCAGGTAGTTTCGTCCGCAGGTTTAAAATTTTTGATGCCGGTGAAAAATACATCGAGGTCCCCGTCCGCATCATAATCGGCCACCGCTACCCCATTTGTATTCTGAATTTGGGACAGGTTGGCGGTTGTTTCGGCGTGGATAAAGTTTTGAGAGAAGCCGTTTTGAAACAGCGACACAGCGAAAAACAGCGGGAGTACTATATTTTTCATAATGAAGCATTTAGTGGGTGCTAATCTAACATTTTTCGTCGATTTCAGATGTTAACCTGAACATGGGATTAAGCGTTTGCTAAGGCTCAAAAACGGTCATCCGGCATGGGCCGGACTCCTGTTTTTGAGCCTTGCACTTAAAGACAAATGCCAATCAATTGTATCCCGGATTCTGTACGTAAAGACCCCGGCTGATCGTAATTTGCTGTTGCGGTATCGCAAGATACTCATCCCTGCCAGGCATAAAGTGCCCGTCTATGAGATAATCTCTGCGCCCCTTTTCGGTCAAAAAGTACGTATTGATGGTTTCTCCGGCCACTCCCCAGCGAACGAGGTCAAAGAAGCGCTTTGACTCGAAAGCAAGCTCCAGTCGACGCTCCCAGCGCAATATTTTGCGGGCATTATCCTGACTGCCAAGTGAAGCGTAAATCCCGACATTCCATTTCCCGGTCGGTGAGCCATCGGCAAACACAAGACGGGACGTACTTGCGGCACTGCCGGCCCTTTCGCGGATGGCATTGATGATGTTCAGGGCTTCTCCAAGGCGGTTCAGCTCAATGAGGGCTTCCGCTTTCATCAGCAACAAGTCACCGTAGCGGATTTGGTCTGTGTTCCTCGAAATGCTGAAAAATGCCTGGTACTGGCGGAAGCAGGGGCAATCCGGCAATTCCTGATCTTTCATTCCGAGTTTATAACCATATACGCCGGGTACACGGGAGTAAGTTTCGTCGTAAATGCGGTTTGGATCGTACTTAAACGGCATGCCAATGATGCCAATCGTGTGGGCAATGCGCGGGTCAATGTTGTTTGCCAGCACATCACTTACCGTTTCAATTTGAGCGCCATCGTTGAAAGTATCGAACATAGGCAGGCCATTGGCGTCCGTTTTGTAAGCGTTCGCCAGGTTTTGAGAAGCATGGTTAAACGAACAGCAACCATAACCAGGTCCGAGTGAAGAAGTCAGGCCGGTAGAAAAATTGCCCCTTCCTTCCGGCGACCCGTCGTCAATGGAGCGCATGATGGCCCAGACGGATTCTACACCACTTTCATTGGCCCATAAAAAGTTTTTAGCATAATCGTCAAACAAGGCATATTCCCCCGTGCCTTCAATGGTAGAAATCAGATTGACTACTTCTTCCAATTCAGAAGCCGTAATATTGGTAACCTGGTGCTGGTCATTCTGCACGTAAGCTTTGTAGAGCAATACTTTTGCCAAATAAGCACGCGCAGCGTTTTTCGTTGGCCGGCCTTCATCATTCTGAAAATCGGGCAGCGCATTCACTCCTGCACGAAATTCATCGGCGATGTAAGCCCAGCCTTCCTGGTCGCTTTTTTCCCGGTTGCCGACTTTACTGATTTCTGGTTTCGGAACATTTTCGTCTATAAAGACCGGGAATTTGAACAGAATTTTCAAAATAAATTCAAAGTGTCCCCGGATGAACCTTAGTTCGGCAAGCCTTTGTGCGCGACTCACGCCTGCTTCCTGCTGGTACTCGGTATCTGTCAAATTATTGATGCGGCGCATGGCATCGTTGGCACGGGAGATACCGGCATACAGATAGGCCCACATCAGGTTTGCATTACCATTAGCCGGCGTGTTCAACGTAAATACCTCTACCATATGGCTGTCAAATTGGTCGCCAATGCTGCCGCCGCCTTTGTAAGCGTCGTCGGAACGAACGCTGCCGTAGACCCACATGTCCTCAAACTGGTGTGCCAGTAAGCCGTCATTGCCGAGGGCCGCATAGGCCGCAATGACCATTTTTTCAGCATTATCGACGGTATTCAAATCCGCATCGGCAACAACTCCCGTTGGTTTGATATCAAGGAAATCGTCCTTACAACTGGTAATGATGGCGCAGGCTATCGCCAGCGTCATCCATGTTTTAGTATTTAAAAATCGTTTCATTTTTTGATGTTTTTTTGCATCAACATTAAATTAAAACCCAACATTCAAGCCCAGGGAAACCCGGAATGGTTTCGGGTAAATACCAACCACCCGGTTTTCTACCGACCAGCCGGTTTGTGGATACTGGTTGGGTCCGCTGCGGTCAACAACCCATCCCAGGTTTTCGCCCGTGACGTAGATCCGGAGATCGGAGATGCTATTCTTTAATATTTTTGAAGATGGCAGCGTATAGCCAATAGTGGCTTGCCGGAATGCCAGGAAATCTCCATTCCGCACATTGTAGTCCAGAGAAAAACCAAAAGGGCGGTTGCTGTTGCTTGCTGCCGGAATATAGCTTCCTGTATTGATTGGCGACCAGGCATCGAGCTGGGCAACGCCTCCGTTTTCACCGTTGTCGAGCGACCCCAGTTCCATACGGAATACATCGGGTGTAACCTTCCTGCCAAGGGCGCCCCAGGTATAAAGGCTGAAGTCAAAATTCTTGTAGTTTACCTGAAAATTAACCCCAAACTCTACTTTTGGTACGCCGTTTCCACTGTCGTATTCCTGATCCAGTGCATTGATAACGCCATCTTTATTGAGGTCTACAAAGCGCAGGGCGCCAATCCGCTTGCCAACCTGTTCAGCGTGGGCATCTACTTCTGCCTGGTTTTGGAAAATACCATCTGTGTGATAGCCAAAAAGGGCGTTGGGTGCTTGTCCGATAATGTTCTGTTCCGCATTGCCTGGATAGCTCGACCACAAGTCTTCCGGCAAGGAGGTAATCACCGACTCATAGTGGGCCAAATTTACGCCAACAGAGAAGTTCAGGTCGCCTTTGCGGAGCGGGCTGTTGTACTGCAAAGAAACTTCCCATCCATTTGTTTCCATATCAGCGCCGTTCACCCACTGGCGTGCCCCGTCACCCACGGCTGCAATCTGCGTAGGCTGGATGAGGATGTCTTCTGTTTGCCGTTTGAAGACTTCCAATGTTCCTTCAATACTGCTGTTGAAAAGGCCAAAATCCATCCCGAAATTCATTTCGGTTGTCGTTTCCCATTTTAACTCGTCGTTGCCGGTTTGCGTAGCCAAAAAGCCTGAAGGCAGGATTCCCGAATCGTTATTGCCGATGTCATAGGAGGTAGCCGCATCCGCACAAGGTGTCTGTGCACATCCGCCATCCCAAGGAAGGATGTTGCTGGCAGGTGCATAAACCGCCTGGTAAAGGCCAAAACGAGCATCATTGAGGATATCCTGGTTGCCCGTTTGCCCCCATGCTACCCGAACTTTCAGATTGGAGATAAAATCCGAATTTTTCAGAAAAGCTTCGTCGCTGATCCGCCAGCCTAAAGAAGCTGCGGGGAAAAGCGCGAACTGGTTCTTCGAGCCAAAACGACTAGAACCGTCGCGCCGAATGGTAAAAGATGCAAGGTATTTTCCGGCAAAGCTGTAGTTCAGTTTTCCAAAATACGAAAACAACGAAAACCCGGTAGTCGCACCGGAAGAAGTCCGTTCGCCGGAAGCAGCGCTCAACTGCAGGTATTCAACGGTTTCCTGCGCAAAGTCTTTACCCGTGGCAGAGAAAATGTTGATTTCATTTTTGATGGCTTCCGTACCGGCCAGCACCGTGATTTCGTGAACGCCAATGGTCTTTGCAAAAGTAAGGGTGTTGTTGAATACCCAATTCGTCAGGTGCGATTGGCGGATGGTCAGTTCGGCAACATTGTTTCCTAAAAACCCTCTCGAATAGGTACGGAAAATATCTTTGGAATTAATGCCGTCGTAGTCTACACCAAAGTTGGTGCGGAAAGAAAGTCCTTTTAAAAGCTTTACATCGGCATAGATATTGCCAAAAACTTTGACATTTTTGATGTAATCGTCCCGATTGTCGTAGGCAAGGGCAACAGGGTTGTCCCGGTCAGAAAATCCGCCACCCGGAGGGCCCGAAAAACGGCCATCTTCAGTGCGAACCGGCAGAATTGACTTATAGCGATAAGGCGCCTGCTCCGGGGTACCCCCGAATCCGTTGTCCATCCAAAGGCGGTTGCCACGGGAAACACTGAGGTTTTGGCCCACGGTTACCCGCTTGTCGAGGAAATTGTAATTCGAGTTTATACGAAGCCCCATGCGCTGATACTCCGTGCCGATGACCACACCTGTTTGATCAAAATAATTCGCCCCGAAGCGCACACCACCACGATCACTGCCCTGAGAAAAAGACAAGTCGTAGTTTTGGATGATGCCTGTGCGGGCGATTTCGTCCCAATAGTCCGTGCCTTCTTCGATGTTACCACCGTAGATGCTGTTTGGGTGGCCGGAAGGGCGCAGCTGGTCGTCTTGATCGAGCCAGTCAGGGTAATTGATTTTGTCTAATACCGGAACGCCGGTGCCCTGTATGCCCGAACCGAGGCTGGGATCCAGGTGCCATTCATAGGTGTAGATACCGGTAGCGTTGGGATCAGATCCATCATTCACAGCTCCCTGCCATTCGATGATGGCCCGTTCGCGGTTGTTGGTCAGGTTGTCAAAACTGCTCCAGTTTTCTACGCTCGTACGCACATCCAGCTCTACACGAGCTTTGTTACTGGTGGATTGTTTGGTGGTGATGATGACAACTCCGTTGGAAGCCCTTGCGCCGTAAATAGAAGCAGAGGAGGCATCCTTAAGTACCTGCACCGAGGCAATATCACCAGGATTAAGCCAGGATAGTCCCCAGGTTTGAGGAACGGTGGAACCATTTTCATTGGTGATGAAAGTCTGAATGGGCACCCCGTCCACGATGTAAAGCGGGTCGCTCAGCTTACCGAGCGTGCTGGTACCCCTTATCCGGATGCGCGCGCCCTGTCCGGGATCGCCGGAAAGGTCAACATTCACCCCGGCAACGCGGCCTTGCAGGCTTTGAAGGATGTTGGAATTGGCGGCATCATCAACATCTTTCAAATCGAGCACAGCCACAGCCCCAAGCAGGTCTTTTTTACGTTCTACGGCATAGCCGGTTACCACCACCTCGTCGAGGATGGCGCCGGTTGCCAATTTGACATCAACCCTGGTCAGTCCTTTGATGTTGACCGTCTGGGAAGCGTACCCGGTATACGATACTTCAATGGTTGCAGCGTCATCTCCCACTGCCAGGGAAAATGCGCCATCAAAATCAGTAACGGTGCCGACGGATGTGGCAGTCACCAGAATGTTCGCGCCGATAAGCGGATCGCCGGTATCAGCATCCCTCACGGTACCTGTGAGGGTACGTTGCGCCAGGGCCAGCTGCGCCGTAAGGAGTAGCCCCAAAAGTGAGCATAATTTAAGTTTCATAATGACATGTTTTGGTAATAAAAATCAGGTTAATAAGAATTGGCGAATGTTGGAAAATCAAGGTGAATCAGTCTGCATCAACCTTTATTTCCAGATGCTTTTCAATGGATAAATCATCCCGCCCGACAGCTCAACAGCTCCGCCTTCTGCAAATAATTTGACTTGGGTAAAATCTTTGCCGGGGAAGAAAATTTCAGTCATTACAGTCGCGCCTCCGTCTGCAAAAAGCTCAACAGAAGCGACATCGAAAAACAAGTGCATCCGCAGCGTTTTTCCTTTGGAAAAACGGGGTGCGAAACTGACTTTCGGCGCAAATTTTTCAGAAAAAGAAAGATCGCCCGACTGGGTGCGGTCGCTGAAATACTTCCCCGTTGAAGCATCGTAGCCGATTCTGTAGCGTTCGCCGTTGGTATTGGAAAGCTCTACCCCGAAGCTTCCCGATGCGCCATCAGGCAGGGCAAATTCCAGTTCCATTTCCGAAAGCGTTGGGGAGAAACCAAGCTGCCCGGTCAGGTCGAGCGGCGCAGAAAGCGCGGTTTCTTTAAGTTGGAAAGGTTTGCCGCGCAGGGCTTGTAATTCTGCTGCCGGCTGGGAGAAAAGGAGGTAACTTTCTTCCGTCTTTTTCAAAAGCAGGACCCGGGGCAGGGTCATTGCATTGCGCCAGATTTCAGTTGGTACGATGTTGGCATACTCCCAGTTGCTCATCCATCCGATGAGCAAACGACGGCCATCTTCCTTTGGAACGTCTGACCAGGTCACTCCAGCGTAATTGTCCTTACCCCAGTCCATCCAGGCTGCTTTGCCGGATTGCACGGTTGGGGCAAAACCAATATCCATCGCAAAGTCTTTCCCATTGAAATCTCCTACGAAATACTGCGTAGCCGAACCGTCGTTTGGCCCGCCCGGGTTAATGTTGACGAGGAGTACCCACTTCGTGTCATCGGTACCATCCACGGCCATTTGGAAAAGATCAGGACACTCCCATACCCCATTATGTGAGCCAAATTGCTTTCCAAATTCACTGAGTTTGGTCCAATTTTTCAGGTCAGGCGCGCCCCAAAATTCCACGTGATCGCCAACAGCCAGCACCACGACCCATTGTTTCGAGGCTTCGTGCCAGGCGATTTTCGGGTCACGAATATCCCGAACACCACCAGGATTCGGCAACACAGGGTTGCGGTCGTATTTCGTCCAGGTGCGCCCGCGATCAAGGCTCCAGGCAATGGCCTGTGATTCGTGATCGTTACCACCCGCTTTTTCTTTAGCCATGTCGTGGTAGGTAAACATCGCAACAAGTGGCGGCTGGCCGTCCTTGCCAAAACCCGAAGTATTGTTCCAATCTACCGCTGCAGAGCCAGAAAAAATATAGCCCAGAGAATCAGGATAAATGGCAATGGGCAAATTCTCCCAATGCGTCAGGTCTTTGCTGACGGCGTGCGCCCAGTGCATAGGGCCCCATACAGAGGAGTCAGGATAGTGCTGGTAAAAAAGATGGTATTCACCATCGAAATACACCATCCCATTTGGGTCGTTGGTCCACTTTTCTTTTGGAGAATAGTGAAACTGGGGCCGGTGAGGCTCCGAATAAGCAGCCATTCCAGCCGTAGTTTGCGTCTTGTCGTGCGCTGCTTCCTGTTGACAGGAAACCAGCACCGCAGCAATAAAAAGGAAGCTCAAAATCAGGTTTTTCATCTGCTAAAATATTTCTGATGATAAATGAATGGTGTGACCATCCGGGGCAAATTCCCCGGTGATTCCACCGCGATGTCAGAGATGTTGGTGTATTTTTTATGGTTTTAAACGCGTCGGAATTTCACGAACCGGCGTTAAGTCTTTCCAAAAGTCAGTAATTCGGCCAGTGAATAATTGGGCGTCGCCCCTTTCTTTGATGCAACAAAAGCGCCGGCAAGGCAGGCAAATTCAAGGCAATCCTCAGCTGGCGAGCCTGTAAGCGTTTTGCTGAGGAAGGCTCCAAAAAAAGCATCGCCACTGCCAATCGTATCCTGTACCTTCACGTTGAAGGCTTTTTGGGCGTAATAGCCGTAGTCGTTGAGTAAGGAAGCGCCGTGTGCACCTTTTGTTACAATGATCGTTCCGAGTTTAAATTTTTCCTTCAAAAATTCCATTTGCGCACGCTCTTCGTCTATGTTTGCCCAAAAGGCAGCCAGCAAGGAAAGTTCCTCGTCATTCATTTTCACGATATCGGATTGAGACAACAACAGTTCCAGTAAGTTTTTACTAAAAAAAGGTGGGCGCAGATTCACATCGAGTACCCGTAAAGTAGCGACATCGAGTAGTTCCAACAGGGTACGGCGCGTGCGCTCATTCCGGCAAGAAAGGCTGCCGAAAACCAGGGCTTCCGCTTCTCTCACCGTATCGGTCATTTCATTATCTGGGTGAATAAAATCCCAGGCAGAAGGCTGAACAATGTCGTAAGTGGGCGAGCCTTTCTCATCCAGCACCACATTCACAATACCTGTGGGAAAAGTAGGATCAGTTTGAACCAGTTTTGTAGAAATGCCTTTGTCGTCCAGAAAAGCCACGAGTTCCCGACCAAGTTCGTCGTCGCCAATACGGCTAATCATATGTGAACGCAATCCCAGCTGATTCACGTGGAAAGCGACATTCATGGGTGCTCCCCCGGCAATTTTACCGGTGGGCAACACGTCCCAAAGGACTTCTCCAAAGCAAATAATGGCCGGGGTGCGCATGTGGAATTGGTTAAGAAATGGAGCCCGGATGGTGTAATAAAAGGCAAAGCATGCCCCTTTGCGCAGGACAAGTTTTGCCCCTGCATGTTACCACTTACACTACCCGAAGCTCCGTTATGGAAATTGCATGAAACTTCTTCTCTCCGGTATATTCAGTCTTGTTAAAATCACTAATTCAGTGTACTTCAGCTGCAGTCGTCAACTTGCTACTGCTGCCAGTCGGCTTTCCATATCTTCCAGCGAAATGCCTTTGGTTTCGGGCATCATTCGCCAGACAAAAATCAATTGCAACACCATCATAAAAGCAAAAAAGGCAAAGACCGGAGCAGCGCCGATGCTGATGAACAGCGAAGGCACAACAGACGGTATGGCAGCTGCCAGCACCCAGTGTACAGAGCAGCCAAACGCCTGGCCCTTTGCCCGCAAATGGTTGGGAAAAATCTCTGAAATAAATACCCAGATCACTGTGCCCTGCCCAATGGCATGAGACGCAATGAAAAGGAAAAGGAAGATCGGTACGGTCATGCCCTGTATGCCCATCACCAAAGCGCCGGCGACCAGAGAAAGCGACAAAATGTAACCGACAGAGCCAATGTACATGAGCTGTTTGCGACCGAAACGGTCAATCATCGACAAGCCAACCAAGGTAAAAATGAGGTTGGTGGCTCCAATACCGATGCTGCTTAAAAGCGCCGAACTTTTTTCCAGGCCTGCAATCTCGAAGATGCGGGGTGCGTAGTACAAAAAGGCGTTTATTCCTGAAAACTGATTGAAAAAAGCGATCAAAAAAGCCAGTATCAAAGGGAAGCGGTATTTCTGACTGAAGATCGTTTCGGTTTTATCGGCAGCGCCATGATCAGAGTGAATAGCCTGTATTTCGGCATCCACGTCCATGTACGGGTCAATCAGGAGCAGCGTTTTCGAAGCAGCCTCCGTGTCATTTTTCTTGACCAACAACCACCTCGGACTTTCAGGCACCGTGAGCACCATAAGGGTGTACAAAAAAGCAGGGATCGCTTCCACACCCACCATCCAACGCCAGGCGTTTTCGCCGATACCGCTTAGCAGGTAGTTGGATAAGAATGCGATTAAGATCCCAAAAACGATGTTGAACTGGTACAGCGCCACCAATCTCCCCCTGTTTTTAGGCGGAGCAATTTCAGAAACGTAAGCAGGTGCGGCAATGGTGGAAGCGCCTACAGCCAGGCCGCCCAGAAACCGAAAAAAAGCAAAAGTCCAGGGGTCGCTCGCCAGGCCTGAACCAATCGCTGAAACAAAGAAAAAGACGCCAATCCAAAACAAAGTCTTTTTGCGCCCGAGGGTGTCTGTCGGAATGTTTCCAAACATCGCTCCGATGACTGTTCCCCAAAGTGCAGAGGACATCACAACAACGCCATGAAAAAAAGCGCCTTTTGCCCACAGTGCCTGTAACGGTAAATCAGCCCCCGAAATAACGACTGTGTCAAACCCAAACAGAAATCCTGCTAAGGCAACCGTGATAGACCAAAAGAAGATTTTGCGGTGATTCATGTTTTCGATTATTTGTACCGCAAAACTACAAAAAGACAGAAAAGACAGGGTTTAACTATTCTTTCAAATTCTTTTAATTTTGATGCATGTTGAAACAACATCATAAGTAATTAATAACCAACAATGTAGACTTATTGTAAAAAAGACAAGATGGTAGGCGTTCCTTTAAAATTGTTGCAAGTGCTTTAATTTATGTTGCGTCAGGCCCATCGTTTTTTTCCAAAGAAAGTTTCCTGAACTGCGAAGGAACCATATCGTACTTCGACCGGAACACAGTTGAAAAGTAATCGGGAGCAGAATAACCCACCATATAAGCGATTTCAGCCACCGACAATTTGCCTTCCATTAACAATTCTTCTGCTTTTTTCAACCGCACTCCCTGGATATAATCACTGATGCTTTCACCGAGCAACGCGACCACTTTGCGGTATAGTTGGGATCGGGACAAACCAAATTCCTGGCAAAGGTCGGAAACCTGAAAATCTTGCTGCCCATAATGTTCTTCAATATAAACCGTGAACTTATGGAGAAAATCACGGTCAACCGGGTTCGTGCTTTCGGGCAGCCTAACATCTCGCTGTGGCGCAGAGAAAGTAACCAGGCTACTGCCATAGCTCTCCCTCAGCACCTGTCTGTTCATCAACAGCGATCGGATCTTTGCCAGTAAAAAATGGATATTAAAAGGCTTTATTACATAAGAGTCGGCGCCTGTTTCTGTCCCTTCGATTTGCTGCTCCACTGTACTTCGGGCAGAAAGAAGCACGACAGGAATGTGTGAGGTGCGAAGATCGGATTTGAGTGTTCGGGTAATTTCCAGGCCGTCCAGACCGGGCAGTATAACGTCACAAATAATGAGGTCAGGGGTGAAGTCAAAAGCTTTTTGAAGCGCCGTATTGCCATCCATCGCCTGGATGACCTGATAGGTGGCACTGAGCTTCCTTTTCAGAAAATACTGCAGGTCTTCGTTGTCTTCAATGATTAAAATTTGCCGGGAAGCAGTTGCATTGCCTACAACATTAGATTCTTCCTGCTCTCTTACTCCGGGGGCATTTATAAATTCATGGTCACTATCGTGCTGAACTCCGGTCTGCACGACTTGCTCGTCCCGCAGGTATTCCCTGCCTAAAGGCAAGGTTATGGTGAAGCGACTGCCCTTATTTTTTGAGCTTTTAACAACAAGGCTCCCACTGTGCAGTTCGACCAGGGATTTTGATAAAGAAAGGCCGAGTCCTGTTCCAGCTAACTGGCGCTCCTCTCCCTGGTAAAACGGCTCAAAAACATGGGTAACTTCTTCCGCCGTCATGCCCAGTCCATTGTCTTCAACAGCGATATTTACTTTGTTTTCAAATTCATCGACCGAAATGGTGAGGTAGATTTTTCCGCCGTCAGGAGTAAATTTGAAAGCATTCGAAAACAGGTTGAAGAGTACCTTGTCCATCATGTTGACATCAAACCAAACGGATAGCCGCTCAAGCCGGGTAAGCATTTGGAAATCAATATTCCTTTTTTGCGCCGTATTGCCGTAGGTTCCCATAATATTCCGGACAAACAGGATAAGGTCGTTCTCGCTTGCCCGAAGCTTCATTTGTGCACTGTCGATTTTCCTGAAATCCATCAACTGGTTCACCAGGCGAAGTAAACGAAAGGCGTTTTGCCGGATATGGCCGATGCTCTGTTGCATCCCTTTCTCAAGCTTGGGCGAAGGAAGCAATTCTTCAGCGAAGCCAAGAATCAATGTTAGCGGCGTGCGAAACTCGTGGCTGACATTGGTGAAAAAATCCACCTTGGCCTGTGTAGCCAGGCGCACCTCGTTCGACATTTCAACGAGTTGGCGTTCATGCGCTAATATCTCTTCGTTCTTCTGTTCAAGGCTGCGGTTGGCGGCCTGTTTTGCCCGCAGGGATTTCCACAAAAAAGCACCTAACACGAGTACCAGCAACAAGCTGGAGAGCAGCACGAAAATATAGACCCGCTGGCTCCTATAAATATTATTTAGCGCTTCAAGACTGCTCAATTGCCTGTCAATGCTATGCTGGAGGCTTTCCACCTTTTTCATCTGGTTGTGAAGGATGCGGGCGTTGCTGCTATTGATGACGATGGTTTGGAGCGTGGTTTTCTTTTCAAAGGGCAAATGGTTGAGAATGGCAAGCGCCAATTGGATGGCTTCGCCGCCGCCGGTTGGATAGAGCATGGAAGCGTTCAAGATGCCGTCCTCTACGGCTTGGATACCTCGGCCTGTGCCGGGTATTCCGTCAATTCCCACAAAAAACATACCCTTGGCCCGGCCTTCCTTTTGGGCAATTTTGTAGGCTGTTTCCGCGAGCAGGTCGGTTTGTCCAAAGATGATATTTGCATCGGGGTGCTTGCGCAATATTTGGGGCAATAACAGCTCCAAATCGTTAATATCCAGTGGGATTTCTACTTCGTCCACCACTTCAATATGGGGAAACAGTGCGAGCCCATCCCTAAAACCCCGGTGCCGCTCCATGGCGGGAGAAATAGTCATCATCATCTGAATCTCAATGGCTTTTGCTGGTTGGTCGAACTGACTGGCAATGTATCGGGCTGCCGTTTCTCCGACCTCATAATTATCGGCCCCGATGTAGGCGGTGTAAAGGTCTGAATCAGTTTTTCTATCAATTAAAATAACAGGGATGCCAGCCCGGTAGGCCTCTTGGATGACTGATGTAAGTGGTTTCGACTCGTTGGGAGAAACGATAAGGATGTCGATGCCAAGCGCCAGCAGCTCCCTGATTTGGCGGATTTGTTTTTCGCTGTCAGTACCTGCTACCCGCATTTCGAAATCCAGTTCGGGGTGGAGGGCCAGTTCCCGGTACATTTCGCCGTTCATGACATCCCGCCAGGCATCGTCACAACATTGGGCAAAACCAATACGAAACTTCTTCGTCACAGGCTCCCGTTGGCAGCCAACGGCTCCACCCAGCAGTACGATGAGTGCGCAGATCAATGCCTTATTGTTCCAGTATTTACGCATTTGCCTTCCATTAGGTTGCGGTGTGAAGGTAGCAAATTTATATCTTTACCCATTCTCCCCAATACTTAATCTTGCATCATGAAACTCTGGCAAAAAGACAAAACAGCACTGGCGGAAGTCGAACAATTTACTGTCGGGCAAGACCCTGTGCTGGACATGCACCTCGCGCCATTCGATGTACTCGGTTCGCTGGCGCACATCCGCATGCTGGAATCCATTAGCTTGCTGACGGAAGCGGAACTCCAGGTTTTGTCAGCGGAACTGCGCGCCATTTACAACCGCATAAAATCCGGAGATTTTCAGGTAGAAGCGGGCGTGGAAGACATCCATTCACAGGTGGAACTGGAACTGACGCGCAAGCTGGGTGATGTGGGCAAAAAAATCCACAGCGGCCGCTCGCGCAACGACCAGGTTTTGGTAGATGTCAAACTCTTTCTGCGCCACGAAATCCGGGACATTACCCTTGCCGTCAAGTCGCTATTCGACCTGCTTCTGCAGCAAAGCGAGCACTTCCGGGCATATCTGATGCCGGGCTATACGCATCTGCAATTGGCCATGCCCTCTTCTTTCGGCCTGTGGTTTGGCGCTTATGCCGAAAGCCTCGTGGACGACCTGATCACGCTGGAAGCCGCCCATCGCATCGTTAATAAAAACCCTTTAGGTTCAGCCGCCGGCTACGGCTCATCTTTTCCGCTCAACCGCCGGATGACTACGGAATTGCTGGGCTTTGACGACCTGAATTACAACGTGGTGTATGCCCAAATGGGCCGCGGCAAAACCGAGCGCATTGTAGCGGCCGCTCTGTCGAACATCGCCGCCACATTGGCTAAACAAGCCATGGATGCCTGCCTGTTTATGAACCAAAACTTCGGGTTTATCCGCTTTCCGGATGAATTGACTACCGGCTCCAGCATCATGCCGCACAAAAAAAATCCCGATGTTTTTGAGCTCATACGGGCGCGGTGCAACCAGATCATTGCCCTGCCTACCGACATTGCCATGCTGACGGCCAACCTGACTTCGGGTTACCACCGTGACCTGCAATTGCTGAAAGAGCAACTGTTTCCGGCACTCCAACACCTGAAAAGCTGCCTTTCCATGATGCACCTGATGCTGTCCAACATCGACGTAAAAGCGGGCATTCTGGAAGAAGAGCGCTACAAATTCCTGTTCAGCGTAGAAGAAGTGAACAAACTCGTGCTGGCCGGCGTCCCTTTCCGCGATGCTTACAAACAAATCGGTCAGGCGATTGAAAATGACGCATTTACTTACACTACGACCCTTTCCCATACCCACGAAGGCAGCATCGGCAACCTGCAAACAGAGGCCATCCGTGCGATGATGGAGGAAGTGCTGGGGCGTTTTGGATTTGAACGCTGGGAAAAAGCGGTGGAGAATTTGATGATTTGATGATTTGAAGATGTGGTGATTTGATGATTTGAAGATGTGGAGATGTGGAGCGGCAAAACAGCCATCAACGGGCAACCTACTGCCGGTAGGCAGGCGATCAACGAACAAAATCGCTTACCTTTGCAGGAACGACTTTAGTGCATTACAAACCGATGGAGCCTTACAACAAAAAACAACTGCGTGCATGGGTTGCCGAAGGCAAGCTGGGAACTTGTATCGAGGCCATGATGAAGTTGTCGGACGCCCTGCCTCAAAAGTCGCTTTCCGGAGTCATTAAAATTTCCGCCCGGTTCAGCCAATACGAAAATGATCAAAATGCAGGAACCAAAAGCGAAACTGCTTTAAGTCTGGAATTCAACCGCTTGACCGCCGCCCTGTTGCGGTTGATTGAAGCCATGCCTGTGCGCGAGGAGCGCCTTTTACACATTTACGACCTCCCCTTACCCAGAAACAACCACTTTCAGGGCCGGGCTGACGATCTGATTCAAATCAGCCATTATTTCACCCGCAACTGGGTGGTCGTGCTCACCGGCATCGGCAGCATTGGCAAAACACAACTGGCCAACGAATTTGCCCACCGGTCCAAATCAGACCAGGTCTACGATTACATTTTCTGGTTGAGCGCCGACACCGCTGCCGATCATTTGTCGCCGGGCGAACCGGAAGACCCGCACTCGCGCCCCGAAGCCCTGCTGCAGAGTGCCGCGCGAATTGCTCAAACACTCGATCTGGAAGAAAAAGACGTCAGTACCAAAGATACCATCCTTAAAAGTTTGTTTAGCTGGTTGAAAAATCACCACAACTGGCTGGTGGTAATCGATAATGTGCGCCAGTGGAAAACCATCGAAGATTTTATCGCACTCAAGGATTTTGGGCATATTCTGGTCACTACGCAACGCCTCGAAAATACGGGCCTGCACGTCCGGCGGATCGATGTGGGTAAAATGGGTCAGGAAGATGGCCGGAAATTATTGTTGTCCAGGTCGCACCGCAGTTTTCAGGAATTGCCTGCCAGCGAACAGGCTGCTGTGGAAAAAATCGTGGAGGAGATTGACGGACTGCCTCTGGCGCTGATCCACGCCGCGTTTTACATCGATACCCGAAAATGCAGTTTCGAAGAGTTTCTGGAATTGTACATCAACAACCCCATTCCCATTTTGAGAATCCCCGGCGGCGATATCCCCGGCGAATACGAAGAAACCATCCTCACCACCTGGGGAATGGCGCTCGACAGCATCCGGCAAAGCCATGCAGAAGCCATTCAGTTGCTGGAATTTTTTGCTTTTTGCCACCCCGATGGCCTCTATGAATTTGTATTGGAAAAAGGCGGGCGCCTCATGGGAACGTCTTTTGACGCTTCGCCAAAAAACCGGTTCGAATTCCTGGAAACTTTCCGTTACATAGCCGATTTTTCTTTGGTGCAAAAAGATACTTCTGACCGGTTCATCATGCACCGGTTGGTACAGCTCATCATTCGGAGTAGTTTGCCGGAAGCCGCTTACCGCAACTGGATGCTGCGGCTTCTGCATTTTTACGGCGAACTTTTTCCCGACCCTGTCCATGCTAATGTAGATTGGTGCGAAGCGCTTATCCCGCATGTGCTGGAATTCGCGCAACACTTCGATGCCCAGCCTCCGGAAGCACCTGACGCTTTGTTCAGCACCCTTTTCGCACGGGCCATAAAATACCTGGCCAGTAGGGCACAATTTGAAAAAGCCCTGCAGATTTATACCTTCGCCAAACGTCAAATCGAGCGGCACAAAGGGAAAGAGGCGCCGGAATTGCTGCCGGTTTTTAACGAAGCCATCAGTGTTTTAGTGACGCTAGGTGGCCACGAAGAGGCACAAGCCCTGCTGATAAGAGCATCCGGGCTCGTTCCTGAAAATTCGTCTGTAATCGGGCTGGAATTGCAAATCAATCAGGGCCTGGTGTATGAATCGCAGGGCAACTATACGCAGGCGGAAGCCTTGCTGGAAGAGGCCGGCAAACAGGCAGCCGCCATGAAAAACCTGTCCCTTCAGGCCATTGCCGTCAACCGCCTGGGCATGTTGTATTTTGCGCGCGCCCAAAATGAACCCCAACAGGCACAAGTCTGGCGCAATAAAGCAGACAGCTGCTATCAAATTGCCGGGCGAATCCGCCGGAAACTGTTCCCTGCAAACAGCACGCAAATGGCTGAGCTGCACAACAACCAGGCTTTGCTGCAATCCGGCGAGGACACCGCCGAAGCCAGGCGCCTTTTTGAACGGGCTTTCGACATCTACAAAAAGGCCTATGGCGCCGAGCACCCAGACTTCGGTTTTTGCTGCTACAATTGCGGACTGCTCTACTTTCACCTCGGCGAGCTGGCCCACAGCCAGCGCTACCTGCTAGAGGCGCTCCGAATCTGGGAGGGGCTTAGCATCCCGGAAAGCCTGCCCAGTGCCAAAAGGGAGCGTAACCTTGTGGTTGTCAAAATACTGGACAGTTTGCTGGCCATTCTGCTGAATGATACCGACCATGCCAAAGCGCCGGAAGCCATCGGCTATTGCAAACGCATCCTCAACATCTACCGGCACGAGCTTCAGGAAGAAACCCTCGCCATTCTCAACTATCTCAATATTTTAGGGCACTTTCAGCGTCTCGCCAAATTGTGGCAGGAAGCCGATAAAACTTACGAAGAGGCCGTGCTGTTGCTGGACGAAATGCCCGACGTCCCCAAAGTAATGGCCGCCCGGATTTACAACAATTACGGTGTATTGTGCGAAGAAATGGAAGACAGGAACCGGGTTTCGAAGTACTTCGGATTGGCGATGGACGCCTGGGAACAAGGCGCTGCGACACAATTAGAGAACCAGGAAGAATACCGCAATTTTCTGGCCAATGCGTTCAGCTTTTTAAATGAAGATCCACGCTACAAAGACGTAGCCGAAAGAATTTACCGCCAATTGGCCGTGCTGAATGAAGATATGGAACGCAAAAAACAGGAGGGGAGAAATAAAAAATAAAGCAAACAGGCGAGACTGGTCGCTATTTGCTTTTCAAATCTTTGTGATTGACGTTGATGACCGGTACATGCGCCCAGTCTTCTTTCGACAAATCACTCCGCTGGCTGCTGCTATCCGATCCGGAAATTGCTTTGAGCAGTTTTTGTGCTTCTGCAGTTGCCACGGTTTTGATCGTAGCCCCTAATTTGAAGCCCATTGCAATGCCGCTACCGAAAGTTGGTTCTGACATAAAATCAGGTTTAGTACATAATGTGGCTACAAAGATAGTGCAGATCCGCAGATTTTCCTACCCCGGGGCCTTTATAAAAATTGCAAGCCGTTTTACATGCGACTGCTTTTATGGGAAAACGCTGAAACTGGCGGAAAATGTTTCCCGAAACCCTGACTTTAGGGCTTTGTTAAGAGTTGAGCGGGTGATTTGCCGTGTGTTGACAGCCACCCATTTTATTTATTAAAACAGGAAGCGGGAACAGAAACGAGCTAAGCCGGTGTTGAGTTATTCCGTAAAACCGGCCAATAACAAACCAATATATGGTACCACACATCACCGCTTACAAAACACCACAGGAATTCCTGAACAAAACGAGGGCTTTTCTTGAACAAAAAGAGCTCGAAAACAACCTCATTATCGGACTTTGCAATGGTTTTCCCGACAAAACAAAAGTACACGAAGGATGCGTTTTCATCAACGCATTTGACCAACATCAAATCCAGGCGAGTTCCATCAAGACCATTTCCAAAGCCGTTGTTTCCGGGGCGACAAAACAACCGGAACCCATGAAAGCCCTCGCGGATTACTACCTCGGCGAAGACATCACCCTGAGCGGTGTCGTTGGGGAGCGCTTCTGTGCAGAGGCATTTTCAGCTTTTTACGGCAGGCCGCAGGCGCGCGAAGTAACCATGCTTGTCCATCAACTGGCGGCTGTAAACCACCTGCCCCTTCCCGCAGGAAAGATGGAACTGGCAAACGCCGCCGATACCGAACTGCTCACTGCGTGGTCCGTCGATTTCGAAGAGGATGCCGATATTTTTCCACGCCAAAATAAGGCCACTATTTTCAAAAATACGGAAGCGAGGATACAGGCCGGCCATTTTTTCAAGTGGGTCGTTCAGGGAGAGGTAGTGAGCATGGCAGCCATCGTCCGAAAGACCAGAAACATCGGCATCGTGGGGCTGGTTTATACTCCCCAAACCTTGCGCGGGAAGGGGTATGCCACAGGCATTGTCTCAACAATAAGTGCCTACATCCTGCAAAAAGGCTACCGGTACTGCGGCCTGTTCACCGATGTGGCCAACCCTACCTCCAACAGCATTTACAGAAAGATTGGCTATGTTCCGGTGACTGAGTTTAAGGACATTGAATATGGCCTCCAAAGTCCCTAAAAGATACGTGCCGATTTCTCTATGAACGTGTAACTTGTGCCTTATTTAACCCGCTAATTCCTTTTATGATGATCAACAGAATATTGGCAATCGGGCTGTTGCTTTTTGCAGCCCATTCAGCGAATGCTCAAAATTTCTTAGACGGCGCCTATCGCTTCTCCGGTAGTAAAGAAGCGTACATCACCCTCAGCAATGGCGAAACCATCACCAGTTTCGTAGACGACATCAAGCGCAAGAAGGGGCTGATCAGCGCCATCAACCTCAAAGATGCCGATGGCAAAGAAACAAGCCTGGCGCCAGATCAGGTCAAACACATGTACCTGGCGCCAACCGGCTTCGACAAAGTATCCCGGGCCCTTGACGATTCGGACAATGTAACCAAGTGGAGTAAGGACCAGAGCGCCCACGCACAGTACATCAAAGATGGCTATGTTTATTTTGAGACTACAGAAGTGATGGTGAAGAAGAAAAAAATGACCTTGTTGATGCAATTGGTCAATCCCGGATTTGCCAATGGCATAAAGGTTTATTTCGACCCCTGGGCTTCCGAAACGGGAGGAATCGCAGTAGGCGGCCTGCAGGTATCGGGCGGCGACAAAAGATCCTACTACTTCAAGAAAGGCGATAAAATGGCCGTCAGAATAAGCAAGAAAAACTACGAAGACGAATTCAACAGCCTGTACGGCGGGTGTGCCGCCTTCAAGAAAAATTTCGGCAAAAGCAAGAAGTGGTCACAGGTAGAGAAGCACGTTTTCTTTTATTCGGAAAACTGCCAGTAAGTGTGCTAATAATAAGCTAAAGAGGCATCCCGGATTTTCAGCATCCGGAAAATTCGGGATGCCCCATATTTCGATAAATTGACGACATTAGACGGGAGGCTTCGCCGGGCGCGGAGATCGTACCGCTGAACGCCCGTTCAGCGTGGAGCAGAAAAGCAATTACCTCAACGCGCTGAACGGGAGTTCAGCGGTACAACACCCGGCAAGCGATGCGGCAGCATGACTACCTGTTCGGAGGCCGGGCAGCATCCACCTGCGAAGGTTCTCTGCCGGGAGTGATACAGGTCTCCACACAAAGCCCTTCTAACTTCCCCCATGCAGCATTCACAGAAAAATCGGATATTTGTCAGCGACGGAGTCTGAGGACATTGAATTTGAATGATCAGAAAGTTTATTTATTAATTTCATAAATCATTCACAATGAAGTCAACCTATTTTTTTCTCCTCGCGATGGCGCTTGCCGCTATTTCCTGCAACCAGCAAAAAGGTACACAAGAGGCTTCTAAGGAGGCCCCACCTACACTCGAAAACCGGGTATTTAAAATTGACAACTACGTTAACGACAAAAAAGAAAGCAGCGAAGATCTTATCTTTAAAAACAACATGGTCGAGGGCAGTGATTGCGGCCAATGGGGCTTTGTTGCGTCTGCGTATACCGCTGAGAACATGCCTGACGGTTCTATAAAATTCAGTTCCGTCATGCTAAGCCCCAATGAAGGTAAAATGGTCTGGGAAGGAATGGTAAAGGACAAAGCCATTGAAGGCAAAATGGTCTGGAGCAAGGAAGGGCAGGATGACATCGATTATGTTTTCCGGGGTATGGAAAAGTAGTGGCCAATTTTCAAGCTGGAGCTTAAAAAACGGGTAGAACCCGGCAGAATAGAACACGCGAGGCGAAACTTCGACTTCGCTTCGACTACGCTCAGCCGCCAGCTCAGTTGCCGCCATTGCGTGAGCAGACTGACCAAAAAGCAAAACAGCCGAACCCTGCATCCTGCAAAGTTCGGCTGTTTATATGCCGTAAGTGATATGAACTAAATTAGTTCGACAACGCGGCGGCGCCGCCCACGATCTCCAGAATTTCTCCCGTAATCGCTTCCTGACGTGCTTTGTTGTAATTGATGCGCAATTCGCGGAGCATCTCTTCTGCGTTGTCCGTTGCCTTGTCCATGGCCGTCATGCGCGCGCCGTGTTCAGAAGCCTGAGTGTCCAGCAGGTATTTGTGAAACTGGATTTGCAGGATGCTCGGGATGAGGTGTTCCAGCAGGCCTTCCTGTCCCGGTTCGAAGATGTAATCTGCTTTCTGGTTGCTTTCGCCGCTTTCCAGTTTGACCACCGGCAAAAACTGCTCAGCTTCAGGAAACTGCGTCGCGGCATTTTTGAAGCGACCATAAGCCACGATGATGGAATCGTAGGTTTTATCTTCGAAAGCCTTCATCAGGCGTTCCGATACTTTGGAGACATTGTCGAAGCTCAGGTCGCTGAACAACTCCACATAATCGCCGATCACCTTTGCGTGGCGTTTGCGGAAGAAGTCGTACCCTTTTTTGCCGATGCAAAGAATGTCCAGGTTGCCTTTAGCAGCAGCCTCGGCATATTCATTGTTCAGGAGTTGCGAAGCAGCTTTGATTACGTTGGTGTTGAAAGCGCCGCACAAGCCGCGGTTGGAAGTTACCACTACCAGACAAGCGCGCTCGATCGGGCGTTGCTGGCCAAAGGAAGAGGAGACGTCGCTGCCGAGGTTCGACAGGATGTTCCGCAACATGGCGTTCAGCTTGTTCGAGTAAGGGCGCATCTGAACGATGGCCTGCTGCGCTTTGCGAAACTTGGCCGCAGAAACCATTTTCATGGCTTTGGTGATCTGCTGCGTGTTTTGCACCGACTTAATCCGTTCGCGTACTTCTTTTAAATTTCCAGCCATGACTGTTTATATGGTATGAGTTGGAATGGTTGCCCACCGGAGCAGGCAACCAGTTAAACTTTCTTGACTACTTCTTCTTGTACTGCGATGTAATTTCAGCTGCCAGTTTTTCAACAGCTTTCAGCGAATCGTTTTCCAGTTTACCCGCTTTGAACTCAGCCAGAATTTCAGGGCTCTGGCCTTCGAGCGTGGTGAGGAAAATTTCTTCAAACTCGCGTACTTTATCCACCGGCACATCGCGCAGCAAACCTTTGCTACCCAAATAAATGATGGCAACCTGCTTTTCTACCGATACCGGAGAGTATTGTGGCTGCTTCAGAATTTCCACGTTGCGCTTTCCTTTTTCCAAAACGGCTGTCGTAGCAGCGTCGAGGTCAGAACCGAATTTCGCAAAAGCTTCCAGTTCGCGGTATTGCGCCTGGTCGAGCTTCAGCGTACCGGATACCTTTTTCATGGATTTGATCTGCGCATTACCCCCTACCCGCGATACCGAAATACCTACGTTGATGGCCGGGCGGATACCCGAGTTAAACAGGTTCGATTCGAGGAAGATCTGACCGTCGGTAATCGAAATTACGTTGGTCGGGATGTATGCCGATACGTCGCCTGCCTGTGTTTCGATGATCGGAAGCGCCGTGAGCGAACCGCCACCTTTTACCATTGGCTGGCCTTTTGCGTCTTTTCCGTTTTTCAGCGATTCCGGCAGGTCGTTCATGCTGCGGGCAATGTCATCGTTGCTGATGATTTTGGCAGCACGCTCCAGCAAGCGGGAGTGCAGGTAGAATACGTCACCCGGATAAGCTTCACGGCCCGGCGGGCGGCGCAGCAACAGCGATACTTCGCGGTAAGCTACAGCCTGCTTCGACAAGTCATCGTAAATGATGAGCGCCGGACGGCCTGTATCGCGGAAAAACTCCCCGATGGCAGCGCCTGCAAACGGTGCAAAGAACTGAATCGGAGCCGGATCGGCAGCAGATGCAGATACGATGGTGGTGTAAGCCATGGCGCCGTTTTCTTCCAGGGTGCGGGCAACGTTGGCTACGGTAGAAGATTTCTGACCGGAAGCAACGTAAATGCAATAAACCGTTTCTCCACGTTCGTGGAATTCGCGCTGGTTGATGATGGTGTCAATCGCAATGGCAGTTTTACCCGTCTGGCGGTCACCGATAATCAACTCGCGCTGACCACGGCCAATCGGAATCATGGCGTCGATGGCCTTGATGCCCGTTTGAAGCGGCTCGCTTACCGGCTGGCGGAAGATAACGCCCGGAGCTTTGCGCTCCAGCGGCATCTCGTAGCGATCGCCTTTGATCTCACCTTTGCCGTCGATGGGTTGGCCAAGTGTGTTAACGACACGGCCTACCATGCCTTCGCCAACCTGGATGGAAGCGATGCGTCCCGTGCGGTGTACGCGTGAACCTTCGCGAATGTTGTCGCCGGCCCCCATCAATACAACCCCTACGTTGTCTTCTTCGAGGTTAAGTACGATGGCTTGAACGCCGGTTTCAAATTCGACAAGCTCGCCTGCCTGTGCATTGTTCAGGCCGTAAACGCGTGCGATACCGTCGCCGACCTGGAGCACGGTTCCGTATTCTTCGAGTTGCGTGGCAGTACTGAAGCCGGAAAGTTGCTGCTTCAGTATCGCTGATATCTCATCAGGTTTGACATCCACCATGGTGTATATGAATTTGCTTGATTAAATTATTAAAACCGACTGAACCTTTGGAATTTCAAAGGTCCGGTCGCTGTGATCTTTTACCGGGACACAATTTGCGAAATGTACGGGTTGTCGTCGAAGTCTTTCTTCAACTGCTTCAACTTGTGCGAAACGCTGGCGTCGTAAACTTTGTCTTCAAACTCCACGATGAAGCCGCCGATCAGGCTCGGATCTACTTCAGCCGTCAGTTCAATGTTCGAATCTGTAACGGTGCTTTCCACCAATTTCTGAAGCACGGATTTGAAAGTCGCGTCGCTAACAGGAGAAGCAGTCGTCAGAGTTACCTTGGAAATGTGCTTCACTTTGCGGTATTGGCTGTCAAATTCCATCGCAACATCCGCGAGGTACATCTCACGGCCTTTGTTGATCACAATGTTCAGAAAAGCCATGGTCAGCACATCAAATTTTTCGCCAAAAATGGCTTTGATGATGGCCGCCTTTTTGTCCGCATGCACGATTGGGCTCTTCAGCATCAACTTGAAATCAGCCACTTTAGTCGCTTCTTTGAAGGCCTTTACGTCTTCCGCCACGCGCTCCAGCTTGTTCTGGTCAATGGCCAGGTCAAGGAGGGATTTAGCGTAACGGGAAGCTATTCTTTGTACCGACATAATCGTTGGTCTTAATATTAGTTCAGTTTAATGCCTTCCACCAACGTTTTCACGTAGGCCTCGCGCTCAGGGTCACCCTTGAGTTCGCGTTGCAGGATTTTTTCTGCGACCTGAATGGCCAGCATACCCGACTGGTTTTGGAGATCCACCATGGCAGCCATGCGCAGGTTATCAATTTCCTGCTTGGCGTTTGAAAGAACGCGCTGCGCTTCTTCCTTGGCCTTTGCTTTTGCCTCGTTGACGATGGCCTCTTTCATTTCTTTGGCCTCTTTCAGCATTTTGGAACGCTCTTCACGAGCTTCCACGAGGAGTTCCTCGTTTTTAGCTTTCAGATGCGACATTTCATCACGGGCTTTTTTAGCCTCGTCGAGCGCCGTTTGGATATCCTGTTCGCGTTTTCTCAGCGCACCCTGGATCGGCTTGAAGGCCAGTTTCCCCAATACGCCCCAAACCAGCAGAAAAATCAGCAAGGTCCAGAAGGTTAAACCTGGATCTGGTTTGATGACAGAGAAGTCAGTGAGGAAAAATAGATTGGTCATGTCCGGTCAATATTTTATGTTAATTCCGTTGAACTTCAAATCTGATGCTTTTTGAAGAGGCGCTGCCGCGAGCCAACCGCTGCGACAGGCCTTTTCTTTTTTAGCAAGACAGTTCGCAAATTATGCGCCCTGCAGCAGACCTACTACGATTGCAAACAAAGCAGCGCCTTCTACCAAAGCGGCAGTAAGGATCATGTTGCTGCGGATATCGCCAATCGCTTCAGGCTGACGTGCCATAGATTCCAATGCACCACGGCCGATCAGACCTACGCCGATGCCGGCGCCTAATGCTGCAATACCAGCTCCAATTGCACCCATTGTAAAAGAATTTTATTGAGTGATGAAAAATATTCTCGATTCTAGATTCTAGATGTTAGATACTAGATGTTAGATTTTAGACTGTTTCCGAAATCAGAGCATGCTTTCATCTCCCTTCCCGGATCAATCTAATGTCTTATATCTAATGTCTCAAATCTCACAAAAAATCAGTGTGCTTCCTCGTGGTGTCCTTCTTCGACGGCAGCTCCGATATAGGAAGCAGTCAGAATTGCGAAGATGAACGCCTGCAGGAAGGCTACCAGTAATTCGATTAAGTTCATAAATGCCGTAAACAACCCGCCGACTACAATACCGGCAGAAGCGCCGCCAAGACTCTCACCATTTTTTCCAAAAAGGAAAATCAAGCCGATAAGGCTCAATATGATGATGTGCCCGGCAGATATATTGGCAAACAAACGAATCATCAGGGAAAATGGCTTGATGAACAAGCCCAGAATTTCAATCGGCGTCAGAATGAGCTTCACCCAGGCCGGAATACCCGGCATCCAGAAGATGTGCTCCCAATAGTGCTTTTTGCCGTTGATGTTGGTTACAATGAAAGCCAGCACCGCAAGGCTCAGCGTTACGGCAAGGTTACCGGTTACGTTGGCACTTCCGGGGAAAATCGGAAGCAGGCCGAGCAGGTTGCAGAACAGAATGAAAAAGAACAGGCTCATGATGAAAGGCTGAAAGCGTTCGTAGTGCTTCTCGCCAATCATGGGGCGTGCTACTTCATCACGGATGAAAACAAAAAAGACTTCAAAAAACGACTGGATGCCGCTTGGTGATTTGCCGTCATTTTTGCGGTAACCTTTTGCCACCATAACAAAAATGAAAATCAGCAGAAAAGCCGCCAGCAACATCGTCATCACGTTTTTGGTGATGGAGAAATCGTAGAATGACGTAATGCCGCCGCCCAGAATGCCGCCGTCCAGCGTAGATGGCTTGTCTAATTTATATTCTTTGCCTTCGTGAATGGCGTAATAAACGTCTGTTTTTTTCTCTTTGCCCATCGACATCATCGTTTCCTCTTTGTGAATGATGCCTTCGATGTGCGCTTCGCCTTTCGGGAAAGACGGGTCTGCAATCCGGTTTACACGCCCGTGGTTCAGCACATAGCCGTCAATGGCTTTGTGTCCGTGCTCGAATTTTCCTGAAGATAAAAAAGTCCAGCCCTCGCCGGGTGCATAGAGGAAACAGGGCAGTGGCAGGTGTACGCCTTTCCAGATGTGGAATTCATTGGCGTCAGCAATGTGGTTCATCACCGTACTGACCGCATCGTAAGCCGCCGTGTCATGGGCTTCTTCATGCGTGGCAGAAGCGGCCTCCGTGCCGTGATCCTGTGCATACATGGGGAACGACGCCAGATTCAGCATCGCAAAAATCAAAATGGAGAAACGCAGGTATATCGCCTTCACAAGTCTGTACTTTAAAGGGTTTCCAAAAACCGGTGCAAATGTAGAGCGTTTTGCGCGGATAAAAAAGCATGTTTTTTGTTTTTTTCTGAGAAGATACCTTAAGTACGAATTGAGAAACAATCAGTTGTATATAGTTACTTTGACAGGCTCCGTTTATTATTTTACCCAAATCGCCCTTTTGCCAAATAATTATCTTCGGCAACGCTTTGTTGTTAGAATTTTAATAACGGTGGACGCCTGCCTGCCGGCAGGCAGGGTAGACGGTGGACGGTGGACGGTGGACGGTGGACGGTGTGCTCCGAAATTAGCAATCTGCCCACTTTAACCTTTCTACTTTATCCTTTATCCTTTATCCTTGACATTACCTTCAACAACCCGTCAACCGCCTCTTCCAGCCCGCCTTCCGGAAAAAGTGCCGGATCGGGTGCTTTCCGTGTTTTGGCTTCTAACAGCGCTTTTTTAAAATCAAAATGCGCCTGTTCCCAAACACTGAAGACACCTTTGTCAGACCAGTATTCCGCCAGATACTCCTGCTCGGTCTGACCGGGCGTAGGAATCAGTATTGCCGGTTTTCCAATGCGTGCCAGATCCATCATCGTGCTGTAGCCGGAACGCGCAATGATGACGCCGGCGGAAGAAAGGACACCATTCAGCACTGCTGCGCCAAGGGCAGGGATTGTTGTGATGGCAGCGTCTCCTTCCGTCAGCGTCCTCTCCTGCTGCAAAAGCTCCGGTTTTCCCTGCACCAGCAGCAAACGGATATCCATCTGTTTTGCCTGCTCCAGAATAATTTTCTCCAGCAGGCTGCGCTGCGGTTCCGGTCCCGAAAGCACCGCGACGACCTCGTACCGCTCCTGTACCTCCAATCGTTGCATCCTGCTGAGCAGGCCAATGTAGCGCCCGCCGGGCAACACAGGGTGCGAAAGGGCGCCCGCAAGTGTGTTTACTCCTTCGGAATAATCGGGTATCCAAAGCCCGTCATAACGACGGATAGCCCAGCGGTTGAAGGCATTCACGGCGGCGCTAAGCCAGGGGTTGGGGGTGCGGATGTGCAATTGGTGGGTGATAAAAATACAGGTTGCCCGCCGTGTAAAACAGCCGAAACGGCAATCTGAAATGACGGCGTCTATGTCGTGCCGTCGAACGAAACGGCGCAGCATGAAATGTTCTTTTAGGATAGCCCTGTTGATTTTGAACAATTGACCGGCAATGCTTCGCACCATGCTGGCTTTGTGGTAGCGGATGTCGTAAGCGGGCAATTCCAAGTAGGGCAAATCCGGAAATTCACTGCGCAGCAAAGCCAATGCCCGGCCACTGCTTGCCAGCCAAACTACAACGCCCTGTTGCTGCAATGCCCGAACCACCGGAATGCAGCGCGCTGCATGTCCAAGTCCCCAGTCGAGCGCAGCAACGAGGATTTTAGGTCTGTCTTTGGGCATTGCCATCAGATGCTTAGCTTTGCTGCAAATTAACCTATTATGCGACAATCAGCCTTACTTTTTTTAACGGCAATCCTGCTGCTCAGCGCCTGCAATACCGAACAAAGCACCCAGGAACAACGCTGGGAAGATATGATGGCGGTGCACGATGAGGTCATGCCTAAAATGGGCGAAATCAACCGCATCAGCCGGGCCATTCGTGCACAGATGGACACCGTACCGCCCATTGATACATTGTTAAAATTACAGCAGCTTGATCTGCTCATCCGCCTTGGCAAAGCAGAAGAGAGCATGATGGTGTGGATGAATGAACTCGAAGTGCTGGACGATTTGCGCGCCACCAAATCGCATCAGGAGATTCTCCGGTACATCGACTCTGAAAAAAAGCGCATCGACGCCGTGCGCGATTCTATGACGGCGAGTATTCAGGCAGGAGAAGCGGCCTTGGGGAAGGAGTAGATGGTCGTTGTTGGTTGTTCGTTGTTGGTTGTTCGTTGTTCGTTCTAACCAACAACGAACAACCAACAACGAAGAACTCCTAAAACTTGATTCCCACGCTGGCGGTCAGCATGTTGTTCCTGCCTTCAGAATCGTTAAAAAACTTTGAAAGGCCGATTTCGTAATTCAAATCCACGGTAAAGAACAACACATTGAGGCCGAGGCCCACATTGGCGCCCCAGGTCATGCGGTTCAGGTCTTCGATGTTAAGATCGAAAGAAGGGCGTTCTTTGACGCCAATCACATAAGCAGGTACAATACCACCTCTGGCCTGTAAGCCGATAAGCCCGCCTTTGCCAGTCAGTTTAAACCCGATGTTTACAGGCGCCCGCAGGCTCTGGATGGTCGTTTCTTCGCTCAGATTCACATCGTCCGGCGACTCAATTTCTTTGAACAATCTGGCGGTAACGCTATAGTAGTGTAATCCCGGATTCAAAAACACAACACCTTTGCCGAGGCGCAAATCGAAGCCGGCATTCCAACCCGCACGGGCTTCTGCATCTATGTCCTGTAGTTTGGTATCGAGCGCTGAGAGGTTAACACCCATTTTAGGGTTGATCGAAACTTGTGCATTCAAGGGCATGGTAGCCAATCCTAAAAATGCAATGGCAACAGAAGCGATGGCGATTCTCATAATGAATAGGTGGTTTTGTTTGCAAATTTTCAAAATACCACACCTAAACGATGCTGTTTGCCCAAACTGATGTGAAGGAAGTATGAAAATCTCGTTAAAGGGAGGTTAAGGTAGGAAGTAGAAGATATTTGGTAGAAGGTAGAAAGAGGGCATTGTGCCTGGAAGGAGCAGGGAATGGGCAAAATGGCAAACGCGGAGTTTGCCATTTTGCCCATTTGCCTATTTGCAAATTAATCAAAAACCCTCTACTGCACCACGAGTTTATGGACAAACGGCTCCGAACCTTCCTGAGAAACCATGATGTAAACGACACCTTTTGGCGCTCCGGCTAAGTTGATGGTCTTGTCATAAACACCGTTAAAGGCATTGACTGACTGTTCGAAAATAACTTTTTGCGCAGCATCCACGATACGGATGGTCACCGGCTTCACATCTGCTTCAAAATACACCCGTACTTGCCTGGAAGCAGGATTGGGCGATGCGCTGAAATTGGCGGGTTCGAACACTTTTTTCATCGCTTGCGGCTGTGGCGTTGCACTTCCCTCTGGCTTTGGCGCAGGTCCCTCCAGTTTAAATTTAATCGGCATGTTGAACTGAACGTTCACGAGGCGCCCTCTTTGTTTGCCGGGTATCCAATCGGGCATTTCGCCGACTAAACGCAGCACTTCTTCATCACAGCCGCCGCCAATACTGCGCTCAATTTTAGCATCGCGGATTTTACCCGATTTATCCACAACAAAGGAGACGACCACGACGCCTTCTATCCCGGCCTCACGCGCGGCCTTTGGGTATTTAATGCCTTTGTAAATGAATTCCAGCATCGCCCGGTCGGCGCATTGTTTCTTGGCTGCCTGGTCCAGTTCGCTGTTTTCACAGCCTTCGCCCGGGAAGCGCGGCATTTCTTCGACGACTTTAAAAACTTCGTCGCCACCTGTTGCCGGCTGGTTGGCATCCAGTTTGAATTTTATCGGCAGTTTCATCTCGCTCTTCACCGCTTTTCCGTCCTTTTGGGCAGGAATCCACTTCGGCATCAGGCCAATGACGCGTTTTACTTCTTCATCCGTACCACCGCCGATGCTTTTGACAATGGCGATATCGGTAAGGCTTCCGTCGGCATTCACCGCAAAAGAAACCACCACGGTACCTTCTATTGCAGACTCTTTTGCCACTTTTGGGTATTTCAGGTTTTCGCCAATGAATGCCATTAATTTGCCCGTGGAGCAACTGCTGCGGGCATCCTGCTCTTTCAGTTCCTCACAGCCCGGGAAGCGCGGCATTTCATCAACCTCCCCCATGTTTTTTTTGGTGGTAATCAGGATAACGCCGTTTGCTGCCCGGTCCCCTTTTAGCTTGATGGCAGCTTCTCCTTTCAATACTTCTACCCGCTCTATATTTCCAGGATTGAGTGCCGCAATCTCTTTCTGGTCAACTTCTTTGCCATCAATAAAGTAAAGGGGTTGCGGTTCATCTTTTGAGTCCGAAATAACCAATTGAGCCGGGCCATCCGAGACCACATGAAAATTGGACTCCGGCGCTTTTTCCTGAAATCCCACTACAACCACCGGTTGATCCAAAACGGTCGCCTGAGCCAGTGCTTCGCGGTTGGCAAAAAGCAGCATGGCCAACACCAGTAAAGGGAAAACCGTCAGGTATTTCAACAGGGCGGATTTCCCGGATTTTGTTTTAGTCATCATCGTGATTCGTTTTTTTAGTTGTGAATGAAAAAAGTGATTTGCAAGGGCAGGTTGCAATCCGGAATGCGCCTGCCTGATCAACAAATGGCCATATTCTTTACGCCGCGCCGTTCGCAATACGGCGTGGTCGGCTAAATATTCGTGTACGGTGCGCAGGGAGCGGCGGTACCAGTAAAGCGGCAGGCTCCACCACAGGAAAATGCACGCAAGTTCAAGCAGCAGCACATCAAGGGTGTGCCGGCCCGCGATGTGTTCCAACTCGTGCTTCGTTATTTTTTCGAGATCTTCGGCATTGAACGCGCTGTGCCTGCTGACGAACAGGCAGCTTCCGAAAGAAAACGGGAGCTGCACACTTTCCGTCACAATGAGGGTGTAATCGGGGTATCGGCTTTTTTGCCCTTTTAAAAACAGTCGGGTGATTTGGCTAAGGCCATATAAAAAGCGGAACCCTGTAATGGCCACGCCGAGCCAATAGACAGGCATCAGAATTCGCCATATATCAAAGGTTCCTTCGGCTGAAGCCCTGATGACAATCTCAGCGTTTGCGCCAATTTGAGCCATGGGCAGCCAGGTTGTCAATGAAATTTCAGGGGTCTGCATGACCCAGGACACCGGAATCTCCAGATGTGGAATGAGTGCTCCCAGCGCCAGGGTTGACAACAAATACCAGCGATTGAGCTTAAAGAAAGTTTCGCGACTAAGGGTCAAGGCATAAAAACCATAAAAAAGCAGCCAGCATAAAGAACTTTCGAGTAGGTATGGTGCCATGTCATTTCCTTTTGAAAGCCAATTAATTGTCTTCTTCCAACTGATCCAGCAATTCGTTCAGTTCTTCGGGATTCAGGTCTTTTTCCTTTACCATAAAAGAAACCAGACGTTCCATCGAACCATCGAAGTAATCGGATACCAATTTCTGGAGGCTGAGCTTGCTGTATTCTGTTTTGCTGACCGCAGGCCGGTATTCATAGGTGCGCCCATAGGCCTTGTGGGTCAGAAATCCTTTTTCCTCCAGGATGCGCACAATGGTAGAGATGCTGCTGTGCGGTGGTTTTGGCGGGCCGACTGTTATTTCGATGTCGTCCCGAATGTCGCTTACGGTGCAGGGACCAAGCCGCCAGATGATCTGCATGATTTCTTCTTCTGCTTTCGTTAGTTTGTTCATTGTACAAGGCGTTTCGATGGTAATTAAGTCTGTTTTACCTACATGTCGCCCGCTTCTCGGAGAGCAAGCAGAGCGTTCGATAGCTGCAAGGGGCAAGTGAGGGTGTCACTTGAAGTGACGCCCTCACTATCCACAATTGAAAGAACAAAACTAAAAAATAAATTCTATAACTAAAAATTAAGTTATAAAAACACAGATGCAGGAAGATAAAAAAATGGTGGGTGGACTTTGCAAAAAAAATAATGCCCCACTACGCGCAACTCGATAACCTTCCCCCTGCGCTTACCATTTCCTGATAAGCAGCTTCCGTTTCCGCAGAAGGTTTGATTTTGTAGTGCTCCCAAAGCGCAGCAGCACATTTCTGGTAAGTGGCAATGGCGTGGCCGCGTTGCCCGAGCTGGTCATAGCAAATCATCAGTAGGCGGTAAGCCGTTTCGAAGTAGGGTTCTTTTTCCAAAATACGCTGGCAGAGATGAATGGCGACCGTCGGATTGCCTTCCCGGAAAAAATAGACGCCCATGCGCTCGAGCACGTGGAGGTATTTTTCAGCCAGTACTTCCCTTTCCTGAAGGATCCAGGGCTCACAGTTGCTGCCGACATCTTCCATAAAATCGCCATTGTAGCTCCCAATGGCATCGTGGTACGCCGGAAGCGCTTCTTCCAGACCAGCGCGCATTTCAACGAGCTGCCCGTTTTGCCAGAGTGTCCGGAAAGCAGCAGCGTCACTGGAAAGGGCAAATTCAGGATTGATGAAATAGCGTTCATTTTCATGGCAGATCAAATCCGTGATGCCGGCTGTTGCGCGGAGGTGCTTGCGCAACTGACAGATCGCCACCTGGAGCGAATTGGCGGCGGTATCTATATCCCCCCAGAACAAATTCGCAAGGGTGTTTTTGTGCACCTGCTTTGGAGATTGGTAAAGCAGGTAGGCCAGCAAAAGTTTCAGCTTTTTGCCTTTTAACTCCGGCAGCAACAGGCCATTGATGTACACTTCGAAATTGCCCAGAAAACGGGCTTGTATGCCGCTGGCAGGCAGTGCAATGTCCGATACGGTGTTCAGGCTGATGATGCGGGCAATTGATTTGGGAACAATGCCGATGGACAGCGCCTGGTTTACCATGTTCAGGATGGTCGTCGTAAATGAATTCCGCGCAGGGGAAGACGCCACTGCAGGTAGTATGGCGGATTCAACACATACCAAAGCTTTGAGGCGTTCTGCCTGTTTGGGATAAGACAAAAACCGGGAGCACCCCGCGCAGATGAAATCGTCCACTTCTTCCAGCAGGGGCTGGGCGGCCAAAACAATGCGCGGAATGGCAGGAAAATGCGTTTGCAGTTCCCGGATGGCGACCAGGTTTTTTTTGCTGCTTTTTTCAACATAAACAAGAAAAAGGGAGGCCGCTGCTTCAGCTAAACTGAATACGGCCGCATCTTCGATCCGAAATTGTTTGAGCATAACTTTCTGATCGAAGAGGATTTTTAATTCGGCAATGACTTTTTCATTACCTCCAAACAAAACGATGTGGGGGGCATACATTTTCATACTGTTTGTTGGGATGGAAGTGAGTACTAAGCCTTTATCAGGGAAAAGCGATGTTTGTTACAAAAATAACCATTATTTTCTTCATGGCCTGGATTTGGCCGATTGGAGTAAGTTATCCATATTTGCAATAACCCGCAACGGGCTGACGGAACCTTTTTTCTCCTGCCCCGTATAATTTTCAAAAACCGGCCACTTTTCGGCCCAACGGACATCCAAACAAAATGAAGACGCCTTTTTCACCACAAAAAGACGACCATGGCTGAGTTTCTGAATTATTCCAATCAACATGAAGAACGCCACGAATGCTACAGCGAGCGCAAAGACCAGTGGGTTATTTTTCGTTGCCTGCAATGCGATTATGAGCGCCGGATGAACTGGGAAACCGGGGAAATGCGGGTGCGTGGCGGCGACTTCATGGTTTTGCACAGCGGCATGCACTACCCTACCGGCATCAATCCGGATGCCAATATGAATTGAGATTACTCAACCAGATGCAGCAAGCGGCTGCCTGCCACATGCCTGATGCAGCCATCTGCGTGCAGGTCTACATCCGATTGCAGGCGATAGGTACCCGGCTTTAGCTTGTCCAATTGCAGCGGCATGGCAATTTCGCCAGTGTTTGCAACGTATCCCTGCCGCTCGGCAATAAGAACGCGGTCGTTTGATTCCAAAGACTTTGCATACACTTTAGCCATAAAAGTGGCATCTGATGCCATGCCTTTCTTTCCGGTTTCAGCGAGATTCATGCGTGCCTCCAGTCCGGATTCGCCTTGAAACAGGAGTTCTTCTGCAAGCTGGCCTTCAGGGGTCATGAGCGTCAGTTCTTTTGTTTCGGCGGGCACAACCGGCGGCATGGTCTTTATGGGATTCGGGACCACGGGTGGTGTTGCAAAGCGGGAAACAAAGCGCTCAATGGCTGCTGTGTCAATTCCCTTCAGCGTTGCCTTATCGCCGGTGACAGGATATTCGATGACGCCAAGCAGAGGCTCGTGGCGTCCCCGGCTTTGCCATTCTAAGTTAAAACGATAGCGGGAGGGCTGATGCGCCGCTTCTTTCCGAATGGCGGCAGGCTGCTGTTTTGAGGCCAGCGTTGGCGCCAGACCTATGGCGACTCCGGCAAGCAGGCTTTGCTGCATTGCTTTGATGGCCGCTTCCATTTCTTCAGCAGTTTCAAAATCGCGGCTGCGGGCAATTTCCTGCCGGTTGGCTGCCCGGATAACAAAATAATGGCAATCGCCGTCGCGGTGGTGCTCAACGCGGTTGGCATTCTTTTCCACAGAGCGGATGCCGCCATTGCGACTGCGGGCGTCTTTATACCCCTGGCTAAACAACAAAGCCTGCCCGTTTTCATCGTTAAAATGAAAATAGTGCAGGTTATCTTTTTCATTTTTATAGGTTTCAAATTCCGATTTTCCGCCGGTCGAAACCTGTTCCGGATGGTAACGCTCTTTTTGGGGTGCCATAGCGCTTGTTTTTTGGGTGAATAATCTAACGTGTCATAAAGCAGACTTCAGACATCAAATCCCTGACGGCAGCATATGCCCTTTCGGAATCCGATATCTGAAGTCCTTTCCGACGTCTAATATCTAACATCTCATATCTGAAGTCTGAGATCTAACGTCTGAAATCTAAGATCTAAAAGATCAGTCTTCGTACACATTCACGAAGCCCAGTTCGTGGAAACCAACGATCGGCCCTGGTTTGCCGGAAGCAAAGCTCCAGCGCAGGCGGGCGATAAAGCGGTACACGCCCTCAGCAAGGGTCTTTTTGTTCAGGGTTACGTCAACCGTATAGGAATTCGGAGCGCCGGCATCACCGATGCTTGCCTGTGGGTTAACGCCGGTTTCACCGCCGCCCATTTGCTCCAGCAGTACGTCGCAGGTCCATTTTCCGCCGCCCAGGAAAGCGGTGAAAATGCCGCTGGTTTTCCAGTTGAAGCGAACAACGATTTCCTGGTCGCGTTGGATGCTGTAGTTCGTCGGAACGAGTTTGCCGATGGTACCTACGGGTACGCGGTCAAAGTCTTCAGTGGAATCACCTTCCAGGATATAGGCATTGCCGCTCACTTTCAGGTTGGTTGGATTGATTGCAATTTCGAATGGCATGGTTATTTGAGTTTTCGCACCTGTTTGTTTTTGGGGTGCAGGTTAAAAATTGTCTGAAATCTGAAGTCAGAAGTCTAAAGTCTAAAGTCTAAGATCTGATATCTAAGATCTAAAAGATCAGTCTTCGTACACATTGATGAAACCGAGGTCGTTGAAGCCTACGATCGGGCCTGGCTTGCCGGAAGCGAATCCCCAGCGCAGACGGGCTACGACGCGGTAAACACCTTCATTCAGGGAGTTCTTGTTGATCTTAACGTCGAGTTCGTAGAAGTTCGGAGCGCCTGTGTCGCCGACAACAGCTTTTGGGTTTAACGGGGTTTCGCCGCCGCCCATTTGCTCCAGCAGTACGTCGCAGGTCCATTTTCCGCCGCCGAGGAAGGCCGTAAAAATGCCGCTGGTTTGCCAGTGGAAGCGAACGACGATGTCCTGATCGCGCTGAACGCTGTAATTGGAAGTAACAAGTTTGCCGGGGGTACCCACCGGCACGCGGTTGAAATCAGCTGTAGAGTCGCCCTCAAGGATGTGGGCATGACCAGTCACTTTCAGGTTGGTCGGATTGATTGCAATTTCAAATGGCATGGTTGTTTGTGTTTGCGCACCTGTTTCTTTTTGGGGTGCAGGTTAAAAATTGTCCGTCGTTATTTGTTTCGGATCACGAGGCAAAGGTGGGGGCGCCTCACTTAAAAAGCGCTTAAATGGCGCTGAAGTGTTGCTGAAAGTTTGCTGAAAAAAGACTTAAAGTTGGTTATACTTTGGGCGCGTCTTTAGTTCGCCGCTACAGTAGTGCTGCGCGACGCCCTGGGTAATAAGCACACCAGGCGACCTACTGCCCCGAAGCTTATAGATTTTTCAAAATACCAATTGTCGTAAATCATACGAAACCTAAATACCCTAACTTCTTCTTTTTTCGGACAAACCCACCTATATTTGTCAGGTGCTACATTACGGCGCTTTTCCTGCATCCCACATTCGTGGGAACTACCCTCTGTGCCATGGCATAATAAAAACTATGCTGCAATGTAAAGCGGCAATAACACAACACAAACACACCAATGCACCTGCCCCTTTGCAGGTGTAACCTGCATTCGAGACACGGCCATTGCCCCAACAGGTATTTCGTAAGGAAGTATCCTACAACACTTGTAATGCTATTTTTAACCCATAAAATTGATTTATGAAAAATTTTCATCCCGTTCTCCGATTAGCCCTTCCGGCCCTGCTGCTGGCTGTGACACTTTTTTTGTTCGCTTCAGATAGCGGTTCTTATGCATTATTCCTGGCTGCGCCTGATGAAGTGGCATCTGCCATTTCGGAAAAGACGAATAACTTTACCCCCCCCCGCGAGCCATGACCAGCGCCTGTGGTAGTCTCGAAAGCGCGAACATCGGTTCCGTGACCGGTTCCGCCACCTATGATGCCTGCGACAGCGACACCATTTCAATTTCAGCCAACGACGTTCCTTCTTCTACTGCTGACAAGCAGTACAGCGTACAAAGGGAGGTGTGCGGTGATGGAGAAGTCATCGTCAATGTGTTGAGTGTAAGCGGCGGTCTTGCCGGATTGGAACTGCGTGCAAGCAATGCGCCCGGCGCCATAAAAGTGGGCTTGAGGACAGCCTTGGGCACGTCTGTGCAGCGCTTTGTCCGAATATCAACAGATGGCGCTCAGTCATCAAACAACACAACTGCCTTGGGCCACAAGTGGCTGAAATTGGTGCGCAGCGGCAGCAGTGTCAGTACCTATACCTCCACCAACGGGAGTACCTGGAACTTTGCAGCAACCTACACGGTCAGTTTGCCGACCTGCGTGCAGGCAAGTCTATTGGTGCAAAGCGTCAACGTGAACACGACACATACCGGCGTTTTCAAAGACCTTCAGTTTTCGGGGTTTACAGATCCGGAAAGCGATCCGACGACGGTTTCTTTTGATCAGGATACGATTGGTGCTGAGGCGGGGGATACCCTAAGTATTTGCCTGAGCATTACGAATCCCTGCATTTGTTCACCCACCGGGGTAGATGTGCAATTGGAAGGCAGTAATACGCCCCATTTTGTGGGATACCAGCCTGAAAATCTAACATTTGAAGCTGAAGATACCACCCTGTGTTTTTTACTGCCGGTATCAAATGTTCAGGTGAACGGGTATTATAAATTTGTGATTGATCCTTATACGGATGATACGTTAACTGTGTTGATAACTGGAACTGGAGGGGATCCCGGGCCAGTAGGATTGTGTGGTGTTGAACCGGATATCTACAGTTTCCCGGGCCTTCTAAATGCTCCTTTTGTTAAGGCCACTGACCGCTTTGGAAATTATTATCCCTTTGAAAAATTAGAAGTAAATAGCGGCTGTGGTTGCGAAAACGGCTCTGGAATCTTTGAGCTTTCTTTTCAGGATGTTTGTCTGAACCGGAACTATGGTTTTGGTGATCCAATTGAAGGCCCCGCGCGACAGGAAGTGGTTTGCAGAATGTTCAGGGATTTATCAGTGTTGTTGAACCCAGACAATGAATTACCTCAAGACTTGGTTAAAATAGAAATTAGGGCTTCCGAAGGAGAAGGTGTCAGTGAAATGGACAACAATGTAATAGGCGTTGCCTCATCAATCTATCTTACAGGATTTGAAGAGGGGGTAATCGACGGGTTAGTTGCCCAAATTATTCAATCTGGGGTAAATCCGTATTTAGGTTTAGAAGATTTGGGGCTTGTGCAAAATACTTACCATGGATATGTAAGGTTTAATTTTGAGGATATTACGTTTCATTTAAATAACACCTCTTGGGTAAGTAATCCTAATGGTAAGATAGACTTGTACACAGTTGCCTTGCACGAGGCCTTGCATTTGTTGGGCTTTGCTCCCCTTATAGATCCATTAAGTAATGATCACTACAGCCGACTTGCAAATATTGGCTCTCCCAGATGTTATTCTAAATACGACACCTACCTAAGAACTTTGAATGGATCAAACCTTACCAGCAATGGAAGCGCCTACTACCTGAAATATCCAATAGCGGATAGTCCATACGAGGTAGAAGTTGCTACTACCCCATCTTTTCTGGGAACGCCGTTGTGTTCTTCAGATGTAGAGTTTCATGGTAATTCTTGTCAAAATCAATCACTTTACAGGCCTGATCCATGGGGTTCGCAAGGTATTAGTCATCTAAATTGCGATGCATCAGCATCTGAAGGTTGTCCTTCACTAAACGGTTATGTTATGAATCCATGCGCTTTAGATGGACTGGCACAAAGGCATCCTCATCAGAATGAAGTTAATTTGTTATGCGACTTAGGCTATTCTATATCAGGCCAATATGGAACTGAAGTATTTTCAGGTGTTGATGAATGGCTGTTGCCTTATAAACAATACACTATATGCTCGCCCTTATCCTGTAATGGCAACGCAATTGGGGTAAACGATGTCTTATCAATCTCTATCCATTCTGGGGAAACCATAAATATTAACGCGGGGGCTTTCCTTGAAAACGATATAAATAATACAGACTTATTTCCCTCCTATATTCCAAATTCTTTTGAAATACTTAATATAAATTACCATGTTGGGGAAGTATTTGATTACGGATTTGGCTTTACTTTCCATGCAGATGATGCGTATTTTGGGCCAGTAATTATCCGTTATTTACCTGCATGCTATGGTCAGGGTAGCCTTCCTTTACCTGGCCAGTGGGCCTATATTACTTTTTTTGTAATGCCTCCTGAAGGAGGTCTTTTATGCCCGGAAAATAATAATAACTGTGAATTAATTTGTTACGGAGATTTTGAAAACGTACCTCCCGGGGGGCTCGCTGCTATGAGAAATTTTAGAATTTACAATACACCTTCAACTGACTTTCCACCATATTTCCCTTTTAACAATGGTGGCCCTCCTCTTCAATCTTTTCAAATATGTGAAGCAGATCTTCCAAACGGCGGAGCCATCTATCCTCATGAGAATGGACCTCCTAACACAAAATTTGCCGGCTTTACAACAGATAGGGATAATACAGAGGGAGTCCATTTAAGATTAATAGAACCCCTTCAGGATGGACAGCCATATGAACTTTCGTTTTATCTGTTATCTGGTTGTGAGGGCTATCTAAATTTTCATTTTAGTAAAGAACCGGCATGCCCTGCCACCGGAAATCCTCTGCCCTCAGGAGTTCAGATTCATCCGCTCATATTTGGTAATGCGCTTCAAGTAAATTGTGATAATTATGTATATGAAAGGGGGCAATTCGTTTCAGTGCCATTTCAAGACACCGATTCCGATAGCGATAATATTCCGAATTGGAAAAAATATACCTTTACTTTTGAAGCAGACGACAATTATGAATACGTCCTTGTATACAAAGACCTGACATTTAGTTCGTTTATTTATATCCTTGTTGATGACATTAGTTTAAAGGCAGTTCCACGCAGAGAAGTCACTATTTCTTCGGAAAACTTGGGTTCATTCTGCCCCGGCGGATTATCCGATATACGCTATACCATCTGCTCAGGCGCACCATTAGAGGATGTTACTCTTGTCGCGGATATTCCTCCTTTTTTAAGCAATTATGCTGGAGGTGGAGATTTTATAGACGGTGAAACTACCGTTGCTGAATTAGTACCTTCCGGGGATCAATATTGCGCGCAGGTTGTGCTTAGTTTACTCCTGGCAGAAGGCTTACAGGCTGGTACTGAAATTTCAGTTCATTTGACGCTCACTAATTCCTGCACAAATTTTAATATTCCGGATGCAGTGATAATAGTTGATTATCAGACTAATGCAGCCTTTGAAACAACCATATCCGCTGAAGATGAATGCATGCCGATAGTACATTTTACCTCTTTAGGAGCCTTCAACGATGATCATTTATGGACATTTGGCGACCCACCCCTGGCCACGAGTACGGAGCCAAATCCTTCTTTCAATTTTGGACAACCCGGGACCTATGAAGTGACCCATCAAATCAGTAATAGCTGTGGGAGTGAAAGTCTTGCCGAAACAGTCGTGATCACAGGATGCAGCCCCAGCAATACAATCGGTACAACCGATCAAAGTATATTGCTTACAACCGTTATTTCCAATGGCGACCTTCCAGACGACATGGCTGATGGTGAGTATGTTTGCATTGCCGGAACACTCATAATCAACGAGCACTACAATTTCATCAACAGCACTTTGCTCATGTTACCCGGTGCGCGCATCGAAATAGAAGACGGCGTTGCTTTATCCATCGTAGCCTCTCAACTTTTTGGCTGCGACGAGATGTGGAGAGGTATTGAGGTGAAAAAAGGAGGGATTTTGAAAATTGTGGACAACAGCCTCATCAGTGATGCCCAATATGCCATTTATGTGCATCCTGCCGAAAACGACAATGAGCCGATGGCCAAACTTACCATTGACGGCAATGCGTTTGTCAATAACTTTGTTGGCTTTTTTGTACCGCAAACACCTTATGCCAAGATCAATGCAGTTGTAATAAACAACAAATTCTCTCAGACAGAAACGCTTTTAAAACATCCTTACAGTACCCAAAGTAGCACGCCAGAATCGCTACCGGCCCAGGAAAACCACGCTCTGGCCGGAATCATCGTTAATGATCTGGGGGCTTTTTCTGCCTACCGAAACCATTTTGAAAAATTGGCAGCAGGCATTATCGCCAACCGAACTTTTCTGGTGGCAGTAGGCAATAGTTTTACCAAAATACTGCCTTACGAGGACGAATATCTGACTTTTGATGGACGAGGGACAGGGATAAATAGTCGTTCTGATGGCAGCACGACCACAACGCCCCGAAGCAACATTTTTTCAAATTGTTCGCGCGGGATAGTTTCCAATCTAACCAAATTGACGGCAACCGGCAATACGTTAACCAATGTGGATTGGGGTATTTTGGCTTCCTTCGCTAATGTGGGGGGGATTGTGATTGAAAGCAATAACATAAACAATGCAAAAGTTGTCGGCATTTTAGCAGCGCACGCTAACCCCAACGGGACGGTATCCATTTCCAAAAATGAAGTGAGCACTAATTCGGAAACGGACGGCGTAGGCATCTGGCTGTTAGGGAACAATGCTCCTGCCATATTGGAAGACAATAACCCGATTAGGGTTAAAGGTGCAGGAATAGGCATTGGTTTATCCGTGAGCAACCGGACAGAATTGAAAGGAAACGTTATTAAATTGGAAAATGCTGACATGGCGCGTGCAGGAATTGCCCTGGCATATGCCCAGAACAATGCGCTCCGCAACAATACCGTACTCGGCTTTGACATTAGCGGCGAAGCCAATGAAAACATCGGCCTCGAAATTGCCTCTTCTCCCGGCAATTCCTATTGCTGCAATACCTTGAACAATACCCGACTGGGCCTTAGTGTGTTTGGCGGCAGCCTGACCACCGATCAGTTCCGGGGCACGACTTTTGGCGAGCACGCTACCAGCCTTTATTTGCCGGATGTGAATGCGGTGCTGGGGAGTCAGACGCATACGGAGAATTGCTGGCAGGGGAATTCAGGGGCGGCGGTGTATGATGTTTCCCAACTTTTCGCCCAAGATTATCCCTTTGTAGTAGATGAAATGGCAAATTTATGCTTTTCACCACCTTCATATTCACCGGAAGGTTGGTTTCAAAATCTTCCTAATTCTAATCTGGAAGTTGTTTGTAACTCGGAAATTTGCAAAACAACAAACTTTAAGCCCGATTCCGAGGATGTCAAGCGCCTTACAGATGGCGATACGACCCTGCTTCCTGCAGTCCGCTGGGAATTGCAGCGCTACCTTTACGAAAAGTTGCTCACGGAGGCTCCGGGGGACACGACCAATGAAAAATTCAGGGATAACGTTGAAAACACAACGATTGGCTTTTTTCAAACAATTAATGAAAACATCGCCGCGATGTTTGGTGCAGATTCCCTTTCGAGAGCAGCATTAACTGCCAACCTGATTTTAGCATCGGGGAAATTGGACAGTTTGATCCTGATAGACTCCTTGATAATCATAGAAGAGGACAGCAGCGAAATCGCCGGACTCATGCAAATCCGGGGAGGACTAACGGACGTGCTTTTTGATCTGGCCTCGGACAATGAAACCCTCGCAGAAGAAATCAGCGATAATTTTGCAGATGCAGCCGATGGCCTTCGAGCTGTGAATGATACTATCACAGTATTTGAGGACTTTGAGATCAATGAAAAGGTAGTTAATGACCTCTATTTAGCCTACATTGCAGAGGCCGATACTACTGAAATAGATACTTTGGAAGCCATAGCTGCACAATGTCCGCTGCTTGGCGGGAATGCCGTTTATCGGGCAAGAGCTTTGCTGGCCATGATGACCGGAGAATTGGCTTTGTACAACGATTCTCTAACTTGTGCTTCCACTATGGCATTTAGTATGCCGCAAAACCATTATGCAGGCTACCTGAGAGCATTTGAATTGACGGTTTTTCCTAATCCTGTAAATGGCGAAGTAAATATCAAATGGAAAACGGCGCCGGAAAAGCAGGGGCAAATACAGGTAACAGATATTTATGGGCGTCAAGTTCGCCAAGTGATCATTGCAGCAGGTACAGTGGAAATCAAGATACCTGCCGACCAACTGCCGGATGGCATGTATTTTTTCCGCATTCGTTTAGATGATCTTGAAACAACCCGCAAAGTAATCATCCAACATTGATTTTCTTCTTTCATCACACAATGGTATTCCTGAAACAGGAATACCATTGCTCAATTTATAACTCTATGCGTGCCATTTTTACCTTTTTTATTTTATTGACCATACTGCCCGTTACTGCCCAAAAGCACGATGAGGTTTGGCTCCTGGGCTACGGTAGCAATGCTGGCAACCCTTCTTTTGGAGGGACGGTTATTGACTTTGCTACTACTCCGCCTGATATGTATTATGAATTCCGGCCTATGAATTTCCGGCAGGTTAACGCCAGCATTTGTGATGCAACTGGTAATCTTTTGTTTTATACGAATGGCATATATGTTGCCAATGCCCTGAATGAACCTATGGAAAATGGGCAAGGGTTGAATCCAGGACTTCATGCACAGCAAAATCAACAATATGGGTATATTTTAGATCAAGGGGCGATGATAATCCCTGTACCGGACAAAGATAGTTTGTATTATCTATTACATCTTGATAAAGAATTGACCGTTGATCAAACATCCTTTCAATCTTCTCATTTTTATGTATCTCTAATAAATATGAATCGCAATGATGGGAAAGGAAGCGTAGTTGTTAAAAATCAAATTATTATAAACGATGCACTCAATAATGGAAAAATTACAGCAACCCAACATGCTAATGGACAAGACTGGTGGATAATAATTAGGAAATACGACACAAATGAATATTATCAGATATTGTTAAACACCGATCAAGTAGAAGTAAAGAATATTCAAAGTGTAGGTATTCCTATTCCATCAAACTCGATAGGCCAGGCAGTATTTTCCCCCGATGGTTCCAAATATGCTAATGTACACTTGACTGGTACCGGAGGCGATCCCATCTATGTAAGCATTTATGATTTTGACCGTTGTAATGGGGAATTAAACAATCCTGTGCAATTTACCTATGTGGATACTGCCTGGGGAGGCGGTGTCGCCATTTCTCCAAACAACCGTTTTTTGTACGTTTCTTCTTTTCGTTATGTTTATCAATACGACCTGCATGCTCCCGACATTGAAGCCTCCCGCATTACCGTAGCCGAGTGGGATGGATTCGCACAAAACGGCTTTTTTTCCACTACATTCTATTTGGCTCAATTAGCACCGGATGGAAAAATTTACATCACCAGCAATACCTCGGTGTCGTATCTCCACGTCATCAACAATCCGGATTTACCCGGGTTGCTTTGTGATGTTTGCCAGCATTGCATTGAGCTTCCCACTTGGAATGCTTTCTCTCTCCCTAACTTCCCCAACTACCGCCTCGGCGCCCTCGAAGGCAGTCCCTGCGATACCCTGCGCCAGCCACCCACTGCTTTATGGGGCTATGAAGCCCAAGATCCGGAGCTGGTTTTCCAGGACAGTAGCTTTCACGACATTCGCACCTGGCACTGGGATTTTGGCGATGGCGCCACGGATACTGTGCCGCATCCAGTGCATACCTATGCGGCAGAGGGTGCGTACAATGTCTGTCTGGCTGTGAGTAATCCTCGCGGGGTGGATACGCTTTGTCGGGAGGTGCAGGTGATCATCAATGCAACGAATGAAGCAGGAACAGGCATTTCGGCGCGCATCTCGCCCAATCCGGTGGGCGCGTCTGTACCGGCGAATTTATTCGCCGACCTGGGCCTTTCGGCGAATAAATTCGCCGCTACAGTAGTGCTGCGCGACGCCTTGGGCCGGGAAGTGCTGCGCGAGCCGTTGCGGGTGGTAGATGGGAAAGTGCAACAGGAACTGAAGATAGGGCATCTGGCGGCTGGGGTGTATTTTTGTGGTATTGAAGCTGGGGGAGCATTCATTTGGCAGGGGAAAATCATCAAACAGTAAAATCATCTGAATCAGAATTCGCAGGATTAGAGCCTACCTATCGGTAGGTAAAAATTTTCAGAATCGGATTCCCTTCCTGAAAATTATCATTCAAACAGATGAGCAGGAAATGGAAAAATCGAAAAATAAGAAACATAGAAAATGATACAGAATATGGCCTACGCACGCCGGCCTGGAGACCGGAACACAGCCCGCAGCGGGTTAAAAACCCTGGCGAGCCACGCGATTTTGACGGGGAGGGGAGATATGGAGCAAGCAGGGCGAAGCCTATACCGCTTGATCGAGCCAAAATCTGTATTTGATGACGATGTACTTTGTGGTAGGGACAGTATTCCTCAACCTATGGCTCAAGAAGAAAGTCTGCCACAAGCATTAGCAGAACTTAAAGCACAAGACTCAGCAACTACATCTGGGGTGCTTGAAGTAAGCTTGTATCCCAACCCGGCTAAGGATGGTTTCACAGTCAGTTTTAATCAACCTTTGCAGGAAGATTTGCTGTTGATTCTCACCGATATGTACGGACGTAGAAAAGCCATTCATGCCCTTAATGCCGGCACGATGAGTTTCTATTTGAATACAGCAGATGTGCCTTCCGGATTGTATGGATGTAGTATCCAGTCAAACAGGCAGGTGATTGCATTCAATAAAGTCGTCATTACCCATTAAAATTCATCGGGCGGTATTGGATAATTATCTGATACCGCCCAATAATTTTCAGTTATGCCAAAGCACAGCATTGTACTTTATCTGCTCGTCTGTATCTGCATAAGCGCAAAAGCGCAAAAGCACGACTACATGTGGCTGATGGCTCAGGATCGAAACTTGAACATTCCTGGGGTAGACGGCTATATCATGGATTTTAATGAAACGCCGGTAGATATTTACTATATCACGACCACGATGAACCTGCAACGCACCAATGCCAGCATTTGTGATACAGCGGGGAATTTACTTTTCTATACTAATGGCGTTTTTATTGCTAATTCCATCCATGAACAAATGCAAAATGGTGGCGGACTAAATCCAGGGCAGTACACAAATGATTTTGCAGATATTGGCCTAAGTTTGGAACAGGGGGGAGTATTTATTCCATATCCAGAAAATGATAGCTTATACATTTTACTTCACCAGGCTCGAGACTGGGTTGGTGATGGCACCAGTCATGTGCGGCGGTTTTATTACTCTATGATCAATCAGAAAGCCCAAAATGGACTTGGAGCAGTACTTACAAAAAACGAACTAATCATAGCTGATACGTTAAATACTGGTAAAGTTTGCGCTGTTAAACATGCCAATGGCCGGGATTGGTGGTCTATCATTCAAGAACGCAATACTAACCGTTTTTACAGAATATTAATCAATCCTAACGGAATCCACCTTAAAGAACCACAAATTATTGGTGACAGCATCCGTTCCGGAGCAGGACAAGTAGTTTTTTCACCCGATGGCACAAAGTTTGTTCAGTTTACGACGGTGAATTATACCCTCGGGCAGTTTGTCTACATCTATGATTTTGATCGCTGCACAGGGTTATTGGAAAACCCGCGATACCTAATGTACAATGATAGTGCAGTGGCAGCGGGTGCGGCCATTTCTCCGAACTCCCGCTATTTATATCTATCTTCTTTTCGCTCAATATACCAATACGACCTCTGGGCCGATGACATCGCTGCTACAAAAGATACCGTAGCTGTATATGACGGTTTTATGTCCCCATTTGCTACTGCTTTCTATCTTGCTCAACTAGCTCCAGATGGCAAGATTTACATCAATTCACCCAATGGTGTCGACGTCATGCACGTCATTAACAACCCTGACCTGCCCGGCGACAGCTGCAACGTCTGCCAGCACTGCGTGCAGTTGCCTACCTACAATGCCTTTTCCATGCCCAACTTCCCCAACTACCGCCTTGGCGCGCTCGAAGGCAGCCCCTGCGACACCCTGCGCCAGCCCCCCACAGCAGCCTGGAGCTATGATGCCCAGGCGTTGGAGTTGGCTTTTCAGGACAGCAGCTACCATGACATCCGCACCTGGCACTGGGATTTTGGCGATAGCGCCACGGATACCGTGCCGAATCCGGTGCATGCCTATTCGGCAGAGGGCGTGTATAATGTCTGTTTAGCCGTGAGCAATCCGCGTGGGTCGGATACGCTGTGCCAAGAAATACAGGTATTGATCAATAGTCTGGAGGAAACAAAAGGGGGCATTTCTGCGCGCATTTCGCCTAATCCGGTCACAAACGGCATCGCTCTACTCAATCTCGAAGCTTTGGTAAAGTTAGAGCATCCTCAGGTTATCCTTCGGGATGCCCTGGGCCGGGAAGTGCTGCGCGAGCCGCTGCGGATGGTGGATGGGAAAGTGCAGCAGGAACTGAAAATCGGGCATTTGGCGGCTGGGGTGTATTTTTGTAGCATTGAGGCTGGAGGAAATGTGGTTTGGCAGGGGAAGGTGTTAAAGCAGTGAGCCTGGCCGCCTGAATTGAGTTGCAGAAACGGGCAGTGCCCATTGCTGTCTAAAACACTGTATCTACAGTGTTTTTGTCCGTGTATTCCGAGTCATTCGTGTCATCCCTGCCTTGCCGGCAGGCAGGAGTGTTCCCAAAAACGCATCCGAAGGAACGCTGATGACGCTAATGACGCGGATTTCGCGCCTGCCTGCCGGCGAGGCAGGGATGGCAATGCCTCTTCTACACTGCAAATCATGGCCTTTTGCAAGGTTTTAGACAGCTGAGGGCAGTGCCCGGAGAATAAAGGGCACGAGGCGGAGCCTCAGCGCCAGCAAGGATTTTCAGAATGGCGGGCAATTCTGGAAATTTTTAACTGCCGAAAGGCAGGCCCAAATTCTGCGAATCCTGATTCAGATAAATGATCACGAGCGGGTGGAACCCGACAGATAGAACGCACGAGGCGGAACTTCAACTTGGCTTCGGCTACGCTCAGCCGCCAGCTCAGCTCCCGCCATCGCGCGAGCGGGATATGGCTACAGCGAGGCCGCCGAACAGCGTTTGGCAGTACCTTACCGGATCAGTGTCGCAAAGCCTTTTATTTCCACCAATTTCCCCCGCGGTTCGCGGTAAGTGACGAGCACGACGTAAACCCCGGGCGGCGAATCTCCCCCGTTGTTCATCTTGCGGCCATTCCAGGCGTCGTCGGGACTGTTGGTTTCAAAAACCATTTCGCCCCAGCGGTTCCAGATGCTGAGTTTGAAACCCGTGGCGCCATCCATAATGCCGACGCCTTTATACGTATCGTTCGAGCTGTCATTGTTGGGCGTAAAAGCATTGGGCAGGAAGTAGCGCACTTCGGGCAGGATATCTATGGTTCGGATGAGGGTGTCTTTGCAGCCGCTGGGGTGGGTAACGATCTGCATGACCTGGTACACCCCCGTATCGCGGAACGTATACACCGGACTGGGCAGCGAAGAAGTGGCGCCCGTGTCAAAATCCCACAGCCAGCGAATGGCGCCCTGCGATTCATCGGTGAACGTCACCCTGGGCTCGATGCTGCTCGGATGGTCGGGACTATACGAAAACCCCGCCTGCGGAGAAGGCCGCACGACAATGAGGTTGTTAAAAATGGTATCTGTCTGGCAGCCAATCGGGGAAGTAATGTCTACCGAAACGGTATAAGTGCCCGGCGATTCGTAGGTATAAGTCGGACTGATTTCGGTACTAGTCCCGCCGTCGCCGAAATTCCAGACAATGTCATAGGAATCGTCTATCGGAAAAGAAAGGTTGTCGAAGAATACCGAAACGGGCGCACAACCATTGGCTTCGCTGGGCGAAACGACAATGAGCGCCGGCACGGGGAAATAACTGAGGATGCGGGTGATGTCGTCCTCGCAGCCATTCGTATCGCGCACCGTGAGCATGACGGGCAATTCGCCGGGTATTCGGTAATTGTGGAAAGGGTTTTGATTGGCCGAGCGTTCGCCGTCGCCAAATTGCCAATCCCAGTCGGTCAGACAACAACTGCCTGTGGTGGAAAGATCGGTAAACGCCACCGGTCCGGCAACGCAGGTATCGTATTCGAATTCAAAATCAGCGCGGATTTCGGGAAAAACATTCACAAAAATTTTGGCGGTATCGCCGCAATTTGTCCCCGGGTTCAGAATGAGCGTCCCTTCGTATTGGCCGACTCCCGGAAAAGTCACCGTCGGACTCCAGGGCGTAAAGGTGCGCACGGTATCGTTGATGTTGAATTCCCATCGGAATACGTCTATAAATTGTTGCAAAAAAGACGTATTTTCAAAGGTTACTGTATTGTTGCCGCACGAATTGATGACAAACTCCTGGTTGTCAAGAACTTCATCCGATTCAACCCGCGCAATCACCTGAGGATCGCAATTGGCCACATTAAACTGGAAGTCGCGCAACACCCGACTGAGCAAAACCCCGTTTCGGTATTCTGACACACAAACCCCCACCACAAATTGCCCCTGCACCCTGGGCGTACCGGTTATAATCCCCGTATTGGGATTGATGCTGACCACCGGATTACCGGCCATAGGCGCCAGAGAAGTATAGGTGGGTATGGCAAAAGCCACCGTACCGTAAGGCGGCGGGCATGCAGGATCGGGATAAGCACCGGCGCAGCTGCTGGCCAGACTGGCGGGCATCGTAATCTGACCTCCGCCAAGCAAAGGCGTACAAAATTCGTAAACCAACTGGTCGCCATCGGGATCGGTAGCGGAGTGGTCGAAAACCAGCGGCTCATTTACACAAATGACCGTAGGCGGAAATTCGTCAAACGAAGGGCTGCTGTTGCACAATTGTTGAGAGTTCGGTGTGATTTCCACCGTATAGGTTGCGCCCGACGATTCAGGGCTGATGATGTTGTTGATGGTAATATTCCGACAGCACCGCTGGTAGGAAACGTGGTAGCTTTCCTGAGAAGCAGGCAAATTGAGCGAAAAGCGGTAGACCCCTTCTTCCACGCATACATTGGGCGGAATCAGGCAGGGATAATCCGGCGCTTCCACATTCCGGAATTCCTGCAGCGGCACATCAATGCGCCGGAAAAAAGAATTCTGATTGAGGTTGGAGCAGGGCGTGGCGCCGCCGCAACGGTAAACAGCGATCAAGGCCTGGGGGTCGAAATTGGCGCAATCCGTACAATTGCAATCTCGGTAAACCTTGAGGGTAAAAGCATAATTGTTGTTGCCGAGACACTCATAAGTCATCACGCCGCCTACAATATGCCTGGCCTGTATCGCGCCGAAAGCGAATAAAACAAACAATAAGGTAGTGGTAGTTTTCAATAGCAGTCGCATGTGTTCTTTTTATAAAGCTTCAAGACAATAGACAGTGGATTAACGGATAATGTTGTTCCTATGTTCTGAATTAAGAATCTCTCCACAAAATACAGCATAATCCGAAATTGCGAAGAAGGTTCCAAACTGTCCACTTGAATAAAGCTGTTCGATTACCGTACGAGCGTCACAAAACCTTTGTAAAACTCAGGGGCGCCGCGCGGTTGCTCGAGCGATACTTCATACAGGTAGACGCCCTGAGGCGCCTGTTGGTTGCCTATCCGGCCATCCCATCCGAATGCAGGGTCGTTTGATTCGAAAATCAATTCGCCCCAGCGACTCCAGATACGCATGCTGAATGTCTGAACGCCGCGCAGAAAGCCCTCTCCCTTAAAGACGTCATTTACGGTATCATTGTTGGGTGTAAACGCATTTGGCATGTGAAAAGAAATAAAAGGCGCCACATCTATCAGACGGCTAGAGGTGTCCTGGCAGCCAAAAATATTCGTCACCCGCAGGATCACCCTATGAAGCCCGGTATCTGGTAACGTAAAAGCAGGATTTTGTTCTATAGAAGTATGCAAGCCGTCAAAATTCCAGTTCCAACGCCAGGCATCTATCGATTGGTCGGTAAAATTGACTACCGGATTAAAAGGATCAGGTTTTTCCGGGGAAAATGTAAAATTAGCCACCGGCCCGGGTTGTATCTGAATCAGTTCCCGAAAAACGGTGTCTGTTCGGCATCCGATGGGGGAAGTAATGGACAGTGACACATCGTACACACCTGATTCCTGATACACATAGGTTGGGCTGATTTCAGCGCTCGTACCGCCGTCACCAAAATCCCAGACGACATCATAAGTATCGTCAATCGGAGTGGAGAGGTTGTTGAATGCAATCTCGGCGGGGGCACAATCCTCCACCCGATTGGGTGTAACCAAAATCAGGCCGGGCACCGGAAAATAGCGAACAATTTTGTAAATGGTATCCCGACAACCATCAAAGTCCTCTACCTGAAGCGCAACAACCGGTTCTCCAGGTTCGCGGTAACCATGCTGTGGAAATTGGATGGCAGAAGTTTTTCCATCGCCAAAACTCCAGTTCCAGGAGGTAATCTGATCGGCGCCCGTAACCGATAAATCCCTGAAATCCACCAGGCCGGCGGTACAGGTGTCATACTCAGATACAAAGTCTGCGACAATTCCCGGATAAATGTCTATCTTCAACAAAGCCGTATCGCTGCAAATATCGCCGGGATTGAGCAACATACGCCCGCTATAAGAGCCAGGCCCCGGGAAATCCACGGTAGCATTCCAAGTATTCACAATCGTGGGTGCGCCGGTACCCGACAGATCAAACTCCCAGCGGTAAGTATCGATGTTTTGCTGCTGGATGCTTTGATTGACAAACGAAAGGGAGTTGTCGCCGCAAGACTTATAGACATAGACGCCGTTTTCCTGTTCTCCCTGCAGGCCCGCTGCTACCAGAATCTGACAGGTGGTTACATTAAATTGAAAGTCGCGCCGAACGGTACTCAGCAAGACGCCATTGCGGTATTCCGACACGCAAATTCCCACCACAAACTGTCCGATAACAGTAGGCATACCGGTGAGTTGGCCCGTTGTCGGGTGAATGCTCAGCCCGGAGCTGACGCCCAGCGGGTTGAGCGCGGTATAATTTGGCGCTTTGAAATTCACGCCTGCATAAGGTGGCGGCAGGTCAGGATCGGGTGCAACGCCATTCGGACCAAAGTTGCCCATGGTGCCCCCGCCCAGAAACGGGCTGCAAAGTTCATAGATCAACTGATCGCCGTCTGCGTCTGTGGCAGCGTGATTGAAGGTAAAATCCTGGCCAACACAAAGCACTGCAGGCGGAAAATTGTCGAATACCGGGCTGTTGTTGCAGGCTGCCTGAGCCGCTGCGGTCAGCTCCATCGTATAAGTGGCGCCGGACGATCCCGGATTGAAGATATTGGTAATGGTATTGTTACGACAACAGCGCTGGTAAGTGATGTAATAGCTTTCGCTAATGATGGGCAGGTTGATCACCGGAAAGACGTATTCTCCCTGTTCTACGCATACGTTGGGCGGCACTATCACGCAGGCATTACCGGGGTTTGGGTCAACGTCGTTGATTTGGGGCGGATCCAGTTCGTACACCGCAATCGGCGTATTGCTTCCTGCACGAAAAACTGTAACCGATGCGACATAAGCGCCATCAAATGCCGAGTCAAAACCGGCGCCATTACTCTGGCAATCCCGGTAAATTTTCATGTTAAAAAGATAGGCTCTTGATTGTGTTGCCGGGTCATTGTTGGTGAAACCCAGACACTCGTAAGTAATCACACCGCCAATAATGTGCGCAGCGCGAACGTTAGTGGCTAACAGCAGTCCAAAAACCAGAGGCAACAATTTTTTGAGCGCCGACGTTATGAGAATTTCGCGTTTCATTCAGACAATATAAAATCTTGAAAAAAGTTGATAACAATACCCGGAAACACCGAATGAAGATGATGAAAAATGGCAAACCGGCTTGCCGGAACCACTATCTGATACCTGCTATAAGTAATAAGTAGCTAAAGGGATACCAAAGTAGCGACTCGCAACGAAGTCAAATTAAATGATAGTTCCGGAACATCCACCACTTTGGCCGGTATAATTTGCGACTTAGCCACTTAGCAGACAATAACGCGTCGTCCCACAATTAAAAAGGCTGAATTCTTCTAATTCTGAATTACAGTTCAGGAAGTTAAAAATGATCTCCATGACGATCTTTACAAACCCGGTGCTACATATGATTCCACAACACCACATTGAGGGTGCGCTGGCAGCAATAGAAAATAACGGCCTCGTATTGTGCCCCACCGACACCCTCTGGAGCATGGCTTGTAATGCCAACGATCCGGTCGCAGTTCTAAGACTTTTAAGGCTAAAACCGAACACACGCGCCAATAGCTTTGAAATTTTAGTTAACTCTATTGAAATGCTCAAAGAATATGTAGAACACTTACACCCACGAGTCGAAACTTTACTCTCTTACCACATCCGCCCATTAACGGTGGTGTTTGAAAAAGCGCGCAACCTGCCGGAAAAAATCCTCAACCCGGATGGCAGCATACCCGTACGTGTGGTTCAGGATGAATTTTGCCGCGAACTTATTGCCGGTTTGAAACACCCCCTGGTATCCACTTTTGCCCACCTCGAAGACGCCCCGATGCCCACGCATTTTGGCGCCATCAGTTCTGCGGTGATCGAGGCGGTGGATTATGTAGTGCGTTACCGCCAAAACGACAAAGCCCACGGCCAGCCTTCTGTCATGGTACGCCTGCTGGAAGAAGAAGAGGAGATGGAGTTTTTGAGGGAATAAGCCATGCTACCGGCTTCCTTAATTCATTCGCTTCGTGCAACCATTCGCACAGACGATCAGGAAATTCAACTCAAGCCGTCCGACAACTTTACCGGGCAGAATGCCGGGTTTGTACTTCAGGTTTCGGAAGACCCGCATCGGAACTGTTTACGGGTGCAAATCAGAGGGTCATCCGAAATGCAATTGGCCATCCGGACAGTCGCACTTACCTTTAGCTTCGATTACACCGGCGTTCAAAGCATTTTTTGCAACGGGTTCCAATCCTGGTCAGAAAGCCGGGAGTATGCCCCCGGCGAGCGACTGCCCGCTTTAAAATGGTTTGCCCGGCCTCTGATGCGCTACTACGGGGATGCTCATTTTCAACAGATCCCGCGAAGACGGCGCTATTTCCATTCCTGGACTTACAGTTATATCCGCACCGAAGTGAATGACTTGTTTTTCATCGCATCGGTGAATGAAAAAAACGGGTTTACCTGGATTGGGCACGATTTAAGAGCGAACACCCTGACGGTTAACAAAGATTGTACAGGGCTCATCCTGGAAGAATCGGCACTTGTTTTGGATTTGTTGCTGGCAACCGGTACGGAGGCTGCCGTTTTTGATGCCTGGTTCTCTGAAATGGATGTCCATCCATCAACAGCTCCCCTTGCAAGCGGATGGACGAGTTGGTACAACTATTATACAGCAATTTCTGAGTCCATTTTACTTCAAAACCTGGCGTCACAATCGCTGATTCCTCGCGAAAAACGAGCACCCCAACACTTTTTTCAGATTGATGACGGTTATCAAACCCATGTGGGCGACTGGCTCGATCTAAAGCCTGATTTTCCGTCGGGCATGGCGGCAATTGCAGCCAGCATACACGCCGCCTCTTACCAGGCCGGGCTGTGGGTGGCGCCTTTTATCTGCGAACAACATTCGGCCCTGTTTCGCGAACACCCCGAATGGTTGCTCCGGGATGGCTCCGGAAAACCCGTCCGCGCCGGTTGGAATCCATTGTGGAGCGGCTGGTTTTACGCGCTTGATTTTTACAACATCGACTTCAGGGAGGGCTATTTGAGGCCGGTGTTGACGACCATGTTACACGAATGGAATTTTGATCTTCTGAAGCTGGATTTCCTCTATGCTGTGTGCATTCTGCCGCGGCCTGACAAAACCAGAGGGCAGGTGATGCATGAAGCCATGCTGTGGTTGCGGGAAGTAGCCGGTAATAAATGGCTGCTCGGGTGCGGGGTACCTTTGGGCAGTGCTTTCGGGCTTGTAGATTACTGCCGCATCGGCGCCGACATCCACTTGCGCTGGGAACACAAACTGCTGCGCTTTTTAGGCAACCGCGAAAGGGTTTCTACCCTGCTTGCGCTCCGCAATGCCATCGGGCGCAGGCACCTTGACGGGAAAGTTTGGCGCAACGACCCCGATGTCTTTTTGCTGCGTCGCCACAACCTGCACCTGAGCGAAGTACAAAAACGGAGTATTTTGATAATCAATGCACTGTGTGGCGGCCTGTTGTTTACTTCTGACGAACTGGATGGCTATGATACTGCGCAATGGGAACTTGCGAAACAAGGGCTGGGACTCCTGACGGCGCAATTGTTAAAAGTATCTCCAATGGGCCCTGATCTTTACCGCATCGATTTTGAGCAAGAAGGCGAAAAACGGCAAGTTATTTGCAACCTGAATGCGACGACAAAAACCATTCTTTGGCAGGAAAAGCCGATGGTACTTCAGCCTTTCGAAACACGCTTTGTGAAGCCGGATACTACAGCATTAAATTCAGGAGTGCCTGTTCCGCTACCATAGCTGCGGCATCCCAACTATAGTGAGTGCGGCGCCTCCTCCCGGCCTCCACCAGCGAAGCCCTCAAAGGCGCGTCTTCATAAAGGCGCTTCAGGGCTGAAGCAATCTCATCTGTGTTTTCCGGAGCAACTTTCAGCGCAGCATCGCCGGCCACTTCCGGCAAAGAGGAAACATTGGAAGTCAGTACCGGCGTATCACAGTGCATGGCTTCAAGCAGTGGCACGCCAAATCCTTCAAACAGGGATACATAGGTCAGCGCAAGCGCAGCTGCCGTAAGCTTTGGCAATTCCGTTTCCGGCACATATCCCATAAAAAGGATGTCTTTTTTGTATTCGGCAGCCTCCCAGGCACTTCGGATGATGCCCGTCTGCCAGGTAAACCGACCGCCGATCAGCAATTTGACAGGAGCCCCGGTCTCAGCCTTAAACCGATCAAAAGCCCGGATGAGCCGATGGATGTTTTTGCGGGGATGCACCGCGCCGAGGTATAAAAAATAAGGATGTCCGCTACTGTATTTTTCCCGGATAAGCGCTTTTTCTGACTCCGAAACGGGTACAAACCCCTCCCGGCAGCCATTGCCTGCCACTGAAATTTTATTGCCGGAAAGGCCGTAGCGGTGGACGATATCGGCTTTTGTAAATTCCGAAACGGTCAAAACAGCTTCTGCCCGGCGCAGGTAGCGGGGCACAAAATGGTTGTAATAATAACGGGCCGCATAAGGGATTTCGGCAGGAAAGTGCAGGTGCGCCAGATCGTGCGTCACCATCAGGGTTTTGACCGGAGCGGACAAGGAACAGTAACCATCAGGCGAAAAAAAGACATCGGCGCCGCAGCGCTTCAAAGCTGCCGGAAGGGTCCATTCAAACCAGATATACCACAACAAAGGATGTCGTGACGGGGGCGGCACAACCACCCCCGTCACGTTTGGTGCAAACAAAAACCGTTTATCGAAGGGGCGATCAAACAGGAACACAAAATTCCAGTCAGGATGCCAGGCCACCAGCCGTCGCACCACTTCATGGGTGTACCAGCCAATGCCTTCGAGTTTATCGGGTAGCAAAAAGCGGGCGTTGACGGCAATGGTCTTTCCCTTACTTTTCATACCGCTGTTTAAACCTCCGGTACAACGCTTTTTGCTTGTTGTCCAAATCAATGCCTCGCCCCTGAATATAAGCCTGGGTGACTACGCTGCTGCGCATGTCCAGCACATCGCCTTCACTGACAAACAAGTTGGCGTCTTTGCCAACTTCCAGTGAGCCGGTGCGGGCGTCAATGCCCAGAATTTTGGCCGTATTTAAAGTAAGGGCGCTGATGGCTTCTTCTTTGCCCAGACCAAAACCAACTGCCTGTCCTGCCTGAAAAGCCAGATTCCGCTGCTGCCAGAATCCTTCATGGCCGATACAATACAGCACTCCGGCCTTTTGGAGGAGTGCCGGCGTTTTAAAAGGCTGATCCACATCGGCGTCTTCTGTTGCAGGCAGACTTTGGGTTGATTCCAGGATAACCGCTACGTTATTGGCTTTCAGAAAATCGGCGACCAACCAGGATTCCCTGCCGCCAACGATCACTATTTTAAATCCATAGGGTTGTGCAAAAAGGACCGACTGCTGGATGGATTTGGCGCTGTTGGTATGAATGAACAGGCGTTTTGAACCGTCGAAAAGCCCTCTGGCAGCTTCGAATTTGAGGTTGCGGGTTTCGGGTGCTGCTTTTTGAATGTATGCCTGCGCTTCTTTGAAAAACATTTCCAACTCCTGTATGGAAGCAGCGTAGCCTTCATTTTTGATCAACTCCCCGCTGAAGCGGTTGAAGCGAAACTGCTCCGGCCAATCCAGATGAACGCCGTCGTCGGTTTGGTACGCTGCATCTTCCCAGTTCCAGGCGTCTAACTGAACAACACTTGACTGTCCGGAAATACGCCCGCCCCCCGGAACAACCTGAGCCAGTAAAATCCCCTGAGAACGCACGGTAGGAATGACATGCGAATCGGTATTGTAGGCTACCAGTGACCGGATATTGGGGTTCAGCTCGCCGATTTCCGATCCGTCGCGCGTGGCACGAACGGCTTCGATTTCCACGAGGCCCAATTGGGCATTTGGAGCAATGAGGCCCGGGTAAACGTGCTTCCCGGCCGCATCCACACGGGTATAGGCGCTCAGATTAACGCGCGGTGTCTGGCCGGCAGCACCCACGAAGGTAATTTTACCTTTATCAAAGGCAATAACACTGTTTTCTATAACCTGACCATTGCCAAGGTGTGCCGTTGCTCCGGCAATGTAAATGCCCTGGCTTTGTGGTTTGGCCGGTACAGGCCCTGCCTGGGCTATAAGTGCCGCCGTTTGAACCATCAATCCGGCTGCGATCAGAATGGATGTTATTTTCATGATCTTGTTCTCTTTTTGTTTATGCGTTTATTGGTTTATGGGGTTGTTTATGGGGTTATGCGTTTATTTGTTTATGCGTTTATTTGTTTCCCTCGAATAAACAGATAAACAAATCACCAAATAAACAAAACTTGTCCCGCCCGAGCGGGGTCCTCAAATAAACAAATCACTAAATCATCTCCCCACCTCATCTTCTACATCCTCACAGTGGTATTCTTTCGACTGCGAAGCGCCACGAGCAGATTGAGTCGGACCGCCTTTTTGTTTAGCGGCAATCATTTTTTGAACCAAACGCGTACGTTCTGCCAGCACGGAAGCCCGCAATTGTTCGTCGTCTTTGCGATCAAAAAACTTGATGCCGTCTACAAAAGTCTGGTCTGCTTTCGCATAAACAGACAGCGGGTGATCGCTCCACAAAACCACGTCGGCGTCTTTACCCACCTTGATGCTGCCGATGCGATTGTCTACATGGAGTAGTTTTGCCGGATTCAGGGTAACAAATTTCAGGGCCTCTTCTTCAGGAACGCCACCGAACAACACCGCTTTACCTGCTTCCTGGTTCAATCGGCGCGCCATTTCTGCGTCATCCGAATTGAAGGCCACAATAACCCCCTGATCGCGCATCAGCGCACCGTTGTAGGGAATGGCTTCGTAAACTTCGTATTTATAAGCCCACCAATCGGAAAAACTGGAGGCTCCGGCGCCGTGTTTAGCCATAACATCGGCTACTTTATAACCCTCCAGAATATGCGTAAACGTATTGATTCTGAAGCCAAAGCGCTCTGCTACTTTCATCAGCATGTTGATTTCGCTTTGTACATATGAATGGCAGGTAATGAACCGCTTTTTCTCCAGAATTTCCAGTCCGGCCTCGAGGTCGAGGTCTTTACGGTAAGGCTTGCCGCTGCGTTTGAGCGCACCGTATTCTTTAGCGCGGGTGAAGTAGTCTTCATAAACCTGCTCCACGCCCATGCGCGTTTGCGGGAAGCGCGTTGCAAAAGCTTCTGAAGCCCCTGATTGCTTGACGTTTTCGCCAAGTGCAAATTTGATAAATCCGTCAGCGCCTTCAAATTTCATGGCTTCCGGAGCATACCCCCAACGCATTTTAATGAGTGCCGATTGCCCGCCGATTGGATTCGCGGAACCGTGCAGCAATTGCGATGTGGTAACGCCGCCCGACAACATGCGGTAAATATTGATGTCTTCGCTGTTGACAACATCTCCAACGCGCACCTCTGCACTGCTGGCCTGGGTACCTTCGTTGACGCCGCGGCTGATGGCGATGTGAGAATGCTCATCGAGGATCCCCGGAGTGAGGTGCTTGCCGGTACCATCGACTTCAATGGCGCCTGCAGCTTTCAGCCCCTGCCCCACCTGAGCGATTTTTCCATTCTGGATCAAAACATCGGCGCCTCGAAGGATGCCTTCTTTTTCGTTGGTCCAAACGGTGGCATTCCGGATCAGGTAAGTGGCCTGTTGCGGTTTTTTCTCCCAGCCATAGGCCACAAAAGGATACACCAGAGGGCCGGGCTCGCTTTTTTCGATTGCTTTTTTATCGTCTTTACCTTTTTTCTCCTCCTTCGCTTCAACGGGGCCGGTGTAGGTTGCTTTCCAGTCTACCCACTGTCCGTCGCCGTTTTGTCCTTTACCCATCCAGTTGCGCTCCATCATGGAGCCTGAAAGGCGAATGGCATTTTTATCTCCTTTGGGTGTAAAAGAGAGCGTGATGAGGTTGTTTGACACCTGATGTTTGACTTTTACATTGGTGCTGTCATTAACTACAATGTTCATTTCCACTTTATCACCATCCCCTTTGGCAGCCAATTGATAGGTCGTTTGACCGATCATCAACTCATAATTGCCGGCCAGTTCAGGTGTATCCAGATCTTTCAGCACATAGGGTTTGCCATTGATCCAGTTGTGGTAAATTTTAGCGTCCTTCTCAAAAATATCGTTATTGGCGATGATGAAGTTAGCGATTTTGCCTTTTTCGAGGCTGCCCAGTTTGTCGGAAACGCCTGCCAGACTTGCCGGCGTTGCGGTAAGCGCTTTCAGTGCTGCATCGCGGGCCAGACCACTTTCAACGGCTTTGCGCAAATTGGTCATAAAATCGTCTCCTTTTTTCAAACCGTGTGAGGTCAGGGCAAAAGGAATGCCCGCTTCAGCCAATCTGGCAGCATTGTAGGGCGCCAGTTCCCAATGCTTCATTTGAGCAAGATTCACCATTTGGGCGTCAAAAGGATCCTCCACATCAAATGCATCCGGGAAATCGAGCGGAAGGATGAAGGTGGAACCCGTTGCTTTCAGCTCTGCAATGCGCTGGTATTCATCGCCATCCCCTTTGAAGAGGTAAGTGACGCCAAATTCTTTGCCAATAGCCGCTGCGCGCAGGGCATCCAGTTTATTGCCAACTTCAAATATCTGAGGCAGCGATTGTACGGCATTCCAGGCAGCCAGTGAAATGTTCACTTCTCCTTTCTGGGTAGCGTACCAGCGTCCGTCGTAATAGGTTTGGCGCAACAGCGCAATACTTCCCATCAGCGAACTTGGGTAGTTCTGGCGTGAACTGCCTTTGCTGAACGAAAGATGGTGGGCTACCTGTTCTTTTACAATAACCGAGTGCGGTGGCTCATCGCCCAGGGTCACCAGCGTGGAGGTTCCCCGCGAGATGCCATCCATGTTGTGGCTCAGCACCGCGCCAAAACCCGAACTCCGGTAGTTTTTAGCGCCCGCATCGGCAGGTTTGAACACTTCGTATGCCCGAAACTCGGGTTTCAGTGCCTCATTCCACATATAGGCGCCCTCTTTGGAAGTCAGCATCTGTGGTGGTGAATTGAAAAAATTGCGGCCTTGCCTTTGGCCATCATTGCGCATTTCCGGCATACCGTATGCAGAATACAGGTCTATGAAAGAAGGGTAAATGTATTTGCCCTTCATATCCAGAACGACTGCGTCTTTTGGAATGACCAGACCAACGCCTGCTCCTTCTACTTTACCATTGCGAATGACCAAAGTCGCTTTTTCCAGTTTTTGATTCCAGGAAACGTAGATGGTGGCGTTCGTGAAGGCGTAACACTTGTCGCGCTCGTCGTAAACGCCATTCTGAGGAAAGGTCTGCTGGGCCACCGACCACAGCGAGAGGATGGCCAGCGCCATCGTGGATAGTGCTTTTCTCATGTTCGAAAAGGGTGATTGGATTGCCTGTCTGCCGACAGGTTGACGTTTTTAAATACTGTTCAATTTGTTTAGGCAAGGCTGGGTGCAGTGGTTTTTCTCTCTACCAGCTGCCTTCTTCCCGCTGCCTTCCCTCGCTAAGGTAGGGATATGTTTATATTTTTTGGCTTTTGAGCCGGAAAAGTAGAAAACGCTTTCAAAAATGAGGCAGCCAGAAAACCATTAAGCGCTCATGAGATATTCCGAAAGTTGAACATCAACAAAGTTTTTTTATGTTGAAATTCAAATGAATAAAATCGCATGGATATTTTTTTAGGCCCGAGCTTGCCCCCTAAAACTAAAAACCGTTACCTTTGTTTCCATTCATATAGCATAAATTCATGCAATGAACGTTTCATTCACCATAATTAGCAGCGTTATTATTCCCGGGTTGCCGCGCAATCTGTGAGCAAATGCTGTTTTTGAAACACTGAAAAAGCTCCGGCAGATTGCGATCTGCCGGAGCTTTTTTCTTTTGTAAAAAATTATCTTTGCGGGTCTTTGAAAAAAACACCACCGATGTACAACGAGTTTAAGAGCCTGAACTTACAGGAAATTGACAAAGAAATGCAGGCCTTTTGGGACGCACAGGAGATTTTCAACAAGAGCGTGGACCAGCGTCCGGTCAACAATTCCTGGGTCTTTTACGAAGGCCCGCCTTCCGCCAATGGCAAGCCCGGCATCCACCACGTTATGGCCCGGGCGATCAAAGATATCTTTTGCCGCTATCAAACCCTGAAAGGCAAACGGGTAGAGCGCAAAGGGGGCTGGGATACACACGGCCTGCCCATCGAGCTGAGCGTGGAAAAGGAACTCGGCATCACCAAAGAAGACATCGGCAAGTCGATTTCAGTGGATGAATACAACCAAAAATGCCGCGAAACGGTGATGCGTTACAAAAACGAGTGGGACGACATCACCCGGCGCATGGGCTACTGGGTGGATTTGGACAACCCCTACATCACCTATGAAAACGAATACATAGAAACAGTCTGGTGGCTGCTGAAACGGTTGTACGATAAAGGCTTGTTGTACAAAGGCTACACCATCCAGCCCTATTCGCCAGCCGCGGGAACGGGTTTGAGTTCGCACGAATTGAACATGCCCGGCGCGTATAAGGAATTGACGGATACGACGGTCGTGGCGATGTTTAAGGTGATAAAGGATGATAAGTCGACCATTCTGTTTGACAGCCCGGACGAAGATGTGCGCATCCTTGCCTGGACGACGACCCCCTGGACTTTGCCGTCGAATACAGCGCTGACGGTAGGTCCTAAAATCAACTACGTCAAAATCAAGACCCTTAATCCTTATACCCAGCAGGCAGTTAGTATCGTACTCGCCGACGTATTGGTGGGAAATTGGTTTGCCAGCGATCCTGAAAAACAGAAAAACAAGCCGGCTATTCTTGAAAAAAGCGCTCCTTTTTCAGGAAGTTCGCTGGAAGGCGTTCGCTACGAGCAACTCCTGCCTTACGGTAATCCCATTGAAGAACTGAACGGTCAAACCGATGCTTTCCGCGTGGTAACAGGCGATTTCGTTACCACCGAAGATGGTACCGGCGTGGTGCACACGGCTCCTTCTTTTGGCGCAGACGACATGAAAGCTGCGCGCGCCAACGGCATCGGAGCCCTGACGCTGGTGGACAAGCAAGGCAAATTTAAAGATACAGTAGGCGAGTTTTCCAACCGCTACGTCAAGAACTACAAAGACGATCCCGACTACGTAAGTGTGGACGTGGACATCGCCGTGAAGCTGAAACAAGAGGGCTATGCTTTTAATGTGCAGAAATACGTGCACAATTACCCGCATTGCTGGCGCACCGACAAACCTGTGCTCTATTACCCGCTTGACTCCTGGTTCATCAAGGCCAGCGCCGTCAAGGAACGCATGTTTGAACTGAACAAAACGATCAACTGGAAGCCAGCCAGCACCGGCGAAGGGCGCTTTGGCAAATGGCTCGAAAACCTTCAGGACTGGAACCTGAGCCGCAGCCGCTACTGGGGCGTCGGGTTGCCGATCTGGCGTAGTACGGACGGAAGTGAGGAGCGTTGTATAGGTTCTGTAGAAGAACTTCGGGCAGAAATTGAAAAAGCCAACCAAGCACTGGGGCTTAACCAGACGGTGCCGGAAGACCTGCACCGACCTTATATTGATGAGATTCTATTGGTAAGTGACAACGGGACAACCCTACGAAGGGAATTGGACCTAATTGACGTCTGGTTTGACTCTGGTTCGATGCCCTATGCACAGTGGGGGCTGGATCCGGCGAAGCTAAAAGCAGGGGCAGACCGGCCATTCAAAGCGCCTTTCGACAACATGTATCCCGCCGATTTCATCGCAGAAGGCGTTGATCAAACCCGTGGATGGTTCTACACCCTGCATGCCATTGCCACCATGGCTTTCGACAGCATTTCCTTTAAAAATGTCGTCTCCAATGGCCTGGTTTTGGACAAAAACGGCAATAAAATGTCGAAACGCCTTGGCAATGCAGTAGACCCTTTTGAGACCATTGCCAAATATGGCGCCGACGCGACCCGCTGGTACATGATTTCCAATGCCGCTCCCTGGGACAACCTGAAGTTCGATGTCGAGGGCATTGCAGAGGTCCAGCGAAAGTTTTTCGGCACCTTGTTCAATACCTACAATTTCTTCGCACTTTATGCCAATGTGGATGGCTGGAAAATGGACGAGTTTAACGTCTTACCGTATGACCAGCGCACCGAACTCGACCGCTGGATCATTTCCAAACTCTACAGCCTCGTAGCAGATTACCATGCCGCGATGGACGACTATGAGCCGCACCGTGCCTGCCGTCTTGTGGAAGATTTTGTGAACGAGCATCTGTCCAACTGGTACGTGCGCCTCGGCCGCCGTCGTTTTTGGCGCGGAGAAATGAGCCCCGATAAAGAAGCTGCATATCAGACCCTGTTCGAGTGTTTGATGGTGGTAGGGCAACTTTCTTCCACAGTAGCGCCATTTTTCAGCGACTGGCTTTACCGCAACCTGACGGCGCCCATCCGCGAACTTGCGAAGCAAAAAAATACGCCGCTTCGCCACGACAGTGTGCACCTGACCGACCTGACGAAGCCGGATGCCTCGAAGATCGATAAAGCGCTGGAAAAACGCATGGACTACGCCCAGCGCATCTGCTCGCTCGCGTTCAGCATCCGCAAGCTCAATGGCCTTCGGGTGCGGTTGCCGCTGCAAAAACTGCTGTTGCCGGTACTCGACGAAAGCTTCATCAAAGAAGTAGACGGCGTGAAAGCGTTGATTTTGAGCGAAATCAACGTAAAGGAGATCGAATACATCACCGATGCCGGCGGCTTGCTGAAAAAACAGGCAAAAGCCAATTTCAAAACCCTTGGCGCCAAACTCGGCAAAGACATGAAAGCCGCTGCCGAGCGCATTGCCGCCTTTGGCAATGAAGAAATCAATGCGCTCGAAAAGGCCGGTAGCATGTCTGTAGAATTAAACGGAACGACATACGAGCTCACACCTGCCGACCTCATTGTGACGACCGAAGACCTGCCCGGTTGGAAAGTGGCCAGCGACGGCCCGCTGACGGTGGCGTTAGATGTGACGCTGACTCCGGAACTGGAGGCAGAGGGCATCGCCCGCGACCTTGTGAACCGCATCCAGAATTTGCGTAAAGAGAAAAATTTCAACGTGACTGACCGAATCAATGTGCGCGTTGAACTGCGTCAGCAGTTGGAGCTTGCTGTGGAGCAGTTCCGGGAATACATCAAGGGAGAAGTGCTGGCCGATTCGCTGATCATGGCGTCGGAAGTAGAAGGCGATCAGGTAGAGCTGGGAGATGAACTGAGTCTGAAAATTGATGTCAGTTTGAATTGACCTGAAGAAACTATCGTTTGCCTTGAGCGGTAAGACATAAGGAGCAAGCTCTTTTACAGTCAGGAAGTTGTTATAAGTCGTTCATCGGTATCATAAGATACGGATTTCTAAATAATTGGCGTTAATTCATTACATCAAAAAAAGAACGACATGCGCCACTTTACCTGCCTATGGATTGCCCTGCTGTTCTTCACCGCCAGCCGGCTTTCCGCTGCTACTTACTACGTTTCCAACACCGGAAACAATGCCAACTCGGGGCTTTCTCCGGCCCAGGCATTTTTGACCATTCAGAAAGGCGCCGATGTGGCTGTGGCGGGCGATACGGTTTTGGTGGCAAACGGCACTTACGCCGGTTTTGATTTTCGCGATAAAAACGGAACGGCGGCCAACAGGGTCGTTTTTCAGGCTATGGGCGCCAGCGTGCTCATCAACCAGAGCGGCCCCATTCGCAATGACGGCATCAACATCGAAAATGCAGATTATGTGACCGTGGACGGCTTCATTGTGAATGGCATGCCGGGCAACGGAAACGGCGTCCGGGTGGTGATTTCTGATTTTTGTGTAGTAAAAAACTGCCATTGCGACGGCAATGCAGAACGAGGCATATTTACAGGCTTCACGGACGATATTCTGATTGAACACAATGTGTGCACCAACTCCGTTGACGAGCACGGCATCTACGTCTCGAACAGCTCCGATCGCCCCATCGTTCGCTTCAACACCTGCTACGGAAACAACAACATCGGCATCCATTTCAACGGGGATATCTTTTCCGGTGGCGATGGCATCATCTCTGACGCTCAGGTTTATGGAAATATCATTTACGACAATGGTCAGGCTGCCGGCATCAACATGGATGGCGTGCTGAATCCTGTTATTTTCAACAATTTAATTTTCAACAACCATTTTGGACAGGGCATTGCACTGTTCCAGCAGGACGGGGCCATTTCCACCCAGGGTGCGAAAATTTTCAACAATACCATCATTGTGCCTTCTGATGGTCGCTGGGGAATTTTACTGCGGGACGACGCGAACCAGGGAACCCAGATTTACAACAACATCATTCTGAATTTCCATGCCTGGCGGGGCTGCATTGCCGTGGATCATCCTACTCAGTTTACCAGCGATTACAACATCTTGCACGACAAAATGAGCCCAGACGGCGACGGTTCTGCCATCCTGCTGGCACAATGGCAGGCATTGGGATTCGATACCCATTCGCAGCTGGCCGACCCGCTCACGGCTATTTTTGAAGACCCGGCCAACGACGACTATACGCTTGCTGAAAATTCACAGGCAATAGACGCGGGCACGGCTCTGGTAAGCCCTTTTGTGACCGTTGACCTTTCCGGCGCCACCCGCCCTCTCGGCGCTGCATTCGACATCGGTTGCTACGAATATGCATCCGCGACAAGCGCCGTGGATCTGACTGGCGCTTCGGTTGAACTTCACCCCAATCCTACTTCGGATGAGGTGACCATCAGCGGGGAATTAAGCAATTTTGAGCTCCGGGTATTAGACGTCCACGGGCGGGCGGTTCTTAAGCAGACAGTGAAGAGTATGCCGCTGACCATCAGCCTAAAGGGCCTTAGCCCGGGCCTGTATTTTTTGCTTGTGGAAAATGAGCTGAACCAATTGCAGTGCCTGAGGCAAATCATCAAAGAGTAGGCTGTTATTCCTGCAAGTCAGTTGTCCGAACCGGATTACGGCAGCGAGAATTGTTTCAACCATTCCCAGTGCACTTCGGCGGCATGCATCCAATGGTTGGTTCCGTTGGGATAAGCGTGCTTCAGTCCTTTGATTAAAGCCATATTGAAACTATTTGCCATATTCCCGCTCAGCGGCTTGAATGTCGCGATAACTACCGTGTTGGTGTCTCCGGTGATGGTATAGGAGGGGTTTAAGTCAAAGCTGTTGATATGCGTTTGAGAGATGTAATTAAGCCTGCTCCCGGGCATGTCGATCGCCGGGCCTAAGTTTGAAAGCGGGAGTTCGGGGCCGCTCCCGCCAGGGCCATAGTCTTCATTCCCTATTTGAAACGCAATGGGTAACTTTCGTTGCGGAACAAATGTGGTGTCAAAAGAAAAAGAGCTGGCACTTTCTACAACAGCTGCAATTTTACTGCTCAACAAAATGGAGCATTTGGCTGCCATTTGGCCACCGTTTGAAAAGCCTACTATGTAGACCCGTTTTTCGTCAATTTTATATTTTGACGACAATTCGTCAATGATCATTTCAAAAAACCGGATGTCGTCTTTGGGATTAACGCCTGCGCAATAAGACCAGTTGTGAGCAGGTTGCGAATTCCACTTGGTGGTTGTTTTTACAACTCCGTCATCTATGATGCAACTTCTCCGGGAGGAAGGAAAAACTGTCAGTATGTTTTCGGCTTCCCCTACTTCTTTCCAGCCGGAGTTATTATAAAATTCCTCCCCATTGCCACTCGTTCCATGAAGCATGAACACGACCGGAACTTTCGAATTGCCTGTATATGCGGCAGGAACATGTACGTAATATTCTCTTTCATCTCCGTCCTGCATGATGGTAAACCGATTCTTACCATAAGTAATTTCCTCTGGTTGAACGTTTGGATCCTTTTGGCACCCCATCAACAATAAGAGCCCTGAACAGAATATTAAATACCTGATTTTCAAACCCATAACTATTATTTTAAAAAAATAAAAAAAGCCTTGTTTTCACCTTCCAAATGAGTCATAATAACTCGCTGCATGCTGTTCATAGCGCTTCAGCAGTTCAATGTTTTTGCGCTCCAACTCGGTAAATTGCCGGCTCACGTCGGTGCTGACGGGCATGTACCAATCCACATAACTGTCGAATAAATAGCGCATCCGGCGGTTCTTAAAAGAGTAGCCGTGTCGGGCGTAGATGGCGTTTCGGGTCACTTCCAGATCGCCTTTGTGCATGTTTTCCACATCCGCTTTGCGGAGTAAGACTTTGGATGCGTTGAATTTTTCGGCGTCTTCGGTTAATATTTCAGCCATATCGGCATCGCCTTCGCTTTCCCGAAGGGTATTGTACAAATCTATACCGGCGATGCCGCTATCAGAAAGCTCCAGATTTGCGTCATACCGGAATACGCGCTGTTCCAGAGTGAATTTGCGTTTGGTGACGCCTAATTTGGTATTGTTGGCTTTCCAGGTGCCTGTCAGCGTTGAGCTGCCGCGCTGCCACCGAAAGGTAAAGACCCCGTCGTATTTATCGTCGCCGGGTTCGCTGGCGGTTGCATCAATCGTGCCGTCTTTTTCTGTGTAAGTGCCTTCAAAAGGACGGCTGTTGCCGGCTACGACGCTGTAGCCTTTCACAATGCCGTTTTCAAGGGATCGGATGGCCAGGGTGATTTTATTGGAGTAGCTGATGTTCCTGTTTTCATCGTAATCGACCGCGACGAAGGGGCCAACGAACATCTTGTCATCGCCGGAAGGCAACACAACAGGCTCAACAGTGGCCGCAGCTGCGGGGGGAGTAGTTGGCTCAGGTGCTTCTTCCACAGGCTCTGCAAGTTCTGTGGTTTGGTTTTGCGTTGGCTGGGAAGGGTTGCAGGCGGCAACAAGCAATAAAATCGAGAAGTACAAAAGCTGGAATTTCATGGCGCATGTTTGAATTGAATGAATGACTATGAAGAGGCTGTCTCAAAAGGGCTATTTCTTACCCCGGTTACCGCTCCTCCTGATCCACCATTCTGCCACCAGAAGATTGAGCACCCAACCTAGCCACGCAACGATCCGATAGACATCCATGGGGCGGGGCTCAAATGCAGCAACGAGCACAAATTTCCAGGCCCGCAGAGTAATTGCCGATAAAGTTAAGGCAAAACTCCGAATCATCCAGCGCCGGTGTGCCGCCACATCTCTGCGCAGAATGCTGCTGAGCGCCAGCCCGGTAAACACCATCCACAACACCGCCAGTAAACAAAACGCCAATTGCGAGCTCCAGCCGCCGTTGGCGTACAGTCCGATGACAAGGCCCGACGGCCCGGCAACAAAAAGCACGTTGATCGCGTAGATCCAACCTGACCACCGATGCATTTTGGGATACCGCCGTCGCAGCCTTTCAGAAAACTGTGTAAATCCTGCCGCCAAGCTCACAATCGCTGCAAAAACATGGGCAAAAAACGCCACCTTGTAGTGCAGCATGCCGATGTATTCCTGTTTGATGCGCAGAAAAGCCACATCGGTATTTACAGGGATGTATTGCAAAGTAATGCGCAGCATCAGCCAGCAAAAGAAGCTGTAAATGAGCAGGAGCAAAAAAACCAAAAGCGGCTTCATGAAGCGCATGCGTTCGTTTCGAGTGTCAGTGAATGAACGAATTTAGCGCTTATTTCACAAAACGACAGCCGCAGTGACGCTTTTTAAACTGTGGTCACTTCACCTGGCTCATGATTACGCTGTCGTAAATCCGGTCGCCAAAATACCTGCGCAAGAACATCAGGGGTTTGGCCAGTTTACCTGCTACATACCTTGTTTTGGGCCTGCGCGAAGCAATTGCTTTTGAAATGGCATTGGCTACCACCGAAGCCGGGGAAGTTGCTCCTTTTTTCTCATAGGATTCTTTCGTGGCCTTTGCCATGGCCTGGGCGATGTGGCTGTAAGGGCCGTTGCCTGAAACCTTCAACATGGGTTCATACATGACTTCACCAAATTCAGTCGCGATGACTCCCGGTTCCATGATGATGACGTCTATGTTGAACTGCTTTAGTTCCAGGCGCAGACAATCACTCCAACCTTCCAAAGCGTGCTTGGTAGCATGGTACCAGGCGCCAAGCGGGGTGTAGATTTTTCCACCCATAGAAGAGATGTTGATGATTTTACCGGATTTTTGGTTGCGCAGGTGCGGGATGACTGTTTTTGTGATGCTGGCCAATCCAAAAATATTGACATCAAATTGCCTGCGGGCTGCTTCCAGTGAAATGTCCTCCACTGCTCCGTATAGTCCGTAACCGGCGTTGTTGATGAGTACGTCAATCCGGCCTTGTTCTTTCAGGATTTGATCGACTGCTGCCGCATTTTGTTCATCGCTAGTGACATCCAGTTTGAGGGCATGGCCACCGGCTTTCACCAGGTCCTGCATTTCTTCTACCCTTCGGGCGGCGCCGTATACAAGGTGGCCTTCAGCAATCAGTTTGAGCGCGGTTTCTTTTCCTATCCCGGAAGAAGCTCCCGTGATTAAAATGACTTTTTTGTTATTCATGATGTAATTGATAAAATTGTGAGTGCTCACTTTTTTTGTGAGTAAATTTTTTTATATCCTGTATTTGTTCATCAAAAATGGTTTATAAGGCTCCTGGCTTTTCAGGCCGTCTCTCAGGATGCCGATAGAAATGGTGTCCATCATCTGCTCCAGAAATTTTGCCTCCATCGCCGGGTCCTCGTAGCCCAGGGCTTCAAATGCGCTGGTTAATTTATCCCTGAGCGGCTTCATCTTTTCCGGCTTGTAGTAAGCCTGCTCCCATTTTAATTTGAATTGCAGTTTCCAGAAATCATATTCAGACTCCTTTACGGTAAAGGGAAGTTCAATGGTCTTACGGATGACTTCTTTCGGATCCGTTTCAAAAACAATGTGCGCAACAACCTCATGCAGCTTTCTTTCAGCTTCCTGCATGAGCGCATCCAACAGGCCTTTTTTGTTTGTGAAATGTCTGAAAATGAGCCCTTCTGATACATCGGCTACTTTGGCAATCTTGCTGGTTGAAACAGCATTGTAGCCTTCGTTGGCAAACAATTCCAAAGCGGTGTTCAGTATGTTCTCTTTTTTGTCTGTCACGTTGTTCAATCAGCAATAGTGAGTAATCGCTCACAAAGTTAAATGAAATATTATCCCGCGCAAATTTTTTTTGAATTTTTTGTTCTGTTGGGGCTAAATCAATCCTTCAGCGAAAAAATGACCGCCTGATAAGGCTGAAGGGAAACAACATTTCCTTTTACCTCTACCGAAGGATAATTGTTGATGACAGTTTCATTGATGGCAGCAGCTTCAGCAAGTTCCATGCGGGCATTCTTGTCCGTGAAATTCAGGAGCACGAGCATCTTTTTACCATCCATTTCCCTCGTATAGGCATAAATTTCAGGGTGTTCCCGTTGCAGCAGCGTGTATTTACCGTACACCAATACCGGATTGTCTTTTCTCAGCTGAATCATTTTTTTGAAGTGATTCAACACAGAATTGGGATCCTTTTCGGCTGCCGCGACATTAATTTCCCGGTAGTTTTGATTAACCGGCAGCCAGGGCGTACCTGTTGTAAAACCAGCCTGGGGAACATCGTCCCATTGCATGGGCGTTCTGCCGTTGTCGCGGGAACTGAACTTCAGCGCTTTCATGTAAGCATCCACATCGCCGCCAGCGTTTACCACTTTTTTGTAGCCGTTGATTGCTGCAATGTCTTTATATTCTTCAATGGTTTCAAAACCAATATTGGTCATGCCCAGCTCATCGCCATAATAACAATAAGGGGTACCGCGCATGCTCAAAATAAAGGTATTCAACATCTTAGCAGACGGCGCCCGATATGCAGGACTGTCGTTACCGAATCGACTTACCAACCTGGCCTGGTCGTGGTTGGAAAGGAATATCGACAGCCAGCCTTTTTCGGCAAAAGCGCTGTCCCAACGCGAAAAAACTTCTTTGAAATGCAAAATGCTGTACCCTTCGGGCTTCGCAATGTCCACCCCTTCAAAAGCATAAGCCATATTCAACTCTTTCCGCTCTTCATCTACCAGGTTGTGGGCATCCTCGAAGGTATTCCCGGCGCCTTCAGCAACGCTCATCACGTCGTATTTGCTGAATACTTTTTGGTACATTTCCTGCAAATAGCCGTGCAAATTGCCCTGCATGGCATAATACTGAATGAAGTTTTTTTCAAACCCTTCCGGGAAAGCGGGATAGGTCGTGTCTTTCGCAGCAAACTGAAAAGCATCCAAACGAAATCCGTCGACGCCTTTTTCGGCCCAAAAGGTCATGATGTCAAAAACTTCCTGCCTGACTTTGGGATTTTCCCAATTCAGGTCGGGCTGTTTTTGAGAAAAGTAATGCAGGTAATAAGCATTTGTGGTGGAATCGTATTTCCAGGCGTCGCCATTTTCATCAAATAAGCTATACCGGTAATTGGGTTTTCCTTTTTCGGCGGGCCACCAATGGTAGTAATTGCGGTAGGGATTGTCCCTTGAACTTCTGGACTGCTTAAACCATTCGTGCTCGTCGCTGCTGTGGTTGACCACAATATCCATGACCAGCTTAATGCCTCGCTCGTGCATGCCTTTGAGCATCAGGTCGAAGTCAGCCATCGTTCCAAAATCGCTCATGATATCGCGGTAATCGCTTACATCGTAGCCATTGTCATCGTTGGGTGAGCTGTAGATCGGATTGAGCCAAATGGCTGTTACGCCTAAGCTTTTTATGTAATCCAGTTTTTCGATGATTCCTTTCAGATCCCCGATCCCATCGCCGTTTGTATCCTTGAAACTCCTGGGGTAAATCTGATAAACCACCGCTTCCTTCCACCATTTTTTGGCGTTCTGAGTAGTTTCTGGTTCTGTTTTATCCATGCAAGCTGAAAGTAAGGTGATCATTAACATAAAAGCAGCGAAGGAAAATTTTGCGCTCATGAAAGTTGATTTTTAATGTCTTGTAAAAGTTGGAATACAAATACTCATTTTTGGGTAAAAGGGTGAAATGTTTTCCAACTGTGCCAATATTCCTGATAAGCATGCAGTTTTTGCAAGTCCGGCAGATTTTTGTCGAGGGAGACCCCGAGAAATGTGTATCGGTTGTCAAAACTGATCAGGGTGTCATTCCGGAGCGTAAAAACCTGATCTTTACCGGTTCTTTCCAAAACCACAAAACTACTGCTGTCTTTTGACAGAATCACGGCTATGGGCCTATTGTTGATTTGATCGTAAATAATGCCCTCCTTACTCAGCTGGTTCCAGTCGTAAGCTTTGCTGTCCGAACCAAGCGTCACGCCGACCACCCACGATTTGGGTTGCCACGAAGCCGTATCCCGGCGGGTTAACCTTCCTGTCAACCGCCCTTTCTCATAAGTGCTCATGTCGTCGTATTCCTCCTGAAACGCAACGTCGGGTTGCATGATTAAAGCATCGGGATGCCATTCAAGCCATGTGCTCAAGGTCGTCTGAACAGAGGGAAACTCGGGGAGTATTTGCCCTTTCAGTGGCCCTGCAACGGCCTCCCCTGTTGCCTGTCGCCACCAGGATCGGGTTGTTTTGTCTTCAAACATGGCATTGAAATGATCCATGCCGACCAGTCTGAAGGTTTCTGTTTTGCCATTGACCACCGGTTCGAAAACGCGGCCGGTCCTGCAAACGGTGCAATAGGTTACCATAATCGGTTTGCCGCCTATGCTGTCGCGCACCTGGTGGTGATACCCCAAAAATTGAATCGGATAAGCTTTTGCCTGTCCGTTGTGCTCAACGCCCAAAATCAGCCGGTCACCCTCAACTGCATTGGCTGAAGCAGCCTGAAGCTGCAAGGTTGTGGGTTGGTAAAACATGGTATCGGCAGCCATTTCAGCATTGGCCATATAAGCGACCACGCCAACAGGGAGCAGGGCGACAAATGGCAACCATTTTGAGCCTGAAAAAGCGCTTTTGAACCCGGCAAGGATCATCCCGGCAAAAAGAACCCGAAACCCCATCCGCCACGAATGAAGAAAATAGGCCACATCCAAACTGTTCATTTCCTGACTACCGGGCATGGGCATGATGAAATAAACATGGGCTATCTCGAATAAGAGCAGGAAGAAGACGCCTAAGTAGAAGACCTTTTTCATATAAGCTTCTTTTGGACATCGGAAACAATGCCTTCGTTTTTTAAATCTTCATATCCCTGCTCCGGGCGGTAGTAGCCCTTTTCTTTTAGCCTGACGGCCATTTCTGAATAGTATTTCGAATCTGTTGGCGCATACGTCCCCAAGCCATCCACATAGCGGTTGTAAAAACAGAAAAGTGCCGCAATCATCACCGTGTCGTGAATTTCCAGGTCATTTGCCCCGTTTTCTTTTGCTTTTTGAATGGCTGCCGGGGTGACCTTTTTACCGCTTTCCTGCACCTGGAGCGCAATCGCAAGCAATGCCTTCATTTTGTTGCTGACGGGAGCAGTTTCGATGTCTTCTTTTACTTTTTGGGTCGTTTCATTTTCGCCATAATACACGTCGGCAGCCGCTGCATGCGAAGTCGTGCAATAAACGCATTCGTTTTTGTTAGAAACCGCCACAGCAATCAGTTCCCTTTCTGCTTCGGTAAGCGATGATGCGCCCCGGAGCAGGATTTGGGTGAGTTCCCGTAAAGGCTCCGCTGCATCTCTCCGGAATTCAAGCAGCCCGGTAACGCCCGGCAGGTGCGCCTCAAGATTGATGTATGCCATTGGATGGGTTTGTGCTGGTTTTCCTGATGGATGTATTTCCCCCTGGCAACTGAGCGTCACAAGGGGTTACAGGCGAAGTTAGCGATTTCTTTGGATTTGGGAACGCCCGATGTGCGGCTGTTGGACAATTCTTATTTTTACCGTAATTTTGTGTAAAACATATAGCTCATGGAAGATTCCCTGCTAACCCGGATTACTGTAGATCCTAATATCTGCCATGGCAAGCCAACCGTACGAGGGCTTCGCTATCCGGTTGAAGCCATACTTGATTTGTTGGCCTCTGGAATGACTCATGCGCAGATTTTAGAAGATTACGAAGACCTTGAGGAAGAAGATTTGCTTGCCTGTCTGCTGTTTGCCAAACAGATGATTCAAGTAAAACATATCGGCAAACTGGTCGCATGAAATTTATTATTGATGCACAACTACCCCGAAAATTGGCCCGGTGGCTCAATGCAATAGGATATGATGCAATCCACACACTTGATTTGCCAGATAAAAACAAGACCACAGATACTCAAATCAGTCTGTTATCTCTTAAAGAGCAACGCGTTGTAATTTCAAAAGATTCAGATTTCTATGATCGGTACTTTCTCAAATTGGAGCCCTATAAACTTATTTATTTGACGGTAGGAAATATGTCCACAGACGAGTTGATATTACTTTTCGAGAAAAATCTAAATCAAATCATCAGCGAGATTGAGCTCAATAATGTCGTAGAAATTACCAGAATCTCGATTATTACAATTGATTAAACAAAAGGCCTTGAGTTAAACCAATAAACCTGTCTAACTTTTCTGACTTGGTTGTGAGCCGGTATTAGACTGAATAATATTTGTCATATTTATTCTCAAAACAGATAACCAAAATGAATGAAAAAGAAGAACAGTTTATCAGAATTACTAGTTTATTGAATGCAGCCGTTCCAGTGATTAAAGAAGTGTTGGAAGGCTTCAATGAAGATAAAGATGTTCCTCTTGAAATTGTTGTTTATCACAATATACTTCAAAGGTTTTACTACTGTATTAAGAGTATTGAATGTTTGCTACATAAGTTCAATAGTGATACGAATTACAAATTCCCAATAGGGCTTCTGGTAAGGAATGGGCTCTTAGATTTTATTATATCCGGATATCTTTTCGAAAAAGGATATCGTAAGGGGAGTTTTTCATCTGAATTCGCCAAGATTAACCATAAATTTGTCTCTGATAAAAACAAAATTTTACAAACCCTGCGTGGCAACAAAACTATTACTCCAGAAGAATTTCAAAAAGAATTGCGGGAGTTAAAAAGCTATTTTCCGGACAACTTTTTGAGCATAGATAAAAATGGGACTCCTCAATTAAAAAAAGATGTAAATTCAATTGCTCCAAGTAAGATGGCAAAAAATCTTAAAGACCACTCGGATGTTTATTTTTTATACGATTACTACTCACAATATGAGCACTATGGAACTTTTTCGAAAATCATACTTGATGGACACGCTGAATATGATTTCGACAAGTTAAAAGTAGCTTTTTGCTATATATTTTTGGGAATCATTCTTTGCCTTGATATTTTAAAAGCTTCAAAAGATAAAAAGGCTAATATTGAAAAAATTTGGGATGAAATTAGGGCGATGCCAGAATTGTGCCGCCAACCATAAATTATGCTGGCAAAAAAAAGGATAGGTAGGTAAGAGGTTGGTTATAATGAAAAGCCAAAAGGCAAACTTAGTGCCTATAATACCTACTGCGCTCACCGCCGCTCCATCCTCAAAAACGAATACCCGTATTCATTCTTCTCATCCGCTTCAAAAGTCTCTGAAGACACAATCTCCCATTCATCAATATCAATTTGAGGAAAAAAGGCATCACCGCCTTCGATGGCAGCATCTACACGGGTGAGATAAAGCCGGTCCCACAGATGCATGCTTTGCCGGTAAATTTCGCCGCCGCCGATGATGAAAGCTTCTGTTTCGCCGTGCTTGCGGGCAATGCGCAGCGCTTCTTCAATGGAATGCGCCACAATACAACCGGTTCCCACGAAAAAAGGGTCTCGCGTCACCACCACATTGGTGCGTTTAGGCAGGGGGCGGCCAATGGAGTCGAAGGAACGCCGCCCCATGATTACATGGTGGTTCAGCGTGGTTTGTTTGAAAAAACGAAGATCCGCCGGCAGGTACCACGGGATTTCTCCGTTTTTGCCGATCACATTATTTTTCGCAACAGCTACAATGGCCGAAATGATCATGGTTTTGCTAGATGTTAGATGTCAGATTTTAGACGTAAGATTTTAGATGTTAGATACCAGAATGAAGACGCTTACCTAACGTCGACGATCGATTCAGGAATGATCAGGCGTTCCGGAAGGCCTACCCGGTTACGGGTTTGTTCGGCGTAGCGGGACATGGCTGCGCGGTCGGCGTCGGTCAATCGGATCAGCCCGCTGTCCCCTTCTTCAAACGCAGCGATGGGCAACGTGCGGTAGACCCGCTTTCCGGAAGGCAGCTTTTCGATGTGCCGCCAAACTGGAATAAACGAGGCGTCTTCTATGGTCGTATGGCCATTCTTTTTTGTCAATTCCACCTCTACCAGAATGCCGCCATCGGTGTGTTGCTTCAATTGTCCGGAAATAAAATTCCCTAAAGAATACGCCACCAACACTTCTTTGTTACCGTCCGCCGTTTCCCAGCGGGCTGGCTGCACCACGTGCGGGTGCGCGCCAATGATGAGGTCTGCGCCTTCGCGCAACAGTTGTTTTGCTATTTTTTGTTGCTCATGATTCTCCTTCAACTGGTATTCCAGACCCCAGTGCATCACCACAACGATGGCATCGGCCTGCAGGTCGCGCGCCACCCGGAAATCTTCACTGATCTGCGCACTGTCAATGGCATTCACGATCGAAGGGGGTCGCGTCCGGTTGCCGTTGGTGCCGAAAGTATAATTCAAAAAAGCGAGTTTAAAACCTTTTTTATAAACAATAAGCGGGTAAGAGGCCTCCTTGTCTTCCGGATTTTGGAAAGTGCCTGTGTGGTAAAAGCCGCTTTCTTCCAGCACGTCAATGGTGTTGATGACCCCGTCAGCACCGCTGTCGTTGCTGTGGTTGTTGGCGGTCATGAGGAGGTCGAAACCAGCGCCGCGAAGTGCCATCGACAATTCTTCGGGGCAGCGAAACATCGGATAGCCTAGATAGGGTTCTTCACCGGGCATGGTCAGCTCCAGATTGCCGATGGCGAGGTCAGCAGACTGCAAAACGGGTTGTATGTATTCAAAGGAAGCGCTAAAATCATATCCTTCACTTTCCGGGGTTTTCGCCGCGTGAATCTGCGATTCGTGCACCATGATATCGCCTGCAAATATCAGCCGCAGCGTTTCTACAGGAGCAGGAGCATCCCCGCTGCGTTGGGCCATCAGCGCCAAAACGCCGCAGAGCAGCGTCGGGTATTTGAGAAGCTTGTTTTTCATGGTAGTTTTGTGATTAGTTACCACATAGTTCACAGTAGGTGTTTTCACAGAGGGCACATAGACAGCTTTCAATGTGCGCTATTTGAAATAGCCAATACCCTGCTACAGGGGACAAGTTATGGTAAAAAACACGACCAAAGATAGACAAATATGCAACGCATCAGCATCATTAGCGCCATGAGTGAAAACCACGTCATTGGCATCCATAACAGCCTGCCCTGGCAACTGCCGGGTGACTGGGAAAATTTCCGTCGTGTGACCGCGGGAAAAGCTTTCCTCATGGGTCGGAAAAGCTACGAAGCAGCCGACGCGCTGCATTCCGAATACCGCAACGTGATCATCAGCCGGCAGCCGGGGCTGCAGCTCGGCCCCAACACCGAGCAAGGGGTCAGCATCGAAGCAGGTATGGCTTTATTGGCCGGCGAACCCGATTTTTTTATTCTTGGCGGAGCAGAAATTTTTCGCCAAACACTGCATTTGGCCAATTATTTCTACCGAACCCTGGTACATGCAGTGGTGGAAGGCGACGCATTTTTTCCGGAAGTGGATTGGTCGCAATGGGAGTTGGTCAGCACAGCCCGTCACGAAGCTGATGCGCGGCACGCTTATGCGTTTAGTCTGGAGGAATGGCGGCGGGTTGTGTAAACGTCAGGACGACGTGCGTTCACACCACCATTTTGTCTACATAATTAGAATTCATAAGGCCTAAAGCGCCCATGTAGCGGAGGTTGAAGGAAATCAGATCGCCGGTTTTGTACCCATTGGCATTGTCGCCAAGGTCGGTGACCAGCATGTCCGAGCTGGCTTCGATGACTTTGACGTTCTCGTCTTCAGGCAACAAAAAAGCAGGGTTGATGTCCAGCAAACCTACATCGATGATGGCCCGGGTCGAAGATTTGCCGTAATCTTCCGGATTGAATTCGGGTACGATGCCTGCGACGTTCTCCTTTTGTTCGCCAGTTGGAACAATCGGTTTGTCGTAAAGCTCAATGATTTCTGTGTACAATTTAAAGACATCGGTTTCCATGCCTTCAAAAGGCTCGTCGGTGAACAGGTCATTCCCAAAAAACAAGGCTTCTCCAATTCTGAAGTGATTGACTTTTTTGGGAATCAATCTTTTGAGCAAAAGAGACAAAGTGACGCTGGTACCACCGGAAATCCAGGTTATTTCCCGGTTGAATTTCAGTTCGATCAACTGCTTATACAAACTCAGCTGGACTAGTTTGTCCTGGTTGGGCATGATGCCATTCAGGCAGTTCAGGTTGGTGCCAATGCCTATGATGCTGATGTTGGGGAGCAAAAAAACTTTTTCATAAAAGTCCATCAGGTGGTCGCCCATAACTCCTTCCCGGAGATCGCCCATTTCGACCATGATGATAATTTTGTGGTGCTTGTTTTGCCGCTGCGCTTCTTCACTGAGCAGTTTTATGGTAGAATAATCGGTATTAAAACTGACATCGGCGTATTTGATCACACTGGAAATACTTCTTTTGGGTGGCGGTTTGATGTAAACGGTTTGTACATTGGGATTGAGGGATTTAATAACTTTGAGATTGCTGATACGGGTGTCGTGCATTTCGTTGACGCCGAGATCCAGGAGTTCTTTCAAATAGAGTTTATTTCCGCAAAGGAGTTTGGTGACAACGCCCCAATCAATATCGCTTTTCGAAAACAGGTCTTCCAGGTGGCGGTAATTGTGTTTTAGCTTATCTCTGTTGAGTCTTAAAAATGCCATAATCTAGTTTTTTATGATCCTTGGAATGTTATAGGGAAGGCGGGTCAGCAGTTCATAATTCAATTGATGTGTCTGTTCGCTAAAGGAATTGACGGTGATGCTTTTCCCGTTTTGTTTGCCTATGAGGACGACTTCGTCTCCTTTTTCAACTTTCCCGGCGTGGGTAATGTCTACCGAAATGCTGTTCATATTTACGGTACCAACAACTGAAACCACCTTTCCGTTGATCAGCACCGTACCGATATTGCTCAGGTTGCGGCTGTATCCATGCGAATACCCTACGGGAATAACCGCCAGGCGCATGTTTTTATGAGCGAGGTACGTTGTGCCATAACCCACAAAAGATCCTTTACGAACCTCCTTCACGGTCATTACTTTCGTCGTCCAGCGAATGATCCTTTTGAGCAATTCCTTGTTAGCGGCCTTGTCACCGCAGAACCGGATATGAGTTTCTTTGTTGGGCCAGAAGCCATATTGCAGGATACCGATGCGCACCATATTGCCCTGTGTTTCCGGGTAGTTCAGCAGGGCTGCAGAGCAGGCGACGTGCCGGTAAACAGGCTTCAGGTTTTGCGCTTCAAAGGCCGCCAGTGCCAGGTTGTAAAGCTCGATCTGTTTTGAAATCCGGAAGTGATTTGCCAAACTTTCTGCGCCGGCAAAATGGGTAAACAAGCCTTGAAAAGTGAAGTGCGCTGGATGGTCATTCAGGTAATTACACAGTTCAGGCAAGTCGGCCGGAGCAAAGCCGGTTCGCTGCATGCCGGTTTCTATCTCTATATGAATTTTTGCTTTGATGGCATGCTTTTGCGCATAATTCAATGTCCTATTGAGGCGGGTAAAATCAAATACGGCAAACTCAATTCCGTTCAGGATGGCCCATTCGATGGCTTCATTTTCAATTTCGCCCATGACGAACAAATCTGGCGCCGAAGGCAGGGTTTCCAGAAGTTTATGAGCTTCCTCCACCGCATGTACGGCAAAATAATCAACGCCCGCATCCATCGCCAGCTGGACATACTCTGTCAATCCGTGTCCATAAGCATTGCCTTTTACCACACTGCACAAGCGCACGCCTTTTTTCATTTGCTTCCTGATAAACTGCAGGTTATTGCGCAAAGCGGCAGCGCTCAATTCAATGGCCGATGTTTCAAACATAATCCTTGCCGGCTATTGCCTCTATTATTTCTGAAAAAATGCGGACCCCCGTTTCAAGAAGCGGGTCCGGAAAATCATAGTCAGGGTTGTGCAGGGCAGGTGTGTTTTCTCCGGCGCCGAGTCCGAACATACAGCCTTTGAAGCGGGAGGTAAAAGCGCCGAAATCTTCGCCCCATTTGAAGGGATAGGTACGCTCTATGACAGCAACCCCTGCTGAATCAGCGGCTTTGCGCACCAAATCTGTTGCTGAGGAGTCGTTCTTATTGGCCACAAAGGTTTGGGTGTACTCCAGCTCCATTTTCAAGCCATAATGCTTAGAAATTGCCGCAGCCAATTTTGAAATTTCTGCTTCTAAGCGGCGCAAATTATAATCGTTCCAGCAGCGGAGCGTGAGGTGGATCGCGGCTTTTCCCGCAGCGACGCCATAAGCTTTTTCGCCCAGTTCCACGCATACCGGAGTAATCACCCGCATGGCCTCCTGTTTTGCATTGTTGTAGTCCAGCTTCTGGCTTTCGGTCAAAATCTGTGCAACAGCCAGTGCGGGATTAACCCCGTGTTCCGGTTCTGCAGCGTGTGCTGTTTTGCCTTCAAGGCGGATGATCATGCTGTTGACGGCTGCCGTAAATATGTCGGATTTCACTACCACTGCGTGTAATGGGAACCCCGGAAGGTTGTGCAGCGCAAACACATAATCGGGCTTTATGGCAGCAAATTTGGGATCTTCCAGCATGGCTCTGGCGCCTTCCCCGTTTTCTTCAGCCGGTTGGAAAAGCAGGCGGACTTTCCCGCTTGCCGGTTTATGCTCAGCGAGGTATCGGGCCAAGCCACACAGAATGGCAGCATGGCCATCGTGTCCGCATTTGTGCGATACACCCGCGTTTAATGATTTGTGGCTAAAATCATTGACTTCGGCGATGGGCAATGCATCTAATTCGGCGCGAAACAGGATCTCAGCACCTTTGAGGCCCGAATCCCAGCTTGCAATAATGCCGTAACCTCCCACGCCGCTGAGGATTTCATCGGGATGACAGGATTCCAGAAAATGCAGCACCCGCTTTGAAGTTTCTTTTTCCTGGCCGGATACTTCGGGGTTTGCGTGAAGCTCCTTCCTGAATTGTTCGAGTTGTTGCATGTTGTTGACTGTGGTCATGATTGTTAATGGGTAGGTAGATAGCGCATTTCAAGATACTTATTCGTAAAACCCAGCCTTTCGTACAGCGCCTTTGCCGGATTGTCAGGCTCCACGTGGAGGGCAATCCCTCCTTTTGTATGCGACATGGCCTCTAGCATGAGTTGTCTGCCCATTCCCATGCCCCGGTAGTTTCGGTGCACGGCAATGTAGACGAGTATGTTTGCCGGAATATAACCGTCCATCCCGGTTTCGTTGATGACTACGGCGCCCACAACGTCATCGCCTTTGGTGCGCAGCAGAACAAACCCGCCTCTGGAGGGGTTCAGCGCGTAAGCGAGGCATTTGAGGATGTCTTCTTTTTTATCTCCAAAACGGTCGAGGTGGTCCTCCAGAAACGCAGCGATGTGATCATTGCTGTGCTTTGGGTGCGGGCCACTTATGGGGGTAAGCAGGATATCATTCATGATTCGATTTTATTTACGCGTGGTGTAGCAAATGAATAAGCAAGGAATGTAATCAGGGACAGGGTTATTCCGAAAATATTGGCGTCTAATTCAAATGGTAAAGGCGTTTTCGTGGCTGTCAGCAGGATGGTGGTGCTTCCTCCCACCAGCATGGAAGCGAGCGCCGCACCCCCATTCCTTTGTTTGAAAAACATCGCCGCAATCAGGGGAACAAAAAGCCCGGAAACCATGAAAGCGTATGAGTAGAGCATCAGCTCCAGCACGTTCTCCATTTTCGCCGCCAGAAACATGGCAAAAATCCCCAGCACCAGGGTCATCAATTGCGTGAAAATCAAAATTTTAGGATGCAGGTGCAAGCGGGGAAACATCCTTTGCAAAATATCGGTCAGCACATTTCCGGATGCCGCCATCAGGCAACTATCTGCTGTGGACAGTATCGCAGAAAAATAGGCCGACATCATCACGCCCATCAAACCTATTGGCAGTACCGTGCGCAACAGCAGGGGCAAACCCAATTCCGGGTCCATACTGCCTGCCGAGGCAAATCCAAGCGCCGTAAACATCCCCTGCTCTGCAGCTACCCGGCCAAACAAGCCCAGCAAAACACCCATAAATGCCATGATGGGCCATTCAAACAGCCCGGCTATAAACCAGGCTTTTTTTGCTTCTTTTTCACTCTTGCTGGCATAAATCCGCTGATAGAGCGTCATGCCGACAAACCAGATCGGAATGATCGTTACCGCCCAGTTGACCAAAGTCTGCCAACGAATCGCCGTTAAGGACAGCGCCTCCGGCTCGATTGTTTTTTGGATGGCCTCCCAGCCTCCTATGGCCTGATAGCCAATCGGAATGCCAACCACGACCAAACCCAGCATTAGAACGATCCATTGTACGGTATCGGTATAAATCACCGCAGTCATACCGCCCATAACCGTGTATAAGATGGTCACAATACCCATGATGAGCAGCGCCGTCTGAATGTCCAGCCCCACAAAAGAAGCGGCAGCCAATTTGGCGCCGGCCAGTATTTGGGAACTCGTAAAACCCAGGTATCCAATGGCAGAAATGATGCCCGCTGCCAGCGCTACTTTTTTATTGTAGAAGTGGCTGAACATCTGGGGAAAGGTGGTGAATTGCCTGTCTTTACCCAGCTGGTAAACCCGTGGAATGAGCAAAACCGCACTCATCCAGGCGCCGATCAGTCCTGTAAACAACATCCACGAACCGGATAAGCCCATCACAAAACCCAGGCCGCCCAATCCGATGGAAAAACCACCGCCAACGTCGGTTGCCACTACTGACAAACCAATGTGCCAGCTGGACATGTTTCTGTTGCTGACATAATAATCGTCCGTGCTTTTGTTCTTACGAAGGAAATAAAAACCGATTCCCAACAAAACGAGCATGTACACAATGAAAATTCCTGCATCTAATGGGTGCATATTCCGGAGATAAGAAATGAAAGATAAAAGGGGTGGTTGATGCCAGGTTCTTCAGCAAGGAAGGAATATGTAAGCATTTTTACAAAAATGGCATAAGTATTATAAACAGGATAATTTAGTTATTTGTTTTATTTAATACGAATAAAATATTTATTGATGAAAAAATACGATTAAAATCAGTCCATTCTATATTTTTTGATGGCAATTTATTTTATTACAAAAATCTGTTTATCAAATTTTTAAACTTTAAAACATATTTATTTAAGTCAATTCATCCAATCAACAAATCATTATACAATTTGAATATTATTTTATTTTTTAAATATTTTAATTATATTAACGCACGCGTTACAAAAATTATGAATTCGGGAGGTCCCTAAAAGAAGCATACTGCTGGACATTTTACTTGCTCAACGTTTACTAAACTTCCAAAGTTTAGCAAACATAAGCCTGCTTCTATCAGGAGCCACAGCTGCTTATTCGAATGATTATTCTGTTCCCGGCCTTGAAGACATGGATGCGATAACAAACTTCCGCATCATTGATAAGGGTTGAGCCGGTACTGTGCATTTTTTTGAGGGTGTTTTCGATGTCGGGTGTTGATCTCCCCCAAAGCTTCAACAGATTCAAGATCAGTTGGATGCCTTCACTATCCCTAACATTTAGCAATTGTAGTTCCCATTCCTCGTTCTCCCAAAACCCATGCCGGATGTATTGGTGCCCGCCACGCAAATTAAAAATTGTCATTCTGTGGAATGGTTCTCCATCAGCGCCATTGGTGTAATAGACCGAGTCAAGAACCCCCAGTTTCTCAAACGCGTATTCTTCTAAAGAAGCTCCAAGATTTTGGTCTTTTACTGGTTTATTCATAAACACTGGCAGCCTTGTCAGGTAAGCGTTAAAAACATAGCCTGTATCCCGACCTGCACTCGCCCTGACCCAATTTCCGGTAAGGCCGTCAAGCAGCACCGGTTTTCCTTTGGATTCAGAAACCACAACAACGGGATGGCCATAGGGGAGCAGTTTCTTAGAAAGGCTTTGAGTTGTTGCTTGTTGCCGCAAATGGAGGCCGCTTAGGGCATTGACGCGCAAGGTGTCGCCCATATCAACATCTTGTGCGCTGATGGGCAAGGTACTCGAAAGGCAAAACAAGGTCAAGATTAGATAACGTATCATTGAGGTCATTTTTGAACAAAAGTCCTTCTCGTCAACAGGGCCGATATTAAAAAAACAGCAATCAGAACCCACTGAAGGATCCGAAGTCTGGCTAAAGGCTCCGCAAAAGGTTTTGAAGGCGGCATCGGTGAAGGCGGATAGGCTATAGAAGCATCGTTCAATGCGCCTAACCCCCAAGGCCCTTGTAGCAGGAAAAGCACGAGGATGGCGATTCCGGTAAAAAGGAGAAAAATCAGGTTGGTGGGCGTCTTTTGGAATCGTGCCAGCACGGCCCTTGCACCGTAAGTCAGGAAGCTGGCGGCAACAAAAAAGCCGGCTATGAACAGGATCGGTGGCATCGCAAGTTCTGCTCCTAATATAGAAACAAACATGGGGTTTTCAAACCGGTCAAAAATGCCGCAGGCAAGGATGGCAACTGCTGCCAATCCGGTCAGCCAGAGGGATTCAGCGCGGAGGTGTTTTTTGATCATAACGTCAAACATACCATCTTTTTTTCTCTGCACAATGGTGTAAGACAACTATGAAAATCGTTTTCACGCTCCCAAAAATACCTGGTAGTTCTCCGGATCTACCCACTCGAATGTCGCTTCCGGATAAGCTTGTGAAAAAGTCGCTGGCATTTTACCTTTTTTAGCCGGATTCCATTTGAACTCGTATGCGTGTAAACCGCCATCGTATTCTTCCAAATAATCAATTTCCTGTTGACTAACTGTGCGCCAAAAGTAAGCATGCCCGTAGAAGCCGTGGAAAAAATTGCGCTTGCAGCGTTCGCTGACCAAAAAATTTTCCCAAAGTCCGCCGAGGTCGTTGCGCATCTCCAAAGGCCGAAAATCACCAAGAATCGCATTGCGGATACCATTGTCGTAAAAATAGATTTTCCGGCTTTTTTTCAATTCGGTACGCAGATTGCGACTGAAGGTAGGTAGTCTGAAAATGATGAATGCTTTTTCCAGTAAATCTATGTAGCGTTGTACGGTAGAAATATCACTGCCGACGACTTCTGCCAATTTGTTGTAGGAGGTTTCCATACTGATCTGCATAGCAAGCGCTTTCAAAAGTTTGTCGATCAATTCAGGTTTTCTCAAATCCTGAAAAGCAAAAACGTCTTTGTACAAATAACTGCTTGCCAATTGACCGAGTACTTCTCGTTCTTGTCCGGGGTTTTTCACGACCTCCGGATACATGCCGTAAAGAAGCCGCTGGTGCAAAAACCGCGATTCTTCGAATGCGCCGTGGTACAATACCATTTCATAAGTAGACAACGGTAACAAGGTGTACTCCCACTTTCGACCGGTAAGAGGTTCATTAATTTGATTGGCCAACTCGAAGGACGAAGACCCACTCACCAACAGGCGAACATTTTTGATCTGATCGAGGATGATCTTGAGGGTCAAACCGATATTTTTTACGCGCTGTGCTTCGTCAATGAGGAGCAGTTCAGCATCACCTACAATATTTTGAAGATTGGGAAAAGTTTGTACTTCAAGACGTGTTCGTACCACAACATCGTCACAATCTAATCGACGAACACGAAAATCGCTATTTCGGGCAACTTCCTCCAGAATAGTAGATTTTCCAGACTGGCGGGGCCCCATTAAAATCACTGCTTTCCCTGGCGCCATCCGCTCCTTCACTGTTTTTAGCAGAACCCGATTAATGTACATAAAGCTTTAGTTTGTTCAAAAATAGCCATTTTTCTCGGTTATAACCGAATAATATGGCCATTTTTCTCGGTTACAACCGAGAAAAATAGAAAACCTCAACCTGATCACTCAATTCTTACCCCCCAATCCCCGCCGCGCCATCCACAAATGGATGTCTTCTTTCTGAATGGCTGCCGCCATGAGATCGGGAAAAAGGTCAGGTGTACAGGCAAATGCAGGGATGTCCAATTGGGCAAAATGATGGGCGACTTCGTGGTCGTAGGCAGGAGCGCCTTCATCGCTGAGGGCAAGCAGGGCGATCAGCTGCACACCGGAGGCTTTTAGCGCAGCGGCATGGCGCATCATGACGCCGGGTCGACCACCTTCAAACAGGTCACTGATGAGCACGACGATGGTTTCGGCAGGCTGCTCAATGAAAGGCAGGGTGTAGGCAAGGGCTTTACCGATGTCGGTGCCGCCGCCCAATTGGGTGGCAAACAGGGTCTCAACAGGATCATGGAGGTGTTCGCTCAGATCTGCAATCGAGATATCGAAAGCAAAGAGCCGGGTTTTTACAGAGCGCAGTTCGGCCAGCACACAGGCAGTGATACCGGCATAGACCACAGAAGGCGCCATCGAACCGCTTTGGTCCATCAGGATGATGATCTGGCGCAACTGCCGGTTCTTTTTACCATAGCCGATGAAACGCTCCGGAATGACGGTTTTGAGCTGCGGCTGATAGTGTTTGAGGTTGGCCTGGATGGTTTGTGGCCAGTTGATTTCGCGCAGGCGGGGCCGGTATTGGCGGGTGGCCCGGCTCAGGGCGCCTTCCACCGCTTTTTGCAGGGGCAGGCGCAGTTTGCGCTCCAGTTCCTGCACAATCTTCCGGACTACGGCACGTGCTGTATCGCGCGTTTTAACGGGCATGATTTTATTCAACGTCAACAGGGTTCCCACTAAATGGACATCGGCCTCCACCGTTTCCAGCAATTCCGGTTCCAGCAACATGCGTGTGAGGCCCAGGCGATCCAGCGCGTCTTTTTGCATGAGCTGCACGACCTGCGCGGGAAAATACTTCCGGATATCGCCCAGCCAGCGGTTGATTTTAGGCGTGGAATTGCCTAGTCCGGCCTTGCGGTCCTTATTGTACAGCGTTTCCAAAACCTGATCCATCCCCAAAGCTTCGGCATCGAGCGGAATGCCCTGTTCAGGATCGGCATCATTGCCCAAAACCAATCGCCAGCGCGCCAGACGCTTTTCTATCATGTTTTGATTTTAAGCAGCCGGGCCACATACAGTAACACAACAGCGCCGGCCAGCGCCGTGAGGATGGAGCCAACCATGCCACCTCCGGCAGAAATGCCAAAGAAGCCAAATATCCAGCTCCCGACTATGGCGCCTATTACGCCGACAACGATGTTACCCAGCAGCCCGAAACCCGCGCCTTTCATAATAAGTCCACTCAGCCATCCGGCTATGCCGCCTACAACAATGATGTACAACCAGCTCATAAATTGGATCGTTTTGTTTGTTAAAAAGGAATATCTTCATCGTCATTCATCCGGGAAGGCCGGGTAATGACGTTCATATTTGCCGGTGCAAATGGTTTTTCAAAGGTATCGCCCGGAAGATCGTCAAAATTCAGGTCATCGAGGTTGGAAAAGCGGGCAAACTGGTCGGTAAAACGCAATTTGACGGTATCGAGCGCACCGTGGCGGTGTTTGGCAATGATGATCTCCGCGACGCCTTTCAGGGAATTGCCTTCCTCGTCTTCCATGATCTGATAATATTCTGGTCTATATATAAAGCTCACAAGGTCCGCATCCTGCTCAATGGAATTGTGTACAATAATATCGTTGGCAACAAAATTGTGAACACCGGGAACGGTCGCATCGTAAACATCTTCCACACCAAGCGGGGTTATGGTCAGGATCTTATCCCAATAAATATCTGAGTTTGCTAAGTGCTTAATCGGTTCTGCCGGTAAAAAGGACTCAATTCGCCGCATGCGCGATCTGGAAATTCCATTTTTCAACAGGTTTGACCCCGAATAGGCAGTTTCCAATTGTTTGGAAAATTCGCGCCAAGAATAGCCCTGCTCATTTTTTGCTTTCTCAATAATGGTCCTCCACGCTTCTTTGGGAATGACATCGTTATTCGGATTGCCCTTGATGGCTTCTAAAGCCAAAACCATGTCCGGAATATCGGCGCCGCGTTCCCCCTGACAACCAATGCTGTTCAAAAACCGCAACTGCGCTTCTTTGCCTTCTACATAAATATTGTAGCTCTGCCGGTAGCTTCCCTTACGGGTTGTCCGGATGGAAGCAATGATGCCCAGGCGAAGCAGCAAATGATGAACCTGTTCGGCCAGAACCGGACTTGTCGTCCCATAGTAAATAGCAGGGGCCGGGCTACGATCCCCATGTATTGTTTTCCAGCTGATGTTGCCGTCAGTCGCCCAAAGGTGATGAAGGAAGTGTGCAATATGATTTTCATCGCATTCAAATAGGGATTCGGGGAGGCGTTTATCATAAGATCGCACCCGTTCAATTCCAAGCTTTTCATACCATTTGGTAATGGGGTGCTTGATGCCAGGGGCCAATTTATAGGGCGATGTCAGGTAAACATGCCACCAATTTTCCTGGGGGACAATTTTCCCTTCTATATTGAACAGGGCTTCAGCACAATCCTTGACAACCTGAATGTTCGACCAATCGGCACTTGTATAATGGTAAGGCGTTTTCGGCAAGATGCATCCATCCCCAATCAGATGGGCCAGCAAAGTCAATTCCGTTTTTGAAAACGGATTTACAGAACTTCCAACCGTAATTTTCCGTGGTGTAGCAACCCGGTCGCCAACTTTTAAATCCTCCAAAGCCGTCCAACCCTCGATGCGGTAAAATGGATGGTTGGCACTGGCTTTGATACACCGGCCTGAACTCAATTTTAGTTCAAAAACCTGTTTTTTGCCCGAATAAAAGGCTTTAGTCATCGGATGTGCACCCACTTTTAACGCTTCATTGATGCCAAGCGCTTCAAATCCGTCCAACTTGGTTTTGGCGGCAAGCTCCCTGATCGGAACCCGACGCCCTGTGCAGGCATCCAAAATAAGCGTATCGCCCGTCAGGCAGCCCGATTCCCTCAAATCCGACAGCTGCGGCCTTTTGGTGCCGCCCCGCACTTCTACAGCCCGGCTCAGCTGCGACAAAGCAATAACGGGTACGCTCAATTCTTTGGCTAAGCCCTTCAGCGCACGGGAAATGGCGCTTACTTCCTGTTCGCGGTTGCCACCGCCGCGACTGCTTTCATTGCCGCCGCTCATGAGCTGGAGGTAGTCAATGATGATGAGCTGGATGTCGTGCTGCATTTTCAGGCGCCGGCACTTGGCCCGCAGCTCAAAGATGTTGATACCCGGGGTGTCGTCAATAAAAATGGGCGCTTCGCTGATGCGCTCAATGGCGCTGTGCAATTGCTGCCATTCGTATTCTTCCAATTGCCCGTTGCGGAGTTTGCTGCCGGATATTTCGGCCTCCATCGAAATGAGGCGTGAAGCCAGCTGCAGACTCGACATCTCCAGAGAAAATATGGCGATGGCTTTTTTGAAATCGGTAGCTGCGTTTTTGGCCAAAGACAAAACAAAGGAAGTTTTACCCATACCCGGTCTGGCCGCCAGAATGATCAGGTCGCTGGGCTGCCAGCCGGAAGTGATGCGATCAAGGGCGGTGAAACCAGTAGGGACTCCGGTAAGGCCGTCCGTTTTGCCGCGCAGTTCCTCCAGTTGTTTCAACATTTTACTCGCCAATGACCCCATGCTGTCGTAGCTGCGGTTCATGTTTTGCTGGGCGATGGAAAAAAGGCCCTGCTCTGCATCGTCGAGCAACTGAAAAACGTCGGTCGTATCTTCAAAAGCGTCGCGAATGGTTTGGGTAGAAACGGTGATGAGCTCGCGCTGGATGTGCTTTTGGGCGATGATGCGGCTGTGGTATTCGATATTGGCAGCTGAAGCCACGCGATTGGTCAGTTCTGCCAGATAAGCCGGGCCGCCTGCTGCTTCGAGGTCACCTGATTTTTTCAATTCCTCCATCACTGTGAGCAAATCCACAGGTTGCGAACGCTCGAAAAGGCGCAACATGGCGCGGTAAATCAACTGGTGGGCGTCTACATAAAAACTTTCGGCACGGATAATGTCCAACACGATTGAAAGCGCCTCTTTGTCGAGCATGAGCGCCCCCAACACCGCTTCTTCCAGCGGAACGGCCTGCGGCTGAACCTTGCCAAAGACATAGTTCGACAGATCTTCACCCCGCTTTTTTGTGGTGTTGCGCATTCCTGTATTCGTCCTGGAAGGTTGGTTCGTATCGGCCATAGGTTATGTGTATTGCTCCGTGTAGTTTGCTGTTTTTATATTATCGCTGCTGCTACTGACCGTTTCTTGTCTGCGTACAAATCTAACAGGAATTGCGGGGAATCGCCGTGAAAACTTATCCACGTTTTATGTGGAAAGTTATCCACATTTGAGAAAAAGAAAAATTTCAAGCGATACAAACAGGTTCATACCGGTGAATCTATGGACTTTTGTGGACGATGTCTTTCAAAAGTGGAAGGTCGTTCTTTCGTATGCTTTCCCGGGTTATTCAGCCCTTCTGGAATATTGAATTTAAAGGCAATTCGATCTCTAACTGCGGGTCCTTTAAAAAGTCGTTCTGGCGAAAATATAGCTTCTTTAAGGGGAAGACACAACACAGGAGGAACCTTAGCATCCGCCCCCTAAAGAAAATCAGCCAAAATTATTCAATGTCATACATGACCTTCGTCAGCCATTTTTTCGAGTCGGGTTCTGTTCCCGGATCGGTTACATATTGCTCAATAACCGGAACCTTTGCGGTGTACCCGTTTTTACGAATATAGGCGTCCATGGCCTCGTGGGCTGCCCCGGCGCCTTCGTAAGGTCCGTAATAATCAATGGTCAATACCGTTCCAGCAGGGATCTCAAATGTTGTGAAGCCGGGAACTTCCGATTTGGTTTTCACCGGAACGGCAAAAACCATATCTGTTTTTTTGCTTTGTTCATCCCAAACATAAAACATACCGCAGGGCATGCCGGCCATGGCAATGCCTTTTTTGCTGACCGCTTCGTAAACTTTGCCGAGGTTCTCAGCATATTTTGCGGTGATCTGATCCATCGCTACTGTTTCCCGCAGGCCAATATACCAGCGTACCGGCATGTCTGTTTTTACGACCTCGTAGCTTACTGCCATGCCCTCGGCTTCTTTTTCCACGATGGTTTTCAGGTCAGCGAGGCCTGCTTCGAAATCCTTGCCCATCATCGCGTCCATGTCCATAAACAGGCCCATAACGTTCATGGGCATGGGCATCGGGCTTTTGATGCCCCAGGTGACTTTGGTGCCGCCTTCAGCGTCGCCGAGTTGCAGCCACGCGTCTGAGTTCGACTCCCAGGGTTCAAAAAATGACAGCGCGCTTTCTACCCGCTCGTTGGGGGTGATTACGGTAAATGTTTCCTGTCCCCGGCCAACTTTGTCGTTACCGGTCCATTTCGAAACAGCGCCAACGGTTCCATCCTGCCCGGTTCGCTCAATTTTCATGTTCGGATCAAGCTTGGCCCAGGGCGACCAGGCCTGGCGCTTTTCAAAAGAGGCAATGTGTCGGAAAACGGCCTCCCGGGGTGCGGCTATCACCGCCGATCGTTCTACCAGGATTTCTTTAGGTGCAATAGCAGACAGAATCAGGACGATTCCTGCCAATACCAGCAGGGTGATCCCGCCAATTTTTAAGGCTTTCATAAGCTGTTTTTGTTTGTTGATAAAGTATGGTGAATTCTACCTGTAAAGATAATAAAATAAAACAAAATTGTTTTATAAACTTATAAAAATAAACAAATAGTATTATTTTTTATATGTGACCCCGCCCTCCGGCCCGTAAAAAAACACCCAGGTCGAAAAGTCTTCCGAAAAATCGATAAAACGGTGAGGCGCAAAAGCGGGCACAAACAGGAAATCACCGGGCGCGAAGTCGGTTGTTTCGCCCTTGCATTCAAATTTGCCGATTCCCGCCACCACCACATAAATTTCGTCGCGGGTATGCGGCGTTTGCAAATCGACCCCATCGGGGCGGTATATTTCCACGACGAGGCTGCCGTGGCTAAAAACATCCGTGAACAGCTTGCCGGAGCGGGTCAGTTGTTGCAAGGCTTCAGCCGGTGTAATTTTATGCATGGTCAGTAGTATTTGGTAAGGTTTATCTCAAAAGAGATGCCTGTTTAGGAAGGCAGTTGGGAACGTTAAGTCAGGGTTTGACTCAAAAGTCAAGCCCTGACTCAGAGACTGCATCAACTCAGCACATTTTGCTCTGCCCCTTCCTCCTGGTGGCGCCACAATTCCTGGAAAACAGGACTGTACTGCCGCAGGTGCTCAAAAGTGCCTTCATCCACGATGTGGCCGTTGTGCATCACGTAGATATAGTCGAAGCGGGGCAGGAGGTGCAGCCGGTGCAGGGACGACACCATAACTTTATCAGCAAAAGCCTCAAACAGCCTTTCGTAAATTTTCGCTTCCGTTTTAGGATCTACGCTGCTCGTGGGTTCGTCAAGCAGGATAATCCGGCTGTCTTTGGCCGCAAAAATACCCCGTGCCAGCGCCAGGCGTTGTTTCTGGCCGCCAGACAGGTTAACGCCTTTTTCCTGAATGTTTGATGCTAAGCCTTTCGGCAACTGTGCCACGACTTCCGAAAAATGGGCGATCTCGCAAATGGCTGCCATTTCCGATGCCTCGCAGGGCAGCCCCAACGAGATGTTGTATTCGATGGTGTTCTCAAAAATTTCAGGCTCCTGCGGAAATAAGGTCACATCATCGGCAATCGCACTCAGGCGCTGGCCGTCTTCGCCGTACTTTTGTCCGTCAACCATCACGGTTACACCCGGTTCACAGGCATACAAGCCCCGTAGCAGGGCCAGCAGGGTACTTTTGCCACTGCCGCTTTCGCCGATAAAAGCAATGCGTTTGCCGCGGGGCAGCCGGATGGCAATTTGGCGTAAGCCCTGAACCGCTTTACCTTCCTGTGTCTCCTGATGGGAAAAATTCAGTCCTTCAATGCGGAGTTCTTTCCAGTCTTCGGGCAGTGCAGACGCCTGCTCTGACAAATGCAGACCGTCGTAACTATCGGTGATGTTCTGAGCTGTCTTTACGTCTGTCGAGTAGCGCACGATCTGGTTGTATTGCCAAGCGATGTCGTGAAAAACGCTGGTAAAACGATCCACATAAGTCATCAGGATGACCAATCCACCAATCAAAAACACTTGTCCGGGCACCCAGTTTTGATAAACGTAACCCAGTAAAATAACGCCGTACATCAGGGCTACAAAAATGTCTACCGTGAACCATTTCCATTCGTTGACCACAATTTTTCGCCGGAAAGGCGGAAAAACATCACCGACCCTGCCCATCAGACCGCTTTCCATACGCCGTTCCAAACGCAGGGTGATGACGGTGATGATGTTTGAAAGGCTGTCGAATAAAGTAGACGAGACGATGTGCTGTTTCTCATTGACTTCTTTTTGCGCTGCAATAAAAGGTTTGTCAAATTTGAAAATGAGGAGCACAATAAAGACGCCGATCAGCACTGCTATGGAGCCAAACAGGGGTGAGAAATAGATCATGGCCACAAAGGAAAAAACGAATTTGGCCAGGACGTGGATGTACATAAAGCCCGCATCGAAAAACTCTTTCAGCGCTTCATAAGCCATGCGGATGCGGTTGATGGTTGCCCCGCTGTGGTGATCCTGGTGCCAGCGCACAGGCAAATGCAGGGCTTTGTGGTACAGTTCCTGTAAAAAGTTGCGACTCAGGTGAAAAGCAAGTTGTCGCTCCATGATGCGGGCCGTCCCGTGAAAAGCCCATTCAAGCAAATGGATCAGGAGGTACGCTCCGGCATACATCCAGGCAGAACGCAGCGCATCCGAACCTTTTTTCTGCAATTCGTTGATAAACATCCCCCAAATGATGGGCGTTGCTGCAGTGACGAGGTTGCTCATGATAAACATGCCGTATACCAGAAGGTAGCGCTTTCGTTTTTCGCGCGCATAGATCCAGGCGATCCGGAGCAGAGAGAGATAGGGATTGCTGAACAGCGATCGTTTGTGTGCTATCATGAAATGCCGGATTTTGTCTTTTTTGCGGTGGATAAGCTGGAAGAACGAAAACAAATGGCATTAGGTTCCCGGTTTACCGCATCAGAAATTTTTCTTTGCCCGAGCTTTTTGTTCACCAAGTTATTTTTGACTTCTCCTTTATTTTTTCGCTCTCCGGTGATCTACGTCACTGACAGGCATTAAAAAGTCCTGCAACTTTGTACTGTCTTAAGCAAATCATTCCACATTTAAAATTTACTGGTCTATGTATATCGAACAAATCTATACCGGCTGTCTTGCTCAGGGCGCTTATTACATTGAAAGCGCTGGCGAAGCAGTAATCATTGACCCCCTTCGCGAAGTACAGCCCTATGTTGACCGCGCAATCAAAGCCGGCGCAAACATCAAGTATGTGCTCGAAACCCACTTCCACGCCGATTTCGTATCCGGCCATCTCGACCTGGCGAAAAAAACGGGTGCTAGCATCGTTTACGGCCCAACGGCAGAACCGGGATTCAAAGCCCATGTAGCCAAAGACGGCGAGATTCTGAAGGTTGGCAAAGTAAGCATTCAGGTTTTGCATACCCCCGGACATACGATGGAAAGCAGCTGTTTCCTGCTGAAAGATGAAACCGGCAAAGATGTGGCGGTATTTACCGGCGACACCCTCTTCATCGGCGATGTTGGCCGCCCTGACCTTGCACAGAAAGCGGGCGTTCTGACGATGGAAGACCTTGCCGGCTACCTGTACGACAGCCTGCGCAACAAACTGATGACACTGCCTGACGATGTAATTGTTTATCCGGGTCATGGCGCTGGTTCTGCCTGCGGCAAAAACATGTCAAAAGAAACCACCTCCACGATAGGCGCCCAAAAAGCAAGCAATTATGCCTTGCGCGCCAACATGACCAAAGCTGAATTCGTCAAAGAAGTTACGGAAGGGTTGACTACCCCGCCCAAGTATTTCCCGCTGAACGTCAAAATGAACAAACAGGGTTCTGAAAGTTTCGACACGGTCATGGAACGCGCCGACCGCGGCCTTTCACCCGCAGCTTTTGAAGAAGCTGTAAACGCGACCGGAGCAATTGTACTGGATGTACGTACCGCACAGGAATTTTCGAAAGGATTCATTCCCAACGCCATCAACATCAGCCTGGACGGCCAGTTTGCGCCCTGGGTTGGCGCTCTGATCATGGACGTTCAACAACCAATTGCACTCGTAACACCGGTTGACAGAGAAGAAGAAGCCATCACCCGGCTCTCCAGGGTTGGGTTCGACAACATCATTGGCTTCCTCAACGGAGGCATGGAAGCCTGGATCGATGCGGTTCGGGAAGTAGACCAGGTACGCTCTATCACCCCTGCTGAATACCTTGAAACAGCACGTACCTCGCACAACAAATTGAATCTGATTGACGTACGCAGGGTGAGTGAATACGAGGCCGAACACGTGAGAAATGTGAAGAATTATCCGTTAGACTACATCAATGATTACATCGGTGAGTTGAATCGGGACGAAACGTATTACCTGTACTGTGCGACAGGAAACAGATCGATGATTGCAGCTTCTATTCTGAAAGCGCGCGGTTTCCATCATGTAGTGGACATCAAAGGCGGTATCAAGGCAATGGAGGAAAACGGTCTGTTTGATTTGACCAACTATGTTTGCCCAAGTACGCTGACTGTGAATAAAGAAGAAACCGTGGCGTAAGGTTGAAAGGGCAAGGGGCAAGGGGCAAATTGGCAAGGAAAGAGGTGCTGAATGGCAAAGGGCAAATTGCCAATTTGCCTTTTGCCAATTTGCCTTTTGCTCCCTAACTACTTCCTCGCTTTCCCAAGCACCGTAATCATATTTCGCCCCAGTTGCACCAGCCCCTGCTTTTCCATCTGTTTCAGCAGGCGGGATATGGCTTCCCGGGATGCATTCAGGTCGTTGGCAATTTCCTGATGCGTCACCTCCAACACAGCCGATCCTTTGGTTTCCGCCTTGGTTTGCAGGTATTTCAGCAAGCGTTCATCCATTTTATAAAAAACAAGGCTGTCGATTGTCCGGATCAGTTCAACCAGACGCTGGTCGTAAGATAGCATGACAAAGTTTTTCCAGCTTTGGTAGCGGGTCATCCACTCGTCCATATACCTGATGGGAATGGCAAGTACCAGGGTATCGCCCTCCGCTTCGGTGCGGATTTCGCTTTTTTTGTTCAGCATACAGCAGGTAAACGACATGGAGCAGGATTCGCCCGCTTTGATGTAGTACAACAGAATTTCGTTGCCGTCACTGCCTTCACGTGTCACTTTGACGCTGCCTTCCAGAATAAGGGGTACGAATTTTACATAGCTCCCGTAATCCATGATCACCTCTCCTTCTCCGAAGCGCAAAGGTTTCCCTACCTGTAATAACTCTTCCTGCAGGGATTTTTCGCCCAATTGCGGGTAACACTTGTGCAACAGTTGCTGTATCTCTGTTTGCGGTATTTGTACGGTATTCATCCTGGATTTTATGCATAAATGAAAGAGCGGCCTGTCGGTTTGCCGGAAAACAATCCTGAAAAATACACCGTTTCCGGCTGCATTGTTTCCCTTAGCCGGATAATTTTCCCAATCAGGCGCATGAAAATACAATCTCTTCCTTGAAAACAGGCAGACGCGATTAATTTTGTATCCAAATGAACCTAATCATTCATCAATAAAAACCAGTCCATGTCCATCTTCTCCATCTTCACCTTCGGGAGCAGCCGCCAATTCAGCTACAACCGACCAATGGCATTGCCGTTTTTTGCTGCTGTATTGCTACTGATTATGAATTGCAGCACGCCTGCTCCGGTACAGCCGCCGGTCCCTGTTTCCTATGCCAATGCGGAGGAAGGTCGTTGGGTAGATTCTATGTTCAATGCGATGAGCGAAGCTGAGCGCATGGGCCAGCTGTTCATGATCCGCGCGCATTCCGACAAGGGGCCCGACCATACGGCACTGGTTGAAGGGCTGATCAAAAAATACCATGTAGGCGGTCTTTGCTTTTTTCAGGGCACACCGGAAAAACAGGTTGAACTGATCAATCGCTATCAGGCTTTATCGCCGCGCGTTCCGCTGATGATAGCCATAGATGGGGAGTGGGGACTGGGCATGCGCATGGTAGCCACAACCATGAGTTTTCCGCGCCAGCTGATGTTGGGCGCCATTAGCGACAACCAGCTTATCTACGACATGGGCAAAGAAATCGCGCGGCAATTGCTTCGGGTTGGCGTTCAGGTCAACTTCGCACCTGTGGCCGATGTCAACAACAACCCCGCCAATCCGGTAATTGGATTCCGGTCCTTTGGCGAAGACCGCAACAACGTGAGCGCCAAAGACATACAATACATGAAAGGCTTACAGGAAAATGGCGTGATGGCCTGCGCCAAGCATTTTCCGGGCCACGGCGATACCGATGTGGATTCGCACTTCGGCCTGCCGGTGATCAGCCACAACATGGCCCGCCTCGACAGCATTGAGTTGTTCCCTTTCCGGGAGCTTTTCCGCGAGGGGATCGGCAGCGTAATGGTCGCCCACCTGCACATCCCGGCACTTGACGACCGCCCCAATCGCCCGACAACGCTTTCGCGGAATACCATCACCACACTCCTCAAAGAAAAAATGGGCTTTGACGGCCTTGTTTTCACCGACGCACTGGAAATGGAAGGTGTGGCCAAAAACTTCCCCAGCGGCGTTGTGGAAGCAGAAGCCCTGCTGGCTGGCAATGATGTACTGGTATTGCCCAAAGACATAGAAACCGCTTTACGCGAAATAAAAGTCTATCTGAAGGATGGTCGTCTGCAACAAAACCAAATCGACGCCAGTGTGAAGAAAAACCTGCGCGCCAAATACCGGCTGGGGCTTACCCACTTCTCCCCAATTCCTACGGATGGCATAAAGCAAGACCTGCACACCCCGGAAGCAGAAGCCCTGCGCCGCAAACTCATCGAAAATGCATTGACGCTCGTGCGCAACGAGGGAACGCGTTTACCTGCCCCAAAAGCAGGAAACATAGCCACTCTTGCGATCGGCGCCGGCGAAAAAGGCGTTTTTGCCCCGGCGCTGAGCAAAGGCAATCCAACGATAAAGACTTTTACGGCTGCTGCTGACCCTCAGGATGCCGAACGCATGCAATTACTGAAAGACCTGAAAGCCAAATCGCTCGTCATCATCAGCCTGCACGGCATGACCAATAGCCCCAAAAAGGATTTTGGCCTTACGGCAAATGCCCGCACCCTGATCGCGGAACTGAACAAGCAAAATAAAGTAGCCCTCGTGGTTTTCGGCAATCCTTACAGCCTGAAGTTTTTTGACGAAATCGGTTGCGTGCTGGAAGCCTACGACGAAGATCCGCTGACACAGGAAGTAGCCGCACAGATGGTGCTCGGACAACTTCAGCCCAAAGGCAAATTGCCGGTAAGCGCATCTGCACGGAGCAAATACGGAATGGGGGAGTAAGAGACGCCACGTTCTACCGGGTTGCTACAACTTTACAAAACGCTGGGTTGCTTCCCCGTTTTCGCCATATATGCGCAGCACATAAACGCCCGCCGGCAAGTCTTCAATGGCCAGAGGCTGGTTTTCATTGGCGGAAACCCGGCGTACGGTATTGCCCCTGGCGTCAAGTATCAGGCCCGAGTTCCAGCGCAAATTGGTGCGCAGCGTAAGCGCTCCGGCCGTCGGATTCGGAAAAACGGAAAGCGGGGCAAGCGTTGCCTGTGCCTCATCCAGGTCATTGACATTGCGCACGTCGAAAGCGATGTTGCCGGGCGATACGCCGACTTCAAAACTATCTATCGCGACAGCATCAGCGTTGTAGATGAATGCTTTTCCGAAGCTGACGTAATCTGTTTCGGCAGCATAGAGATAAGGGCCTGTCGGATCGGCAGCCATCCCATAAAAAACTTTGCCAAATTCAGTCAGCGCTACGGTGTTTTGAGACACCGGATCAAATTTTCCAACTTTGGTATTGCCCAATTCCTGGTAAAGCACGGCATTTTCAAACAAAGCTGATGTCCCGCAACCGGAAGAAACGGCCGAAAGGTTGGTCGTCGTCAAAGCTGCGCCGTCAAGCGAAATGGAGGAAACCGAACTGCCGCTGAAATCTTTGTTATTCAGGGTGTATAAACGTGTTCCGTCAAACATCAGGTTATCCGGGTTTTTGCCGTCTGGCCCCAGTCTGTAAATCTGTTCCACCGTTTCGCTGCTCAGGTCCACAACGGCCAGTTCGCCGACTTCATTTCCAAAATCAAATCCGTTGTTGATGGCGACATAAGCTTTATTTTCGATGATCAACACGCCTTCTGTAGCGTACAAAATCCCCGAGTCAGCTACGGTCAGTTCGTTGACCAATGCAAGGGTTTCGACATCAAAAAACTGGACATAGGCATCAAAATTGACCAGGTATTCACCGCGTGTTGCGACGATAAGATTGTCTGAAACGGCAATTTTCCGGATGCCTGGCGCCGGTTGCGAAGCTACTTCTGCATGCGTATTGCGGTCGAATTTAACCAGCCTGTTGTCGGCAGCAACGTAGTAAAAATCACCCGACACTTTAATGTCGGAGGCAAAACGCGCCCCTTCCAGCGTGTTCACGGTGGTGTACATTCCGGAAACCGGGTCGTAACTACCCACAGTAACGGGTGTTACTATCTGGTTCGTTTGATAATCGTAATAACCTTCATTGAGCACCAAAACCTGGTGAACGTAGCTTTGTGCTGAGCTTTGTTGTAAAGCGGCGATAAGCAGCGCCAATAGTAAAAATAGTCGGGTTGTTTTTGTTTGCATCAGATCGCGATTTTTGATTGTAAGGATGAATGTTATTCAGAAATTAAAGCATTGCAAAGAAAAGCCAAAATCAGGAATCGCTCCCCGATTCTTCTTTCAGAATGACCCTGTAGCCAATCCAGCCGCTGACCAAATCGACCAGCACATGGATGACTATAGAAGGCAAAATGGAATTGGTCAACAGGTATAAAATACCGAATATCAAGGAAAAAGCAAATATTTTCAGCGCAGCCCCACGCCCCTGATAGAGGTGTAAAACAGCAAAAACGGCTGAGGAAACGACTGCACTCTGAATCTTTGGAGATCCGTAGGACAGCGCCTGAAGGTAGGTCATCAGGAAACCACGAAACAATATTTCTTCACAAATTCCTGCAGTGAGTGCCATGCCCGTAAACCACTTGTATTCCTTCATGCTGGCCGGCATAAAAGGTGTTCTGGACCGCCACTGTTCTCTGGTTTCTGCCAGCGCCTCTGGCGTGCCAATCTGGTTCCAGGTGTTCCAGGCGTAAGCACCACAAAAAATCAGTATAACCAGCGATATCCAGGGCCATGGCCCCAGGTTGGGAAATTGTAGTCCCATGACATTGATCGGGTGCCCCTGAAGAACCCATAGCACCAGTACGACCAATACAATTCCCCATTGAAAAATGCTGTTGGAAAGGTAAAGAGAAATTTTTGCAGCAGTATCAAATTCCAATCCTGAAAAGCTCCGGGGACGACGCCGCAACAGGGCAAATAAAGGCGCCACAATCATTAAAATCGCCGCAATCAGGTGGTCGATAAAGTAAATCGAAGTCATCAGATAACAGGTATATCTTGAAACAAGTATCGGAAATATATCTTTCAGAACTACCTTTACACCAGAAAATAAACTTGACATGGAACCTGAAATCTCTGATGTTCGCCTCACCATGCTCAGTCATGGCACGGGTTGTGGCTGCAAAATCGCCGCCGGAACCTTACACGAAATTCTGGCTGGAAGCGCCGGAGGTGGTACCCATCCCAAGCTCCTCGTGGGCAATGCTCAAAAAGACGATGCCGCTGCCTGGGACCTGGGCGACGGCAATTTGCTGCTGAGTACCACTGATTTTTTCATGCCCATTGTCGACGATCCTTTTGATTTTGGACGCATTGCCAGCGTCAACGCCCTCAGCGACATATTTGCCATGGGGGGACGGCCTATTTTTGCTTTGGCCGTGCTGGCATTTCCGGTGGATAAACTGCCCATTGGGCAAGTGCAGCGCATCCTCGACGGCTGCAAGGCCGTTTGCGAAGAAGCAGGCATTCCGCTGGCCGGCGGCCACAGTATTGACAACCCGGAACCGATTTTCGGACTGGCGGTTAATGGCCTGGTGAAAAAGGAAAACCTGAAAAAGAATGGCGGGACTAAACCCGGCGACTTACTCTATCTGACCAAACCGCTTGGGGTGGGCTTGTTGACCACCGTTGTAAAAATGGGCTTGCTGCCTGCCACCGAACTGGGGCCTGCCGTCGCGGTGATGACCCGCCTCAACAGCATCGGCGCACAGGTGGCTGCTTTGTCGGGCGTTTCTGCTATGACCGACGTCACCGGCTTTGGGTTGCTCGGGCATTTGTATGAAATGTGCGATGCTTCCGGGGTCAGTGCCCGCTTGTTTTGGGAAAAAGTACCTGTTTTAGATAAAGTCAGCAATTTTCTATACGCGTTTTGTTTGCCGAAAGGCGCCAACAACAACATTGCAGCATTTGGCCATGCCCTCGTTGAACCAACTGATGCGCAGCGCTTTATCCTCGCCGATCCGCAAACCAGCGGCGGCTTGCTGATAGCCGTATCCCCAAAGGAACGCCAGGCTCTTGAATCGCTTTTAGGCGAAGCGGGGCTCTATGCGGAGCCAATCGGAGAAGTCGTGGAGAAAGCAGAAAAAGAAGGAGGAAGTCAGCTTTTAATCGCGTAAAAAAAAACAGTTATCAGTGGAATCGTAAATGCAAGGAGCACTTATTTCCCGGCTATCATAACCAAATCTGTTGTGGTTGTCCCATCCGCTGCCGGATATTCCTTGCGAGCTATGCTGATGATATGAAGGCCATTTTCTTCGATTGCCCCGGTCAGATAGTCGGCCTGATGAAAATGCATAAATATTTCATCCCCCGTGCTTCCTTTTTTGAGCCCTGATTTGCCGTAATCGTCTTCCATGGTACTCAAATATAAGACCCCGTTGTGGTTCAATAATCGGGATGCGTCGCTGACCAATTTCAGTGCTTCTTCTTTTGAAAGGTAAGGCAGACCAAATCCGCACATGATCCCGTCGTATTTTTCATCCATCAGCCCGATGTCCCGGCAATCCATCAACCGGAATACCGCTTCCGGGTTATTCATCTGCGCCAGTTTAATCATATTTGGCGCCAGATCAGTGCCCAGAATATTAAAGTCAGGACGCTTTTTTAATAAATATTTAGTGATGTTTCCAGGGCCGCAGGCGAGTTCCAAAACAGTCGCATTTGCCTTTGTAACGCTGCTGCAAAACAAATCGAATGTGTCTGTATACAAATCCACATTCATGAATTTTTCCTGATATAAGCCCGCCAGTTTATTGAAAACACCTACGGCGACTTCCGTTTTATCCATCGGGATTATTTTTACAAAAAGCTTTGTGGTTTACAAAAATTGACGGTTCGTTCACCGCTACCTGCGCTTCAGGCAAAAGTGACCAACAAAAGGCCATTTCCGGAAATATAGAGGAGAAAGTACAACGGAATGAGTACAAAAACGGTAAAAATAGAGATATTATTCCTATAATTCTACAAACTTACTTGGAAGTTAGGCCGGTTTCAACTAAAATACACTACATTTGACCTACTCATTTTTGTTATCAGTTATTTTTTCATCTCATTCAGTTACAATGAATATTTTCGTAGCAAAGTTAAATTTTGATACCCAGGAAAGCGACTTGAAACAGGCATTCGAAGAATTTGGCCAAGTTGCTTCTGTTAAAATTGTCATGGATAAATTTACAGATCGTTCCAAAGGCTTTGGTTTCGTTGAAATGCCAGACGAGGATGAGGCGCGGGCTGCCATCCGTGCACTCGACAACTCAGAACTGGACGGTCGTACTATTGTAGTAAAAGAAGCAGAAGATCGTGAAAGTCGCGGTGGCGGCGGTGGCTATGGCGGCGGTGGAAATCGCGGCGGCGGCGGTGGCTATGGCGGCGGCGGTGGAAATCGCGGCGGTGGTGGTGGCTATGGCGGCGGCGGTGGAAATCGCGGCGGTGGTGGTGGCTACGGCGGTGGCGGTGGCTACGGCGGCGACAAAAGATATTAATCATCGTTCTACTAATCACCCAGACTCTTTTTCTGGCTGATTGCGGCCTCAGAGCTTGTTCGCAACTTCATGAATATGAATTCCCGAACAAGCTCTCTCAGGCTTCATCTTGGGCTCCTTTCCAATTCTCACCTTTCCATTCCTGCATTTTTTCTCGCGAATCTATCCGCAGGTTTATTCAACGCATGCGCTCCAGCAGGTCAGTTTTCATATTTTTCGACCCTGCTTAACCTGAATATCGGAACCTTCCGCAAGGAATACGGATTTTGGTGTTTCCAGATTTAAAAATTGGAATGCCGGCCCATAGGTTTCACCAAAATCAACCTGAATGTTGTAGTCTTTCGTTTCGTACACCATCCAGCGCGGGTGCTCCACCCCGTATTCTGAAGTTGATTTTTCGTTGATTTTTGTATAACCCCAGTAATGCTCGGTGATGAATTCTTCTTCGCTTCCCGAAGCAATTTCCAATGGCTCTGTTTTGGTATTGACTGCCATGGAATACCACTTTTTTTGACGTTTCCAGCTGTATTCAACAAATAAGTTATCGGCCTTTGCCTCCCATCGGTGAGCCATTGGAACCGTTTCATAATGCTCTTTATAGAGGGTATTAGCGACAAAGGTCAGGGCTGGTTTGGGAACCATTTCTTTGATGAAAACAACGCCTCTTTTCCATTCGCCTTTGTCCTGAAAACGAACATAAAACCGAAGGTTAACTTCTTCAAAATTGACGTGAAAAGGAATTTTTATCCCTTTCACGCGGGTGTTTTCAAACATAAATCCGACCAGGCTGACATAACAGGTCCCTTCCCAGAAGTCAAATTCTGTTCCGTATGGCAAATACGGTTCCAGTATTTTTTTATCTACGGCGTAGTTTGCCATCAATAGTTTCCGCCATGCTGCTTTTAAAAATATTCCTGCCATAATCGTGTGTCATTATTGAACGCCTGTTCAGGTTTTCACCCAACGCACCACCTGACGTTGGTCTTTTTCATACCATTCCAGAAAATAAACCCCCGCCGGTAATGCCGACACGTCCAGTTCATTGGAGCCTGAAAGCTGTTTTCTCAACACAGGGCTGCCCTGAGCATTAACAATCCGGACCATCCCGCTTTGCACGGAGAGGTGGATTGTTTCGTTGGCAGGGTTGGGAAAAACACGCATAAAATCTGCCCGCTCCGTTGACTGAACAGCTACAACCTGTGAACATTGCTGTTTGATAAATTTAACGTCTGCGGCCATAAAATCATGGTGAAAATGGTGCGATGCCCACATAACCGCCAGCTCATCTTTAATGTACTGCCGAAGGGTATCTGAAAAAGACAAAACTACTGGCCAATTTCCCGGGTTGGCAAAAATGAGGTTCTCAATTTCGTTAGGTGATTTTGTCAGGTAGTTATCTGTCCCCACACAACCATTCATAATAAGCTCATTGCTGATTCCGATGGACTGGATCGTCGTGACGCCGGGAATCCGTTTAAACCGCTGCGGGTATAGCGGAGAAGGCCGAATCAAAAAAAAGCTGGAGCACTTTCCATCATCAAGACGCAACTGGTAATATTCATAGGCTTCCAGATTACCCATTATTCCAACATCAGGATGCGCATCTTTTTGGCTCATTGAAAAAAGAATAGGCGTGGGGGAGAGGGGGGCATAGCCAGTCCCAGAGGAGTTGTGCGAAACGGCAGCCTGCCAGCCAAGGAAAGTAGCCACTGTTACAGAAAATGCACCGCCAGCCGAAAATCCAACTGCCGCCTGTGGTGTCGCCAAAGTCATCAAGCCCCGGTTAATGAAGGTATCCCGGATCGCCCGCACATTGGCGATGTCCCAATTATTGATTGTATCAGAGGAGTAATTGTAGCGCAGATTGCCGTCGCCGTCTATATCCATATGCAAGGTAGATTCATCGCTTTCTGTAACGATAATGGCGAGGTTGTTGGCGACTAAGTAGCTGCAAAACTGCCGCATTTCAAAATCTTTCCAAATCCAGTTTTGAGCCGACCCTCCTGTGCCATGCCAAAGCCATACAACTGCTTCAGGCATGCCGTTCTCCGGGAAATAATAATAAACGGGTTTGAGGATATTTTTCCCCATAACTTGCTCGTAAGAAAAATAATCGAAAGTGCCGGTTGGCAAAACGGGTGTTTGCGCTATCACTGAGATGTTCTGCGCCGGCATGACGACCGTCGTGTGCCATTCTTCAGGCATTGACAGAAAAGTCGTATCACCTGACCAATGGCTGAAAGTGTGCGCAGGCGCCCATTCTTTTGCCCAAATGTGAATCGTATCACCAGCGCTGTAGGCACCGCTACCATAGCCATTTTCGACTACAAGTTGAAAGGTTTGCGGAAAAAGCCATAGCGGAGCGCAGGTCATTAAAAGGAACAGGATATTTTTCATAAAAGGTTCAGGTTTTATGTGAGACGACGCCCGGTACCTGATGTACTTCCCCACTGAAGGTGCTCTAGTATAGGAAGCGTTACGCCCTTGGCAAATGCCATTGTGGTTGCAAAATACCTTACTCGCCTGGGAAAAGCAAAGAAAAAAAAGAAAAAGGCCAATGCCCCGTCGTTTTCTGGTATTGTCGTGATCCGGTATCAGGCTGGGCGTAAGCAAACGGGTTAGTGGATTAGAATCGGGCTAAAGGGCAGCGTTCCTATAATTTTTGGACCATGTCATTAGTCGTCTCCTTCGGTGAGCTTGTGTTCACTTGGCCGTTGCCATACCAGTTTATTTTACCACTGCTCTCATATGGTGGCGAATCCACGGAGTTGAACAGCCTGACCCGCCAAAAGCGGAAAAGCCGCAACTCCAGCAGGGTCTATGGGCATAGCATTATACTACCGGACATTTTCAATGATCAGGGTGAAGCAGGAGCAACAGGGAAGGGAAATTTATTATCAGCTTGAAATCAATAAAATGAAAGAAATTGATCAGTGGCTTGAACAATTCAAAGCCATCTGGGAAAGCCGTTTTAATGAACTCGACAACGTATTATTTAACATTAAAAACAACAAAAATGAACAGTCATCTGGCATTTGACTTTATTGTCAACAAGGAAAACAACACCATCCTCGTAAAAAGAGAATTTGCAGCAGAGCGCCCGCTTGTGTGGGACGCTTACACAAAAAGTGAAATTCTCGACCAATGGTGGGCGCCAAAACCCTGGAAAGCAAAAACGAAAAACATGGATTTCAGGCCGGGCGGGTCGTGGCATTACGCCATGATAGGACCTGAAGGCGAAGAACATTGGGCTTTGGTCAATTACGAAAGCATTGAACTGCAAAAAAGGTTTACAGGCTTAGACGCTTTTGCCGATGCAGCAGGCAATGTAAACACGGAATTACCCCAATCGAAATGGGACGCGGGTTTTACAGACAAGGGGGGAAAAACACTCGTGGAATTCCAAATTACTTTTCCTGATCTGGCTCAACTTGAAGCTACCATCCAGATGGGCTTCAAAGAAGGCTTGTCGATGGCTATGGAAGGTTTGGACGAATTGCTGCCTTCTTTAGTGTCGGCGTAAAAGTGAGGTACAGTCGGAAAGCCAATATCCAGAAGGCTTTCCGACTGTTGCACCTACTTCAAATTTTAATCAAAAATCCACCAAAAGCCCCCACCGTTACTGTCAGCCCCCCATTCTCAATGGCCCGGGAGGAAAGCTTCCCGTCCACACCGTCTGTAAAAAGCAGCCCGGCAGTATTTTTGACAAAAGAGAGGTCCACTGTAAAAGTTTTTTCCACCCCTTCCCCGTTGATGCCGGCGATGTACCAGTTGTCGCCTTTCCGGCGGGCCAACACAATGTCTTTGCCCGGATAGCCGGAGAGAAAGCGGATGTCATCCCATTGGGTGGGTACATCGCGCAGGAGTTGTATCACAGCTTCGGGCATTTTGGCCATACCTTCGGGAATTTCGGCAATGTGCTGAATGCCGGAAGTAAAGAGGAAAGGCAGGCACAGTTCAAAAGCGGGCGTGGTACGGCGATGAATATTGGGAATGGAATCCAGAACCATGGGGGTAAAATCCATGGGGTCAAATACATTGCGGATAAATGGGATTACCGCGCAATGGGAAGGCTGCAAATCGGCATTTTTCTGAGTAAACGTAATGAATTCCTGACCGATAATGGCTTCGGTGGACATCAGGTTGGGGTAGGTCCTATGCCAGCCCCTGGGAAACGTTGCTCCGTGAAAGTTAACCATCAACCCATATTTTGCAGCGTCTGCCATCAAATCGTGGTAGTAGGCGATCATGCTCTGTCCATCGCCGCCGAAGAAATCAATCTTCACACCGGCGACGCCCATTTTTTGCAGGCGTTCAAAAGTTGCAGCGCGTTGCGTCGGATCGACCAACTGCCCTTTAGGCGTGTAGACGGTGCTGTTCCAGCTACCGGAGGAGTTGTACCACAGCAGTATTTTTACCTTTTTGGTCGCTGCATAATCCACCAGTTCCTGCATGCGCTCAAAGCCGATTTTCCAGTCCCAATCGGCGTCAATCAGGCAATAAGGCCAGTTCATGTCAGCCGCATAATCTATGAATCTGCGGGAGGTCTCATAATTTGTAAAATCATCTTTGAGCAAAACCCAACTCCACGACGCGAGGCCGGGTTTGTAATTGAATGCCTGGGCATCTGTACGGGCAGGAGCCGCCAGATCAGTGCCGAGGGTACTTTCTACGATATCCGCCAGTTTGCCTATAGCCATCAGCCGCCAGGGCGTCGCAAAAGGGGTTTTGCCTTCCGGCAATAAGCCGCCACCCGGAAAAACTTCTTCCGTTTGCGGCATGGTTACCTGCATCAATTGTTGTCCGGCATCGTAGACCAGGCGTGTGCCACAGTACTGAGCATGCACATTGGTTTCGCTGAGCAACAACCAATTGTCCTTTACCCTGAATAATGCGGGATAAACAAATCCTTCACCGATCGGCGATTCAACGGGCAGGGCCACGTCAATCAGGTAATGCTCCTCATAAGAAGGGTTGGTCTCTTTCCATCCGGTTTTGGCCTTCGACATGGGTTGCAGCCAGGCCCTTGTTCCCGGGTTAAGCCCAAAGGAAGAGGCCTCTTTCAATACTTTTACCCGGCCGCCTTCCGGCAACAGATACCGATAGGCAATCGCCTTGTCATTAATCCTGAAATGGCATTCCAGCTTTACTTTATCTGAGTTGGTAAAACGGAGGATGTATTCGTCCTGTTTGTAGTGGATGAGCGCCTTTTTGCCGTGTCCCATGGGATAGGATTCCTCTGCCCGACGCGGGCCTTCTACCTTGTTCAGTGTCAGGCCTTTTGTCAGATCGGCATGGTCAAGCACCACCCCCAGGTAGGAAGTATCCAGAAGCAGGGCGCCCCCACAGTGAGCCGTAAAATAGGGTCGACCAATAGCATCGCAGCCGAAATCGACCTTTATCTGACCATCCCCGCTGCGCATGGAAACGACTTTTTTGCTGGTGCTGCACGCCGTAAAAAGAAAGGGCAATAGTGCCCAGAGGAGTATTTTTTTCATCATCATCGAATTAGGCTTTACTTATCACGACTAACTTGTCTGTTCTCTAGGGATCGAGAGAACGGCTTGTTAAGTGCCTACCGGTATTAGGTCCCTACAGGATCAGCCTAAAAATACTCAGGATGACCCATACTATATGGTCGTACTTCCAGCATAGAATAGACCTTAAGAGGACGACATGACACCTCTTGCCCCAGACTACTTAATTCATGTCCATTAATCTGTGTCAGACCTTTAGGGTTTGAGAGCAAGGCGTGTTCTGTCCCAAAAACGGGAGTTTACTCGCGTAAATGACCGATTTTGGGACAGAACATAACGCAGCTATCGGACTCTAAAGTCAGACACGACTTAGCCGTTAAAATACAGATAAGCTGCGATAATCAACGCCACAACCAGGGCTGAAATCACATAATCCACAGTTCTGTAGGTAGCTCTGGTTTCTGCTTTTTGTTCAGCGGAAACGGTACCCATCGCCAGCCCCTGAATTTGTATCGCGTCGGGAGCCGGAGAGGTATAGCTTACCACAAACATGACGACTGCAGACACTAAAAAGATGATCAGGCTGTAATATTGGAAGAAGATGTTGTTGATGATCCAGAAAAACGAGTTTTCCTCGTAAGCAAATCCGGGCGTGAGCATAACCGGAGTGTCGATCATCAGCCGGAAGAGCCCCATTCCAAACCCAACCAATAAGGCTGCCAGGGCGCCTTTGGCATTGAGACGCTTGTTGAAAATACCAAAGAAGAAAACCACAAAAATAGGCGGCGCCAGGTAACCCTGAACGCTTTGCAGGTAATCGTACAATCCCCTGCTGCCCTGGATAACCGGAATCCACAACAAGCCGATGACGACCATTACTGCTGTAGCCAAACGACCTACCCGCACCAGTTGCTTTTCAGAAGATCCGGGCCGGAGTTTGGAATACAGGTCCATGGTAAACAAGGTTGAAGAAGCATTAAAAACCCCTGCGAGGGAGCTCATCAGTGCTGCCAGCAATCCAGCGACTACGATGCCCCGAATACCTGCAGGCAATACCTTAGATACCAGCAGCGGAAATACCTGCTGTGCATTCGCATTTATGATTTTGCCATCTGCATCCAGCAGGGAGTTGGCTAATTCCGGCATTTTACCACTGAGGGCAAGCGCGAAAGTAATGATGCCCGGTATGATGAAAATGAACACTGGCAACAGCTTGAAAAAAGAAGCCGCTATGGTTCCGCGGCGCGCTTCGGTCAGGTTCGCGGCGCCCAGAATGCGCTGCACGATATACTGGTCCGTACACCAATACCATAAGCCGATGATGGGCGCGCAGAACAACATGCCCAGCCAGGGGTAGTTGCTGTTGAAATACCAGGCCATGGTGGTTTCTGTTTTAACAGGGCTCCAGGTCCCCGTCATGCCTTCCGGAACCAGTGGTTTCCACAGGTTGAACATCTCAGAGCCTGCAATGCGCCGGAGTTCACCCCAGCCGCCCAATGCATCCAAACCATAGATGGTCACCAACACGGCACCCAAAATAAGGATGATGGTTTGCATGGCCTCAGTAAAAGCCACCGCTTTCATGCCCCCCAGCAAGGTGTAAGCACCGGTCAGGAGAATCATCAGAATGGACCCCACCCAGAAACTGTTCATGCCCATAAAATTTACTTCGGGCAGCAACACGCCAAATACGATGCCCCCGGCAAAGATGCCCACAGCGACCTTCGTCAGCACGTAGGCAATCAAAGAAATGACCGAAAGCACCCATCTGGAGGAGGCTGAAAACCGCTTCTCCAGAAATTCGGGCATGGTGTAAATTTTGGAACGCATGTAAAAAGGCGCCAAAACCCAGCCCAGCACCAGCAGACACCAGGCGTGCAATTCGTAATGGGCCATCGCTACCCCATCGGTAGCCCCGGACCCGGCCAGTCCCACAATGTGTTCTGAGCCGATGTTGGAGGCAAAAATGGAGGCGCCCACCACAAACCATCCGAGGTTGCGGCCCGCGAGGAAATAATCATCTGAGGTAGCTTTATTCTGACGGATAACCCACCAGGCAATACCCAGGATGATGACAAAATACAGGGCGATGATCACCCAATCAATGGTAGCTAACACTGACATAGTATCTTTTTTATTAGGCGTGAGTTGTGCAAAGGCTGAAACGTTGGGATAAAAAGCACGAAATTGCCTGATTTCCCACAAATTACCGTGGCCTACTTTGCAGCTGAAAATTTAAAAATGGTCGTTGAATTGTATTTTTCTCCAGGTTTCAGGGTTACCGACGGAAATGCAGGCTGATTGGGCGAATCCGGGTAGTGCTGGGTTTCCAGGCAGAATCCCGTGCGGTGTCCGTAGGTTCCGCCACCAGGCATCGCCAGGGTGCCGTCCAGGAAGTTGCCGCAATAGAACTGCATACCGGGTTCATCCGTCATTATCTCCATTTGTCTGCCGCTTGCAGGGTGGGTGACACTGGCGACCTTGCGCAGGGTATTGGGTTCATTAAGCACCCAGCAATGGTCATACCCTTTGCCTTTTGCCAGCTGGTCGTCCGTGGCATTGATGTCGCGACCAATGGCTTTGGCTGTTGTAAAGTCAAAAGGAGTACCTGCAACAGGGGTTAGTTTACCGGTAGGAATCAGCGTAGCGTCAACCGGCAGGTAGCTGTCTGCCATCAACATGAGTTCGTGGTCAAGAATGGTATTTTTGAAATCGCCGGAGAGGTTGAAATAGCTGTGCTGTGTCAGGTTCACGATGGTTTCCTTATCCGTAGTGGCTTCGTAAGTCACTTTTAAGGCATCGTCGGTCGTCAGGGTATAAGTAACCGTACAGGATAAGTTGCCCGGATAACCGCCCTCGCCGTCCTTGCTCAGATAGGTTAGTACCAACAAAGCAGAGGTGTCATCCTTTTTGGTTTCAGCAGCAGTCCAAACCACTCTGTTAAAACCTTTAACCCCACCATGTAAGTGATTGGAGCCGTCGTTGGTTTCCAACTGATAAGTATTCCCCGAAAGGGAAAATTTACCTTTGGCAATGCGGTTGCCATAACGGCCAATGATGGCGCCAAAGAAAGGGTTTTCGCCAAGATACTGGGAGAGGTTGTCAAAACCCAGCACCACATTGCCGTACTGGCCGTTCTTATCCGGAGCGGTCCAGGAGGTAATGATGCCGCCATAGGTAATCACGGTGACTTCCATGCCTTTGCCGTTTGTCAGGACATATTGGTCCACAGCCTCCCCTTCCGGTGTTGTACCATAGGCTGATTTTCTGATCTCCGGAGCCGGAGTAGCAGTTGCCGATTCTGTCTTTTCAGAAGACTGCCCGTTTTTGCATTGTACAAAAAACAGGGCCAATCCCATGAAGAGCAAGCCGGGTATTGATTTGTTTAACAGGTTTTTCATAAACTTGGATTTACTATTGTTGATTAGAAAAGTACGCGCTACATGCCATGCTGAAAAAGGTGATAATACGCTTCATTGGCGTTAAGCCGGTCTTTAAATTCCCGGATACGGGTATCCTTGTCGATGACCAGCAACTCAATACCAGCAATATCTGCAAAATCTTCCATGTATGCCGTGTCCAGAGCCTGGGTATAAACTGTGTGATGTGCCCCACCTGCGAGTATCCACGCGGTGGCTGCCGTTTCCAGATTGGGTTTGGCATCCCACAATACCCGGGCTACAGGAAGCCTGGAGAGTTCATTTTGCGGCAAAATACTATCTACTTCATTGACAATCAACCGAAAACGCGTACCCATATCTACCAGAGAAGCATTGATGGCTGGCCCCGGCTGGCCGTCAAAGACCAGTCTGACCGGGTCTTCTTTCCCTCCGATTCCCAGGGGATGGACTTCACAGGAAGGCTTTGCGTTGGCAATACTTGGACAAATTTCCAGCATGTGTGCACCCAGAACCAGGGATCCGTTCGTTGAGAAATGGTAAGTATAGTCTTCCATAAAAGAAGTGCCGCCTTCCAGTCCTGTCGCCATTACTTTCATAGCGCGGAGCATGGCTGCTGTTTTCCAGTCGCCTTCGGCGCCAAAGCCATAACCATCGGCCATAAGTCGTTGGGTGGCAATGCCCGGCAGTTGCCGGAAGGTCCCCAGATTCTCAAAGGTATTCGTAAAAGCGCCAAAGCCGCCTTCACTTAAAAAAGACCGGAGCCCCAGTTCTATTCTCGCTGCTTCAACCAGCGACTGGCGTTGCTTTCCATTTTTAAGCAATGCAGCTGTAAGTTGGTATTGATCTTCGTATTCGTCCAAAAGGGCATTCAGGGCCGGTTCGGAAACTGCGTTAAGGTGCTTTACGACATCGGAAGTTCCAAAGCCGTTTACCGAAAAGCCAAACTGAATTTGTGCCTGCACTTTGTCTCCCTCGGTGACGGCCACTTCCCGCATGTTATCGCCAATTCTGGCCACTTTCAGTTGCTGGAGTTCAGCCCAGCCCAGTGCTACTCTGGACCAGGCATCCAGTTGCCGGACTACAGCAGGGTTTTGCCAGTGACCTACGATGACTTTGCGTTTTTTACGCATTCTGGACATGATAAAACCAAATTCGCGGTCACCGTGAGCCGATTGGTTGAGGTTCATAAAATCCATATCGATTTCTCCCCAGGGAATGGTGGCATTAAACTGGGTGTGCAGGTGGCATAAAGGTTTGCGGAGGATAGACAATCCACCGATCCACATTTTGGCCGGGGAAAAGGTATGCATCCAGGCAATGATGCCAATACAGTTTTCATCGGCGTTGGCGGCTGTACATACCCGGGCGATTTCATCTGAGGTAGTCACCACATGCTGCCGGATAAGGGGTACAAGAATACCCTTACCGGCATTCATTTCATTCACCATGGTTTCTGTATGGTTGTCCACCTGTTTTAAGGTCTCTGGCCCGTACAAATGCTGACTGCCTGTAACGAACCAAATATGTTTTTTGCTGATAGCTGCTGTCATGAATGAGGATTGAATGATGATTTAGTGTCTGATTTTAGAACTATTGGCCATAGTAGGCATTTTTTCCATGTTTGCGCTCATAGTGTTTCCTGATGAGGGCGTCTTTCAGTCGGGGAGCGTCGGGGTTGATCTGAAAAGTCAGGAAAGCCATTTGGGCAACTGCTTCCAGCACTTTACTGTTGTAAACTGCTTTGGCAGCGTCTTTCCCCCAGGTAAAAGGGCCATGACTGCCAATTAACACCATTTCCACTTCCCGGTAGGAAAGTCCCCGTTCCTGAAAGCAATCCAGAATCTGAATCCCTGTATTGTGCTCATAATTGCCCGCAATCAATTGATCATCCATAGGCCTGGCGCAGGGAATGTCTGTAGTGAGGTGATCCGCGTGTGTCGTACCCAGAATCGGAATGTCCCGAAGCGCTTGTGCCCAGGCAACCGAGTACATGGCGTGGGTATGGGCGATTCCGCCAATATCGTCCCAGGTTTTGTAAAGCAAAGCATGGGTTTTGGTATCAGAAGAGGGTCGCTTGTTGCCCTGAATGACGTTGTTGTCATAATCCAGAATCACCATGTCTTCCGGCCGGAGCAATTCATAAGGAACGCCGCTTGGTTTGATGGCAAAAACGCCGGCATTCCGGTCCACAGCACTCACATTGCCAAAAGTGTAAATCACCAGGCCCAAAGCCTGCAACTGCATGTTGGCCTCATAGCACGCTTCCTGTAGTGTCTGGTAAGGATTCATATTGATGCGCTTTCAGATTTCCGATTTGTTATGGTTTCGACAAAGCCGCTAAGTTCGTCGTATCGATCCATGAGTATGGCCATATCTTCTACTTTATCCGCTTGCGGGTAATATTCCGCTTCATGGGCGCTTGCCAGCTTTTGACTGGCTGTTGCCACATCGGGGTAAATGCCCGCTGCAACTGCAGCATAAATCGCAGCGCCCAGGGCGGGGGCATAATCAGATTCCGCTATAATAATCGGGCGGTTGAGCACATTGGCCAGCGTCTGCATGATGAAAGGCGATTTTCGGGCCACGCCGCCTATACCAATGACGTCTTTGATGACCACGCCTTCTTCTTCAAAGCGATCGACTATTTTTTTGGAGCCAAAACAAATGGCATGCACCAGCGCTTTGAAAATGTGCGGCGCTTTGGTGCCCAGCGAGAGGTTGGAAATGGCGCTCTTCAGTTCCTGATTGGCGTCAGGGGTACGGCGCCCGTTAATCCAATCCAGTGCATTGGGAATGCTTTCAGACAGCGGGATGCCTTCAGCCTGCCGGGTAAGGGTGCTGATGAGGTTTTCTTCGATATGGCGCGCCAGTTTTTCTTTCTGTTCAGCCGATAAAATATCCGAATTAAGCACGAGGTGCTGCATCGGCCAAAGCAGGATTTCCTGGAACCAGGCCAATACATCGCCAAAAGCAGATTGGCCGGCTTCCAGCCCAACCATCCCGGGGATTACAGAGCCATCTACCTGACCGCAAATACCCCGTACCGCCTGCAGGCCGATGGCATCAGGAGGCGCTACCAGAATATCGCAGGTGGAAGTTCCCATGACGCGGACCAGACAGTTGTTGCGAATCCCCGCCCCCACAGCACCGGCATGGGCATCAAAAGTACCTACCGCTATGATGGTATCGGTGCTGAGACCGAGGCGGGCGGCCCATTCCCCGCTCAGGTTGCCCGCAGCTATGTCAGCAGTGTACGTTTCTTCGTAAAGCCGTTCCCGCAACCCGGCCAAATCAGGATCCAGCATCGCCAAAAAGGCCTTATCGGGTAACCCGCCCCAGGCTTCGTGCCACATGGCTTTGTGCCCGGCGGCGCAGCGGCTCCTTTTGAGTTTTTTGAGATCCTTATTCCCGATGAGAAGATGGGTCATCAGGTCGCAATGTTCTACCCAGGAGTACGCATTTTCCCGTACAGCGCGGTCTTCCCGGATGATGTGCAGAATTTTTGCCCAAAACCATTCAGAAGAATAAATGCCGCCTTCGTATTTTGTAAAATCTACCCCACCCCAATTGGCTGCCAGTTCGTTGATTTCATTGGCTTCGGCGATGGCAGTATGGTCTTTCCAAAGCACCATCATGGCGTTGGGATTTTCTTCAAAACCCGGCACGAGCGCCAGAGGTGTTCCATCTTCGATGACAGGCACGGGAGAAGAGCCGGTGGTGTCCACACATATGCCTTTGACAGCGGCAGGATTAACACCCGACATTTGAAGCACGGTTTTTATCGTATTTTCCAGGCCTTCGATATGATCCAGCGGGTGCTGCCTGAACTGGTTTTTAGCAGGATTGCAGTATTTGCCAGCTTTCCAGCGTTTGTACCAGTGTACATGGGATGCCAATTCGTTGCCAAACTCAGCATCTATAAGTACTGCCCTGACAGAATCTGTGCCGTAGTCCAGGCCGATTACATATTTTTTCATGATCTGTCGTTTTATCTCATTTTGAGTCGATACACGAACATCGCCTGGCCGGAACCATTGGGCTGCAAGCCAGCTTTTCTGCTGGTGGCTGTGTTGATTACCGCGCTGATTTTTTTAGGATTATCCAGCATGTTGACAACTTTTAAAATCAATTCCCGGAAACCGGCGCTTATGGATGCCATGGCAGCTACTATTTTACCTGCATCCGCTACCAGATCCCTCGAAACAGACAGTGCTTGCGCATCGCCAAAGCTAAAGATTCCTGATGCAAGCGCCAGCAGGTGAGCGTGTTTTTTCATAACCATTATTTTTGTCTGCCTATTTATCGGCGCTTAACAAAAATAAACCTTCAGGATTTTATCCTTTTCTACCTTAAATATCAATTTCGACTGAGCCAAACTTTCATTTTGCCAATGCCTCTGTTCGACCAGGCGTAGTAAGGAATGGCTTTGAGCCGGGAATTGCTCAGTGTGTTCACCCCGCCAAGTAGTTGTTCTTCTTTTTTTACTAAAAAAGCATCGTTGTCCTGAAGTGTGATCTGATCGAATCCTTCCGGGTTGTCGGCTTCTTCGATGGCATACACCAGAGGGCCAAATTCTAAGGCGGCTTTTTGCCGGTCTGCTTCAACAACATCTTTGGCCATGACCTGGCGAACACGCATGGGCAGGTTGAGTACCACCACATCTCCTTTCTTCCATTTCCGGTCCAGATTGATGTAGCCGTTTTGGGGCTGAATGTTTTGAATTTCACCGTTGACCGATACCTGTACGGCTGTTTTGGAAACATCTGTGTAATGGTACAAACCTCCGGGCATTACTTCGTTTCGGGCCCAGGAAGGCACCCGCAGGCGCAGGGTCGTTTTCAGTTTTTTTTCAGGATTGAGCCGAACCTCTACCTTTCCGTCCCAGGGATAGTTGGTTTTCTGCTCCACTTTAATTTTTGTGCCTTTCCACTGGATCGTAGCCGTATTAGAAGCGTACAGGTTCAGGTAAATGGCTTCACTGGATGTGGCATACAGCAAACCCGGCAGCGAGGGGATGAAGCGAATCATATTGGTGGGACAACAAGAGCAGTCGAACCATCCTTCTCTGGTGCAAGCGCCCCTGTTAAAGGTGTATTTTCCGTCAGACTCGAGAGCGTTGGGATAAAAAAAGTGGGTCCCATCTAATGAAAGTCCGGCGATGAGGCCATTGTACAGGGTTCTTTCCAACACATCCATATAAGCGACATCGCCTGTTTTGTTGAACAAACGGTGGTTCCAATAGACACTGCCTATGGCAGCACAGGTTTCGTTGTAAGCAGTTAAGTTTGGTAATTCGTAGTTTTCACCGAATGCTTCACCTTCGTGTTTGGCACCTATGCCGCCTGTCAGGTAAATTTTCTTTTCCACCATGTTTTGCCAAAGCCGGTGAACTGCATCGCTGTAGGCGGCATCATTTTGCAACACGGCAATATCTGTCATAGCAGCGTACATGTACATGGCACGAACCGCATGACCAACCACTTCGTCCTGTTCTGTTACAGGAGCATGATCCTGGGAATAATCGCCAAATAACGCATGGTGTCCTGTTTTACCGCGACTGTCCAGAAAATACCGCGCCAATTGCAGGTATTCCGATTTTCCGGTGATTTGAAAAAGGCTGATCAAGCCACTTTCGATGATCTGGTGGCCGGGAACGGCATTTATTTTGCCCGGGCCTTCCCCAAAGGTGGCGACCATCAAATTTGCATTTTTGAGGGCAATGTCCAGAAAATTGCGCTTTCGGGTGGCTTTATAGTGTACAGCAGCAGCTTCGTACAGGTGACCGGCATTGTACAATTCATGGCTCGCGATAAGAGACTCCCAGCGTTTGCCTTCTACGACTTTTACCCAAGGCGCCGGTGGCTTGGCCGGGTTAATGGTGCGCCAGGTAGTCAGGTATCCATCCGCTTCCTGTCCAATAGCAACGATGGCGATAAGCGAATCCAACAATTGTTCTAAAACAGGATTGGGGGCACTAAGCAGGGTGTTGGATGCGCCTTCTATGATTTTATAGACGTCTGTATCGTCAAAAGGCATCTGCCCTTTGACCGTCCCCGTTTTTTTACCTCCTGCGACGAGGAAATTTTCAAAACGGCCCTCGTCCTGGCATTTACTGATGGCGTAGGCGATGGTTTTTTCCTGTACGCGTTTCACTATGGGAAGCCAGAATGCATCAGTCAGGTGTACCTGCCGGATATCCACTGGCTGTATGGGATAATTGCCGACATCCTGTTTTGCGGGCGCTGAAAAAGGTTCTGTTGAGACCCCGGTTTGATTTTGGCGGCCTGAGTTTGGGGATTGAAAAAAAGGCAGCCAGCCCAACAAAATTATGGACAGTCCCAAAAATACCGTGTTGAACAATCTATTCATTTCTTTTCTCATTTTGGATACCTGCGAATCCTGTAAGATCCAAACCTTCCGGAATATTGAATGAAGCAAAGTTTTTGATCATCATCCAGGTTTTGGTACGCGCTCATTATGGTTTGCCTTCCAACACAATTACTGAAAATGGGGGAATGAGGAGGCTCAACTTTCCCTTTTTGTATGTAAAGTCGCTAAAGGTAGCAGGCTGCACTTTATTGGGTTGTTCAAAGGTATTGTGATCCTGTAGCTTTCCGGATGCGAGAATTTCTCCTGAAATGGACTTTATTCCCATTGCCTGCAAATCCAGCTCCAGTTCATAGGGCTTGCCGGCATCAATATTTACCAGAGAAAAATGCGTATTGCCGGATGCGTCCACGGAGGCAGAAGCAGAAATAGCAGGCAGGGTATCTTGTTTATGAATGTAGTCAGGAGATTCGAATTTCAAAGGTACCAGGCGCGCATCGTGGTGAACAGCGTACATCTTCATGACGTAGAAAGTAGGGGTGCGGATAATTTTCTCTTCATTGGTCAGGATGACCGCCTGCAAGACGTTAACGGCCTGTGCCAGATTGGCCATTTTTACGCGATCGGCGTGGTTGTTAAAAATATTCAGCGTAGCGCCTGCGACCATGGCATCGCGCATGGTATTTTGCTGATACAGGAATCCGGGGTTCGTACCGGGCTCAACATTGTACCACCCACCCCATTCATCTACAAAAAGATCCACCTTTTTATTCGGATCGTATTTATCCATAATGGCTGTATGCTTTTGGATGAGTTCTTCCATCTCGAGGGCGCGCTGCATGATGGTAAAATACTGATCTGTTGAAAAATCGGTCGCAGAACCTTTGTTGCCCCAGTCAATCACGGAATAATGGTGCAGGGCGATGGCTTCAATGAGGTTTTTGGGAATGTTTTTCATCAACACCTCCGTCCAGTTGTAATCATTGCTGCTGGCGCCCGAAGCGATGCGCACCAGTTTGTCGGAGTTGTTCCAATTGGTCGTAAAAGTCGCGAACTGTCGAAATACATTGGCATAATATTCGGGAGTCATGTTGCCGCCACAGCCCCACGCTTCGTTGCCTACGCCCCAGAATTTGACTTTCCAGGGCTCATTTCTGCCATTTTTTGCCCTAAGTTCAGGCATTGGGCTACTCCCTGCAGGGTGCGTGGTATACTTTATCCAGTCGGCCATTTCCTGTGGAGACCCGCTGCCGACATTGGCAGAAAGGTAAGGTTCCGTGCCCAGTAATTCGCACATATTCAGGAACTCATGGGTTCCAAAACTATTGTCTTCTTTCACATTGCCCCACCAGATATTGAGCATGGAAGGGCGCTCTTTTTTAGGACCAATGCCGTCCTTCCAGTGGTAAGTATCTGCAAAACAACCGCCGGGCCACCTCAGATTGGGGATTTTCAATTCACGGAGTGCAGCAACCACATCGTTTCTGACGCCATCGGTATTTGGAATACTGCTGCCATCACCAACATAAAAACCACCGTATATGCACCGCCCCAAATGCTCAGCAAAGTGGCCATAGATGTGCCTGCTTACAATAGGCGCATTTTCTCCCGGAATGGCTGTAACCAATACCCTGGTTTGTGAAAGCAGGGGAGGTAAAAAGCTCAAAAACAGCAGAAATACAGTTGGAAGGCGGCTGCTCAAACTACTTAATCCCTTTTTTATCACTGGTAAAAAACGTTGCGTTATTGACATGACTCCTATCTTTAAATAAATAAGTGTGAAAATTACACTTCCGAAGGTAATGAAGAATAACGGACGCCCAAATTAATATGCTTCTTTTTTTTATTGAAGAATAAAATTTAACACTATTCAGATTATTCAAAATATAATAATTGCAATTAAGTTCATCTATAAACTTATATTTTTTATCTAAAAGCAACACTTCTACTTTCGTCTGAAAAGCAAAGGAATTGCATATTTTTGCGCCGGTTCGGGTGCGCCGAATCATAAGAGTGCCTTTTTACGACGTCCCTCTAATACCATGGCATGATACATTTATACAGTACAGAGGATAAAGTTTTGCTGGCAGTGGACTGCATCATTTTCGGATTTGATGGAGAGGATTTGAAAATTCTTCTGATCAAAAGGGATTTTGAACCTGAAAAAGGCAAATGGTCTTTGGTAGGCGGTTTTCTGAAAAAAGTAGAGACCCTGGAGCACGCGGCCATCCGAATTTTGAAGCACTACACAGGACTTGACAACATCTACATGGAGCAGGTCGCCACCTTCAGCGAAGTGGATCGCGATCCTGCCGAGCGCACCATCTCCACAGCCTATTTTGCCCTGATTCGCATTCAGGAACACAACGATAAACTAAACAAACAGTTTTCAGCCAACTGGTTTAACATATCGGAAGCCCCTGCACTGATTTTCGACCACGACATCATGGTTTCCCGTGCCATCGCACTCCTGCGCGACCAGGCTTCTACAAAACCCATCGGCTTTGAGTTGCTTCCTGAAAAATTCACCATGCGCCACCTACAAAATCTCTATGAAGCCATATGGGGCATGAAAATCGACAAGCGCAACTTCATCAACAAAATCAACGCCCTGGGAATTGTGGAAAAACTCAACGAAAAGGATAAGGAATCGTCCCGCAAAGGCTCCTTCCTTTACAAGTTTAATGCCGACAGCTTTGACAAGAACAGCGGCAAGCAATTTATTTTAAAATTTTAGCCTGTCCACGGTCTACCGCCTAATCATGATAGCTGGGGTAAGCGTTCTACCCCCCTACTTTCTACCCGCCAAAACAATTATATTTGCCCAATTCCTTACATGCAAAACCTACACATGAGCGCCATAAACGATCGCCTTGCCGCCTTGCGCACCCAAATGCGCCACGACCATTTAGACGCCTGGATCGAACCTACCGGCGATCCACACCAAAGCGAATACATGGCTGATTACTGGAAAGCCAGAGAGTGGCTGACAGGGTTCAACGGGTCGGCCGGCACGCTGATTGTGACGCATAACCACGCCGGTTTGTGGACAGACTCACGCTATTTCCTGCAGGCCGAAAGTCAGCTAAAAGGCAGCGAAGTGGTCTTGCAAAAACAGGTTATTCCCCACGCGCCGGAACACATCAACTGGTTGTGCGAAAACCTGAAACCAGGTAGTGTGGTGGGTTGCAACGGCAGCCTTTTTTCAGTGTCTCAAATCCGGCAGTTGGCCAAAGCATTTTTTGCCGCCGGTCTCGAACTGAACACACAATGTGATCCGTTGGCTGCCATCTGGGCAGACCGCCCCGCACTGCCGGAAAACCTGATTTACGAACACGAATTGCGCCATACGGGAAAATCCCGTGCTGAAAAACTGAGTGCCATCCGCAGTCAGATGGCAAAACTCAAAGTCGGTTTCCACCTGATCAGCACCCTCGATGATATTGCCTGGACGCTCAACATCCGTTCTTCTGATGTGGCTTACAATCCGGTCAGCATTTGTTACCTGGTGATCGGCATGAAGACAGCCCACTTGTTCATCAACCAAAGTAAGGTACCCGATGCCCTGCGCGATGCTTTGCTCAGCGACGGGGTTTTGCTGCATCCCTACGAAGGCGTCAGCGATTTTTTAAAACAGGCCGCAACGGAACACCGGGTATTGGCCGATCTTTCGACAACCAACCTGCAGCTACATCAGGCGTTACCTGAAGGGCAGGTCGTATCGGGCGATACCATTCCACGCAATCTCAAAGCGCTGAAAAATGAAATGGAGGTTGCCAACCTGAAAGCAACCATGCAACGCGACGGTGTGGCTTTGCTGCGACTCGTGCGCTGGTTGGAATCTACACTAAAAGAGCGGCCGGTGAGCGAAGTGGAAGTAGCCTCGAAACTTGCCGGATTTCGCGCCGCACAGAAAGACTACGTGGGCGAAAGCTTTGCAGCCATCGTCGGATACAAAGCCAATGGCGCCATTGTGCACTACCACGCCGAGCCGGAAACCTGTGCGCAAATCCACCCCAATGGCATTTTGCTGCTGGATTCGGGCGGCCAGTACCTCAGCGGCACTACCGACATTACCCGCACCTTTGCCCTAAGTACCCCGAGTGCTGAGCAAAAGCGCCATTACACCCTTGTGCTGAAAGGCCACATTGCGCTGGCCGACGCCCACTTCCCGGCTGGTACCTGCGGCGTTCAATTAGACGCACTTGCCCGGCAATTCCTTTGGCAGCACGATCTGAATTTTGGCCACGGCACCGGCCACGGAGTCGGTTTTTTCCTTAACGTGCACGAACCGCCTCAGGGTTTTGCAGCCTCGCCTACAGGCGCACGAAGCACCACGCCTTTCCAGCCGGGCATGCTGACCTCCAACGAACCGGGCTTCTACCTTCCGGGCGAATACGGCATCCGCATCGAAAACCTTGTGCTCTGCGTGCCTGCTTCGGAAAATGCCTTCGGAAAATTCTACAAATTCGAGACGATCAGCCTCTTCCCGATCGATACTAATCTGATCGATCTTGCATTAATGACATCCTCTGAAAAAGACTGGCTGAATGCCTATCACCGGGAAGTGGAAACTGCGCTGACCCCGCTCCTGGACGCGGAGGAAGTGGAATGGTTGAAGGCGCGGTGTGTGGCGGTGTAGGTTAAAACCATAGTATTCTGCCTGATGGATATCCCGATGCGACGGATACGGGATTGGCTATATTTCTGGTTCTCCGTCCCATCGGGACGCTATATCGGTAGCCTATCTACAAACCAAAACGCCAAGAGCCACCCCGGAATCCGGGATGGCTCTTGTATCATCCATCAAAATCAATTCATAAAACGTTTACGGTCTGGCGATGGTCAGCTTCTGTGTGCCAATCATTTTGCCATTTTCAACGCGAACGACGTACATGCCGGAAGGCAGCGCGCTCACATCCATGGTGACGCGGCTTTGTTCCTTGTACAGGTCGTAGGAGTTCGTGGAAACGATGCGGCCCGTGATGTCCATGATGCTTACCCTGACCTGACGTTCAGCGTCCATATCAACGTCCAGCGTCACTTCTGTATTTGCCGGGTTCGGGAACATCAGGAAGCCTGTTTCTACCACATTGACCGGAATTTCAAACTCCGTTACTTCTCCGTCGGTCGTGCCGTCGGTACGGAAGTTGGTGCTGCTCAGGCTAATGCGCAGGGTATAACATTGGGTATTGCTGTTGGCGCCATTGTAGCCATAGACATAAGCATACCAGTTAGAAGCAACTTTCGTCGTGTTGTAAATCAGAAACTCCGGAGTGGTGCCGCCATTCTGAGAAGTACCTCTCAATGTTGAGTTCTGATACAATCTCAGGTCATAATCTGCAGGTAAGTTCGTCAGATCCAGTCGGATTCTGCGCTGGGTAGAAGTATTCGCAAAGCGATACCAGTCGTTGTCACCGGAAGCAGCAATCTGAGCAGAAAGGTCAACACCTATGTCGCTCAGCGGTAAGCTGCTGCTGCGGCTGTTGTTTGGTTCGAAATTATCCTGGCAACCGCCACCGCCACCGCCGGTAGTCGTGAAGTTTGTCAGGCCGGAATAGCTGCCGAGTGTGCCACCGCAGTCGGCCTGTACCTGGAATTCATAAGTTGTTCCTGCAGCCAGACCGGTAGCCGTGGCAGCCGTGCCGCTGATGACGCCGCTGGTCCAGGTCGTCGTGCCTACTTCACGGAAACGGACGTTGTAAGCAGTAGCACCGCTAACTGCACCCCAGCTGAGAACAGCAGAATTATCTGTAATGGAAGAAGCTGCCAGGCCGGAAGGCGTGCCGCAACTGCCACCACCACTTGGCGGAACACAGCCCTGGGAAGACGTGATGCTGGCGCGCGATCCACCTGCGCCAAATACGGCCTGCATACGGGCTTTCTGGCCAGCTGTAAACATATACATACAGGCATCGTACGTATAATCCATATAGTTCATCGTCATCTCAACTGGTGCTCCAGAGCAGGTGCTGTAGTGCGGGTAAGTCGGACATCCGCCGTTGGAAGTATTGTGTACAGGCGTATCTGAAACAAAATCATTGCCGCAGGTAGAATCACCCCAAATGTGGCGCAGGTTGAGCCAGTGACCAACTTCGTGCGTCGCAGTACGGCCACGAGCGTAAACACCTCCCGCAGGGTTAGGCATGTCTACAGAGCCGATGGAAGACCACAAACAAACAACGCCGTCTGTACTGGCAGAACCGCCGGGAAATTGTGCATAGCCCAGCAAACCGGCATCGCCGCCGCCAAAGACCACACTCCAGATATTGAGATACTGGGTGCGGTCCCAGATGGTAGAAGGTTTCAGGTTGCCGTCAATCTGATTGACTGTCCAGGAAGTCTGACCACCATTGACGCGATTGATGCCATCGGTAGCACTTCCGTCCGGCTTGCGTTGCGCCATGCAAAACTGGATTTCTGTATTGGCTGCAACAGACTGGAATATAGAAGGGATCAAAGAAGCGTCTGAATTTGTCAGGGAAAAATCCTCATTCAATTGATCCAGCTGTGCCTGGATGAGCGCATCTGAAATATTTTCATTCGTGCCCAATGCGTCGCCATTGTGGACAATGTGAAAAACTACCGGAATGGTGATGACTACACGATCGCTGCCGTTGTAGTGCTGTTCAAAGTGTTGGGTATGCCGTTCAATGGCTTCCATACGGGCTGCCAGGTCCGGATCTTGCTGAAGTTGCTGCTCCAAAACATCCATCGAGCCACAGCTGCGCTCCTGAGCAAATAATCCTGCGGAGAGTGCAAGAAATAGAAATGTTACAATTAGTCTCATGCGAACAAAGTTTATTATGACTTAATAATGAATACTGCCCGGTAAAAGTAGGATATATTTTGATTTTACAAAATCGAGTTAGATAATTTTCCGACTAATATTAAAAAATCCATCAAACGGCCTTCCAATGAATCTAAGACCAAATAAAATATGCCGGAGTAAAAAACCTGGCGTTTTTGTCTTTCATCCGGCTTGCTGACAGGTTCGATTACTTTAAAAGGCGGATATATTGGCCGATCGCTGCAATTCCCCTAACTTTGCAGTTGAAATATACCTAACCAAGTCATAACCAACACATATTCAAATACCGACTATGGCTCTTGTCGAAATCATAATGCCCAAAATGGGCGAAAGCATCATGGAGGCCACCATCCTGAAGTGGGTTAAAAAGGTGGGCGATCGCATTGAGATGGATGAAACCATTTTGGAAATTGCAACGGATAAAGTTGATTCTGAAGTCCCCTCCCCTGTGAGCGGTACTTTATCAGAAATTCGCTTCCAGGAAAACGATGTTGTCGCCATTGGCACCGTCATTGCAGTTATTGCCACAGAAGGAGAAGCGACCAGTCCGAAAGCTTCCCCCGCAGTGTCAGAAGCGCCGCCTTCCAACGGAAAGGCAGCACATGCTTCAGAAGCACGGCCAATTGCAGTTGTTGCAGAAAAACCAGCAGAAGGCGGCGCTCGCGCTGCTTCTGGTACCAGTCGCTTTTATTCGCCGCTGGTCCGCACCATTGCCCGTGAAGAACAAATCAGCGCTGCCGAACTGGACGCGATTGAAGGGTCGGGCATGCAGGGCCGCGTCACCAAAAAAGACATTCTGGCTTATGTTGAGAACCGTCGGCCGTCTACCGCAACGCCTGTGCAGCCGGTGAGTCAGCCAGCTCCGGCAGCAGTATCTTCCGGCAGCATAAACGGCAATGTGGAGATCATTGAAATGGACCGCATGCGCAAGCTCATCTCAGAGCATATGGTGATGTCCAAGCATACCTCTCCTCACGTCACTTCTTTTGTGGAAGTGGATGTAACGAATATGGTGAACTGGCGCAATCGGGTCAAAGAAGCGTTTGAGAAAAAATACAACGAAAAGATCACTTTCACCCCCATCTTTGTGGAGGCAGTTGCCCGGGCGATCACCGATTTTCCGATGATCAATATCTCAGTAGACGGCACAAAGCTGATAGTCAAAAAAGACATCAACATCGGCATGGCTGCAGCGTTGCCTTCCGGCAACCTCATTGTTCCGGTCATCAAAAACGCCGATCAGTTTAACCTAGTTGGTTTGACCAAATCGGTGAATGACCTGGCCAACCGCGCCCGAAAAAACCAGCTCAAACCGGAAGAAGTGCAGGGCGGTACTTTCACCCTGACCAATGTGGGCACTTTTGGCAATGTCATGGGGACTCCCATCATCAATCAGCCCCAGGTTGCCATTCTGGCTACCGGCGCCATCAAGAAAAAACCTGCCGTTGTCGAAACGGAATATGGCGATTTGATTGCTGTTCGACAGATGATGTTCCTTTCGCTGTCTTATGACCACCGCGTTGTAGATGGTTCGCTGGGAGGCTCTTTCCTCCGGCGGGTTGGCGATTATCTGGAGGCGTTTGATGCCCGGCGGGAAGTTTGATCGTATCTGATACCAAATGTTCTGAAAATATGATGACCCGCATTTTTTACATCGTGGTGCTTTGTTTTGCGGGCGTAAGCGCTTTTGCACAGCCGCTTAGTGACAGCGATAAAAAAGCGGAAGCCCAAACCCTGCTTGCCCGCGAACGCTATGGCGATGCAGCGGCTTTGCTGGCGAATGCGAAATCCCTGATCCGTGATGATAAAGAAGCACGGCTCATGCTGGCGGTCGCTTACTACCAGCTCAATCAACTGGACAAAGCGCTGGAACATTTGCAGGCGATGACCGAAGCAACGAAATCGCCATACAACGATTGCTGGCTGTATTTGGGAAAAGTTTACCACGCGCGGCACCAGTTTGAAGAAGCCACCAAATACTATAAGCTGTATTTAAAAACGATCAAGAACGACCACCCTTACCGCCAGATGGTGCGTGAAGAAATCCGACGCTGCGCCAACGGCATTGAGCTGCAATTTAAAACGGCCCCTGCTTTGGTTGAAAACCTGGGCCCTCAAACCAATTCCGAAGGCGACGAATTTGCCCCGATCCCCAGCCCAACGAATTACAACAAAATCTATTTTTCAGCTGCCCGACAGGATTGCACCGGCGGCTTGCGCAATTCCCGGGGGGTGAAAGATGAACGTTATGGGCATTATTTTTCGGACATCTACTCGAGCCGTTCAGAAAGCGGCGTTTGGCTTCAGCCCGAGCCCATGAATTATCAACTCAACAGTCCAAAACACGAGGTTTTGCTCGATTTCAACCGGAGTGGCCTGGTGCTTTTTTATTACCAGGGCTGGACTTTTGAAAACGGGGCCATGCTGGTCGATACCTTTCGCCAACAAACATCGCGTACTTTTAGTGTTGATCCTTTTCTTGGGCCTGCTCAGGTGCGCACGCAGTATGTCGCGCCATTTTTTTACAACGACACCCTGATTCTTTTTGCAGCCCGACTCCCTGGCGGTTATGGCGGGCTTGATTTATACAGCGTATCCTATAGAAAAGGGAACTGGACTGCCCCTAAAAACCTGGGGGCAACGGTCAATACTTCCTATGACGAAACGACGCCTTTTCTGGCTATGGATGGCCGGACACTTTACTTCAGCTCCAACGACAGCTACAAAAGTGTGGGTGGATTTGACGTCTTCAGATCCGTTTACAACGAAAAACAAGACATCTGGACCCTGCCGATGAATGTAGGTATCCCCATCAATTCGGCCAGTGACGACACGCATTTCCGCCTTTCACGCGATGGATTCACCGGCTTTTTTTGTTCCTCGCGAAAAGACGGGTTTGGCATGCGCGATATCTACATCGCTTACTTTCAGGAATTCCTGATGGAAATGGAGCTGCCACAGATTGTTTTTGAACCTGAGCCGGTCGACCCCGAACCACCGATCGCAAATGTGCCGGTTAAGCCTACCCCCAGGCCTAAAACACAGGAATATTCCTTTGCGCCGCTTTTACTGGCGAATGCCGAAACCCCGTTGTCCTCGAAAGACAAAGTAACGCTTGATCAGGTGGCCGATCTGCTGTTGCAATATCCGGAGCTCCGACTGGTCATCACCGCTTACGCCCCTGAATCGCGCCCTTCTGTAAAAGGGTTGTATTCGGCCATCCTGCAGGCCGAAAAAGTGTCGGATTATTTTCTGAGAAAAGGCGTTTCGGGTGAAGCCATTTTCATGCGCTCGCTAAGTCGCGCCCCTAATACCGCCGGTTACCAGATTGAATTTGCTTTTCGCAATACGCGGGACCTGCCCATACAAGGCAAAGTGCCGGTTATTGGTAACCGATACCAGTCGGTTGTACCGGGGCTTGTTACCAACAAAGACCTTGTCTACAAAGTCCAGGTCGCCTCTTCTAAAGGCGAATACGGGAACAACGCCTTTGCCGCTCAGCCTTATCCAATGACCGAAAAAACGCCAAATTTTGAATTCTACCGCTACACCATAGGCGCTTTCGAGTCCTATTCCGAAGCAGAAGCCTACCGCCAATCCATCCTCAGCAAGGGATTTGCCGGCGCCTATCTCGTTGTTTACCTGAACGGCGAACGCGTTGACAAGGACATTGCCAAACAGAATACCGGCGTGTTTCCTGATCTGGAGAATTTTTTGAACCCCCGGGGGAATTAGGAAGGGATTTGAAAATTTGATGATTGGTTAATTTGATGATTGGGGGTTCCGGATGTCCGAAGATTGATGCACCCGATGCTCTATTCAGAGCAGCTGCATTACCAAATTTTCAAATCCACTCATCTTCAAATTAAATCATACTGCCACCGGCGCCTTAATGTGCGGATGCGGGTCGTAGTTCAACAACTCAAAATCTTCGAATCGAAAAGCAAAAATATCCTTCACATCCGGGTTGATGCGAATCGTTGGCAGCGGGCGCGGTTCGCGGGAAAGCTGCAAATTTACCTGGTCGAGGTGATTGAGGTATAGATGGGTGTCGCCTCCCGTCCAGATAAACGTTCCGGGTGTGAGGTCGCATACCTGGGCCATCATCATGGTAAACAGGGCATAGGAGGCGATATTGAAAGGCACGCCGAGGAAAACATCAGCACTGCGCTGGTACAACTGACAGGAAAGTTTTCCATTGGCGACATAGAACTGAAACAGGGCGTGGCAGGGGGAAAGCGCCATTTTCCCAAGGTCGCCCACATTCCAGGCGCTGACGATGATGCGACGGGAATCGGGATTGTGGCGCAAGTCATGCACCGCCCGCTCGATCTGGTTGACTTGACGGCCATCGGCTGTTTCCCAGGCCACCCATTGCTTGCCGTAAATAGGGCCTAAATCGCCGTTTTCGTTGGCCCACTCATCCCAAATGGTCACTTTGTTGTCGTTTAGATAGCCAATATTGGTGTCGCCTTTCAAAAACCACAACAGTTCGTAGATGATGGAGCGCAGGTGCAGTTTTTTGGTTGTCAGCAGGGGAAAACCTGCTTCCAGGTCGAAACGCATCTGATAGCCAAATACACTGAGGGTTCCGGTACCGGTACGGTCTTCTTTGCGGGCGCCATGGTCGAGGATGTGGCGGAGGAGATCGTGGTATGCTTGCATATTTATACCATTTTAGGAATGTTCAGGTCTTTAAAAAGCCGGTAGTTTTGTACGATCAGGTGGTCCAGCATGCTTGTTGTTGTTTTCTGCCCAATGTTTACCAAACTTTGAAAGTTTAGTAAACAGAATCACGTTCTATACGGATTATAAGAAATGTCCGGTAGTTTGTATTTATACCTTCAAATTTAAGACAATCCTTCGAAGAACAAAAACGGATGTAAACACGCAACAACAAGATTATTTGTCAGATGCGGAAATGTCCTAATTTCACACCGAAAAAAATAGCTACTCATGCGGCAATCCGGTTGGGGATGGAGATTGATGCGGCGCTTTAAGATAAACCTGCGAAAGCTGATTTCGAGGGGGTATAAGCTATTTGGCATACACTTTACAACACAACCGGCCATCATGGCTTATCGCGGCTACGGGCGTCGGGACAAGGTTTTTCTCAAAGGGCGCGTCCTGCAAAACAGCAGCATTTTCCGCTCCAAAGACAAAGATACCGCATGGCAAAACTTTGTAAAAACCTTGCGGCGCTTCAACAGCTATGAGGTAAGCGGCGCCGAATTGGAAGTGCGGGTAGGCAGTAACGTATTTGAGGTAACCAGCGATGTGGAAGGCTATTTTCAATTAGAAACAGAGCTGCCCCGAAAATTGAGCGGCCTAAAAATGAACTGGACCGATGTGGAAATTACGCTGAAAGCGCCGCTTTATACGTCGGGCGAACAGGGGAGTACTTCGGACCTGCTCATCCCAAAAAATGCCGCTTTTGGCGTCATCAGCGACATCGATGACACGATCCTGAAAACAGATGTCACTTCCATTCTCAAACTAAAAATGCTGTACCTGACTTTTTTGAAAAATGCGCGTTCCCGCAAAGCTTTCAACGAAGTCGGTGCTTTTTATCAGTCTTTGGAACGCGGGCCCAGGGAAAAATCGACCAACCCTTTCTTCTATGTTTCCAACAGTCCATGGAACCTGTACGATTTGCTGGAGGATTTTTTGAACATCAATGATTTGCCGAAAGGCCCCATTTTGCTGCGCGATTTTGGGATCCCATATCAAACCACCCCGCTGGGCTATAAGGGTCACAAATACGAACATACAGCGCGAATCCTGAGCACCTATCCTCAGTTGCCGTTCGTGCTCATAGGCGACAGCGGCGAAAATGATGCCGACATCTATCTAGACTTATCCAGGGATTTTCCAGGGCAGGTGCGGGCTATTTACATCCGCGATGTCCGGGAAAGCAGGCGTTCCCAGCGCGTTGCCCAACTCATCCGGGCAGTTGGCGATGTTGACATCCGACTCATCCGGAATTACCGCGAAGCGGCCATGCATGCTGCTGACATGGGGCTGATTAACAAACTATGTTTTGATCGTTTGCGGAATAAGCAATTGATAAATTGGTGAAATCCGCTTGTTATGAAAGAAAATTAAAAAAAAGAACCTTCCTTTTAAAAGAATTCAAAGTTTGCAGGCGTTTTCAAAAAACAGAGTGAGTTTATCGAATACACGCTTCCACACACCTTTTTGGTCAGTACAACCAGGCTGAAACGAACTTTTGTTACCGAACCGTAGTAACGCGACTGCCTTTTGTTCGTATAAAGAAAGTATCCTGCCGGTGCAAAACCTGTTTAAGCCGGTACATTCCCTATGAAATAATAAAAAACTGTTCCCATGAAAATGCTCTTGATCGCACTTGCCTCCTCCATGGTTGTCAACACTTCCACCCCCCAGACCCGCATTGTTGGCGGAGAATGGGAAGCTTATTTCGACTGGTTTCACCGCCAGTCACAGGTTGCACAGCTATATTCTAAAGGTTCTACGCTTTACACCTTCGGCGACCATGTCGCCATGCATGCCACCCCGAGTCGCTATTCAAAAGTCATCGCTACTTATGGCAATGGCCATGCCCTCAGCAATATTGGCTATTCTGAACAAGCAGAGCTGCCAACAGAAGAAATCAACGGTTACGGCGATTTCTGGTACCACGTGAAAAGCTCGGGCGCTTCCGGAAAAACCATCAGTGGCTATGTCTGGGGCGGTTATATTGCCAAAGGCTGGCGCAAATTTGACCTGACCGGCGACGGCAAATCCGAATTCGTGCTGCTGGGCGTTTCATCAAAGCCCCGCAAAAAACTCGCCGATATCCGTGCAGAACTGCGCATTCTTCAAAATGGCCACCTGATGCACCGCAAGGAAATTCCGGGACTTTGCCTGTTTGAAGATTGCGGTTCCAGTGCGCTGCTGCGCATTCTCAATTTACCGGCGGCGAATAATGCGCTGGTCATTGAAGCCAGCACCATGACCATCGGCTGCTGGGCCGGTATTGAAAAGACTTATTTTTACTGGAATGGCGCCGGACTGGATCTGATTTGCCATACTGAGCTCATTTCCGGCACCGTGTTTTCCAATGAGCCATTCTATCTGAAAGATAAAAACGGCGCCGAATTGATGGCCTGCCGCTATGTTCGCGAAGGCGAAGATTACAACCCTTTGTGGGACTGCCGGGCAATCAAACCTAAAGCCAGTGGCGCTCAGGCTGTCGTGGTTCGGGCAAAGTAACCCTTAGTTGTCCCCAAAGGCAGCTGTTTTGTTCGGAAAGCCTGGTGATTTAAAAAAATAATACCGAGCTTCGCAATCCTTGGATTGCCATCATGAACAAAATAGCTGTCATGAAATTTTGCTTTACCCTGTTTAGCCTGCTGATTTGTTTGCCTGGATTTGCCCAGCCATTTCAGTGCAGTGTGCCTCAGTCCGATGAATCCTACAAAGCATATCTGAAAAAAACAGCGTCATTAGCAAATAATTACGAGCAGAAAAGCGGCGGAATGCGCGATGTGGCTTTGAACGTCATGATCCTGCAATATCACGACGGGCCGATTGTGACGCCGGAACTGATACAGGACAGGGTTGACGCTGCAAATTTGATTTTTGCTCCCATTAACCTGCATCTGAGCATTTGCAACATTCAATATGTGCCTTATCCTGAAGATTACCATCCCTTGTTTTTTGAAGGTTGGGATTCAGATTTGGAAGGCCAGTTATTTGATATTTACGGCCTTCCCGGCTATTTAAACATCTTCTATGCCAGGGGGCTTGGTCCGTATGCTTATTACCCAACTCCTGACGGCAGAGACCTCATACTTATGAATCATGGCCCGGCAAGCACTTTTGTGCATGAATTGGGGCATTATTTTTCGCTTTTACACACCCACGTTTTTAATGGGTTCCCAGAAATTCCCTACCTGACAGACGAATTGGTAAACGGTTCCAATTGCGCTACTGCAGGAGATTTCATTTGTGATACCCCCGCTGATCCGGGCTTGTATGGCAGGGTAGCGCCGGCGCCTGCCTGTCAGTACATTGACACGGTTACGGTAGATGCCAATGGCGAGTTGTACCACCCGGATGTGGACAATTACATGGCAGCGGCTCCTTTTCATTGTTTGGGGCGATTCACACCCGGGCAATACAGCAGAATGTTGTATGTATTGGAACACGAACGCGCTTATTTAAAGAGCGGGGTGCTTGAAGTCAGGATGGATGCTGTGCCTAAATACCTGTGTCTGGACAGCGCCCCCTTTACCCTGACTTCGAACGTACCGGGGGGCGTTTTTTCAGGCGAAGGCGTGGCAGGCAATGTATTTTATCCGGAAATTGCCGGCGTGGGTAACCATGTGATTTATTATACGGCGCCAGTAGACGCGGCTACTCTGGAAACCACAGATGCCTATTATCAATACAGCAATACTTCCCACCACCTGACCAACGCCTGGCAATCTTTTACAGCCGGCACAACGGGCCAATTCAGCGGCTTTGCTTTTTCCATGATCCAAACCACGGCTCAAAACATCAATTATTCGGTATACGAAGGTACGGGAACGACAGGCCCATTGCTAACACAGGGAAGCTTCCCAGCCGGGCCCAATATTGGTTTTGACTGGATCAAATTCAATTTTGATGCCCCGGTGCCCATGTTGGCAGGCTATAGCTACACCGTGCAAATCAGCGCCCCGGACGATTTTGAAATTGCCGGAATGACTTCCAATACTTATCCGGGCGGACAAAGCAGCATAAATCATGATTTATCATTTATTACTTACGTTTTGCCGGCGACTCCAAATTGCGGCAATACCACCAGCGCCAATATCCTGGTGAGCGAACCTACACAAACCACAGCCACTGTACTCTACCCTAATTATTGTGCTGATGCTCCGGCCAGTCCAGTTTTGTTCAGTCCGACAGGTGGTGAGGTGTTTATTGACGGGATGCCGGATTCTTTGATCAACCCGGCAAATTTAAGTACAGGAAGCCACCAGGTTGAGTATGTTTACACCAATGGATTTGGCTGTGTGAGTAACCAGGCATTCAGTTTTAATGTGGCTCAGGGAGCAGAGATTGACCTGCCTGACCATGCCGTTTTGTGCAACGCTGATTCGGTCTATCCGATCGTCACCAACCCGCCGGGCGGTCTTCTCTTGTTGGATGGCCAGCCTTATCTGTCAAACACCCTCTTACCTTCCCAACTGAGTGTAGGAACACATTCTCTGTCCTATGCCATTCCTTTCCAGTCCTTCCCATGGCTGGATACCCTTGATCAGACCAACGCAGCTCAGTTTCCTCCTCCAAGCTTTATTGCAGGAAACAACGACGCCGTCTGGCAATCCTTTACTGCAGGTATTTCAGGCTTTCTGCATACCGTTAATCTGAGTTTGTATTCCAATTCTCTGGTGCCTGTCCGGTACACCCTGTTCAAAGGAGAAGGCAATACCGGCCTGATTATTTATACCGATTCCACCGCTTACGGAACTCAATCCACTTACGTCCAAAACTTTCATTTCCCGCTTTACCAAATCTTTTTAGAAAAAGATTCCCTGTACACTTTTCAGGTAAAATACACCGGAGCGCCTTCTTCCATTATTCCAGTTCGGTTTAACGATCCATACCCGAGGGGCAGGTCAAGTTTTTCATACCCGGGGACTGAAATAGATCTTGGTTTTGAAACGCACCTCAACCGACTATACGATTGCGCCCCCAGCAACGTGATCAAAACTTTTGAAATATCAGAAACGCCATTTGTGGATCTTGGCCCCGACCTTGCGCTTGCACCGGGCCAATCGATCACCCTGGATGCCGGGAACGCCGGAAGCAGTTATCTTTGGAGTACCGGTGAAACCACGCAGCAGATAAGTGTCAGTTTCCCGCTTGAAAACCCGCAAATATGGGTAACGGGAACCAGTCACTTAGGCTGCGCTTCATCGGATACACTCCTGGTGAACCTCATCAATGGCGTTGAAGAATTGGCAGCTACCCCTTCCCTTTCCATTTGGCCCAACCCGGTCAGGAATCACCTGGAGGTAAAATCCCGGCAAGGCATCAGCAGTATAGAAATAGTCAATTCGATTGGCGAGATCATTCAACATCATTCCTTCGCCACTCTAAACGACTTTAGAACTACGGTCAATACAGCCAGTTTGAGTGCAGGTTTGTACCTGATCCGGGTATATGGTAAATCAGGAATGACGACGGTGCGGTTTGTGAAGCAGTAACCCTCGCGTATCCCATTCCAGTGGGCTCTGCCTATTGCAGGTAATGCCATTCTTGTGTCGTGATATACCTGCTACAACCTGTAAATTATACAATTTTACACCAAAATCATGTAAACCTTGTTGCCAAAGTAAAAAGTATATTTGTATGATTTACTCCTGTGAAGTTATGACATGCTATCGAAAAAAGAAACAAGAAAGAAAAGGACACTACGCGCCAGAATCGGAAGAGGTATTGGTATTTTTTTCCTATCCATTCTTTTTTTGATCCTCAGCCTCCTCCTGCTGCTCCAAACCGCGCCGGTACAAAATTTTGCCCGAAAAAAGATCGTCTCCTTTCTGGAACAAAAACTGGATACTAAAGTAGCAATAGGCGGGGTAGATATTTTTTTTCCCAAAATGCTGGTACTGCAAGGGGTTTATATTGAAGATCAAACCAATGATACCTTATTGGCTGGTCGTCAAATGAAAGTAGACATTGACTTGTTTAAATTATTGAGCAACGAAATTCAAATCAACGAAATCAATTTAAACGGGATTACAGCCAAAGTAAAGCGCCAGCTTCCGGATACCCTTTTCAACTTCCAGTTCATCATAGACGCCTTTGCCCGCGAAAATTCCAAACCTGCCAATGACACGACGGGTATGAAAATCGCGATAAAAAAGATCATTGTTGACGACACCAGATTCGTGTATCGGGACGTCGTCACGGGCAATGACGCCGACGTTTACCTCGGGCATTTTGATGCCCGAATTGATGTATTCGATCTCGATCACCTTAAATTCGATGTGCCGCGAATTTTAGTCAGTGGCTTAAGAGGCCAGATCAAACAGACAAGCCCTTTATCGTTGCCGGTTGTAAATAACAGGCCAGCCCTGCGTGTTACAAACGAAGTGACCCAGTACTTAAAACTAAGCAATCAGGAAACCCTGCTGCACGATATTGACTTCGCTTACAACAACGAAGAATCTGCCGTCAACACGAAGTTCAAATTTAAAGACCTGAAAATTTTCCCCACAAACCTTGACCTCGAAAAAAGCCTGATTGCCCTCAGGAAGGTTGAACTGAACGAATTGGACGGGGTAGTCATCCTAAATGCCCGGGGCGATCCGTCAATCCACGAACAGAGCCCCGGGGCTGATCAGAAAACGGGAACAACTAACCTGCCCTGGAAAATTACCATCGGCGACATTAGCCTGAACAACAACCACTTCGTTTTTGACGACAATACGAAAGTCCATCGAACCCGCGGCATGGATTATGCGCATCTGGGCATTCAAAACCTGACCGTACACGCCAATAATTTCCGCTTCAGCGGGGATACCATTGCTGCCAACATTTTCAAAGGAGCGATGCGGGAACGCAGCGGCATTGTGTTGAATGATTTGAAAGCCGACCTGCAATACTCCAGGAGGGGTGCGCGCCTGAAAAACTTGCTAATCCATACCCCTGGCAGTGAAATAAAAGGCAATGCCACCATTCGCTATCCTTCGATGGAAGCCGTACAGGGCAATTTGGCCCTGGCGAAATTTAGCTTAGACCTCGATAACAGCCATTTTCTTGTAAAAGACATCTTAACTTTTGCTCCCGATTTGGCGAAACAACCTGCATTCAACGACCCAAAAGCGGTTTTTTACCTCAACAGCCGGATTAATGGCAGCCTTGCCCAAATGCAAATTAAAAAACTCCAATTCAGCGGTTTTCAAAACACGCAGGCGGATTTTTCCGGTACGCTGACCAATGCTTCTAATCCCCAAAACATGGCCGCCGATTTGAACATCACAATGCTAAACACAACCCGCAACGACATCCTGATGTTTGCGCCGGCTAATAGTATTCCCAACAACTTTACTGTTCCGGAGGCTTTGTCGCTGAAAGGGACGCTGAAAGGCGATCTTGCCAGTTTGTATGTCAATATTAGCCTGAATACTTCCCTCGGCGGTGCCGGGGTGAACGGAACCATCGCGAATGCGACCGATCCCAATACCGCTACTTACAACGCCGAAGTTTCTACCCGTGCTTTAGACCTTGGCCGCATCATCCAGCAACCGGAAACGGTTGGAACGGTCAGCGCAGATTTTACCGTGGCAGGCCGGGGTTATAACCCCAAAAAAGCGACTGCCAAAATCAAGGGCCTGATCCATCGCGCGGAATACCAGAAGTATGTCTATCAAAACATCCGCTTAGACGGCGCCATTGCAAACCAACAATTTACCGCTAAGGGCGGGATGAAGGATCCTAACCTCCACTTTGCCTTCATGGCGAAAGGGAACCTGAACGGCACTTATCCGGGATTAGAGGTCACAGCAACCATTGACAGCATTAAAACCGCTCCTTTGCATTTGACCGAAGACGCGCTGATCTACCGGGGGGAACTCTACGCCAATTTCCCCGAGCTGAACATCGATTCTTTGAACGGCCAGATTTACCTCTCCAATTCTTTGTTGGTCACCAACGATCAAAGGGTCTCCCTGGACTCGATTTCTCTCATGGCGAAGCATGAAAACGGGCAGCAAAGCCTTGTTTTAAAAACTGATTTTGCCAATGCAGCCATCGCCGGCACCTATAAACTGACGCAATTAAGCGCTATTTTGATCGATGCCATTCAACCTTATTATTCGATCACAACAGATACGACAATTGCGACAATTGCCCCATACCATTTTACCATAGCTGCATCCCTTACAGACCATCCTGCCCTACATGCTTTTTTACCCGATTTGAGGCGTATGGATGACATCTCCCTTGCCGCCAATTTTTCCGGCAACCGGGAGTGGAATGCCACCTTAACATCGCCCTATATTTCCCTTGGAGCCAACACCCTGGCTGACCTGGTTATATCCGCCAATACCCAGGACGGCAGTCTCCGCGTGATCACCCGCGCAGCCCGCATCAGCAGTGGCGAAAGTCTCGCCCTTGCCGGCCTGCGCTTGCGGACAGACCTTGCCAACGATCAAATTAATTTCGAGCTGCGGATAGGCGACGAGGCTGACCGCGATAAATACAATTTTCAGGGGCTTTTGGCAAAAGAGCCGGGCGACCTGTTTGCCCTATCCCTCTACCCGGATGGTTTATTGCTGAATTATGACAACTGGAACATCAGCAGTGACAACCAAATCCGCTTCGGTTCAAACCTTGTCAGTGCCCGCAATTTCGACCTCAGCAAAGGCGTCCAGCACTTAATCATTAACAGCGACAGCCTTCGTGTCAACAGTCCGATGGAAGTGCGGTTTGCCGACTTCAGGCTGGCTACCCTGACCGGTTTCATACAATCCGATACTTTACTGGCAGACGGCGCCCTTAACGGGAACATCATCCTGAACGACCTCATCACCCAGCCAAACTTTACCACCGATTTAACCATCAATGACCTTGCAATCAAAAGCGATACCATCGGCGATGTAAACGCAAAAATTGACAATAGTAAAGCCAATATTTTTGCCACCAATATTACCATTGCCGGCCGGGGAAACGACGTGGCACTGACCGGTAACTATTACCTGAAACCAGAAAGCAACAGCAATATGGATTTGAACCTCGACATCCGAAGTTTGCAGTTGAATACCCTGGAAGGGGTCAGCATGGGAAGCTTACGCGAAGGAAAAGGCTTCCTGAACGGCAATGTAAAAGTGGGCGGCACCCTAAAAAATCCGGACATTGACGGGCGCATTGGCTTCACGGAAACCAGCTTTGTGGTTTCGATGCTGAACAACCAGTTTAAAATTGACAACGAACAGATCATTGCGGTGGACAATGCCGGGCTGCGGTTTAATTCCTTCACCGTACGAGACTCCGCCGAAAACAGGCTCACAGTCAATGGTGTGGCAATGACTAAGAATTATGTAGACTACAATTTTGACCTGAATGTACGGGCACGGAATTTCAGAGCATTGAACAGCAACAAAAAAGACAATGAACTCTATTACGGACAACTTTATTTTGATACCAATTTAAAAATCACCGGCACGGAAACAGCGCCGGTATTAGACGGCAACCTACGCATTAATGATGGAACAAAGCTGACGCTGGTATTGCCCCAATCGCAACCAGGCGTGGTGGAACGGGAAGGAATAGTAGTGTTTGTGGACAAAGACGCGCCGGTCAACGATTCTTTGTTTTTATCCGCTATAGACACTTTGAACAAGACTTCCATCCTGGGCATGGAACTTTCGGCGAATATTGAAATTGACAAAAAGGCAGAATTGGCCATTATAATCGACGAAGGCAATGGAGACTTTCTGTCCCTGAAAGGAGAAGCGGTATTAAATGGCGGGATAGATAAAAGCGGGAAAATAACGCTCACTGGTTCGTATGAACTGGATGCTGGCGCTTATGAGATGTCGTTCAATTTTCTTCACCGTCGCTTCAATATCCTGAAAGGAAGCAAGATCACGTGGATCGGAGAACCAACCAATGCCATGCTGGACATTACGGCGGTGTACATAGCCAATACTTCCGCCACGGAATTGGTTCTGGACCAGATCACCACTGCGCGATCAGACCTTCGTTACCGGCAACGGCTTCCGTTTGAAGTACTCCTGAACATGGACGGGGCCCTCATGCAGCCAATTCTTACTTTCGATATCCGATTGCCGGAAGAAAGCAGTGTTCGGATTGACAATGAAATTGCCGGTCAGGTGGAATTGCGCCTGAATCAGCTGAAAGCCGAACCTTCTGAGCTGAACAAACAGGTATTTGCCCTCTTGCTCCTGAATCGGTTTGTGTCGGAAAATCCTTTTGAAAGTACCAGCGGCGTCATCAATGCAGGCTCCCTCGCGCGCCAAAGTGTGAGTAAATTGTTGACCGAACAACTCAATAACTTAGCCGGTGATCTGATTGCGGGCGTAGACATCAATTTTGACCTCGTTTCATCGGAAGATTATACCTCGGGCACCCTGCAAAACAAAACCGACCTGAATGTTGGCGTATCCAAACGATTGCTGAACGACCGGCTGAACGTTTCTATCGGTACCAATTTTGAATTGGAAGGGGGCCGTCAAACCAACCAAACCGGAACCGGAGGCAGCAGCACTTCTCCCAATGTCAACGTTGAATACGCGCTCACCCCCGATGGACGATATCTGATCCGAGCCTACCGCCGCAACGAATACGAAGGGGTCGTGGAAGGGTATGTGGTGGAAACTGGGCTTAGTTTTATCATGTCGGTTGATTACAATCAGTTTAAAGACCTATTTGAACGAAGAAAAACGAGGCAGAGCCCGGGAAGAGAAAGAAAAAAAACAGAGACAGAAAATATGCCGCCTGAAAAGCCCGCCAATGCTCCCGATGATCGTAAATCGGATTCCATCAACAATACGAAGAAAGAGGATGATAAAAACGAATAGTCATATTCTTACTCAATTTTCCTGCATGGCACTGCTGACCTTATTGCTTATTGGCTGCAGCGCGACTAAAACAGTTCCCAAAAATGACTTCTTATATACAGGGGCATCCATAAAGATTACCCAGACCAATGTGCCGTCAAAACAAAAAAGAGCCATTCGCAACACCTTGAAGGATTTACCAAGGCCCAGACCCAATTCCAAGGTATTGGGCATGCCGCTTAAGCTTTGGATTTATAATATTGGCAGCAACAAAGGCCTGGGCAAATGGCTGCGCCGCAAATATGGCGAAGCTCCGGTTTTGCTCAGTGATGTCAACCTCGGTCTAAATGTAGAAATATTGGACAATTACATGGAAAATCGCGGTTTTTTTAAAGTTAACGTGCGCAGCGATACAACGCTCAGACATAAAAAGGCAAGCGCTGAATATGAGGTATCCACAGGCCCGGAATACAAAATCAAAAGCATCACGTTTCCAACAGATTCAGGTTCTTTGGGAAATGCCATCCGCACAACCCGAGCCAAGACATTGTTGACTCCCGGGGCGCCGTTCAACCTCGACCTGATCAAAGGCGAAAGAGCCCGCATAGACCTTGAGCTGAAAGAACGTGGCTTTTATTACTTTAACGGCGATTACCTGCTCCTGGAAACCGACAGTACGATCGGCAACAACGAAGTGAACCTGTTCATGCAGATCAAGCGGGAAACCCCCGCGGAAGCCCGGCAAACCTACCACATCAATAAAGTATTTATTTATTCCAACTACAACCTTTCATCAGCCACGGAAGATACGGTAAAGGTGAACGCCGAATTCCAGAACGGGTTTTATGTGATTGACACGGCTAAGTTATTTAAACCCATTGTTTTTGAACAAAGCATGCAGTTTCAACCTGGTGACCTTTACAGCAGAAAAGATCATAATACCACGCTGAGCTGGCTGATTAACTTAGGCAATTTCAAGTTTGTAAAAAATAGATTCCACAGTGTGGTGGTCAGCGGCGAGCTCAAATTGAACACCTATTATTACCTGACTCCCCTGCCCAAAAAATCGCTGCGGGCAGAGCTTACGGGAACCTCTAAAACAAACAACCTGACCGGTACGCAACTCACTTTAAGTTGGAGAAACCGCAATACTTTTCGCGGGGCAGAACAATTGTCTGTCAATATGTTTGGCGGGACAGAAGTACAGATCAGCGGCAATTTTGGAACATCCAATACATACAGAGTCGGCGCTGAGGGTACGCTGAGCGTGCCGCGTTTTGTGATTCCTTTCTGGAAGATCAGGCGCCGGGGCGAATTTGTACCAAGAACAAACATGCTGCTTGGGTATGAGCTCCTGAGCCGGCAAAAACTATACACCCTCAACAGTTTTCGCGGAAATTACGGCTACGCGTGGAAAGAAAGTCTGAAGAAGGAACACCAGTTTAACCCGGTCGCCATCAACTACGTCAAAGCGCTGAGCATTTCGCAGCAATATGCCGACAGTATGGCTACCAATCCATCCCTGGCCAAGATCATTGAGCCGCAATTTATTGTTGGATCCACTTATAATTACAACTACAATCAATTGGCCGGCGCCAACAGCCGCAGCGGTGTTTATTTCAATGGTTTGCTGGACTGGGCGGGCAATATTGCAGGCCTTGTCAATGGCGCCAATTGGAAAACAAACGACGTTGCCACCCTTCTCGGCGTTCGGTTTGCACAATTTGTTAAAACCGAAATTGACCTGCGTTATTACCGACAGATCAGTCAGCGCAGCCAATGGGCCAGCCGCTTCATCCTGGGTTTCGGCTGCCCTTACGGCAATAGCCAACAGCTTCCGTTTGTTAAGCAATTTTTTGCCGGCGGAAACAACAGCCTGCGGGGCTTCAGGAGTCGTACCGTTGGGCCGGGTCGCTACATCCGGCCAAATGCTGACAGTCAGGCTGCTTTATTCCTGCCAGATCAATCAGGCGACATCAAGCTGGAATTCAACACCGAATACCGCCCCAAATTGTTCAGTATCTTTGAAGGCGCGCTATTTTTAGACGCCGGAAACGTCTGGCTCCTTAACGAAGATCCGCTGAAACCAGGCGCTAAATTCAGTGGCAATTTTTTAAACGAATTGGCCGTAGACGCCGGTTTTGGCATCCGCCTCGACTTCACCATCCTGCTACTGCGTCTTGATTTTGCTTTCCCCTTAAAAGTGCCCTATGCCGCCGCCCCTCCGGATAAAGGGATGGTGGTCAATCTGGCGATTGGGTATCCGTTTTAGGCTGCTTGCGCCGAGGCTCTGCTCGCGCCGAGGCTCCGGCCTCGCGTGTCCTATTCCACTGGGCTTTGCCCATTGTACAAACACTCTAAATCTCCATCCAATACCCTGTTCTTTCGTATTGAAAAATTGCCGCAAATTCCGAGCATTGGGGCAAATCGAGATAAGGATAGACAACTTTTGAAAGGTAAAGTCCCTGCGGATTGGCCGGACTGATAAATAGAGGCGGTTGTTTGCTGCGGAGGCATTGTTCAAATGTTGCCACGCTCATTTTTCCGGTTCCGATTTCCAAAAGCCGCCCCATGAGGATGCGGATCATCCCGGTCAGGAAACGGTTGGCGCTGATTTGAAACCGCAGCCGCTCGCCATTTTCGCTAATCCACAAATGAGCTGAACTTACCTCACAGATGGTGTGCTCAAAACTCGCAGGAGATTTGCAAAAAGCATAATAATCTTTGTATAGCGGCAACAACGCAACCGCGGCTTTCATGCTTTTTAAATCAAGCTTAGCTTCGTAATAAAGGGCACTGCTGCCCTGCAGAAAAGGGTCTTTGGAAGTATGTATGAAATAGTCATAAGTACGCTGGGTGGCGTCGAAGCGGGCATGAGCCTGATCGTGGACAGGGATCATGGCAAAAATGGCAATATCGTTGGGCAGGGTCCGGTTGAGGTGATAAACCAGATCGGGGTCAAAGCCTTCTTCAAGGTCCGCATGAAAAAAATACTGGCTTGCGTGTACCTGTGCGTCTGTTCGTCCGCAACCATTCGCGCTGATTTCCGACTTAAGCACCTGTTTCAGGACACCTTCGATGATTTCCTGCACGCTCACAGCAGAAACCTGCCGTTGCCAGCCGTGGTAGTTCAGTCCTTTGTAAGCGATATGGAAGAAGTAGCGTTTGATGGGGCGAAGGTAAGCCCTGTATTCCAAATCTTTTTGGGGATTTAGAAAAAGCAGTCGGTTTTCGGTAGTTGAATGATATAACCCTCTTCTTGCGCGGAGCTTGGTAACTGAGCGACGTCGAAGTTCCGGCCTCGTGTCTACTATTCCCGGGGCTTTGCCCCATCCCTCACCCGCTTCAACACCTCGGGTGTAGCCGCCGCCGTCGCCAGTGGCAAAGCAAACAAAAAGCCAATGCCCGTAAACAACAGCAAGAGAAAGACCGTCCCATTCCCTATGGTAAAACCGCGGTGCTGGCGTACAAAGTGCACACTGTCACGCACTTTGTAATAGCGTTCAAGGGTATAATCCATATTTCCAAAACCGGCGTAATAGGCCTGTACAAAAAAGATGGCAACGGCCATAAAAGGACTAAAAACCGGAATCAGGCCCAACAACAGGAGCAGGAAAGTGTACAACAACTCCTGAATGATGTTGCGCAAAGACAGGTGAATGCCGCGCAGCAGTTCCTGCCAGGCTTTGGTCAGGCTGAACGGCACAGACTGCCCGGTGGCCATTCGTTTTTCAATATTTTCAGACAGAAAACTCATAAAAGGGGAAGCCAGCGCCATGACGAGTTGCTTAAAAACAATCATTCCGGCGGCGGCAATGAGCACAACGCCAAAAACATGGCCGATGCGCAGGAGGGTGTCTTTACCCCAGTTAAAAGGCCAAAGTGCCCCAATCCACCCACCAACGTCATCAGACCAAAACCAGACTGCCTCAAAAATCAGAAAGCCCAGTAGCGCACTGATAAGTCCGGGAATAAGCGCAAATTTCCAAAGCTTGTAGTGCGTCAGGATACGGATGCCGTTTGCATAAGCAGTGATTCCTTTAATAAAACCCATCATGTTCAAATATTTTATGGACGCTAATATCCGACTGAATGTCAACTAAAGTAAAGTAATTCTGCAGGCATTTTCTTTTTTTCGACGACAACCCATTTAACTTGAGTACAATTCCGTCGCCTTCATTTGCGTTTATCTTCGTAATTTTCCCCACTGAAAGCACATAAGCACAACACGACGCCATCCGTGAAACATCTGATACCGCATTACATTCAGGATCAATTTTTAAGCGACCGTCAAACCGGCGCATTCCGGGCTTATACCATGTTTGTCGATCTGTCCGGTTTTACGCCGCTTATGGACGTATTGGCCCGGGAAGGAAGCAGGGGCGCCGAACAAATGTCGGTTATCCTCAACGATATCTTCGCGCCATTGGTGCGTTTGGTTTACACCAAAGGAGGCTTCATTCCCTATTTTGCCGGTGACGCATTCATTGCCGTTTTTCCGGAAGGCGCTCCCGACGTCAATGCACGGGAGGCTCTTTTTGCTGCTGTTCAGGCGCGCAATATGTTCAGTCAGCGTGCTTTCCGCTTCGGTGAATTTACCATCGGCATTAAAATCGGCCTCGCTTACGGCGACGTAGAATGGGGCATCGTTGGCGACCAGCACAAGTCCTTTTACTTTCGCGGAAAGGGCATAGACCAATGTACTGCCTGCCAGATCCGGGCGCAGAATCAAGACATCGTGCTCGATGCTTTCTGGCGTGAACAGGCAGGACCGTACATCATACCGCTGGAGGAATTGGACGAATCGTTTTATCGGGTCAGCGGCAATATTCCTATTGTAGAAACGCCCCTGCGCGTGTCCGATTTGCCATTGCTGGATGAAGCCGTAGGTTTAAAATTTCTGCCGGCCCCGCTGCTGGAGCACAAAGGCGAGGGAGAATTCCGTACCGTTATTGCGGTGTTTTTGTCCTTTACCGGGTTGAAAAGCCATGAAGCGCTCAACGAGTTTGCTACGGTCATTCTCAATCAGGTCAATAATTTTTCCGGCTACTTCAAAGAAATTGACTTCAGCGACAAAGGCGGGGTCATCGTGGTGTTTTTCGGCGCGCCGATTTCATTTGAAAACAATACCGACCGGGCCATTGAATTTTTGCTGGCCATTTGGGAAGAGCTGCATTATCTCAAACAATCAACCGGAGCAGAATACAGGGCAGGTGTTACCCTCGGCACGGCTTACACCGGCATCGTGGGCGGCGAAGAGCGCTGTCAGTATGCCGCGGTCGGCAATCGCATCAACCTGGCGGCGCGCATCATGACGCATGCCGATTGGGGGGATGTACTGGTCGATGGCGAAGTACACAAAAACCGCCATTTCAGATTTCAGCACAAAGGCGACATTAAATACAAAGGCATTAAGGGCAATATCCCGACCTTCAAGCTCATTGGCCGCGACTACGACAACATGCCTGTTTATACGGGAACCATGGTGGGACGCCAGGCGGAGTTGGAACAGCTGTTTTCTTTTGCCAAACCGCTGCTCGACAACCGTCCTGCAGGTCTTGCTTATATTTATGGGGAGGCGGGCATCGGCAAAAGCCGGGTCGCCTACGAATTGCGCCAGTTGCTGGCAGAACAAGGTCTGACGGAGTGGCACCAATGCCAGTCGGACCAGATTCTGCGCAAACCATTTAACCCCTTTGTCTATTTTCTCAAAAACTACTTTGACCAGTCGCCCGACCGATCGCTGGCAGCCAACCGGGACTATTTTGAAGCCAGGCGCCAGGCACTGCTGGCTAACCTTTCCGAATTGGAAAACAATGCTGAAGCAGCCTACGTTTCCCGTGAATTACAGCGAACGCAATCGGTGCTCGCAGCCCTTATCGGCATCAACTACCCTGACTCGCTCTGGGAACAGTTAGACGCGAAAGGTCGCTACCAGAATTCCATTTCAGCCATCATCAACCTCATTGCTGCAGAAGCCCTGCTGCGCCCATTGGTGCTGGAACTCGAAGACGGTCACTGGATTGACGACAGCTCCCGTGAATTGCTCCACGAGCTGGTTCGCAGCATGAACCGCCATCGCATGCTCCTGCTAATCACTTCGCGCTACCTTGACGATGGCGCCAAACCGGTCATTCTGGATGAAAACCTGGTAAAATCACTCGGCGTAGGGCAACTGGAAATCAACCTCAACGTCCTGCAACCGGAATCCGTGCGTGCTTTTGCGGAAGCCAGATTGGGAGGGCCGATCAGCGAGCCTTTTTTCGACTTGCTGCTGCGTGCCACCAACAGCAATCCATTTTACCTCGAACAGGTACTGGAATACTTCACAGAAAGCGAGGTACTGGATTATGTACAAGGCTTGTGGACCATTAAAGACAACAACATAAAGCTGTCCGATTCCATCAATTCCATTTTGACGGCCCGTATTGACCGCTTATCGGCCCTCGTTCGCGAAACCGTGAAGGCGGCTGCTGTCATCGGCCGGGAATTTGAGTTGCCGGTACTTTCGGAAGTGATGAAAACGCAGGAGGAATTTATTCTTCGCAATGGCAATTCCCAGGTGTTGCTCAAAGAGCAGGTGAAAACCGCTGAAGAAAGCCAGATCTGGCAAGCCATGAATGAGCTTCGCTATATTTTCAGGCATTCTTTACTGCGCGAGGCCGCCTACAGCATGCAATTGCGCGTGCGCCTGCAACAACTCCACCAGCTGATCGCTGAAGCCATTGAGCGCCTCTATGCCGACAACATTGAGGAGCGCTACGTTGACCTGGCTTTCCACTATGAACAAGCCGGGGTTTTTGACAAAACCTGCCAGTATTTGCGCAAAGCAGCCGACTACTCCAAGCGCAATTACCAAAACCAGCAGGCACTTGATTACTACGAAAAACTGCTCAAAAAATTAGGGCGCCAGAGCGATGTGGTTGATCAAATCCGGACTTACATCAAAAAAGGTAAAGTACTGGAACTGATCGGACAGTGGGACGAGTGTGAACAAACTTATGAGAAAGCGCTCGGGCTGGCGAAAAAATCGCGTGATGTCGTTTTGCTGGGTCAGGCCAATAACAACCTCGGCAACCTGCTCATGTTGCGCGGCGATTATCCCAAGGCCATGAACTACCTGCAAATTTCGGCCGGCCTGTTCGAATCTATCGAAGATGAACTTGGATCGGCACGCGTTTACGGCAACCTCGGAAACCTTTGGTTCCGGCAAGGCAAATACGGCGAAGCCATGACCTATTTTGAGCGCAGCATCGAACTGGGATATACCCGTACCGGCACTGCCGGGAGCGCTCAAATCGTTGCCAACCTGGGTCTGACTTATATGAACCAGGGGAAATACGACGAAGGCATCCGCTGCCAGGAAGTGCAATTGGACATTTGCCGCCGCCAAAACGACAAGCAAGGGATGGCTACCCTGTACACCAATATGGGTATCGTTTATTTCGAAAAAGGCGATTACGACAATGCCCTGAACTGCTACGAACAGGGGCTTGCCCTGAGCGAAGAACTGGGCAACAAACAGCTCACTTCCATCGCCATAGGTTGTATCGGTAGTGTTTACGAACGCAAAGGCAAGTATGATAAAGCCATGGAGTTGTTCCGGGAAGACCTGGAACTGTGCGAAGAACTGGGCGACAAACAGGGCATCGCCATCGCTCTCGGACTGATCGGCGAACTGTACAGTGTCAAAGGCGATTTTTACTTAGCCATTGACTACCTGCAGAAAAATCTGATGCTTTGTGAAGAATTGGGTTACCAGAAGGGCATTGCCAAAGCTGTAAATACGCTGGGAGATGTTTTCTATTACACAGGTGAATACGAGCGTTCCCTGAAACACTACAACCGGGCCATCGAGATTACCCGCAAAATCAACAACCTCCTGGTGCTGGGCTCCAGTCTCGTGGAAAAAGGCATGGTCCTGCTGGAAATGGGCAATCTGGAATTGCTGGAAGAAACGCTGAAAGATGCGATGTCCATTGCCCACAGCCTTGGGAATCCCGATTTGCTTTTCGAAGCAGAATTGCTGAATGCACGTACGCACACGCTGCACGGCAGAAAAACAGAGGCCGGCAAACTGCTCTATCAGATGCTCAACCTTTATACCGATCCGGATAAATTAGCGGCCATTTATTATGTCCTTTTCCGACTGGAACCGGATAATCCCACTTATAAAAAAGAAGCCATTGCCCGCTATGAGGCGTTGTACAAAGACACGGCGAAATATATCTTCAGCAGAAGGCTCGGCATCATGCGGGAGTGGGGGAAGGATAGGAAATAACAGGTATGAAAATTCAATATTGCTCCGATCTGCATCTGGAATTCCTGGACAATAAAAAATTTCTCAAAAACAAGCCCCTCAAGCCGGAAGGCGAAATTCTTCTGCTGGCGGGCGATGTTGTTTTGATTAAATTGATTGGCGAGCACGATGATTTTTTTGATTATCTCGCCGATCATTTTGAAGCAACTTACTGGGTTCCCGGCAACCACGAATACTACCATTGGGATTTGGCTAAAGTCGAAAACCCCTTGTTTGAAAAAATCAGGAATAATGTTTTTCTGCTGAACAACCAGGTAGTCGAATACAAAAATGTCGAGCTCATTTTCAGCACCCTTTGGAGTCATATCCCGCCACAACACGAATGGATTGTTCAACAGAATATGGGCGATTTTGAATGGATCAAAAACGAAGGCAGGAGGTTTACCACAACTGATTTTAATGCCCTGCACCAAGCCGACCTCGCGTTCATCCGGGCCTCGCTGGACAAACCAACCGACCTGCAACGCATCATCGTGACCCACCATGTGCCAACGCTGATGCACTACCCCGAGCAGTACAGAAACAGTGTTATCAATTGCGGGTTTGTGACGGAACTGCATGATTTCATCGAAAGCAGCCAGGCCGCTTACTGGCTATACGGGCATCATCACTGTAATACGCCAGACTTTAAAATCGGGAATACGACCCTGCTTACCAATCAGTTGGGTTATGTTTTTAAAAAGGAATACGATTTATTCAATCCTTCAGCCGTCATTCCTGTTTGAATACAGGTTTATGCTTCTTCAGGCATCAGGTTTTCTGAATCGTCAGACGGGATTATACTACTGAAAACATCCGCGATTTCGGCGCCAAACGTCCTTATGGCTTCAGGATTATTGGCAATCAGGCTGGTAACACCAAACTGCAAAGTTGCACCAAAGAGTTTTTTCAGCGGACTATCCGATTTTTCTTCAAATATTATTTGGGTAAGGTATCCGGTAGCCAGGCCCAGGCCTGTGCTGAGGAGATGGTTCTTAATATCGGTGGATTCAGTTACTTCCTTAAAGGTGTTTTTGATCAGATTGACAGGCTTCAGGCTTTCACAAATCGCATAAAAATTTTCTTTCAGTATTTGTGTTTCTTCCGCCTGCCTTGTTTCCAATTGCAGGATGGCTGCGTTTAGATCAGTTCCGGATCGGATATCCATGGTGTTTTCTATTTTTGAAGCATTTCCAAGATAAGCTTGTCAGCGATCGACTTTTTTAGCCATTTTTGAAGGGTGTATTTAAATACTACACCAACCATAAGGTAAAATAATGCGACAATAAAAAAGCCGTAATAGGATTTGCCGAGCAAATCACCCAGCATCAACGAAATGCCAACGCTTAATACAAACGCAAACAGGGAAATCACGAGCATGAAAATCAGTTTGGATAATAGCGCGCTTATGACAACTGTTACGCCTTCCAGCAATTTGAGTTTTGAAAGCTCATAGGTTGTTTTGCCGTAGGCTTCAGCATTCTCTATCAAAGATTCAACCAGATTTTCCATTTTGTTTGTGTAATAGGTAAGAAGCGTAGTGCCCTTTTTTGAACATTACGCCGAACTGAAGTTGATGTTGTAACTGTTTGCAGGAACCCTACCTGCCGCAGCAAGAAGTAATCAACAACAGGTGTGAGGCGCCTGTCGTTGATTAACCCTGCCAAAAGCCAGCTACTTATTTGTCTTTAGCGCCTGCAAGTAGTGCTTCTTCGGATTTTTCCATCTTCGCTTTACCGTTAGCCACAATTTGCTCAGCGTCTTTTTTTACGGTTTCGACTTTTCGGGTGATCTGGCCGATTAATTTATTGAACTTATGTTCCACATCACCGACAAATTCATCCTTTTTCTTTGCAATTTTTTTTCGTGTAGCCGTACCTTTATCAGGTGCAAATAAAACGCCCAATGTGGCACCAACAGCAACACTTGTAAATGCGATTAATATTGCTTTCCCAGTATTCATAATTTCAGATTTTAAAGGTGATAAAATATATAATAGATTATTTTTTGCAAAACACAGACGCATTTAATCAAATGAATCATTTAATTAAATAAGTTGTAAAAAAAAACGACAGATAAGAATTGCCTGATGTTGTTGATTTCGGCTGTTAAAAGCCCAGACTGGAGTCCACTAATAATAAATGGATTTCTATTGCCGGTAGCAAACGTGTTATTTATTAAACGGCGGCAATATTAAAAATGTTTTAAATTAAGGTAATTTACTTTAAATTAAAAAAAATCGGATAATTAAATTTTGCAAAAAATGCCCCAACTATTCTGGAAAACGCCCCCGTCTTAGAAGGTGTCAACCAAAACACAAAATCAAAAAAGTGGGGTATGAAAAACAAATGGATCCAATTTGCCGGCCTTTGCCTCCTGCTCTTGTCGATGTCTTGCCATCAGGAAGAAGATTGTGTACATCCTGCGGGAATAACCGGAGAATGGATTTGGGTAAAATCAATCGGCGGATTTGGCGGCTGGACACTTACCCCGGAAACTGAAAACATCATCAGAAAACTAAAAATTGATGATTTTACCTTTGAAGCATACGTCAATGATTCTCTCGTGTTCCAATCAGCATATGATCTTGAAATGAGACCCGATACTTTTTGGGGAACAAACCGCTACATTCAATTCGAAACCGGAGGAGAACAGGCCTTCCTCATCGATGGAAACAAGCTTGAACTATTTGATCTGTGCTTCGATTGTTTTAATCACGAATATAAAAGGAAATAGCTTGCTCGCGCGACGGCTCCGCCTCCCGTGTTCTATTTGAAGGGCTCTGCCTCTCCCTTTCAGCATCCTGTTTTTCCCCAATCCGGCTCTCAATGACAGGCTTATTAAATAAAAACCAGGTTTGCCATACAGCGAACAGTTGCGATAAGCCTATCTTTCCGCAGAATTACAATCGTCTGCAACATGAAAAAAGCGCGCTTGGAAGCTTTTAGCGATGGCGTTTTGGCCATCATCATCACGATTATGGTTTTGGAAATAAAAGTTCCGCATGGTCGCGATTTTGCTGCACTGCAACCACTTATCCCGGTTTTTGTCAGCTATGTGCTCAGCTTTATTTACCTGGGCATCTACTGGAACAACCACCATCACATGATGCACACGGTTAGTTCCATCAATGGCAGCATTTTATGGGCCAATCTGCACCTGCTTTTCTGGCTGTCATTGATCCCTTTTGTAACAGGCTGGGTAGGAGAAAATCCTGTTGGACCGATCCCGGTCGCCATCTATGGCTTTATCCTCCTGATGGCGGGCGCCGCTTACTGGATTTTACAGCAAATCATCATTAAAAAACAAGGCGAACACTCCCTGCTCGCAAAAGCCATAGGAAATGATCTGAAAGGCAAAATATCTCCGATCCTCTACCTCACTGCCATTTTATCAACTTATTATCATCCCATCATAGCGGAAATTCTCTACGTTCTGGTCGCGCTCATCTGGCTGATTCCGGACAAGCGCATTGAACGCATTTTTAATGAGGAGGGCAAGCATTAGTTTAGCCGAAATCCTGCGAATCCTACCCATGACAGATTTTCTGTCAGTCTATCTTTTTATACCCAACAGGGTAGCTCTCACCTGATTCAGACCAACACTGTTTCACCCCGCCGCCGTCTTTATCCGTTCCTTCAGGGCAAACAACTCGTCGCGGAACTGCGCAGCTGTGATAAAATCCAGGTCTTTGGCGGCCTGCTTCATTTTCTTTTCCGTGTCGGCCACCATTTTCTCCAATTGGTCGCGGGTGAGGTAAGCCATCACCGGATCTGCAGCCAGACTCGGGTGTTCCGGCTCGATGTAGGCGTATTCGTTGCGACCCCGGATGTCGAGAATAGAGCGTTGGTTCAGAATATCTTCCCGGGATTTGCCGATTGTGCGCGGCGTGATGCCGTTTTCCTCGTTGTAGGCCATCTGGATGATGCGGCGGCGGTTGGTTTCGTCTATCGTACGCTGCATCGACTCCGTGATCTTGTCGGCATAAAAAATGACCAGGCCATTGGCATTGCGCGCAGCGCGGCCTGCTGTCTGTGTCAGGGAACGCGCGTTGCGCAGGAAGCCTTCTTTATCGGCATCCAAAATGGCCACCAGCGAAACCTCCGGTAAATCCAGACCTTCCCGCAGCAGGTTCACGCCAATGAGCACATCGAATTCGCCAAGGCGCAGGTCGCGCAGGATTTCAACGCGCTCCATGGTCTCCACTTCCGAGTGGATGTAGCGCACCTTCACGTTCAGTTTGGTAAAATATTTGGCCAGTTCTTCCGCCATGCGCTTGGTGAGTGTGGTGACTAAAACGCGTTCGTTCTTCAGCACCCGCTGCTGCACTTCGTCCAAAAGGTCGTCAATCTGGTTGAGGCTTGGCCGCACTTCAATAGGCGGGTCGAGCAGCCCGGTAGGACGAATCAATTGCTCCACAAAGACCCCGCCGGTTTGTTCCAGTTCGTAGTCGCTGGGCGTTGCACTCACAAAAATGATCTGGTTGGTCATGCTTTCAAATTCCGTAAAGCTCAGCGGACGGTTGTCCATCGCCGAAGGCAGGCGGAAACCGAAATTCACGAGATTCAGCTTGCGCGCCCGGTCACCGCCAAACATACCCCGCACTTGCGGAATGGTCACATGGCTTTCGTCAACCACCATCAGGTAATCGTCCGGAAAATAATCCAGCAGGCAGAATGGGCGCGTTCCTGCACGGCGTCCATCAAAAAATCGCGAGTAATTTTCCACGCCACTGCAATACCCCAGTTCTTTGATCATTTCCAAATCGAAGGCTGTGCGTTCCCGGATGCGGCGCGCTTCCAGGTATTTGCCTTCGCGTTCAAAATATTTTTCCTGGCCGTAAAGTTCGTCTTCTATTTCCCGGATGATCTGGTGCATGCGTTCTTTGGGCGCTACATAGAGGTTGGCCGGGAAAATAGCTGCCGTGTCCATCGCTTCGATGCGTTTGCCGGTTTCGATTTCGATGCGTTCGATGCTTTCGATTTCATCGCCAAAAAACGTAACACGGTAACCATAATCCACATACGGCAGGTTGATGTCTACCGTATCGCCGCGAACACGGAAAGTCGCGCGCCTGAAATCCGTTTCGGTGCGGGAATAAAGGATGTTTACCAGACTGTGCAAAAAACCGTTTCGGGAAGTTTTCAATCCCTTTTGGATGCGAATGATGCCGGTTTTGTAATCCTCGGGATTTCCCATACCATAGATACAGGACACCGAAGCGACGATGATGATGTCGCGCCGTCCCGACAACAACGAAGAGGTAGCGCGTAAACGCAGTTTGTCAACCTGCTCATTAATTTGCAGGTCTTTTTCGATGTAGGTATCTGTGACAAAAAGATAAGCTTCCGGCTGGTAGTAGTCGTAGTACGATACGAAGTATTCGATGGCATTCTCGGGAAAAAACTCGCAAAATTCTCCGTAGAGCTGCGCCGTCAGGGTCTTGTTGTGGGTCAGGACCAGGGTAGGGCGGTTCAATTGGGCAATCACATTGGCCATGGTAAAGGTTTTGCCTGAACCGGTGACACCCAAAAGTACCTGGGCCTGCTCGCCGGCTTGAATGCCTTTTACCAGTTTTTCAATGGCTTCCGGTTGGTCGCCCGTCGGTTTAAATGGAGATACCAGTTTGAAACTCACAGTAGCCGTGTTTGTAGTTGTGGAAGAGATTAAAACGCTGCAGGAGGGGGTAAAGTTCGAAAAAATGAATGATATCATCAAGCAATATTAGGAGAATGCTCCCCAAAATGTGCTTGTTTCAGAAGAAGAAGTTTAGAAAATTCTTATGGAAATAAGGTATAAAAAAATCAGCTTCAGCTGCTAATCAAAAGTTGTTTTTGCTAACAATTCAGGGTTCATCTTCCTACCCCATCAACTCCACCATCGCCACCGTCATCGCATTTACCCCCGTTCGGATCGTCGTAGGCGGGTGTGTCAAAAAACGGGGGGAATGCAGGGAGGGCAGCACTTCTTTCGGCTTGCCTGCAACATCAAATTTTGTAGGATCCACAGCGCCAAGCCAGAGGAAAGCAATCGGAATACGGCCCCCGTCGGCATAATGCGCAAAATCTTCAGAAAAAGTATACGGCGGTTCTTCGTGTATTTTGTCTTTGCCCAGATAAGCTTCAAAAATGGCTTCTATTCTGGCCGTTAGCCCGGGATCGTTGTAAACCGATTCGGTGAAAAACGGAAAAGGTTTGATTTCCGGAAAAAGCGCTTCCGGCAAACCGGCGGCAATCGCTTCTCCCCGGCATATACGCTCAATGGCAGCCATAATCTGATGGTAAACCGGAATGGTAAAACAACGAACGGTCAATTTGAGCAACACCTCGCTGGGAATAACGGTGCCTTTTTGGGAATTGGTTACAAAAGAACCGACCGTAACCACTGCTGGTTCCAGCGGATTTACCTCTCTGCTCACGATGGTTTGAAGCCGCATCACAATCGAAGCGGCCAGTACCACAGGGTCTTTTGTTTCACCTGGATAGCCGCCATGCCCGCCAATCCCTTTGACCAAAATATCCAAATGTGCGGCACAGGCCATGGCCGGTCCTTTCCGGATACCTACCGTGCCACCGGGAAGGGTCGGACTGCAATGCCAGGCCAGCGCCATATCCGGTCGCGGAAAACGCTCGTACAAGCCGTCGTTCAGCATTTTCCGGGCGCCATCACCGCTTTCTTCTCCCAGCTGACTCACAATTACGGCGGTCCCGGACCAGTACTCTTTCAGCGCAATCAGGTTTCGTACTACCCCCACGGAAATGGCCGGCACCATGCTGTGCCCGCAAAGGTGGCCGACGTTGGGCACAGTGCTTCGATATGGAATGTCGTTTTCTTCCTGTATGGGCAATGCGTCGTGGTCGTTGCGGTAAAGTACCGTTGGTCCGGGGCCGTTTTCGATGAGGGCTACCACCCCGGTTCCGGCCAGAAATGCCACCTGGTCACAACCCGCTTTGCGGTATTCTTCAGCTTGCCTGGCCGCTGTGTTAAATTCCAGCAGGGTTAATTCAGGGTTTGCGTGGTAGTGTTTATGAAGATCGAAAAGGTAGTCGTAATTGGACTCTGTTAAGGCTTCCACCTTTTTAATCAACGGATTAGGAGCGTGCATAATGTCAATGTTATTATTTTATTGGACACAATTTTAAAGCAAAAAAGGGCCTGGGCTCTTACCATTCCCAAAAATAAAGCTTCTTTTTTGAGAGCAGGCAGCGCAATTTGCCTTCCGTGTATCTTTGTCACATAGGCCTTTCCTAAAGTCATTTTCACACAAGATACAAGATTTGATTTCGTAACTTGGGCAGCGCACAACGCTTATCCTGATTCTTGTTTGTCTTTAGCGTAAAAAATTCTCAAAAACAATCTCACATGGACTTAAACGTACTCCCTACGCAAATAACAGAACCGCTAACGCAATGTACTCAACAATCCGGCAGTCAATGCAGACAACGCCATGTATGCACAGCCGTTATGACAGCTGTTTTGATTTTAGCCGGCTGGTTTTTACCTAACCCTGTTTTTGCACAAACAACACAATTTCAAATCATTGGCCCTTCTCAAATTTGCCTGGGGCAATGTGTGACTTATGTTGCAGAAGGCATTACCAATCCCAATATTCCGTTCACCTGGAATGTATTGCTTCCAAATGGCGCCATTCAAAGCGGCAACGGCCCTGTCTTTACGTTCTGTCCGGAATTTGCAGGGGTGAACTACATTCAGTTATACGGTTTTGGCGTAGGCGGACAAAATACGATCCTGCTCGATTCCATACAATTAATGGTCTTTCCCTTTGGAAATTACCAAATAGCGTCCAACGTAACGGAGGTTTGCCCTGCTGCCAACCAACCCGGAGGATCGGATCCTAATGATTGTGAAACCGTTTGTTCCGGCAGCACAGTGCTCTATTCTTTAGTTGGAACGCCTGGCGGCGCCAGCAGTTTTGTAACCTGGTCTGTTCAGGGAGCGGAAAGCTATGAAATTGACCCTTCTCTGCAGCGCATCACCGTCACCTGGGGCGGGCCGGGCAATGGCAGCATCAATGTTTTTACACAGGACAACGTCTGTCCCGGAGAAGCTTCTCTTTGCGTCAACATCCTGCCCAATCCGGAGGCTTCGTTTGAAACCACCCCGGAAACCACAGGCGATACGCTGCGGATATGCCGGGGCCAGGAAGTCCTGTTTCAAAATACCAGCCAGAATGCAAGCAGCTACCTGTGGCGACTGGGAAATGCGACGGCAGAAACCACAGATGTCAGTTATACCTTCAGCACACCGGGCGTGTATGAGGTGACGCTTTTCGCTTACAATGCCTGTCTGTGTAGCGATACAGCGGCTTTGTTTATCGAAGTATTGGATGCTGAAAATCCGGGTTTGGATTGTATTGGCACCGTTTGCGAAGGAGAGACCGTAACCTATACATCAGATGCCATGTGCGGCAGTTTTGCATGGAACGTCAGCGCCAATGGAAATGTCATTGGCGGTGGTGGTACCGGGGATAATTTCGTTACCATCAACTGGCCGACAGGCCCCGTGGGCAGCGTAGAACTCCAGGTGAGCAGTTGCGGCAATCCCAATGTGTGTTTGGAACCGACAATTGCCACCATCCCGATTCTTTCCGACAACGCTGAAATTGCCGGCCCCGATCGCGTTTGCAAAGGCGAGACCAGCCAGTATTCGCTGCCTGAATATGAAGGCACAACTTTCGTCTGGACGGTTTCCGGTTTTGGAACCATCGTTACCGGCCAGGGCACGCACGAAATTACCGTGGAGTGGTTCAACGGTTTCCTGCCCAACCAGTCTCAGCTCATCACCGTGACCTATGACAATTGTTACCTCGGCTGCGGTGGCACAGATTCCCTGGTTGTAAACTTGAGGCCCGAATTTCTGGCGAGCGGCCCCATTGAGGTTTGCGCAGGAGAAATAGCGGACTACACCACCCAAAACCTGCAAACCAACATGCCTTTTGCGGCCAACTGGACTGCCCGTGCATCCGATGGTACGATCGTGTGGACTTCAGCTGCTGCAACGCCCGTCGCCTCGGTAAACTGGCCGGCAACCCCGGGCATTTATACCTTGTCGGCGATTCCCGATGTTCCCGCCGATTATTGCGGCGATGCTTACGACATCAGGGTGGCGGTAGCGCCGCCGCCGCCATCACTCAGCTTCATTAATGGTGAAGCCAATATTTGCCCCGGTCTGGCTTATACGTATACCGCCGACGGCGTCAGCCCTGCGCACAGCGTGCGTTGGGAAGTAAACAACGGCGGTACAACAACGACTTTCTACGGCAACCCTCTAAACGTGCTCTGGGGCAATACCGCCCCCTATGAAGTTTCTGCGGTACAAATCAACAACAACGGCCCCGGCTGCGCCTCTGCCCCCATCAGCTTTACCGCGCAGGCCATCAGTGGATTTGTCATCAGCGGCGATCCGGATGTTTGCGAAGATCAAACCAGCGTATTTACGGCGCCGGTTTATTCCAGAGTCAACTACGTGTGGACCATTTCACCCGCAGACGCAGGCACCATAACCGGCAATCCGGATTCGAGTGTGGTGGAAATCCTGTGGCACCGTCCGGGCCTGGCCACCGTACAACTGGATCTTTGTTCGCAGTCGGCAAGTTTCAACGTGGATGTGCATCCCAAACCCCGGCCTGTGGTGCAACACCCGCTTGAGCTTTGTCCGAACACAACGGCAACGGTGCAAACAACTGCGCCCTTCGACAGCTATGCATGGGAAGATGAAAACGGCGTTGAAATTTCAAGTGCAGCTACAGCAGATGTCGGGCCAGGCTATTATTTGGTCACAACCGAAAACCAGTTCGGCTGCGTAGGCGATACCACCTTTTATATAGATGGTTTTCCAGAATCTCAGATTTTTATTTCTACGCCAAGCGACCCTGGTTTCTGCCCCAATGGCCCGCTGGTCACCATCTATGCTTCAAGCAGTACAGCCGGTTATTCTTACCAGTGGTTCCACGACAATGCGCCGGTTGGGACAAATGCGCCAACCTTTGACACAAACGCATTTGGCGCCTATTTTGTCCGCATTTCAGACTCGAATGGTTGTCAATACAACTCCAATACCTTAATTTTTTACGAGTGCTGTACTGCAACAGGAGTTTGCGCCGGAGGTGGCGGTGGCGGCAGTCCGGGGGGAGGCAGCGGATCTACCTGTATACCCGGAACGGAAGTTCAAATGACGATCAACCCAACAGCGGAATGCAATACCAGCGATTTCGTCGCCAATATTCCCAACCTCGTTCCCGGCACGATCGAATGGAATTTTGCCGATGCGCTTAGCGGAGCAAATAATTTTTCCAACCTGCTCAATCCAAGCCATACTTACTCCAGAGCCGGATTTTACCGGGTTTGGGTGCGGGCTCAAACGCAAAATGGCGGCAACCCAATAGCTTTGTGTTGGGACTTGCAGGTTGATACCGCCGAACTGGCTGCCGCTTTTGAATGGGATGGGGCTTGTCCGAATGCGCCCATTGAATTTTCCGACTTATCGACATTTTTACCGATTTCAGGCATCGCAGCCTGGTCCTGGGATTTTGGAGATCCGGCCAGCGGGATAGACAACACCTCATCGGCAACCAACCCGACGCATATTTTTGCCAGTCCGGGAACGTATACTGTGACTTTAACAGTAACCAGCACCACCGGATGCACCTCTACCCTTTCACAGGAATTAGAGGTTTATGAACCGCCCACCGTGAGTTTCGATGATCCGCCGATTTCCTGTGAAAACGCAGCCATACCCTTTGTGGCGCTCACTTCTGCCAATGCCACTTACGTGGAATGGAATTTCGGGGATGCGCCTACCGGCGATGCCAATAGTTCCGAAGCACCGGAAAGCTACCACCTCTATGCTGCTCCGGGAACCTATGCGGTGAGCTTGTTTGCCCAAAATATTTATGGTTGCCAAAACAGTTACACAGCAAACGTAGACATTATGCCCAATCCGCTCAACGGAAACATCAGCCTTTCCGTACCTTCTCCCCTTTGTGAAGGCGATGAAACAACCCTGACAGCGCCTGCCGGTGGTACATCCTGGGTGTGGTCTGACAGCACTTTTTTAAACGCCATCACCGTTGGCGCAAGCGGTGTGTACAACGTCACGCTGACCAATGCCGACGGCTGTACTTATGCACCACCGGCCGAAAGAGTAGATGTCATACCTGCTCCACAATCTGCCATCAGGGCGGTAGAATACAACCGCTTTTTGCAGCCCATCGCTTATTTTTATGAAAACTATGAGGCTTGCGAAGGCACGGACGTTTTCCTGCAAACCATCGGCGGGGCTCAATACAGCTACGTGTGGTCAACCGGAGAAACAACGACGGATATTGAGTTTTCAGAAGACCGCGGCAACCAGCTTTCCGCAGGGGTTCACGATATTTCTCTGACCGTGACCGATCTGACCAACAATTGTACCAATGTGATGACTTTCAGCATTACCATCCATGCTCTGCCGACACCTTTCCAGATCAGCGCATCGCAGGCAGGCTTGATTTGTGAAGGCAATCCAACGACTTTTTCTGTTGTCAACCCGATAGCGACCAACACTTACGAATGGAGCAATGGCGCGATCGGAACGAGTATTGAAAGCGGAGCAGCAGGCGTCTACTTTGCAACCGCCATCAACGAATTTGGCTGCGAACAGGAAAGCAACCAGCTGACCGTTGAGGCGGGGCCGAACATCAGCCTGATCCCCAGTGGATGCCACACGCGCTGCCGACCGGATACGCTGTGCTTTTCTCCGATCCCGGATGTGGTCAGCTATCAGTGGTACTTTGAGGGCGCTCCGATCGCTGGCGGCAACATCCCCAATGTCATTGTCGATCAAAGCGGCAGCTACTATGTGGAAATGACCAATACCCTTGGTTGTACGTTGACTTCTGACCCGCTGGTGCTGGATTTATTCGACGGATTTGGCACGCTGGAAGGGGCTGTTTATTTTGATGTGAACAACAACGGCGTGATCGATGCGGCAGATACGACGGTGAGCAATGTGACGATAGAACTTTCAGATGCAAGCGGCCCCCTGGGAAGCGTGGCATCGAATGCTGCCGGAGCTTACGCTTTTGCGAACCTGCCTGCTCCAAGCGACTATACGCTTAACATTGACACACTAAGTTTGCCGTACAACTATTACTACGCTATCGTAGATACGGCGCTTGCAGGATGCGATGTTGTGGCAACCGTTAATTGGCTGTTGCGTTGTACGCCTGCTTTGTCAACGCTGCAACTCAGTGCCTGCACCGGTGGCACCGTGGATTATAACGGCACCGCACTCGCGCCGGGCGCTCAGCAGGATTTCACTTTTGCGGCAAGCAATGGTTGCGATTCTGTGGTGACCGTTTCTGTGATGGAGTTGCTGCCCGTGACCTCTACCCTCCAACTCAGCGCCTGCACCGGAAGCACCGTGGATTATAACGGCACCGCACTCGCGCCGGGCGCTCAGCAGGATTTCACTTTTGCGGCAAGCAATGGTTGCGATTCTGTGGTGACCGTTTCTGTGATGGAGTTGCTGCCCGTGACCTCTACCCTCCAACTCAGCGCCTGCACCGGAAGCACCGTGGATTATAACGGCACCGCACTCGCGCCGGGCGCTCAGCAGGATTTCACTTTTGCGGCAAGCAATGGTTGCGATTCTGTGGTGACCGTTTCCGTTTTGGAATTGCTGCCGGTGACGTCTACCCTGCAACTCAGCGCATGCACAGGAAGTACGGTGGATTACAACGGCACCGCACTTGCGCCGGGGGTACAGCAGGATTTCACTTTTGCGGCAAGCAATGGTTGCGATTCTGTGGTGACCGTTTCTGTGATGGAGTTGCTGCCCGTGACCTCTACCCTCCAACTCAGCGCCTGCACCGGAAGCACCGTGGATTATAACGGCACCGCACTCGCGCCGGGCGCTCAGCAGGATTTCACTTTTGCGGCAAGCAATGGTTGCGATTCTGTGGTGACCGTCTCCGTGATGGAGTTGCTGCCCGTGACCTCTACCCTGCAACTCAGCGCCTGCACCGGAAGCACGGTGGATTACAACGGCACCGCACTCGCGCCGGGCGCACAACAGGATTTCACTTTTGCGGCAAGCAATGGTTGCGATTCTGTGGTGACCGTTTCCGTAATGGAATTGCTGCCGGTGACTTCTACCCTGCAACTCAGCGCCTGTTCCGGGAGCACGGTGGATTACAACGGCACCGCACTTGCTCCGGGCGCTCAGCAGGATTTCACTTTTGCGGCAAGCAATGGTTGTGATTCTGTGGTGACCGTGACGGTTGTTGCCTTTCCGGAAGTCAGTTTCAACGAGCTTCTTGAAGCTGGTTGCCCCAATAGCGCCGACGGAAAAATTACAATCGTCGATTTGCAAGGCGGTGGCGGTCCTTACAGTTATTCCATAAACAATGGTCCACCCCAGCAGTCTCCATCTTTTATTGATGTTCCTGCGGGCGATCACCTTCTGCAAGTTAGCGACGGAAACGGCTGCACAGGAGAAGCTCAGGTGACGCTGTCAGCGCTGGAACCGCTGATGGTAAGGGCTGAAAATGCAGAATTGTTGTGCGACGACACACAACCGGTTCCCCTCAGTGTGTTGGTGCTTTCGGGAGACGATACGCCTTTGAGCTACCAGTGGCAGGACGGATCAACCGAACCAGTTTTGGCAGTCACTGCTCCGGGCGCTTATTCTGTGACCGTTTCCAATGACTGCGAATCGATCATTCTTGAACCCACGGCGACGTATGAAAGATTAGGAGATCGCGCTTTGTTCTATATTCCAAATGCTTTTTCACCCAATGGGGATGGCATCAATGACGAATTTCAGGTTTTTGTCAACGACGGCGCTCTGGTGGAGCGATTCGAGCTTTTCATCTTCGACCGCTGGGGCAATTTGCTGCTGCGCAAAGACAATTCGGATGCCCGTTGGGATGGCATTTATCACAATAAACTCCTCAAACCCGATGTCTACGTATGGCGCGTTGAGGCCTTCGTGCAGTATTGCGGACAATTCCAGAAAGTGATCAAACACGGAGATGTGACCCTCGTGCGGTAAAATGAAGGAAAACGGCAGGGGGCAGGAGCAGGTTATTATTGCTTTTTGCCCCTTGCATTTTGCTTCTTTAGTGTCTGTCCATTCAGGAAAATGTCTGAACTTCACTTGCCTGCCCTCCGGTAGGCGGGCCTGCCGGCGAGGCAGGGAGTCCGAGAGCAAGGCTTGCGAAGGCCTGTTTCGACTCCGCTCAACGGCCGTTCGTTGAGCGGAGTCGAAACGAAATGACTGTTTTTGGGGTCAAGCATAACGCAGCTATCGGACTCCCCGCCTGCCCGGCCGGCAGGTAAAGACAGACACTCCTTATTTAAGGACCGCCTGAACGTACTTAATCGTCTTCTTCTCCGAAAGGTGGATGTATTCGTAGTGGGTCTTGGTTTCCAGCTCGGGGAGCAGCAGCGGCCCCGCATAAATGTCGTCGTTGTGGTACAACAATTGGAGGCCAGGCTCCTGGGCAAAGGTTTCGAGGGTAAATGCGTACAGTTCCGGCGAATCTGTTTTGAGGTGGAGCAGGCTACCCGGCTTGGTGATTTTGCGGTATTCTGCTAAAAAATTGGAGGCCGTAAGGCGGCGGTTGGTTTTGCTGTTTTCGAGGAAAGGATCCGGAAAAGTGATCCAGATTTCGTCGATTTCTCCGGGAGCAAAAAACAGCGCGATTTGTTCGATGCGGGCACGCAAAAAGGCCACATTGCCGAGGTTTTCAGATAAAGCAATTTTGGCGCCTTTCCAGATGCGCGCGCCTTTCACATCAACCCCGATGAAATTTCGTTCCGGATAACGGCGTGCCAGTTCGAGGCTGTACTCGCCACGGCCGCAAGCCAATTCCAGCGTAATGGGGTTTTCGTTCCCAAAATGCTGTTGCGCCCATCGGCCCTTCACATCGGCAGGCTGGCCATTGCGGCCCGCCAATTCCGGGAATTTCGGGTCAAAATTTTCGTAAACATTGGGAAAAGTAAGCAGCTCGGCAAATTTCTGCAGCTTATTTCGCTTGCTCATGGTTCGTCAATCTCAATTTTCATCAGTAGCGGCATCCATTCCGCCAGGGCCAAAGGTTCAGTGGCCGGCTGATTTCATTTATTTACCTGGTAAGAAACATCAAAATCATCGAGCACCATGTCCATAATCGGATCTTCGCCCACTTTATAACCATCGCGGAGGTGGTAGCCGTAAAAGCGCCCCAGCGTACTCCAATAGGTAGCGGTAAAGCCGCCTTTCAGCTCTTTGATAAGCTCAAAGGTAGGAATTTGCAACTCTCGCTCAATCATTTTTATGAGGAGCAGTCCCCGTGTTTTCGAAAGGTTTTTTAAAGGATCCTCAAAGCGTTCTTTGAGGTCTTTTTGCATTGCTTTCAGGTATTTTTTCCGCTCCCGCTTGCGCATGTCGTCGGAATAGTACTCGATTTCACGAAATACTTTGATGGCTTCCACAGCGTATGGATAGACTTCTGCCGCAAATATGCGGTACTTCCGGTACTTTTTGTAATCGTCCTCGTTGTCGAATTGTTTGGGCGAGGAGATGGAAACATCATCCAGCGTTGCCAGAATCACCGTATCGCCACAACCGTCTATCATGAACGGGAATACCTGCCCATTGATGATGGTTTGGCCAACTCTCTGGGCCTTCACCACAGAAACGGCGCTAAAAAGAACCATTGCTATAAGGATGTTTTTCATGATTTGGACGTTGTGAAACAGACTGCGAAGTTGAAGACTATTTTTGTTAATTGCAAATATACAATACAACGTTGAGACCGCTGTGCTGTTGCAGGGTAACAGGGTTTAGGAAAAGATTAACGATAGCGGATCTCGCTCTAATCTGATCAAAATGGATATCAGGAAGATAAAAAATGTATTTTTGTACAAAATGAATGACTATGATCGCGCCAGCAGTCCTTGATAAAATCAATGCATTACCAATCCCGGTGCAGGAACAGCTTTTTTTGTACGTAGATTTTTTGTATACCGTTTACAGATCAGATACAGATGGAGAGGATGCTTCCGACTTTTTGGAACGGCATGAATTGAGCGATGAGGGCAAAGCTTTTCTGGAAAAACGCCTCGAATCAGCTTTGTCTAACCCAGATCAGCGAAAAAAATGGCAGGAAGTACGCGATAAAATGGCTCAAAAATATCAATGGCCTGAAAATTGAGTTTATGTATGACCTTGAACTCTCTGAAGAAGCTATTTCTGACTATGAAAGCGCTCTGGCCTGGTACGAAGAACAAAAAACCGGCCTTGGTTTTGATTTTTCAGTTCGGCTATCTGACCTGTTTTCCGATATAGTCGAACACCCATCTGCCCAGCGCTTTCTTTTTGGAAACTGCCGTTTTGCTTTCGTGAAGCAATTCCCTTTCAAAGTTTACTTTTTTGTTGATGAAGCTAATCTTTCAATCCTCATATTCGCCATCCTTCATGAAAAGCGCAATCCTGAGATATGGAAGAAAAGAAGCAAAGGATTATAAAGATTTCGCGTTAAACACCTTCTTAAAAACACATTAAACTTCCGTTAAATCTGAACCCTTTTCAGGATCGGGCTTAACGCCGCGGCCAACCTGTTTATCCCCTGCCCAATCCGACTTTGGCTGATTTTCCTTAAATGGCGTTCTCAAAAGTGTTAAATTCGTAATTTGTTTGCCCGAACTTCGCTCGTAAAAAGGATTTACATTGGCATTTAAAAGAAGTCCAACCGATCATACTACCGGACATTTTTGATCAGTATGGAATACGATTACATTTCCTGAATTTTCAAAATTTAGGAAATGTTGGCAAATTGAAAATCACAAAATCCACCCTTTATGCGGATCACAAAACTACTTCTTACAGTACTTGCCACGTCGCTTTCCCTAAGCATGGCGTTGGCCCAGATGAGCGTAAACCAGCGTTTTGGCGCCAACCTCAGCCAGGGCTATTACACATTCGGCCTCAATGCCGGCTGGGCTTACCAGAGCAGCGATGTGCGCGTAGCGCCCGGAGGCTACGGCTTTGGCGCTACTTTGGCCAAAAACCTCTATTACCGCAACAACGCAATTTTTGCTTTCGACCTTCGAGGCCGCTTATTGTTTGCGCGTACCAAAGGGCTTGATCCATTCAGATCTTACAACATTGCCGACAACACGGCGCTGAACGGCGACCGCGGCTTAGATTATACGACCTACCCTCTCAATCTGGAGGAACCACGAGGGTTTGTCTTCCAAAATCACCAAACGGATATCTTTGAACTGGGACTGGAAGGCGTGCTGACATTCAACCGTCTGCGCGAACGCACCGGGTTTATCTTGTCGCTGTTTGGCGGGATAGGCGCCGATTGGTACCGCGCCAAAATAGACCAGGCTGACGGCAACGGAAATGAATATTTTGAAGATTACGCCGCCCTGAAGAGCAACTTCGGCGATGCCTCCACACGACAGGAATTGCGCAACGCCATTCTGGACGGCGTTTATGAAACCACCGCTGACGGGTTCAGCAGCAACAACGGGAAAATCGGACTGATGCCTTCCTTAGGCCTGGAAATTGGCTACCAGCTCACACCGCGCTTTTCCGTTCATCTCGGTCATCGGGTGACTTTTGCAGGAACGGACGTCTTAGACGGCAACCGCTGGGTAAACCCCGATAAGGATATTTACCACTACACCAATTTTGCCCTGCGCTGGATCATCCAGCCTGCAAGAGAGCAACCGCTGGCGCCGGTCATCGAAATCACGACCCCCATCACCAACCCTTACACGACAAACAACCCCAATGACGGCATTGTGCGCGCCAACATCCGCCGCATCAACAGCGCTGCCGATGTAACCTGCGAGGTCAACGGCCGCGACGCCCGATTCGACTATGGAAACCAGCGCTTTTCGACTAACTTTTACCTGCGCCCGGGCCGAAACGATGTCGTGATCACGGCAAGAAATCAGGTTGGAACGGCCCGCAAAGAAGTGGTCATCTACTATGAAGAACGGATTGGGCCGCCACCGCCGCCACCAGCTGGTCGCGCTCCCTACATCACCATAACCAATCCGCCGACGCGCAATTCCCGTACGACCAATGCCGCGTTTACCATTCGCGCCAGCGTACAGCAGGTGACCAATAAAAGCGACATTACCCTGACCTTCAATGGCAATAACCGCCAGAGTTTTTACTTCGACTCGCGCACGGGAGAACTGTACACCGATGTCAACCTGCGCGAAGGTGAAAACCGCATCCAGGTCAGCGCACGCAATGCTTACGGTACGGCCAATGAAGACGCCGTGGTCGTTTACGAACGCGAGCGTGAACTTGCGCCATTGGTCACCATCACCCGCCCTGACCGGGATCGGGAGGAAACCCAACAGCCGTCTGCCATCATCGAAGCCGATGTGCGCCGCGTGACCCGCGCCGAAAATGTGACCATGACAGTCAATGGCCGGCAATTCCGCAATTTTACGTTCGATGCCGGACGTGAGCAATTGCGGGCGGAAATCGGCCTGGAGCAGGGTTCCAATTACATTGAAATCAACGCTTCCAATGCTGCCGGGCAATCGAAAGACGGCGTGACCATTATTTACAACCGCCAGGTTTCTCAGTCTCCGCCGACCATTGTCATTACAGAACCATCAAAACCCAGCAGTTCTACTTCGAAAACGACCGCACAGGTGGAAGCAAGTACACAATTTGTTTCTCAAAAAAGTGACGTGCGCTTTTATGTAAACGGACGGGAAAGCAGCAATTTTTCCTTTAACTCCGGCAATGGGCGCATCAGCAGTACGGTAAGTCTGGTGAGCGGCAACAACGAGGTGCGCATCCGGGTATCTAACCGCGACGGCAGCGACGAAGCATCCGTCAGCATCCGACGCATCGGCGACGATGGCGGCGGCAATTTACCCGAGGCGCCCACCGTACGCATTACGCAACCTGCCGATGGCGCCAGCTTTGATCAACCTCGTGTTGACATTCGCGCAAAAACAGAACGCGTGAGCGGCAAGGAAAACATCACGTTTACCCTGAATGGACGCAATGTCAGTGATTATAATTTCAATCGCCTGAATGGCGAAGTTACCGCGTCGCTGACGCTGACAGAAGGCAACAACGTTGTACGCATTGTTGGGCGAAACGATGCGGGAACAGATGAAGCGCTCGTTAACCTGCGCTACAAATTTGCCGCAGCCAGGCCCGAGGTTTCAATCATACAACCGGCAAACAACAGCACCACATCAACTGCAGCGGCAAACCTGAAAGCCAGCACGCAAAATGTGAACTCGAAAAGCGAAGTCTCGGTGCTCTTTAACGGCCGCGCACTCAGCAATTTCAGCTTCGACCTTTCGCGCCAGGAGGTGACGGCTTCCCTGACTTTGGAAGGTGGAAACAACGTTGTAACTGTGAAAGTCCAGAACAGTGGCGGCAATGCTGAGGCCACTGCGAATGTGCGATACAACCCGCCGAAACAACCGGGTGTAACGATCGTACAACCGGCCAACAACAGCACGACATCAACTGCAGCGGCAAACCTGAAAGCCAGCACGCAAAATGTGAACTCGAAAAGCGAAGTCTCGGTGCTCTTTAACGGCCGCGCACTCAGCAATTTCAGCTTCGACCTTTCGCGCCAGGAAGTGACGGCTTCCCTGACTTTGGAAGGTGGAAACAACGTTGTAACCGTGAAAGTCCAGAACAGTGGCGGCAATGCAGAAGCTACTTCAAATGTGCGCTACAACCCGCCGAAACAACCAGGTGTAACGATCGTACAACCGACCAACAACAGCACCACATCAACTGCAGCGGCAAACCTGAAAGCCGGCACACAAAATGTGAACTCGAAAAGCGAAGTCTCCGTGCTCTTCAATGGCCGCGCACTCAGCAATTTCAGCTTCGACTTTTCACGCCAGGAAGTGACGGCTTCCCTGACTTTGGAAGGCGGCAACAACGTCGTTACTGTGAAAGTCCAAAACAGTGGCGGCAATGCAGAAGCCACGGCGAATGTGCGCTACAACCCGCTTAAACCTCCGGTAGTAACGATCACCAATCCGGCAACGGAAGCGTACAACAGTCAGGAAAAAAATTATACCTTACGTGCCAGAGTTGAAAATATCAGCGATAAGCGCGATATTTCGGTGAAAGTGAATGGCCAATCGCAAAGCAGTTTTACTTTTGCATCGGCAACGGGCGAACTGACTTTACCAATGACCCTGAATTCCGGCCCCAACGTGGTGGTCGTACGCGCCAGCAACAGTGCAGGCAACGATGAAAAAACGGTCAGAATCAATTACACACCGGCGCAATTGCCAGTTGTAAAGATTACAGAACCGGAAAACAATGCGACTGTGAATACACCCATGGTAACTTTGAAGGCTACTGTGCGTTATGTCAGTGATAAGAAAAGCGTCAGCGTGATTGTGAACGGCAAATCCTCGGCTGCTTTTACCCTAAACGGAGAAAACCTGAGTGCGCCGATAACCGGCCTGAAAAAAGGCAGCAACCGGGTCGAAGTTTCTGCCCAGAATAGTGACGGAAGGGCTTCTGACTTCGTCTTAATAACGTACGAGGAGCAAGTGGTAAAGCCGAAACCCGAAGTGCGTTTTGTGCAACCTGCAAAGGCAGGTTCACTTTCCAGAGGAAGCAAGTCCAATATTGTTGCTGAAGTCAAAAACGTCGCAGCAAAATCGGACCTGGTCCTGAAAACGAACGGCGTTGTGACAGACGATTTTGAGTTTAATCCCGCAAACGGCCAGATTCGCGCTGAGATCAGTCTGAGCCAGGGAACAAACACCATCGAAATCGAAGCGAGCAACAGCAACGGCAAGGCCACTGCAAGTACGACAATTCTGTACCAGCGGGCAGGCGGCGTTCAGGGGCCCATTGTAACAATTGCATCGGTATCGCAACCAACGACCAACCCGCTGAATCCGAATCTGGGGCGGAGCACCGTAATTGCGACCATTCAGTTCGTTTCGTCGAAGGATCAAATCACTTTTTCGGTCAATGGCCGAAGAATAAGCGATTTTACCTTCAATGGCAAAACCGGAAGCTTCGAATGTACGTTTGAACTGGAAAGAGGCGCCAACAACATTGTTTTGCGTGCCGAAACGCCCAACGGGGTGGATGAAAAGACGAGATCGATAAACTTTTGAACCTATAACCCGTCTAATTAGTTAGATAAAGATCACAAAGTTGTTTAGCGGAGTGCTTACTACTTCGTGATCAACAACAGTCGGGTGATTTCTCGGAGGGCGGCGCCTAAGCTGCCCTCTTTTTTTTGCTTACCTGATCTTCGATAGTCGATAAATTCACACAGAATAAGTCCTGGCCCGCTCCTATAATTGAAAGATACCTATCTTTGCGCCTTCATGAAAAAAAGCAGTTCATGTACAAAGACAAAAAAGTAATTGTGGTATTGCCTGCCTACAACGCAGCCCTGACTTTAGAGCAGACTTACCGGGAAATACCGCTTGATCTGGTAGACGAAGTGGTATTGTGCGACGACGCCAGCCGCGACAACACCATTTCGGTAGCGGAGCAAATCGGCATCCGACACATCATCATCCACGAAAAAAATAAAGGCTACGGCGGCAATCAGAAGTCGCTGTACAACAAAGCGCTGGAATTGGGTGGCGACATCGTCATCATGCTGCACCCCGATTACCAATATACGCCAAAGCTCATTCCGGCAATGGTCAACATCATCGGCGATGAGCTTTATCCGGTGGTTTTAGGCTCCCGCATCCTCGGCAAAGGCGCGTTGCAGGGCGGCATGCCGTTGTATAAATACGTCGCCAACCGCTTCCTGACCCTGACCCAAAATCTGCTGGTCAACTACAAGCTCTCCGAATACCATACCGGCTACCGCGCATTCAGCCGCGAAGTACTGGAAGGCATCAATTTTAATCAGAATTCCGACGATTTTGTCTTCGATAACGAAATGCTTTCGCAAATCATTTATGCCGGTTTTGCAATCGCTGAAGTAACCTGTCCGACCAAATACTTCGAAGAAGCGTCTTCCATCAACCTGCCGCGCAGCATTCGCTACGGCCTTGGCGTGCTGCGGGTTTCCTGGCGGCATTTTTTGCAACGCATGGGCGTGGCGAAGTTCCGGATGTATGAGCAGGGACGGTAGATGGAAAACGGTGGACGGTAGACGGTGGACGGTAGACGGGGGACGGTAGACGGGGGAACTGCTCATACGAGCAATCTGCCCCTTTAACAAGGTAAGATTTTAGATGTTAGACGGAGAATACTGCTCCAATTAGCTGGCAATCTGCCCCCTTTAACCTTTAACCTTGAAACACTTTAACCTTTAATACCGTAGCATTCAACAAAAAACAAGCATGGCCAGAATGGAATTGATTTTAGTAGCCGGTCCCTACCGATCTGGCACCAACGATCAGCCGGAGCTGATTGCTGCCAATGTGGAGCACATGAGTCAGACTTCCCTGTCCATCTATCGCCTGGGACATCTTCCGGTTATGGGAGAATGGTTTGCCCTGCCATTGATCGAAACGGCAGGATCCAAAAGCATCGGCGATACTGCTTTTAATGAAATTTTCCATCCGGTTGCGATCCGGTTGCTCGATAAAGTGGATGCTGTGCTGCGCATTGGCGGTCCTTCTCAGGGCGCCGACGAAATGGTGCGCATCGGTCAGGAAAAAGGAAAAAAGATTTACTGGTCGATCGCAGAAATTGAAAAACCGGGATAAATATAGAGCCGGTTCCAGGCCCTCATGTTCTGAAACCTGTTCATTTTGCGTATTGATCCCCTTCTGCCGCAAACCGCCGTTCCAATGCTGCAAAATCGAGGGGGTTTTGCTGAAACAGTTTGCAATAAGCCTCGTAAAGAGCCGGCAACAGTTCCCGAAAACGCTCAGGGAAAATAAAAAAATGAACAACAGCCACTGCCGGCAGGTCAATATCCGACTCATTCAGGTTAATCCACTGTGCAATGCGGGCGCGGGAATAGCCCGACATGGATTCCAGCGCCTGCCAGGCATTTTCTTCAACCCCGGGCCGTGAAAGGTTTTTCTTTTCGCGCAAGCGCAAAAAAATGCGCGCGTATTCGTACATACCGATGGGAAAAAATTGTTCCGGCTTCAGAAAGCCTTTGAGGAGGTGTTCTGCTGAAAAAAGGACAACGCCGTCTTCTTCGTAAATTTCAGACAGGTGCATCTTAGTCGGATACTGCGGCGAAGGGAAAGGTGTTGCGTACACCACAACGTATTCAAAGGGCGGAAACAATAAGTCCTCCAAACCCAGTAATAAAGGCACTGCACTTCCTGCAACAGCTGCTTTGATGTCTTCGGGCACGCCGCCTTCATCGGTCGGCTTTTTATAATCGGTGCCGATCATCAGCATGTTTACCTTTTGCCGGAAGCGCAACTGCAATTTTTCCGACAGGCGCCTGTAGTAAGGACTTTGTGCAATCAAGGGTCTCAGTGGCTTAGCCAGATCGGGTGGATGGCGTTTGAACCACCACCAGTTGATCTGAGGGCTGAATACAAAAATTGCGGCCAGACAAACAAATGGCGCTACCAATAGCGGCGCATAACTTTCAGATACCCCATAGACGAGGTAGAGCAGGATTGCGGCTATCAGAAAAAAAGGTGTCGATAAAATGAGTGAAGGCATATCCGGTTTGCTTATTCGCGGCAGCGTTATACTTTTTCTTCTTCCATAAGGTTCATGGCTTTTCGTCCAAGGTAAATCGCCGCCAGTATCAGCGTGTAAGTTAAGGTAGCTGTCATAAACGATGTGAGTGAAATTAGCAAAGAGTTTCAAACTAGACTCCCATTTAACGACACACCAATACCTTTCTGTTATATTAGCCGGCAAAAGAATTTGAATGCTATCCGACATAAAAGCAAGCCTCGACTTTTACGCTGCAAAATACAACGAGCCGGCCTTCATTGAAACCGATCCGATTTCGGTGCCGCACCGGTTTTCAAAGCGCCAGGACATAGAGATTATGGGCCTTTGGACGGCCGTCCTGGCCTGGGGGCAGCGCAAAACCATCATCCATAAAGCCAACGAACTGGTGGAATTGATGGACGGGGCGCCACACGACTTCATTCTGCACCACAGCGCCGAAGACCGTCGCCGTTTCCTGGATTTTAAACACCGCACTTTCCAGGCTACCGACACGCTCTATTTTCTGGAATTCCTGCAGCACTACTACCGCAGCCACGACTCGCTGGAAACAGCTTTTGCCGCATCCCTGAGTCCGGAAGACGCCACGGTTGAAAAAGCGCTGATTGGCTTCCACGAACATTTTTTTGCGCTGCCCGACGCACCGTCCCGCACCACCAAGCATATTGCCACACCAGCCCGACGTTCGTCCTGTAAACGACTGAATATGTTTTTGAGATGGATGGTGCGACGCGACGAAAAAGGGGTCGATTTTGGGTTATGGACGCAGATCTTGCCGCGGCAGTTGGTGATTCCCCTGGATGTACATGTGGAACGCATTGCCCGGCGCATGGGACTGCTCACCCGCCCGCAAACCGACTGGCTGGCGGCGATGGAACTCACTGAAAACCTGAAGCGCTTTGACCCGGAAGATCCGGTGAAGTACGATTTTGCCTTATTCGGCATAGGGGTGCTGGAAAAAGCAAACGGGGCGCTGCTGTGAAGCAACTCCCCGTTTTATCATTAAATAAGGTGGCTATTATGCCTATTCTTTGTCAAAGCGCAGTTCCTGAACCAATTGTTTGCCACCTACAACCTTCATGTAGATGTAAACCCGGAAGTTAGCGCTCGCTGTGACCAGATTTCCGATGCAATACTGTGAAGCACTGCCGGAAGAGCTCCCCTGGTGCACCTGACTAAAAGTTTTCGGCTTGTTTTTGCTGAAGAAATCCTTCACAACGCTTACAGCCTTTGTTTTATCGTAAACATCCTCAGAGCCTGGAACGGCTACTTCGACGGTTTGATCAAAATACTGCCCCAGTGCATCCGCATTCCCATCACCGATGGCTTTGGAAATGTCTGAAAGATTCATTTCTGCGCCATTCCACATAGGGATAAACGCAAGAACCATTAGCAACTGTTTCATGATATAAATAATTTGGTTGAGTAGTTATTAAAATGCCATAAATTTGGAAACGTTACACTTTCAGTACCCAAATTTTCAGTTTTTAGACGTATGATCTAAAAAAGGTAACTTTAGTGCGGCTTGAACGGGTAAAGGGCATTCGAAGAATTGGCAGAAAAATCTGGAGACTTCCTTAAAACGCTAAACCCTGGTTGTTTATTTTCCATGTATTTAAACCTAATGTGTTAAATATTGAACATAAATATGACCACTATGCGTAGCACTATTTGTTTACTTGTTGCGTTTTGGTGTTTTGCACCCGAGGTTCTCCGGAGCCAGGAAGAAACGACCATTCCTATATTTAATGCTTCTTTTGAGGCAGTACTGCCTTATATTGTTAACGATACGGCTGACTGGGTTGATTGTGGTTTTCTGTCAGAAGCCCCCATCCAATTTCAGCCCGGCGCTTTCGAAGTAGACAAGCCTGCTTTCGAAGGCAAGACTTATTTCAGTCTGGTAGTCCGCGATAATTTCACCTGGGATGCCGTCGGTCAACGCCTTCGGGCGCCCTTGCAACCGGGCCGGTGTTACCGCCTCATGGTTCACCTGGCACAGTCGCCATATTATACAGCAGTCAGTCCGGTATTCGGAAGCAGAGTGCGCTATAAAAACCCAATCCGCCTGCTTCTATGGGGCGGCAGAAAGTTTTGCCAGGCAGGTCAGTTGCTTGCCCAGACAGAATTGATCAAAAACAAAGACTGGCAGTCCTACGAACTGGTTTTTACACCCAAGGTTGAAATAACACACATTGCTTTTCAGGCCTATTACCTCAACCCGATGGTAGCCTACAACGGGCACTTGCTCATGGATTTTGCTTCCCCCATTACGATGGTGTCCTGCGAGGAGTATCCTGCTCAAAAGCCGGACGCCAATCTGATTGAGATCAAACCGCAATCTAAACGAGACCTGGAAAACTTCATTACCCTTTATGGAAAAACCATCCGCTTTGAACGGGACAAGGTGAATCTGTTTTCAAGCAAAGAAGACGAGGGCTTCGAACCGGGCGCCATGTCAGAATCCTTTTTGTCCCTTATCGGTAAATCCATCCGCTGGTTGCCGGAATACCGGCTTGAAGTTTGGGTAAAAGACAACCCCCGGCGCCTGACTCAGGGCCGAATCGCTTATTTAAAGCAGTTTTTCACCACAGAAAAAGCTGACGAAGGACAAATCGAAATCCGCCCTTTTGTCCGCGGGGAAAAAGAACCGTGGGCCTCTGAGAATGCCTTTTTAGCCATTCGTCTGAAAGCAGTACAATGAGGTTCAATTTGCTATCTCGGTTTATACCCTTTCATAGCATAATACAATATAAACAGATAGCAGGGTAGCATCGAAATCAGGAAAGCAGCCTGGTATCCCTGTGTTTTTTCGATCAGTCCATAAATCTGCGGCAGCACGGCCCCACCGGCAATGCCCATGATCAGCAGGGCAGAACCAATTTGCGTAAAGCGCCCCAGCCCATTGATGGCCAGCGGGAAAATAGCAGGCCACATTACCGCATTTGCAAGTCCGAGCAGTGCAATGAACGTAACCGCTGTGGAACCAGTGGTAAAATAGACCAGCACAGTCAATACTGCGCCGAGCATGGCGGAATATTTCAGAAAATTTTGTTGCGAAATGTATTTGGGGATGGTTACAATACTCAATACATACCCCAGCAACATGGCGGCGAGGGTAAAGGTGGTAAAGTATTTGGTCAGGTCAAGCGTGAATCCTAAGGATTTGCCGTAGATACCGATCACGTCGCCAGCCATGACTTCTGCTCCAACGTAAAGAAAAAGAGCCAGCGTGCCTAAGATCAGGTGCGGAAATTGCCAGATGCTCGTGCGGCCAGCCGATAAATTCAGGCCTGGTTCATCTGATGTTGATTCGGCAGACACATCAACTTCCGGGAGGGCCGAACGACGAATCATGAGCGCCAGCGCGGCAAGTACTGCAGCAATGACTATATAGGGCATGATAACCCGGCTGGCCAACTGATTCAGCAAATCAGCTTTTACAGCGGCGTCAGTTGCCTCTGCCACCTGTGCTTCAATCGCGGTTGCATTTTTCAAAACAATGCTGCTCAAAATCAAGGGGCTGAGGATGCCGGCAACTTTATTGCAAATCCCCATGATGCTGATGCGTTGCGCAGCGCTTTCGATCGGCCCGATGATGCTGATATATGGGTTCGAGGCTGTTTGAAGCAGCGCAAGTCCCATGCCCTGTACAAAAAGGCCGGTTAGAAACAAAGGAAATGCCCGCATATTGGCAGCCGGAATAAAGATCAGGCAACCGCCGGCCATCACCAGTAAGCCCAAAGCCATACCGTTTTTAAAGCCCGTTTTTTTCAGAATCTGAGAAGAAGGAATCGCCAGGAAAAAATAGCTGATGTAGAAGGCAAAGGTGACAAAGAGCGCCTGGATGGTATCCAATTCGCAGGCCAGTTTCAGAAACGGAATTAAGGTGCCATTCAACCAGGTGACGAAGCCAAAAATAAAAAACAGCAAGCCAATGATGCTGATCTGATAGAGGTAGTTCGGATTACGGGTACTTGTTTGCTGCATGACGTTGAGACTTTTGTGCTTTGGAAAAGTTGGTTGGTGAAGTGAATTCGTTCGTTTTATGTCGTTGAAAGTCGTTGCAGATAGGCCAGCAGCAGTCGTACGCCGTATGCGCTGGCTGATTTCTGGGAAGCAAATTCGGAATCCCCAAAGGCAACACCAGCAATGTCTAAATGTGCCCAGGCCGGGTGTTCATCTACAAAAACCTCCAGAAATTTGGCAGCCGAAATAGCCCCCGCTACCTGTTTGCCGCTAAAATTGCGCACATCGGCTATATCTGATTTGATGTCTTCTTTATACACATCCCAAATCGGAAGGGGCCAAAGGCGTTCCCCTACCGAGTCACCCGCTTCGCAAAGCGCTTTGCTCAACGCGTCATTGCTGGAAAAAACTCCGGCGGCGTGGTAGCCCAGCGTTCGCACGACACTTCCGGTGAGCGTAGCCAGATCTATGATGACATCCGGTTGGTGATTGCGAACCGCATAGCTCAGGCCGTCTGCCAGAATCAGCCGGCCTTCTGCATCGGTATCTATAATTTCGATGGTTTTCCCACTATAGGAACTGATGACGTCGCTGGGACGGAGGGCATGAGCGTCTACACTGTTTTCAGCGGCGAGAATAATCCCCGTCAGGTGCACCGGAAGTTTAAGAAATGCCGCAGCCTCCATCGCGCCAAGGACAGCCGCTGCGCCCCCCATATCGCTTTTCATATAGTGCAGGTTGGAGGAAGGTTTAATGGAAATACCACCGGTGTCAAAAGTTACGCCTTTGCCAACAAGGGCCACTTTTTTCACGGCATTTTCCGGTGCATATTCCAGAACGATGAAAAAAGGCGGGTTTTCACTGCCCTTTCCAACGGCTATTAAAGCATGAAAGCCAAGTGCTTCCGATTGTTGCCGGTCATAAACCGTTGCCTTGTATCCGTATTGTTTTGCTGAAGCCTGTGCCCAGGCTGCCATATCAGCCGGCGTTTTTTTATTGGCTGGCGCATTGACCATATCAAAAATACGCTGCTGAATACCCGCGATTTCAAGGCCTTTCTGGGCAGCTGCCATGCCGGTGGATTGGATGTTTTCCGGCAGCAGCAATTGAAGTTGCGAATCCGGATCGCCCAGCGGATGCTTTTCACCGTCGGTCGTTTTATGTTTTCCAATCTGGTAGGCGCCTAAGGCCAGCCCGTTAACGGCAGCCTCAAGCCATTCTAAAGGATTTTCAGGCAGGTTATCAGACAACAAGCTGATGCCCGTATCTTTGGACAACTTTTGTTTATGCTTGGCCGATAATAAGCGAAAACACTTCAGAATATCGGCAAAAGCCGGGCTTTTGCCAAGTCCAAGCAGGATAACACGCGTTTGTGGCGTGAAAAAAAACAATATTTCTCCGTACTCGGCTTTAAAGTCACTATTTTCCAGGGCGGGAATGCCAAAGGCAGCGCTCAGAGCAGTAAAAAACGACTCCGGGATACTTCCGTCAGAGCTTGGGGCTGCAACCGGAATGATCAGCGATTGCGGATACGATGCGGGATGATTTACCGCTTGCAAAATCTTCATGCGCAGGGCTTCTTTTGGGATGAAGCAAAGGATTTTAGGAATTGTTTTTATACGATTTTTAGGGTTGTATCCTTACTAATCCGGAAATACGGACAATTATTTTTGGAAAAACAGCCACCTGATCGCTCGCGGGAATTCTTTGCCCCAACGCGCTTCATTGTGTTTTCCTTTGGGGTCTATGACTAAGCGAACGTTCATTTTAGAGCCTTGTCCTTGTTGTTCCAGCGTTTCTTTGATCCGCTTCAGGCTTGGCGCCATTCCTGCACTTTCTGCTCCGCCACCGTAAAGATAAATTTTGGTAGCATATGGCTTTCTTAAATTACCTGAATGTGCATGAATGTTGGGTGCAACCCACAGAGAAGGTGAAAAGATCATCAGTTTGCTGTATACCTCCGGGAACATCAACCCGGCATATATGCTGACCAGTCCCCCCATAGAACTCCCCCCAATCCCGGTATGCTCCCGTTCAGGCAGGGTGCGAAAATGCGCATCTACAAACGGTTTGAGCGTTTCAGCCAGAAAACGCGCATATTTTTCACCTTCTCCAGTACCCAGTCGCGTTGGATAAGAAGGTGTAAATTCTACGATCCTGGCTTCAGCAGCATGATCTATGGCGATCACGATGACATCTCCCAGGCCTTTTTCTGCCAGCACAGCAAGCTGTTTGTCAACGCCCCAATTGCCAAAAGGTGCATGATCGTCAAAAAGATTCTGGCCATCCTGCAGATACAACACAGGGTAGCGGCGTTCGCTACTGTTGTAATTGTAAGGCAATAAAGCTGCAATCCGCCTGGTTTTTATCGAATCCGGAACTTGAAATGACTCCGGAATTACCTGAATTTTAGGTAAAAAACCCGGAACATAAGCCATTCTGCCCTGCTTCCAGCGCGGCACCGTATCGGAAATATAGCCCTCGGAAGTATGGAAAACCCGATTGGGTACTTCGTTGCCGTTTTGGTCCAGTTCCACCGTATCCCAGCTTCCCCGTGCATACTTGTACTCCAACACAGCAGGAAGCAGTTTTTTGTCCGGAAATTCAAACCGGTACAAGCCTTTTTTAATTTTTTGCAACAGATAGCGGCTGTCGCCTACCCGCCATTCATTAAAGTTTCCAACCAGAAACACCGGGGCGTTACGCGCATCAGAAGTGCGTAGTTCGATGATAATTTTGCTGTCAGGCACAACGGATGCTGCCATAAAACTTCTTGTCAGGATTCCAGGCAATCCGTTCTTCTGCGATACTTGCGCGATTGCCTACCGACTTGCAGCACAGAAAAGCATGTTGGGAAAAATGAACTAATTTTACCCCTTGATGATGTCTGTTTTAACAAGTACTAATGTACAAAAATAGAAAGGTTTCCCAACTTTATGCTTTAATATCACCCCGAAAAAAAGAGTGCCATTTTCATGGGCATTAAAATGGTGTCATACAAACAAGCATTTATATAAAAACGATCTCTTATGCAAGCACTCTGGGGTATTGATTTGGGCGGCACCAAAATAGAAGGCGTTGTTTTGAAAAGTGCAACAGACCACACACCGATTTCACGATTGCGCGTGCCAACGGAACAGGAGCAGGGATACGATCACATTCTTCAACAAATCAGCAAAGTGGTATCCTTGTTGTCGGAAGCCAGTAATCTGGTTCCGGAGCGAATTGGCATCGGAACCCCTGGCACCCTCGACCCTCATACCCGTCTACTCAAAAACAGCAATACGCTTTGCCTCAACGACCGGCCGCTGAAATCTGATCTGGAAGCACTCCTGGGCATCCCGGTAGAAATGGCCAATGACGCCAATTGTTTTGCTGTCGCAGAGGCCAGAATGGGGGCCGTTCAAACTCATTTTCCGGAAGCACGCGTCGTTTTTGGCGTCATCATGGGCACTGGTGTTGGTGGCGGTGTGGTGGTAGACGGACGCATCATCAGCGGCCGGCAGGGCATTGGCGGAGAATGGGGCCACAATCCCCTCGATGATTCAGGAGGTCCCTGTTATTGTGGAAAAACGGGCTGTGTTGAGCAAGTGATCTCGGGCACAGCCTTAGAGGCTTATTACGCAAAACAAAGCGGGGAAAAGCGAAAACTCAAAGAAATTCTGGAACGGAGAGAACAAGATCCGGTTGCCGCAGCAACCATAGACCGGTTGATGCACTTTTTTGGCAAAGCCATTTCCCAGATCATCAACATTCTGGATCCGGATGTCATCGTACTGGGCGGTGGCGTAGGCAATATAGATTTGCTGTACACGGAAGGTGTTGAAAACGTATTGCCTCATGTTTTCAACAATCGACTCGACACCATTTTTCTGAAACCCGAACTGGGTGACAGCGCCGGCGTATTCGGAGCCGCCCTGCTGACATTGGAGAAAAGATGAAACAGGCAGGCGGGAAACCTGTGTCATTAGGTCATCCGCGTTCCCAAAAAGCAAGCTGAGGAACGCAGATGACGCTAATGACGCGGACAACACGGATGAGGACGCTACATTCTAAAGCGCCTTCGTTACCGCAATCGTTTAATAACCAGGATTCTGTGCAATGATGCCAGCACTGGTATCCACTTCACGCTGAGGAATTGGCCAGAGGGCTCTGAATTCCTGTGTAATGCCCACTACGGACAACGTATTGTAGCGACGCAAATCAAACCAGCGATGACCTTCATGAGCGAATTCGAGGCGACGCTCGTTCCCGATCGCCTGAACAATCTCATCTGCCGTAGCAGGTGAAATGTCACCAAGTCCGGCGCGGGTCCGGATGGCGTTCAGATCATCAAGAGCATCGGGAAGTTTGCCGGAACGGGCCCTGGCCTCGCCGCGAATGAGGTACATCTCAGCCAGGCGGATCAAAAGTACGTTATCGTCTCCGGGCACCCGGGTATACTTCTGCGTTTTTCCGGCAGGAGACGTTGTATAATTGACTGCCTGCCGTACATCTCCGGCTTCGTGCGCGTCACGCAAACCGGTAGTCGACGTGATTTCATTCCGGCCACCGAGGCTGGTTGGATAGTAGAAAAATGCAATCGAGTTGGTATTGGTAGCATCAAACTGCAGTTCCCAGATTGCTTCAGCCGTATTCTTTTTCAGAAAAATATCGGCATAAGTTGCACCAGGAATCAGCGAGTATCCGCCCGTTGTAATGACATCACCGGCAGCTGTTTCCGCAGCAGTCCATTCGCCCCGGAAAAGGTGCGCTCTGGCTTTGAGCGCCTGTGCCACCCGTTTGTTGGCGCGGCCTGTGCCATTGCTGTTGGCGAGGTTCTGGGCAGCAAAATCGAGATCGTCCAGAATCAGGGCCCAGACTTCTGCTTCCGTATTACGCGGTTTCGGTGCAGCATCTTCGGCCGTCAGGGTTGGTGTTGTAACCAGTGGCACGCCAAGTCCGCCAGCCTGGTTGTATCCGGTGTTAGAACCGCCGTAAAGGATCAACAGGTTGAAATAATGATAGGCGCGCAAAAACCGCGCTTCACCAATGGCGTTGTTCACATCAAAACTAGGGTCAGAAACACCTGGTGCAGAAGCGATAACGTTATTGGCCCGGTTGATGCCGATGTATATTTGCTGCCACATGTTGCGCAACTCCACATTATCTGCGAGGATATTGCGGTTGGCTATCTGAGCAAAGCTGGGGAAAGTACCGGTATGCGCAATAATATCAGCATACATATCAGACAGCGCCCAATAACGCAAACCCATGTAATTCCCACTCTGCAAAGCGCTGTAGCACCCAATGAGGGCGGCATCCACGTCTTGCTTTGTTTTGAAACCGGCCGTACCATCAAGGGCAGTTTCCGGCTCCAGCTCTATGTTCTTATCGCAAGCAGTAAAGGTGACAAACACCAGCATGCTTGCAAATATGATTGACAATATGTTTTTCATGACTTCTGATTAATGGTTGACAAATTAAAATGCAACATTCAGGCCGAACAAAATGGTGCGCGACTGCGGGAATGTCAGGAAGTCTGTACCCGGAGCGGTGTTGGTTTCACCAAAAGTGCTCACTTCCGGGTCGAATCCGGAGTATTTGGTAAAAGTCAACAGGTTTTGCCCGCTAACATAAAGGCGCAGTTTGGACAAACGCAATTGTTGCAATACACTTGAAGGCAGGTTATACCCCAGCGTTACGTTTTTCAGGCGGAGATAAGAACCATCTTCCAGAAAGCGGGAAGAAATACGACGGTTGTTGTTTGGGTCGGCCCAAACCGCACGGGGAATGTCCGTATCCGTATTTTCCGGCGTCCAGCGATCGCGTACAGTAGCAAACTGCCCAAACACACTGTTCATACCTTCTGCAAAGGATTTGGTGTTGTTGAGAATTTTGTTGCCGTAAGTGAACTGGAAGAAGAAAGAAAGGTCGAAGCCATAAAATGTCATGTTATTGGTGATACCTCCGTAGAAATCCGGATTGGCGTCGCCCAATATTTTCTGGTCTGCACTGGTAATTACGCCATCGCCGTCGAGGTCGCTGAACATAATGTCGCCCGGACGGGTCAGAGAAGATTGATATACAGCATTTGCATTGCCGGTAAGTTCCTTGGCTTTGTTGTCAAGCGCCGTGATTTCATCCTGCGTCTGGAAGATACCGACCAGTTCGTAGCCGCGGAAGCTGCCCAAAGCATAGCCTTCTTCTACCCAGCTTGCAAAACCTGCTGCAAACGGTGCGCCTGCCAGTTTCAGGATCTCATTCTTGTAAAAAGACAGGTTAAAGCTTGTTGTCCAGGAGAAATTCTCTGTTTCAAAGTTGACGGAATTGATGCCGATGTCGATCCCGGTATTTTTGATGGAACCGATGTTCTCATTGATGGTGGCAAAGCCTGAAGTAAATACCAGCGGGCGGCCAAGCAACAGTTCGTTGGTCGTACCCTGGAAGGCTTCCACGACCAAACTGAGCCGGTCTTTAAACAGGCCAATTTCCAGTGCGATGTCAATGTCTTCGCGCTGTTCCCAGGTCAGGTCAGGGTTGCCCAGTTGGGTTGGCGCAAGCCCCGCAAGCTGGTTGTAGTTTGCACCCGCAGCAATCAGCGCACGGGAAGCAAAATTGCCTATGTTTTGATTGCCGCGCAGACCCCAGCTTGCACGCAATTTCAGGTCAGATATCAATCTGGAATCCTTGAGGAAGCCTTCTTCAGAAATCCTCCATGCAGCAGAAACGGCAGGGAATACCCCAAAGCGGTTGTTGGCGCCGAACCGGGAAGAACCATCTGCCCGAACGCTGGCTGATAACAGATATTTCTGAGCATAACTGTAGTTAACCCGAGTAAAGTAGCTGTTCAGCCCCCATTCCGTGCGATCAGAAGTAGCATCTCTTTTGATAGATGCGGCATTCAGCGTCTGGATCGTATTGCCGGGATAGTTTTCACCCTGTGCAAAGAATGTTTCCTGATTGTTGTGCTGGAAGGAAATCCCCAAAACAGCATCAATACTGTTGTTATCGCCAAATGATTTGCGAAGACTGAAGTAGTTTTCATTGATTACATTGATGTTGCGCGAATAAGCCTCTATGCCCTGTCCGCGAACACCGGCGCCGGCGTTGGTGGTCGTTGGGTTAAATCGGAATTCACGAACATTCAGGTAATCCAAACTTACATCTGTGCGGAAAGAAAGCCACGGAGCCAGCTCAAGCTCACCATAAACGCTCGACAGCAAACGTCCTTGCTGAATGTCGTTGGTCGGTTCTTTCGCGGCAGCAACCGGGTTCTCTATAGAAGAGTTCGGGTCGCGGCCATAGGTGCCATCTTCATTGAATACCGGGATATGCGACCCCAGCAATACGGCTGTACTCAAGACCCCGAAAATGTTATTGTCGTTGTTGATCCGGGTATTGTTCGTATTCGAAAAAGAAGTACTGGTACCAATTTTGAAGCGGTCGGTAACCAGGTTATCCAGGTTGATGCGAACGCTCATGCGATCGAAACTGGAACCAATGATGGTGCCATCCTGATCGAAAAACGAACCTGAAAAATAAAACTTCGTACGATCGGTACCTCCTGAAAAGGACAGGTCCGTACTGCTGATTGGCGCAGAGCGGAAAATTTCATCCTGCCAGTTGGTGCTTGGCAGACTGGCCGGGTCAGCAAAAATAGCACTCAGGTTTCGGGCAGAACGGGCTTCATTTACCAAAGCGCCGTATTCCGGTCCTGTCAAGGGTTCACGCGTACGCCACACATCCTGCGTCCCATAATAGGTATTCAGCGATACTTCCGTTTTTTGTTGTTTGCCGCGTTTGGTCGTAATCAGAACCACCCCATTGCTGGCCCTCGAACCGTAAATGGAAGCGGCAGCAGCATCCTTCAGTACTTCAATGGACTCGATATCGGATGGGTTGATGTTCGACAGCGCGTTGTCCTGCTGGCCGCCAAAACCCAGTTGTGAAAAGTTTCCGATGTTGATCGGAACGCCATCTATCACATACAACGGCTGATTGCCGGCAGAGATGGAAGAAGGCCCCCTTACGCGAACAGAAACGGAAGACCCCGGTGTTCCCGAGGCACTCGTTACCTGAACACCGGGCGCCTGGCCTTGCAAAGCCTGGTCTAACCCTGTGACGGGTAATTTCGAAATGGCTTCTGCCGAAACTTTGGAAACAGAACCAGTCAGTTCTTTTTTAGACCGGGTTCCATAGCCCACGACAACAATATCCGCGAAGCTGATGACATCCGCTTCAAGGACGATGTTGTAATCACCCTGACTGCCGAGAGCAACTCGTTGAGTAATGAAGCCTGTGTAGCTGATAATGAGGGTATTGCCGTTGGCTGGCACACTCAAGCTGAACGTTCCGTCGGGATCGCATACGGTTCCCACTGAAGTTCCTTCGACCAGAACCGTTGCACCAATCAGGGCTTCCCCTTTTTGGTCTACAACCTTACCGGTCACATTGCGCTGCGCAAAAGCAGCGGTAGTGCTGATAAATATCAGCACTAGCCCGAACAAGAGTTTTTTCATACTAGTAAGACTTTGAATGATGAAAAAAAAATGAGTGCAACAATATTGTCTGCCAACACTATTGAAACACTAAATATCTTTTATCTGATAAAATACATCATTTTTTCCTGCCTACTAACAGGGATTGAGAATTTTTGTTCTGGCTAAAGTTAACAATAGTTAAAAAAACGCCTGAAAAATTGTTGCCATAATGCTCAACCGAACGCTCCTGAACATGGTTTTCTCAATAGAAACTGACGTTATAAACGCACTATGGAAAAGGTATTACAGTTCAAAACGAACATCAATTGCAACAACTGCATCCGCTCGGTGACAGGCTTTCTCAATGAGGTAGACGGCATTGCCCGCTGGGAGGTCGATACCGCCAATCCAGATAAAATATTGACCGTAGAAGGTGTTGCGCCTGCAGATGCCGTAATCGCTGCCGTAGAGGAAGCGGGGTTCGATATTGTTTATCAAGGTTAAAGGGAGCTCAAGGTTAAAGGGGGCTCAAGGTTAAAGGGGGCTCAAGGTTAAAGGGGGCTCAAGGTTAAAGGGGGCTCAAGGTTAAAGGGTAAAGTAGAAAGGTTAAAGTAGCACAGTGCTTCCTTTAACCTTTCTACTTTACCCTTTAACCTTCTTATTTTACCCTACTTACCCATTACTCCGGCTTTTGCGCGAAGGATGGCATTTTCCCGCACATTCATGTAAAACAAATTGTAATCGCCGATGTGGTAGTTTTTAGTATTGAAAAGAAAGCTGCCCGGAAATTTGGGTTTGGTGACCCATAGGATGTCCTTGTAAATCTGGGCGTCAGCCAGATGGGGCATAATTTCTCTGAAGTTGCGTAAAACGCCGCCTTTGTTCAGTTCTGTCGGCGCATATTCGCCATTATTTTGCCACAACAAAGGGTTCGTTACAGCAATGGCACTGCCTCCGGCTCCTCCGGTGATGCCGGAAATGAAGGCCTCATAGTCTTTTCCTTCCGGATATGCGTCGCGACGGTAGCTGCGCCAGGTACAAAAACATCCCGTTTCATCGGGCCGCTCGCAAGGCCTGATTGTCTGAAAATACTGAATGGGAACCGGCATCCCTACCAAATATGCTGCAATAAGCTGTTTCTTCAGGGGCTTATCGTCAAAAAACTCTTTCACAAGGCGCATTCCGTGTGTTGCACCCTGGCTGTGGGATGCAATGATGATAGGCCGCCCTTCATTGTAGTGATCGAGAAAGTATTGGAAAGCTGCTTTTACATCCTGATATGCCAGGTCAAATGCTTGCTTCGAAGCATCTTTTGCGGCCGCTTTCGCAAAATAGGCATAAATATGTGCTTGCCGGTAGCGCGGCGCATAAACCCGGCCTGCCCCGTTAAAAATACTGGCCTGATACAAAATAGCGCTGTCATCGGTCTTTTCGTTCAGCACCGGATCATTTACCGGCGCATTCCAGAACTTTTGCCCCCGTTCGCCAACATAGGTAGTCGGATGGATAAAAAAGACATCTACATCAGCAATGGCCTGGTTATCAGGGAGGGAGTCCTGAGGCCGAAGATCGGCATTGTCTTTTTTTGAAGGCAGTGCTGCCCAGTAATCAGGATTCGAATAATCTGGCGGCGGCGGTGTTCTTTGGGCGTCAAAACCACTTTTGGGGTGTACGGAACAGGAAGCAAGTCCAATCATGAAAAACAGAACCGGAATCAGGCGCATGATAATTTAAAGTTTTGAATATAGAAATGACAGATTGTGTTGCAATAATACCACAATTATGGTATACAAGAATGCCTGCACAAGGGTTCCTTGCCAGGGGCAGTTTGTGCTTCTTGTCGATACAAAATCTTATTGTGTTTTTTACACTACCTGCAATCATATCATTTTTATACCTTAGGGGCTTCCAAATAGAAATTAGATGCTAGATATTAGATGAATTGAATCAATTATATATCATACAATAGCAAAAGTGCTGTTGATAGA
>CALEYL010000075.1 GCA_937926205.1 uncultured Saprospiraceae bacterium
CGCTTTGAGAACCTCTATGAAGGCTGGAGGCTCTACGATGTGTATAAACCGTAGCGGCCGGTAGGCGGGGGTTCCGATAGCTGCTGTACGCCCGGTCCCAAAGCTCAATCCCTGTTTTCATCAACCCAAAAGGGAATCAGCGGTGGCATCCTCTTCTTCAGCATCCCCGACCTCCATTTCCAGTTCCGCCTCCATCCGATGCGGATGCAAAATACCATACATAATATAAGCATACACCAGCGTCAGCAAGCCCTGAATGATGTGACGGAGGTAGTTGATTTCGCCGCCATTGCTGCCTTTTTGAAAAACAAAAAACAACAAACCGGCGGTAAAAAGCAATTGAGCGACGATAAACACAGCAAGCCCGGCAGGATGAAAAAGATAAAAAGCGCTTAGCAAAAACCCGATAAACATGAAGGGGATGTTGTCGCCGCTGGAAGATTGGAAACCGACAATTAACAAGACCAGATTCAGCAACAATAAAATGATTTTCAAACCTGTAGGGCCGGCGCTGCCTTGAAATTTACGAAACGTGGCCAGGCGTTTTTCAGGTGGTTCTATCTGCGCTACCGGCAAAGCGATGAAAGGCCACAAAAGGAAATCCAGAACAGGGAGGCTCAGGAAAAATACGGAAGCATTCGGACGTGGATAGCCTCGCTGAATAAAGTACACCAACAGGAAGTTTCTTAAATACCACGCCATCCAAAAAAGGACAAGCATTGCCGTGGCCATAGAATACCACAAAACAGGAATGCTCAAACGGTAGGCTTCAGGAACGTATCGGCTTATCGCAAAAGCCATTGTAGCCGGAATCCCTAATATCAGGCAATACCCCAATAAGCGAAAGCTATAAAACAAAAGGGTTGCTACTCCCGGCGTGTAATCTAAGGTCAGGTCAAGTCGCCTGTTGCGCCACAAAGAGCTGCCGTTTGACAGTCGGTAAATCCAGTGGGCAAGCAGCGCATATTTCAACACATAAAGAAACAGCAGGTACACCCAGTACAGGATGAAAATACGCCGTTGCCCCAATTCACCTGAGGAAAAAGTAAGGTATCCGAATTTCCTTATGCCCATCATCCCCCCCACTCTTTGAAGCACTTCAGCAAAAGACTGGGCGCCCTGAGCCATGGCATTCTGGCTAAAAAACAAAATGGCGGCCATTGCCATGAGTAAATAAATCGCTTTCCTGTTTTCCGGTCCAAAAGCCCGCCAACAGAAAAAACCGATCGGAACAGCCTGAAGGCTTTGTAGCCAGGAGAATATCCAGGGCATTTCCTTAAAAAAGGCCGCCGTAAGTACATTCAAAGCAACGAGCCCCATTGAAAAAAAGAAAGCCGTTTTTGCTGCTTCCTTTTTTTGGGTAAAGCGGGCAACTGCCCACCAAAAAGCCCCCCAAAACAACAAGTCAAGCAATCCGAAAAAAGTAAACGAGAGGATCTGAAGCACATCAGAGGATTGACCCGGTTCTGACATCACCGCATTCAGATACATCTGGCCCGACTGGCCGAAAAAAGCAAAAAGGCCGATGTAAAAGAACAACGGTACCTGTTGCAAATAAGAAGCATTCGGAGCAGCAGACATAACTAAAGAGTTCGATTATATAACCAGAAAATCTGATGTAATTCAGCGGAAAGATAACCAGTTCTTGAAATACGCATCCAAATCAGCTCGTTTTTGAGTATATTTGTGGTAAATATTATATTATGAGTACATTGGAGAAAGCAGAGGCACTGCTTCCAAAATTGACTGATAAAGAAAAAGATATTTTGCTTCAGCGGATTTACCATCTCCGCAAAACCCAGCCGAGGGGAATTAGCAAAATTGAAGGTGTTTGCGGAGGTAGAGCTTGCATTGAAGGTACAAGACTTCCTGTTTGGTCACTGGTCAATCATCGCTTGCTGGGATTTACTGAATGGGAGATTCTTTATAATTTTCCATCTATTACTCCACAAGATCTTAAAAATGCCTGGGTATATTACAAGGAAAACCAGGCAGAAATTGACATGGACATCCAGGAAAATGAAGCAGAGTGAGAAATTCTTGATATATGGCAAAACTGTACGCTAATGAAAACATGGATTTAGAAGTCGTAGAAATATTAAGAACTTTAAATCATGATGTGCTGATTACAATTGAAGCAGGAAAAGCAAATCAAGGTATCCCTGATGAAGAAGTCCTTGCCTTCGCCCATTCTGAAAATCGAATAGTCTTGACCTTTAATTATCAGGATTTCAAACAATTGCATCGAAAAATCGCCAAGCATTCCGGTATCATTATTTGTAAGGAAGATAGAGATGTTGCGGCACTTGCTAATCGAATTCATAAAGCACTTGAAGAATGTGATGGTGACTTAGGTAATCAAATTATTCGCATCATACGTCCCAATCTAAATGTAGCAGATTAAAATAGCGATTCCTGAACAAGCTCTAAATTAATTTTTACAGATTACCGCCAACTAAGCTATTTTTACCGCCTTAAAACGATACAACTTTTTCCAAAACACAACCATCATGCCAGAAGTGCTGTCTTTTTTCCTGGAAATCATTAAGTTAACTGTTCCCGGGTTGCTTGTTTTTTTAACAACCTACTACGTGTTGCGGCAATACCTCAACGGGCAACTGGTTATGAAACAACGGGAAAACCAACAAGCCCAACAGCAAACAACCATTCCGCTGCGCCTTCAGGCTTACGAGCGCCTTTCTCTTTTTTGCGAACGCATTTCACTTCCCAATCTGCTGCTGCGCGTTAGAAAAGAGGGCATGACCGTCGCTGAGCTCAAGTTGTCTCTGATTCTGGCCATTCAAATGGAATACGAACACAACATCACACAGCAGGTGTATGTCTCGCAGCAGCTCTGGCAAATCATCAAAATTGCCCGCGACAACACCGTTGGTTTTGTCAGCGCCGTCGCAGAAAACCTCGACCACAAAGCCGACGGAAGGGAATTTGCAGCACTTATCTTAAGGCATTTGGCCAACGAAGATACCACGGGATTGGATACGGCATTAATGGCGATTGGAAAAGAAGCCGGCGCATTATTGGGATGAGTTAAACAGGATGAAAATGTCTATATTTGCTAAATGGTGTTGCCCTTTTCACTACATTAGCAAATCTTAATCCTGACCCATGGCTCACGACAGAAGAAGATTTCTCGGCCAACTCGCCGGCGCAGTAGGTGCAGCTTCTGCCCTACCCTTTTTTGAGACGCAACAGGGGCGTAGTTTTCTGCGTCTGATGACCGACACCAAAGACTTGCCGGCAGGCGATTTTGTCAATGACGAATCGTTCTGGTACCAGGTACAGCAAGCCTATACCGTTTCGCCCAGCGTCATGAACCTGAACAATGGCGGTGTTTGCCCGCAGCCACGGGTCGTACAGGAGGCCGTTGAGCGCTACAACCGACTGAGCAACGAAGCGCCATCTTACTACATGTGGCAAATTCTGGATCAGGGACGCGAACCCCTGCGCCGTAAACTGGCCGATCTGGCCGGTTGTTCTCCCGATGAAATCGCCATCAACCGCAATGCTTCGGAGGCCCTGGAGACGGTTATTTTTGGACTCCGCCTGCAAAAAGGCGATGAGGTAGTGCTGACCAAACAGGATTACCCCAATATGATCAACGCGTGGAAGCAGCGTGAAAAACGCGACGGCATCGTCCTGAAATGGCTTTCCTTCGACTTCCCGATAGAAGATAAAAACCAGATTGTCAATACTTTCGCTGGTGCTTTTACCGCTAAAACCAAAGTCGTTCACATTACCCACGCCATCAACTGGATGGGGCAATTGCTGCCGGCCCGGGAAATTGCGGCAGAAGCCAAAAAACGCGGCATCGAAGTGTTGGTAGACGGCGCGCATTCTTTTGCGCATTTTGACTATAAAATCCCGGATCTGGATTGCGATTATTTTGGCACGAGTTTACACAAATGGCTTTGTGCGCCCTTCGGAAGCGGGATGCTCTATGTACGCAAGGAAAAAATTGCGCAGTTGTACCCATTATTGGCGGCAGCTGATCCTGAAAGCCCGGATATCCGCAAATTTGAAAGCCTTGGCACCCGTTCTTTCGCTATTGAACACGCCATTGGCCAGGCGATCAATTTCCATCAGATGATCGGCAGCGAACGCAAGTTCAAAAGGCTGCATTTTCTTAAAAATTACTGGGCAGAACAGGCCAACGAATTGCCAGGGGTAAAAGTAGCCACTTCTTTGAAACCAGAGTTCGGCGGTGCCATAGGCCTGCTGACGATGGAAGGCAAAAAACCCGAAGAAATTAGTTCTTTTTTGTTCTCAAAATATAAAATCCACACAGTTTCCATCGTTTGGGAAAACATCAGCGGCGTTCGCATCACCCCCAATGTGTACACCACTCAAAGCGATCTGGATGTTCTGGTTGGCGCGATCCGCCAGTTGCAAAAAGGAGGCTGATTTATCACACGACGAAGATTCAGGAGACCATGGCAGAAAAAATAAGGCTGGAAATCATTGCTCTGGCAAATAACGATGCTCAAAACAACAGTTTCGTGTTGTTGCTGAAAGAAGAAAACGGGAACCGAAGGCTACCAGTGGTTATTGGCGCATTTGAAGCGCAGGCGATTGCGGTAGTCGTTGAAAAAATTCACCCGGGCAGGCCCCTTACCCATGACCTGTTGCACAATATCCTCGCTTCAGTTGACGCACGAATTGAGGAAGTTACCATTACGGCTTTAGAGAACGGCGTATTTCACGCAACCATCTACTGCGCTTTCGCCGATGGCCGTGCCGTTGAAGTAGACGCCCGCACCTCAGATGCTGTCGCTTTGGCTGTTCGATTCAATTGTCCCATCTACGTGGATGCCGGAATCATGGAAGAAGCCGGAATCAGCTTTGAGGACCCGGCCCGCCCCGGAACGACGACGCCAGCCATGACAGGATTGTCTTCTTATTCCATCGAACGTCTGGAGCAGATGCTGGAGGATGCCATCGCTCAGGAAGCCTATGAACGGGCAGTGGAGATCAGGGATGAGATAAAGAAAAGGCAGGGGTAGGATAATTTGATAATTTGATAATTGGGAGAGATTGTAAACCTAAACGAATATCCGGAATATGAGCGGCATGACCATGTTTGATGCAACAATATACGCCAACCGGCGCAAACGCCTTCAACAGGACCTTTCTTCAGGGATTGTCCTTCTGATGGGCAACGAAGAAAGCCCCTGCAATTACACAGACAATGTTTATCCTTTTCGTCAGGACAGCAATTTTCTGTATTTTTTCGGAATAGACAAACCAGGCCTTGCCGCCATTATAGATATAGACGCCGGAAAAAACATTCTTTTTGGGGATGACCCGGACATCATGCACATCGTTTGGATGGGCGCCCTGCCTACCATGGCGGCGCTTGCCGAAAAAGCAGGAGGCGCGGATACAGCGCCTTATGCTCAAATTGAAATACATTTAGCAGAAGCCCGGCGAAGTGGCCGCAGCGTCCACTATCTGCCTCCCTATCGCCCCGAAAACAGCATCAAGCTGAGCCAATGGCTGAACATTCCGCTCGACAAACTGGCTGCAGGAGCTTCAGTCCCTTTGATTGAAGCCGTTGTGGCTCAGGCCGCCTGCAAATCACCTGAAGAGATTGCCGAAATGGAAGCAGCGGTCAACACTTCCGGGAAAATGCACGTTGCGGCAATGAAAGCAGCCCGTCCGGGTATGAAGGAATACGAATTGGTCGGACTGGTAGAAGGCATAGCAAGGGCCGGGGGCGGCGGCTTGCCCTACACGGTGATTCTGTCTGTAAACGGGCAAATTTTGCACAACCACGCATATGGCAATACACTCCAGTCAGGGCAGCTTGTTTTAGGCGATTTTGGCGCCGACACGGCCATGCACTATGCTGGTGACATTACCCGCACCTTTCCGGTAGATAAAACCTTTACAACCCAGCAAAAAGAAATTTACCAGATTGTTCTCGATACCGAAGTGGCGGCCATCGCGTCTCTGAAACCAGGTGTCCGTTACCTGGACGTCCATCTCGCAGCCAGTCGCCACATCGCTGAAGGGTTAAAGGCATTGGGTCTGATGAAAGGAGATATGGCAGCCGCCGTTGAAGCAGGAGCCCATGCGCTGTTTTTCCCGCACGGATTGGGACACATGATTGGTCTGGATGTTCACGACATGGAAGATCTGGGCGAAAACCATGTCGGATATGGAAAAGACATCACCCGCAGCACGCAGTTTGGCCTTCGTTCGCTGCGCCTGGCCCGGGAATTGCAGCCTGGTTTTGTGCTGACGGTCGAGCCGGGGATTTACTTCATTCCGGAACTCATCAATTTGTGGCGAAAAGAAAACCTGCACACCGAATTCATCAACTACGAAAAATTAGATGCCTATTTTAATTTTGGCGGCATCCGCATCGAAGACAATGTGCTCATTACACCGGATGGTCATCGGGTTTTAGGGGACCCCATCCCAAAAACCATTGCTGAAGTTGAGGCGCTGAGAGCCGGATAACATGTTGGCTTATCTGTTTCGGAGGCTTTCAGATGTATGGCTGTTGCTGCCTTTGCGCCTGATCCGGTTCGCGAGACATATTGCGCTACCCAAAACGTCGTGGGATGTAGCTTATCGCTCATTTTCATTGGGTACAGCAGTCCTGTTCTGGATGCTGGAAGCAGTGCTGAGGTTAATTGAAATAATGGGGTTAACAGAAGTTTACGATCTTATTGGAACCCTTTTTAAATACCAATCCAGAGCGCTTAAACCAGAAGAACTGGCCATTGCAAAAAGTATTTTCGGTGAAGCGATCCCCTACAACCGCATCCGGATTGACGAAAAGGCTCATTTAGGCCCCCGCCAATACCACTTTTGCTACGTCAGTTTTTACACCCTGAACAGTTGGGGCTCAATGCCTTCTCCCCTGCTCATTCATGAATTAACCCACGTCTGGCAATACCAAAACTTCGGCATTTGCTATATCCCGCGAGCGTTGGCGGCCCAAAACACGCCCGATGCTTATAACTATGGCGGCGAGCAGGCCATAGAACAGGCCATTGCTTCGGGTAAGGGTCTGGATTTTTTCAATCTGGAGCAACAAGCCGATCTTTTTGAAGATTATTTCCGATTAAAAAACGGGCTGGCGGCCAGATGGAATCACCAACAAGCGCCCCGTATGGCACTGTATGAAGTACTGCTAAAGGATGTTATTCCAGTTAACACCAATTTTCCCGGGATTGGCAAAAAAGGAGCATAGGAAATCAAATATGCAGAACCTTTGACATACCTTTTCAAAATCGAAAAACGTTATCAGGCTAAACACAAATCATGTTTACGAGAACCATATTTTCTGTTCTTTTTTTCAGCATTTGTTGTCTGAGTACTGCTGAGGCGCAGCTGAAAATTGGCCTTCGTGTAGGCACAAGTACCACAGATATTTCAACCAGCAACCTGAACATTATCGAAAATGGCGCCACCCAATTGACCCTGGCTTTGAAGGAAGCAAAATATGGCATTCACGGCGGACTCGTCATTCAGGGAAAAATAGGTAAATTTCTCATCCAGCCTGAAATCCTGTTCAACTCCAACAGCGTTGATTATGAAGTTACCGATACGCAAAACCCCGGATTTCCCGCAGAAATAAGGCAGGAAAAATACCAGTACCTGGATATTCCGCTTCTATTTGGCGCTAAATTTGGGGCTCTGCGCCTTCATGCCGGACCAGTTGGCCACCTCTATATCAACAGCGCTTCTGAGCTGACGGATATTCAGGGCTATGCTCAGAAGTTCAAAGAATTTACCTTCGGCTGGCAAGGCGGTTTGGGCGTGGATTTGTGGAAACTGATGATCGACCTGCGCTATGAAGGCAATTTTTCGAAATTCGGCGACCACATCACCTTCTTCGGCGACACCTATAATTTTGATAAGTCTGCTGCCCGATTCCTCATCTCTTTAGGATTCATGTTCGGTAAGTGATGCCAATCTTGGAAACTTTGCCGATCTTCGGCACGATCAAAATAGGTGGCAATGCGCATCCTGCATACTTCAGATTGGCATCTGGGACAAAAATTCCTGCACAACGACCGGGAAACCGAACACCGCTTAGCACTTGACTGGCTTCGGCAGTGCATTGAAAACCAAAAGGTTGATGCATTGATTATCGCCGGTGACATTTTCGATGTGGGCAATCCGCCCAATTATGCCCTTCAACTCTACTATCGTTTTTTGACCGGCTTGCTGGGTACTTCCTGCCGCAACATCGTTATCATCGGAGGCAACCACGATTCCCCATCTACCCTTGACGCCCCAAGAGAGTTGTTAATGGCCCTCAACATCCAGGTAATGGGCGCGGCGCCGGAACACCCGGAGGACGCCATTCTGTTGTTAAAAGATGCGCAGGATCAGCCCCTCGCTGCCATTGCGGCAGTTCCTTTTCTCCGTGACCGCGACCTCCGGCAGGGCGGCCAGACACCGAACGATTTTGACCGCGTCGCCCGGCTTCGGGAAGGCATCGTCCAGCATTATCAAAAACTCGCCGACGCCATAGCGCCGTATCTCCAATACGATATTCCCCTGATCGCCACCGGCCACCTGTATGCATCGGGAGCAGCCAGTTCAGACAAGCAGGATAATATCTATTTGGGAGACGTTGCCAACATTGAAGCGAAACAATTCCCGAAAATATTCGATTACGTGGCTCTGGGGCACATTCACCGGGCGCAACCGATCGGAGATTGTCCTCACATCCGCTATTCCGGGTCCTTGATTCCATTGAGTTTCAGTGAAGTCAAAGACGAAAAAAGCGTTAGTTTGCTTGAGTTTGAAGGTAAAAAACTGAACAGCATCGAACAGATTTCTGTGCCTTCCTTCCGGCGTTTAAAAAGCATTCAGGGAAACCTGGACGCCGTAAAAGAAAGCCTGCAACGATTCGCTTCGAAACCGCATGGCGCTCTGCCCCCCTGGGTTGAGGTTTTGGTTGAAACGGACGAATACATTCCACAGATGGACATTCAGTTACGTGATTTTGCAGCCGACATGCCACTGGAGTTATTGAAAATCAGGATTCTCCGAAATACCACTGGTGCTTTTGAAGAAGGGGAAGCAGAAAGCCCTTCCCTCGAAGACCTTGAAGTGAATGAAGTTTTCAGCAAGCGCTGTGAGCAATTCCGCATACCGGAAGAAGAACGCAGTGAATTAATGACTACTTTTTTGGAATTGCGGCAATGGATGGCAGAAAAAGAAGAAAACACCCTTAATCAGCCTGCCCCATGAAAATCCGCAACGTCGCCATACACAACCTGAATTCGCTGCGTCTGCGTGCCACGATTGATTTTGTGAACGGGGTGTTGAGTCAAACCAACCTTTTTGCAATCACCGGAGATACCGGCGCCGGAAAAACAACCATACTGGATGCCATCACGCTGGCTTTGTACGGCAAAATCCACCGGAACAAAGAGGTAAAAGAAGCTTTGTCTTATGGCGCGGCAGAAGCATCTGCGGGGGTAGAATTTGAAACCGCGCAAGGTATTTTTCATGCCTCCTGGAACATCAGACGCGCCCGTAAACAAATGGATGGCGCCATCGGGGTTCCGGAGCGGGAATTGTCGAAATGGAATGCAGAAACACAGCAATTTGAAATCATAGCCGAAAAAATCAGGGATGTTGATGCTAAAGTGGAAGAAGTCACGGGACTTGATTTCGATCGGTTTTGCCGGTCGGTTTTGTTATCTCAGGGCGATTTTGCCGCTTTTTTAAAGGCAGGTGAAAAGGAGCGCAGCGACCTTCTGGAACGCATCACCGGCGCTGACATTTACAGTCGACTCTCCATTGCAGCCTTTGAAAAAAAGAAAATCGAAGAAAGCCGGCTGGCCGAATTAAAAAAGGAAATGGAATCCCTCCAGTTAGCCGACCCGGAAACCCTGGCTGCCTGGGAAGAGGAAAAAACCGCTATTGTTGCGGAAAGCGCCACACTTAAAGAAACCCTGGAAAGGCTGGGAGCAGATATCCGCCGCCTTGAAAAACACAGCGAACTGACGGAGCAGCAAGCTGCACTTCAGGCAGCAATCCTGGCGTGGGAGGCCGAACAGGCAGCTGCAGGCAACGATCTCGAAAAGCTTGACAAACACGCATCGGCCCTGCCTTTTGCATCCGATTTGAACCGTTTGGAAGATGAGCGGCAGCTGCTGACGAATCTCGACGCAGAAATAGCCAGCCTTCAACATACGGTCTTATTGCGACAAGCAGAAAAAGAGCAAAAGGTACAGGAACTGGAAGCAGGAAGCCGGGCATTAGAGGCACTGGAAGCTGACTTCAAATACTGGCAGCCACGTTGGGAAGAAGCAACCCGTCTTGATGTGCAACTGGAAGAAAAAGGCGCTGCCCTGAAACGCCAGCGCCATGCCCTTGAGCAGGCTGATGTTGAAATAGCCGACATTCAGAAGTTGTACAGCGGTTTTGAAGAGCGCCAGAATGTGTTGGAACAGCAAATTGAAAAAGCTAATGCCTGGCTGGAAGAACGAAAAGCATGGGAATCGCTGGTGTCTGAACTTCCGGAAATCGAATTGCGGCGCGACCAATTGCGCGATTTTGCCAACAGCAAAGCGGAAATAGACAAGAAAGCCGCCCAATACCGGGAACAATGGACGGCCATCACAGCAGAAGTTGAATCCATGGAAGCCTCCCTGGCTACCCTTAAAGCCAATACCGCTTCACTACAGGAAGAATTCAGGAAAAACAGTCAGGGGCAATACACACAAAGCCGCAGCGAGCTGTTGCAATTGCTCTCCACCGAAATCCAGCAATTGAATGACCAGTCGCGGTTGTTGTCAGAACTTTCTGAGTTGACAGAACGCTACAACCGCCTTCTGGGAGAACTGTCGGCCCTGGAAGAAAACGTTACACACCTCGAGGCAGAAGAAGAAGAAATCAACAAGCAGCTGATGTCTTCGCTGGAAGCGGTCGAGGACATTGCAGAAAGACGGGCTTTCAAACAACAGGTTTATGAAGATCAGCTGCTGATAGCGAACTACGAAAAAGACCGGGAAAGTTTAACAGAAGGCGAGCCCTGCCCCCTGTGCTTCTCTGTACATCACCCTTTTCGGGAAGGTCACGCCAAAAAGCCATTCGTCGATCAGGCTAAACAGGAATTAGAGGTCGTCAACCGCCAATACGATTTATTGCAACAAAGGCATCGCCAGCTCCTGTTGCGACAAAATGAAATAGCCGCTCAGGTCCGGCAATTGCGCGGCGATGAATTGAAACCGCTGAGCGGAACAATCGACAAACAGTTGCAGCAAATTCTTGGTTACGAAGATAAAATTGCGCGCATCGCGCCAGAATTAGCCGAATCCGATTATGCCGCTTCCCGGGCATTGCTGCTTCAACGCAAAGTAGCTGAAGCGAAGGAAGCAGCTGTGGTGAAACGGGTTCAGATGGATAAATTGGCCAGGGTCAACGCTGAATTAGAAAAAAATGAAATCCTCCTTCAGGAAAAATCAAAATTGCTGAGCGAACGCGCCACTGAAATGCGGGTGCTGGAAACAGAATGGCGCAATGCCGAAAATCAACAACGCGAGGTAGCCCGAAAACTGGAAGAAGTACAGCGTGCAGCCCGGGTAATTTTCGAAAAATACAGCCTTCCTTACAGCGATGAAACAGCCAGAAGCGACTTTGATAAATTGCGCCTGCAAGCTGAAAACTGGCAACGCGTGAAGGAAAAACTATCCGAAGCCAAAAGCGACCACGAAGCAACCAGCCGGGAACGCAGACAGGTAGAAAATCAGGTTCGGCAATTAAGCGCTAAATACGAGCAACTGGAGCAGGCTGAGCAAGTTGACCTAAACAGCTTTGAAGCACTGAAAATCCAGCGCTTAGAACTAATGGGTGAAAAAATTCCCGCAGCAGAACAGAAGGCCTTAACTGAAAAAATAAATGCGCAAAAGGAACAAAAGGAAACCCTTCGCGAAGCTGTAAACGCCGTTTCTTCGCTGTTAGAAAGCGAGTTGAGGCTCGAAAAAGCGAAAGCTGCTGATCGCCACACCCAGGAAATTAAATGCGCAGCCCAACAGCTTGCGCTGGAAACTGCCGCACAACAAGCAGGATTTCAATCCCTGGAGGTCATAAAAATGGCCCTGCTGCCCCAGGAAGTGCATCAGCAGTTGGAGGCTTTGAAAAAGCAGCTGGTGCAAAAAGGGCTTGAACTCCAGGAAAAACAGAAACAGCTTGCCAAAACACTTGCTGAATTGGAGCAGGCAGGCTTGCCGGAACAAGACCTGAATACATTGAAAGCACAGCAAAGTGAAGCAGCTTTGCGTTATGATGCGCTACAACAACTGATTGGCAGTTTGAATGAAAAACAGGCATTCAATTCGAAACAGGAAAAGGCAGCAAAAGAATTAATTCAAAACATTGAAAACCAAGATAAAGAACTACGTCGCTGGGCTAAACTCAACGAATTAATCGGGCAGGCAGATGGTAAAAAATTCAGGGTGTTTGCCCAATCACTCACCTTGAAAAAACTCACCACACTGGCCAACCAGCACCTTAGCCGCCTGAATGGGCGCTACCTCATCCGAAAACGCAGCAGCGAGGACCTTGAACTGGAAATCGTGGATACTTTTCAGGCCGACAATCGCCGTTCCATGAATACTTTATCCGGAGGAGAGAGCTTTGTGGTCAGCCTCGCGCTGGCATTGGGCTTGTCTGATCTGGCAGGTGGAAACTCAAGCATACGCTCGCTTTTTATTGACGAAGGCTTCGGCGCCCTGGATGATAACAGCCTCGACCTCGTGGTTACCACCCTCGAAAATCTGCAGGCTTCGGGCAAAACCATAGGTGTTATTTCACATGTAAAAGCAATGAAAGAAAGAATCGCAACCCAAATTCAGGTTAAAAAGAGCGGGAACGGTTTCAGCGAGCTGGTTATCGTGGGATGAATTCCAGTATATTTGCCATCTTTAACTACTTTTAGTTGTTTATAGTTAAATTCAACCACCGGAAAAGTACCCCGGATATACATGAATTAATGCTATGCGAAAAAAATGGCAATCCTGGTTTGTACGACTCCCGCATTTGGTGCGGTATCTCCTTGTTTTTGGCGTGGTTGCATTCATCAGTTTTCTCGCCCCAAAAAATGCACAGTTCAAATACCATTTTGAAAAAGGACAAATCTGGCGCTACGACGACCTGGTTGCGCCTTTTGACTTTGCTATTGAAAAATCTCAGGAAGAACGAACGGCTGGCATTAAGGATATCGAAGCTACTTTTTCTCCTTATTATCTGTTGTCTCCCGCCGTTGCCAAAGAAAAAAAGCGCCAGTTCAGCGAAGAATTCGGGAAGCAGCTGAACATGATGCGCAACGACCGCACTTTTCGCGACGTCCTCCAGTCGCCCCAGCTTTACTCTGAATACGGCAATCAATTGCTGGACCGCATTTATCAGCGTGGAATCATCTACCTGGCAACTCAACATCAGGATAAAGGAAAAGATTTTGTGATCAACATCATTCGCGGGAACAAAACCGAGCAACAAACACTGGAGAACATCCTTACCCTGTCGTCCGCAAAAGAATTACTCAGCGATTCATTGCCATACAGCCGCCTGAGAGAACCTGAATTCCTTTACCCCCTATTGGAAGGGGCCCTTGCGCCCAATCTGTTTTATAACGACACCCTTACGGCGAAGTTTAAAGACGCCCTCATCGCGCAATTGCCTACGCATCAGGGCATGGTTAGAGAAGGCGAAATGATTGTTTCAGAAAGCAGTGTCGTTTCAGATGACGTCTACCAGAAACTGGTTTCTTTTCAGGCACAATATGAAGATACGGTAACCGGAGCTTCAGCCCATTGGTGGATACTTGCCGGATATTTTCTGATGGCGGCTTTGGTCATTGGCCTTTTTGCCGCCTATCTGCAGTTGTATGCTCCGGATGTTTACCTCAAAACGAACAAATTGGTCTTCGTTATGATCTGGCCGGCTGTTTACAGCTACCTGGTCTTTGCCACTGAAAGAACAGAGTTTTTAAGCGCTTATTTGCTGCCGTTTTGTATTGTGCCCATTCTGGTAAAAACCTTTTTCACCGCAAGGCTGGCATTATTTACCCATTTGATTGTTGTGGTGATTTCCAGCTTTTTATCTTCCAGCGGGTTGGAATTTATTTTGCTTCAGCTGCTGGCGGGGATGGTTGTGCTGGTCAGTAAAGTAGATACCCGCGATTGGTCGAGATTCTTTTATTCGATGTTGTACATCTACCTCACTTACATCATCGCTTATCTGGGAATTTCACTCGTGCAGGAAGGCAATTTCGAAACGCTGAACTGGCCCGTATTCGGATGGCTGGGCGTGAACGTATTTCTGACTTTGCTGGCTTATCCGCTCATTCCCCTGCTGGAGCGCATTTTCGGCTTCACTTCACCCATTACGCTGGTTGAACTTTCTGATATGAACAGGCCGCTACTCCGGGAATTGGCCCTGAAAGCGCCGGGCACGCTGCAACACTCCCTTCAGGTGGGCAATCTGGCTGAGGCTGCTGCCCGCAGAATAGGCGCCGACCACCTGCTCATCCGTGTAGCTGCGCTTTACCACGACATAGGCAAAACACAGCATCCGGAATATTTTATTGAAAATCAGAAGACAAAAAATCCTCACGTCGATCTTTCCAATATCGAAAGCGCAAAAATTATCATTGCTCACGTGCCGGAAGGGGTTAAAATGGCCAAAAAGTACAACCTGCCGGATGTTCTCATTGATTTCATCAGATCGCACCACGGAACAACGCGAACGGAATATTTTTACCGGAATTTCATCAAGGAAAATCCGGAATATGAACAAAGCGATGAACTGGTTTTCAGATACCCCGGACCTAAGCCGCGCTCCAAAGAAGAAGCCATTCTCATGATGGCAGACTCCATCGAAGCGGCCAGCAAAAGCCTGAAAAATCCCAAAGAACAAGACCTGGAAGAATTGGTAGACAAAATCATTACGGGTAAAGTAACACAACACCAACTTGGCGAATCAGAGCTGACTTTCAGCGAGTTAGAAACATGCAGGCAAGTATTTAAAGATGTCCTGAAATCAATTTACCATGGCCGTATCGAATACCCCGAGGCGGAGCAGGAAAAAGAATCAGAGGGAAATCATCAATAGTTGTGAATTGACTGGAAACCAGCTTAATCTATTATACATGGCCAAGGCGCAGCAATATGGGAAAAGCCACTGACTGATGAGATTCCGGGCCCCAGTTTTGTTCCAATTCTTTCCCTAAATCCTCAACCGGATTGACGCCTTTTTTTCGAATATAATGCTGAACGGCTGACCAGGTATTCAAATACCCGATGAGCTGTTCCAGAGACCAATCATATTGGTTTTTAAACACCGGCGCTTTTATTTCCCGAAAAGGGAAAGGAATGCTGAGATATTGCTCATCAATATAGCTTCGCTCCTGGTCCCAATAACCAGCCAGCGTGCGGGCATAAAAATGACGCACCATTTCTCCAACCACACCCTCTATTTCCAACAGGCCATACCCGATCACTGCCAACACCCCGTCCTTTTTAAGCGTACGGCGAACCTCGCTGTAAAAGGCATGAAAATCAAACCAGTGAATGGCCTGCGCTACGGTTATGAGGTCAAAACTCCCGGCTTCAAAATCGGTGGATTCAGCCGAAGTAACCTGATAACGGATATTCGGCATTTGAACGGCATTTTCAATTTGTCGGTGGCTGATGTCAGTGCCAATAACCTGTCTGAAACGGGCTGCGAGTTTAACGGTTAACTGACCGTTTCCTGCGCCGCAATCCAACGCCAATTCACGTGAAGACGCCAGAGCAGCAATATAGTCAACCAGTTCATCCGGATAGGTCGGGCGAAACAGGGCATACCCTCCGGATTGTGCAGAGAAATTATCTTTCACGAGGTTCTTCTTCTTCCTCCCTGGCTTCGGCTTCAGGACTTGTAAACCCATAAGGGCAATGCCGGCAGCCATTTTTGCAGCAATAACCCCTTGAAAGCAGGAAATGTGCCGTAAAAACGTAGTTGCCGTTTTCAAGGTAATAATCAAGCCCCTCTACCAGCATAAGCAGATGTTGAATAGATCAGGATGCCAGTCGTGACAAGGCCGGTACGCGTCGTTGGGCAAATTCGAACCCGCCAAAGAGGACGGCGCAATAGAAAAGATCACCGGCTAGTGTATTCCAGAAGAAAGGAATACCCGCTTCATAGCACAACATCAATCCTGCAATGCTTTTAGGATAGGCCACCGAACCGTACCACACACTAAAGTTTGTGATCAAAAAAAACAGGATAGAAGCCAGCAAGCTTGTACCCAGTACAGCGCCGACCCGAACGCGTTTCAGCGCAATTAATCCCAGCATGGAAATCATGATAAAGCTGCCATATACCCAGGCACTGCCCATCCACTGAAAAGTTCCGCCGTTGTCGTACATCAGGTTATTTATCCACAAGTCACTTAGCCACATGGCCGCGAAAGGCAGGATAAAAGCCAGCTTTTTGTTGGAAAAATAAGCAGCGCCAAAAAGGGCCATGGCGCCAATCGGTGTAAAATTAAAGGGATGTGGGAGCAAGCGACTCAGGGCAGCCGCCAGTATCATCAGAAGCAGTATACCGAATCTAAGGTTTATTTTTCCAGACATCGCGTTTCGTTGAATATGCTGTTAATGGATCGAATTTACAAAGACAAAGTTATGAAATCCTGAGCAGTAACGCTAAACGCTTTTGCCTTTAATTGCTTCTGCAATGGTCAGATCCAGCGCGCGGTGGGCAAGCGGAGCGGTATACTTATTCAATTCATCCATAGCGGCATTGATCCGGTCTTTATCATCCCCTTCTGTTGCTGTTTGCAACACAGCAACCAAAGATTTTATGGTACTGATCTCATTCTCTTCCAGAATACTTTGATGCTGTTTCAGAAATTTATCGGCAGAAAGCAAAATGAGGCGGGCTTCATTGCGGGCCTCCAGGAGGGCGCGTACAGCCATGTCAGATTGGGCATTTTGAATGGAATCGAGCAACATTCTCCCCATTTCCTCTTCACTGATGCCGTATTGTGGGCGTACTTCAATTTCCTGCTCTACCCCGGACCGAAGCTCCTGAGCTTTAACTTTCAAAATGCCATCAGCATTCAGAATGAAGTGGATTTCAATTTTGGGCAAACCGGCAGGCATTGGCGGTATACCACGCATGATGAATTCCCCCAACTTGCGGTTGTGTTCAACCAGGTCCCGTTCCCCCTGATAAACAGCGATCTTGAGGTTGGTTTGTCCATCAATGGAAGTTGTATAATTGCGGCCGGCTCTCGAAGGTACCTTCGAGTTTCTTGGAACAATGGTATCCATCAGGCCTCCCACCGTCTCAATTCCAAGGCTGAGCGGTGTAATATCGAGCAATAAAATATCCTTTTGATTTCCGGCAAGTATGTCTGCCTGTATGGCAGCGCCCAGAGCAACGACCTCATCGGGGTCCAGTTTGTCAAAAACCGCTTTTCCGAAAAATTCAGATACCGCAGCTTTTACAAGCGGAACCCGCGTAGAGCCCCCCACCATAATCACGTGGTCAATATTTGAGATATCTTGTTTGGCATCCTGCAGTGCCTGGCGGCAACTGGCTATTGTTCGCTGGACAAAAGGCTCAATCAGGGCTTCAAAAGCAGGCCGGTCGATCCGGCACATCATGCCATTGGCCGCAGTCGCTTCGTAAACCGGGTTTTGGCTTAGGTGCTTTTTCGCCGCTTCCGCCTGAAGGCGCAAAGCCTGGCTCAAAGCTTTATCCCTGGAAAGACTCGCTTTGTCTTTTCCGTTCTGTTCCATCCAGTAATCGACAATGGCGCGGTCAAAATCATCTCCGCCCAAAAAGGTATCGCCATGAGTAGACAAAACCTCAAAAATTCCCTGGTGGATATGCAGAATTGAAATATCGAATGTACCGCCCCCAAGATCGTAGACCGCCACAGTTTGTTCATCCTCCTGATTCAGGCCGATGCCGTAGGCAAGGCTGGCAGCAGTGGGTTCGTTTACGATACGTAAGACATCCAGTCCTGCCAGTTTTCCGGCATCGCGGGTTGCCTGACGCTGGGCGTCGTTAAAATAAGCTGGCACGGTGATGACCGCTTTCGAAACCGTTTGGCCCAATACTGTTTCAATCCGGGCTTTGAGCGCTTTCAGAATTTCTGCCGATAATTCAATCGGGGTAAAAAATTTATCTTTTACCCGCACTTTCACTAAGCTTTCCGTGTCTTCATCGATGATTTCATACCCAAAATACTGCTCAAAACCCTGAACATCGTGATAAGACTTGCCCATCAACCGCTTGACAGAATAGATGGTATGCTTCGGATCGCTGATGAGTTTTTCTTTGGCCGGGTCGCCAACAAGAACGCGCTGTTCCGGCGTAAAATGAACAACGGAAGGCATCAGGGCACTTTTACCGGATTCATCCCGAACTGCGACCGACTCCCCGTCTTTCATATATGCGACCAGGCTGTTTGTGGTTCCCAGGTCAATTCCGACAATGAGATCACGAGGCAAATCAGATGCTATTTTGCCTTCTTTTATGTTAATTGGAATAGTAGCCATTCTTGAAAAAATGCATTTTTAGTACGTAGCGAAAACGCCCGCACCTGCAACAAGGTTTAGAAACTGCCTGCAAATGTCAGAATCTTCTGGCATATGAAAGCATCGGAATCGCAAAAGTATCAATACCCAGAGTAGAAAGCAAGCCCACTTCGAAGCGGCTCAGCCTGCCGATCCATCCAAGACTCAGGGAAGGAAAAACATCGTTAAAATCATTGCCCTTCAGATAAGCTACGTCAACCACAACCCGTAAACGATCTACCAGGGTGATTGAACCGCCAAAAGAAGTGACCAGGGGCACAGTTTTTAAATCGCCGGGATTGTCTACCAACGAGCTTCCCCACGAGAACCCATACCCGGCAGTGGCATTCAGATAGGCCTTCGGGGTTCCAAGCGTCACCACGCCATAGAAATGCGTAAAAGTCGGCCCTACGAGGTCTTGAGAAATAGGTATAAAGGTTGAAGTCCCGGCTCCAAGGTGCAAATATTCGTTATAATCAATCGTCCCCTTGAACCGTGCGACAAAAATGAAGGGAATGATGATTCCCCCACCCACCGAAAAGTGGTCCGACAATCCATAATCTGCCGTATTCAGAATCACCTGAATGTTTCTGTATTCTCCCCTGTCTTTTTCATAGTTAAAAGCCGATGGGCTAAACAGCAGATTTTCACATCCATTGCGCTCTCGGGGCACCGTTAGTCTTGGCCTTTCCGGCGCCTGGCGACGTGCAGAACCTAATTGAGCCCGCTTTTCATCCTGCAATCCAACCCATTCGATTTCCTGAAAAGTAAAATTGATGACGTTACCCGTTCGCATCAGAAAATAAACCGTTGTTCCCTCAATTTTTTCAATACGCCCCACGATCCGATCCCCTCTTTTGGTAATGATCAGGTGTTGCTGCGTCGTATCAGCAAGGTCTATTTCAGAACTAAAAACCTGGCCACTGGCTTCTGTCAGCGCTAAAAAAAACAGGCAAATCAAACTGAGCATTGGAAAAGAAACGGTTCGAATCATGGTATCTTTTTTATGTTTTTCAGAACAGAAAATAAACAAAATGGCTTCAAATGTCATTTCCACATCTTTACTGGTCCAAACTTGTTTTTCGCCAGCTATTGAACAAACGTAACTTTACCCTATTTTGCAGGCAAAAGAATCGGCAAATATGAAAAAAAAACACGCCATTTCAGAAGAGACACCTTCAAATGAAGATGCGTTGGCGCCCGAGTCTTCAAAATCGCCGCTTGACATCATCTCGTTTCGCCCTTCGCGGCTGTTTATCATCCTTGGCGGCTTTTTTATTGCCAATGCCCTTGTCGCTGAATTTATCGGGGTAAAAATATTTGCACTTGAACCTACCCTGGGGCTGAAATCCTTTGATTTCAACCTTTTCGGGCAAGTCGGCGCTTTGCAATTTTCTGCCGGCGTGCTGTTGTGGCCCATCGTTTTTCTGATGACCGACCTTATTAACGAATACTATGGTAAGCGCGGCATACAGCTTTTGTCTTTTCTTGCAATTGGCATGATTACCTACGCTTTTGTGATGATTTATGCTGCCATGCAGCTGGTACCGGCAGATTGGTGGATCGGACAGAATGCAACAAAAGGGGTTCCAAACATGCAAAGCGCCTTCAGTGTCATTCTCGGACAGGGACTGCTCATTATCATTGGTTCTGTTACCGCATTTCTTGTCGCTCAATTGGTCGATGTGCTGGTTTTTCACCAAATCAAAAAGAAGACCGGAGAAAAACACATTTGGCTTCGCGCTACAGGATCTACGGTCGTTTCCCAATTCTTTGACAGCTTTGTGGTTTTATACATTGCGTTCAAACTCGGACCGCAACTGGTAAAAAATGTAGAACCCTGGAGCTGGAGTCAATTAATGGCAGTTGCGGTGGTTCAATACACTTACAAATTCATCATGGCAGTTGTGCTGACCCCCATGCTTTATTTCGCCCATAACTGGATTGAAAACTACCTGGGTCATGAAAGGGCTGCGGCTATGAAAGAAAAAGCAGCATCCTGGGATTGAACCAAGATTGCAAGAATTTATTTGCCATCATGCCGTAAACTTCAGAAATCTGTGGAAATTTGCCAATCGAAAATCCACAACGATTATGGCAAAAACCTTTCAGACTGCAGCAACCATCATGATGGTGAGACCTGCCCGTTTCGGCTTCAACGAACAAACTGCCGACAACAATGCCTTTCAAACGAATGACACGAGCAGAACGGCAGCAGAAATACAGCAACTGGCCATCATCGAATTCGATCAGTTTGTTGATAAACTTCGGGAAGCAGGCGTAAATGTCATCGTTGTGGACGATACGGAAGAACCAATGAAAACAGACGCCATTTTTCCAAATAACTGGGTAACCTTTCATCAGGACGGCCGCATCATTACCTATCCGATGTATGCGCCTGTAAGACGGCTGGAACGGCGCGAAGACGTCTTGGCACAATTGAGCGCTCAATTCGCCTTCTCAGAAAGAATTCATCTGGAAAAACATGAGCAGGAAAACCGCTTCCTGGAAGGCACGGGCAGCATGATCCTGGATCGCCCCAATAAAATAGTTTATGCCTGCCTGAGCCCGCGTACCAACAAAGACTTATTACAAGAGTACTGCGACCTGATCGGATACGAAATGCTTGCCTTTACCGCAGTAGATGATAGCGGCATGGAGATATATCACACCAACGTCATGATGGCCCTCGGTGAAGGATTTGTGGTTATTTGTCTGGATACCCTGCGCAACCCATCCGAACGGCGTATGTTGATGAATAAGTTTGCCACAACGGGAAAAGAAGTCATTGAAATTTCGCTGGACCAAATGCTGCACTTTGCAGGCAACATGCTCCAGGTTCGCAACCAGGCCGGAGAAACATTTCTGGTCATGTCCGAACAAGCATACAAATCGCTGACGCCAGCCCAAATCGTACTGATAGAAAAACACACCAACATCCTGTTTAGCCCGATCCCGACCATAGAAACTTATGGCGGTGGCAGCGCCCGCTGTATGATGGCAGAGGTTTTTCTGCCTGAAAAGTAATGGCTTTTATCAAACAGCTTCAGTTTTAAAAACGCGAGAGGCGCTGCGGTATTTATCGCAGCGCCTCTTTGCATTCAGTACCTTTTCAGGCATTCGGATCAGTAAATCCGATTTCCATTAGAAAATATAACGGAAACCAAATTGCATTTGCCAAACGTCAATCAGGTTATTGCTCGTATCCAGTGCCTTCGTTGGGAAAGCGCCTGCAACTTGAGAAAACTGATAAACCGGGCGGCCTTCTGCATTGCGGGAATCAAACCGCAGCGGCGATCCGTTGACAACAGTAGTACCTACGCCCCAGCTGTCGTTAATCATATTACCCAGGTTGGAAATATCCATACGAGCCTGCAGCGTGTGACGACGACCACCTACTTTTAGGAAGAATTCCTGTTGTACAGACAAGTCCAGTGTATTCACAAATGGACGAATGGCGCCATTGCGTTCAGCATATTGGCCACGGCGGCTGCTCAGGTATTCATCGTTGCTGATAAAGGCTTCAAAAGCAGCTGCTTGTTCAGATGCAGTCGGACCATTGGTGATATCCTTAAACAGGATTTCGTTAGGATCCGTTGCATTGTTCGGAATGTACATCAGGTCATTCGCAAACGCCCCGTCGCTGTTCATATCCCCATTGTACAGGAAGGAAAAGCGATCCAGGTTGCTGCTCTGGAAGAACAATGAAATCGTGGTAGCCAAAGACTTCAGGTATTCCACGCGATAGCTTAATGCCCCAATTATACGATGGCGCTGATCTTGATCTGAAAATGCAAGCTCAGGATGGTTGTTACCCAAAACCGAGCGGTTATCCCTCCAGGAAGAGAAAGCAATAGAACCTGCTGTAATCAGGTCTTTCGCCTCGCCGAAGTTGTATGCAGCCATGAAATACCATCCATTGGAGAACTGACGCTCCAATTTAGCAGTCAAGCTGTAGGAAGATCCTTCATTGGTGTTAAAGAGGAGGATAGCATCGTTGATTTTTGTATTCAAACGACGTGCCGTAGTTGATGCAGCATAGTAAGGACGATCGTCTGCTCCGGTAAAATTAGCGGTAGAAGGACGCTGATTGACGTCATTGTACATAACGTTGTTCAGTGTTTTGCTGTAAATACCTTCCAATGTACCTACCAAACCAAACGGGAGTTTGAAATCAATTCCAATGTTTGAACGCCACAATTGCGGCCACTTGAAGCTAGGATCGGTAATGGCGATGCTGAATGAAGAGGGCGTCGTAGCATTATCCGGAATGTGCGCAGTAACATCCGTTGAGAATGGATAGGCAGAGGTGTTGTCCTGGAAGATAGATCCAGTCAAAATACCGTTGTTACCTACCTGGTTAGAAATCCAAACGAAAGCAGGACGGCCAGTGAAGATACCGGTACCCCCACGCAATTGCAGCGAGCGGTCACCTTTCAAATCCCAGTTAAAACCAAGGCGTGGAGAGAACATTACCTGAGCTTCCGGCAACTGGCTGGTGCTGTAGTTCGCAGTACCTCCGGAAGGATTGAGGAAAGTCATCGTATCCACAACCGGGTTGTTCAAAGCAGATTGGTCAAAAAATGGTATGTCTACACGAATCCCCGCTGTTACTTTCAAACGGTTATCCAGCAGATCAATTTCATCCTGGATGTAAGCGCTGGGCTGGTAAGCTTTAGTAGTAGCTGTAGGAAGCGCACCTCCGGGTAAAGCAGAGTACGTTAACTGATAACGACGCAGTTGAATCGACTGGTCGCCACCAGCAGCTTTGTAAAAATCTTCGAGCGAATTGAACACATACTGGCCGTAATAAGTTGGGGTAAACGTATTTTCAAATTTAAACGCTTCAAAGTTAACGCCAGCTGTGATGGTGTGGGCGCCTGCATAGAATGTCAGGTTATCCTGTACCTGCCAGGTATCCGTATTCAGAACGTTGTTCGGTGTAAATGGCTCGAAACCAAAAGTAGTCAGGTTACGGCCACCTTCCAGAATATCCACCAAGGGGAAGATGCCCCCACCGCTGGAACGGTAGTCACGGTTAGCCGTAAAACCAATCTGGAAAGAGTTAGACACTTTCGCTCCGAAGATACTGTTCAACTCGGCAATCACGGAGTGAATGTCATTGTTGATGATGTAGTTGGAGTTGGAGAAGTTCAATGCAAATTTGTTGCCACTGCGGTTCTGGAAAGAACCGGAGTTGCTGGAAGGCACATCCCGGAAAGAGCGCAGGTAGTTGTAGCGCAGGCTTACACGGTGGTTGTTGTTGATGTTGTAGTCAAACTTCACCAGAGCCTTATCGCTTGAAGTCTCCAGGTCATAGCCTTCATAAGAACCAGGATCGTAACCGTAGTTAGAAATCAGGAATTGCTTCAGAGCATCCAGATCGGCAGCACGAACACGGGTAACGTTTGCATCAGCCGGAGGTGTGCTCACAGAGTCGCGGAAAGCAACGAAAGTCGTTGCAGGGTCTGTGCGGCGCTCGATTTCAGCATTTACAAAGAAGAACAGTTTGTTTTTGATGATCGGGCCACCAAGGCGGAAACCGGTCTGCTTGATGTTGAATTTCAGCGAACCATTGTCAATGCGCTCGCTGAATACATCTTTACCGTCGATTTTGGTGCCGATCAGGTTCTGGTTGCGCAGGTTGTGGAAAACAGAGCCTTCAAGTTGGTTGGTACCAGAACGGGTCACAGCATTCACACCAGCGCCGGTAAATCCACCCTGGCGAACGTCGAAAGGTGCGACGTTAACCTGAATTTCATCCAGGGCATCCAGTGAAATCGGCGTTGAATTCGTTTGGCCGGCAGGTGCTGAAGCCAAACCAAAGCTGTTGTTGAAGATCGAACCGTCAATCGTCAGGTTGTTGAAACGGCTGTCCTGTCCGGCGAAAGAAGATCCACCGCCAGTTGTAGAGGCAACAGCAGAAGATTTAGACTGCGGTGTCAAGCGGACGAAGTCATTCAAGCTACGCGAAAAAGTTGGCAGCGTGTTGATGACTTCTTTCTTGATGTTGGTCGCAGCGCCGGTGCGTTCGCCATTCAGAATTTCACTTTGAACGGCGATTACTTCAACAGCCTGTAATTCAGTTGCCGTTTCTTTCAAAGAAAAATTAATGCGGAAGTTTTGGCCGAGGCTCAATGTCACATTTTTTTCTTCGCTTTCTTCGTAACCGGTGTAGCTCACCTTAATCGTGTACGGACCACCGATACGGACATTCGGCAAGGTGAAACGCCCGTCTTCACGGGTAGAGTTTCCGTAGAACGTTCCTGAAGGTTCGTGTACAGCCACAACGTTGGCGCCAACAAGCGGCTCCCCGTTGGGATCTGTTACCAAACCCAGAATCGTTGCGGATGTCACACCCTGTGCGTAACCGGAGGTAGTGAATACTACGGCAAGCACAAAAGCGCTTAGCACTTTAAGTAAGTTTGCAAATTTCATAAACCAGTGATTTGATGAATAATGGTTTTGATCGCCGCAAAATTAAGATCATCTTGTTAAGCGTATGTAAAGTATAGATTGATTTTTTCGAATTTATTTTCTTCGTATACAAATCATTGCAGCACAAAATCGATGTAAGGCTCGAAGTAAAGAATGATTGTCGGCGGGTAAGGCTTGTTGTAAAATATGTGCCCGGTCGTCTGCGGTTTGACTTAATGCAAATTTTATCTGCAATTCGCTGCCTTTCCTTCGCTTTCCCTGTACTTTTGTCTTGAAGTTTTTTTTTCATTCCAAAAACCCTTTTTTATGAGGAAAGTCATAACACAGGTTTTATGCGCACTGGCCTTTCTGAGCCTGTTTTCCGTTGCAGCGGTGGCCCAGCACCAGGTAGCCGTTCAAAATTTTAATTTTTCCCCGCAAAATCTGACCATTCAGGTTGGAGAATCGGTAACGTGGACCAACAACAGCGGTACACATAACATCAATGGTACACAGACTACTTTTCCCAATAACCCGGAAAGTTTTACCAGCGGTGGCCCTGCCTTCGGCTGGATGTTCACACATGTTTTCAATCTTCCGGGAACCTACAACTACCATTGTGACCCACATTCATCGCTTGGTATGACTGGCACTATAACGGTAGTTGCGCCACCCGCCAATGACGACGTGGTCATTTCGGAAATCATGTACAACCCTCCTGAAGCCGGTACCGATGTATTTGAATATATTGAGTTGTATAACAGAGGATCTGACGACATTAACCTGCAGGGCTACTCTTTTACGCAGGGTGTTGTATTTACTTTTCCGGCCCATACCCTCAGCCCCGGCGACTATGTCATTGTTGCCGTTGATTCCGTGGCTTTTGAAAACGCCTTTGGCGTAACCGCTTTTCAATGGGCCGAAGGCGCGTTGAGCAACAGCGGCGAAACCATTGAACTTTCGGATGCTTCCGGCAGCATCGTTGATGTGGTAGACTTTAGCGATGGCGGTGGCTGGCCAAGTGCTGCTGACGGCAATGGCCCTTCCCTGGTTCTTTGCGACCCGGATTCCGACAACAATGACAGCGCCAACTGGCAGGCAGCCAGCACGCCAACCGGGCTTTTGGTAGAAGGGATTGCGGTATTCGCCAATCCGGGCGACGCGTCTCAATGCCTCGCCGGTGCGATCATTGGTTTTGCCGGCACCGAAGTAGAGGTTGATGAAAATGTGGGAACGGTAAGCGTTCGCCTGGTTCTGGCAAACGGGGATGGACAGCCACATTCTGTACTGGTTTCCGTTGCGCAGGCCTCTTCTGCCGCTGCGGGGTCGGACTTTAATTTCCTGGCCCAAACGGTTAATTTTGCGGCCAATGCAGTGGATACGCAAACCATAGTCGTCAACATAATTGATGATATGAATCCGGAGGTGCTGGAAAATCTCATTCTGGAACTTTCCATGCCCGATGCAGGCGCCAGCATTGATCCGGTTCATGGCATGTACACCATCCGCATTGCAGACAACGATACCTACATCCCAAAAATCGTCATTACAGAAATCATGTACAACCCGCCCGGCGCTGATGTACTGGAGTACATTGAATTGTACAACAACGACACACAACATGCGCAACTTGAAGGCTTCTCCTTTAGTCAAGGTGTTGTTTACACCTTCCCTTCCAACGCCATGCTGGAACCTGGCGAATTTCTGATCATAGCCGTAGATTCTGTCCTGTTTGAGCAGGAATTCGGTATCCCTGCTTTCCAATGGACAAGCGGCGCACTGAACAATACGGGAGAAACCATTGAACTTCGTGACGCTTCAGGTAATGTCGTAGACATGGTTGCATACTCGCCCAATGTGCCCTGGCCATCAAGTGCAGACGGTACCGGTCCTTCGCTGGAACTTTGCGACGTTGATGCCGACAACAATGCTCCGGGCAACTGGAAACCATCTATCACACCATCCGGTGTTTTTAACGGCGGCATTCAATTGTTGTCCACACCTGCAGCAGCGAACGATTGCAGCACGCCTCCTGCCCCCACTTACCCTCCGCGCAGCATTGGATCGGTTACGGCTTTCAACCCCGGTGGCGTTGCTGATTCACTGGGCATAAAATGTCAGCTTCAAGGCATTGCTTATGGTTACAACCTGCGCCCAAGCGGTTTGCAATTCACCATCATTGATGGCCAAAACAATGGAATTGCTGTTTTCAACAGCAATAACAACTTTGGATATACCGTAAACGAAGGGGATGAAGTCATCGTTCGAGGTACCATTGCCCAGTTTAATGGCCTTACTCAGATAAACGCGGATTCAGTATGGTTCACTTCAGCAGATAATACCTTGTTTGCGCCTACTATTGTGACGGCCCTGAACGAAGACACCGAATCACAATTGGTAAAAATCAACAACCTGACCCTTGTGAACCCCGCGCAGTGGACGAATTCAGGCACCGGCTTTAATGTGGATGTTACCGATGGCATAAACACCTATGCCATGCGCATAGATGCGGATGTAGATATTTTCGGGACAACAGCGCCTGATTTTACCTTTAACCTGACCGGAATCGGGGGGCAATTCGACTCAGGTGCGCCATTTTTAGATGGCTATCAGTTGCTGCCGCGATACATCGAGGATATTGAAATGGTCGTAGCTTCAGAGGAGGCGAATTTCCGGGCTGCTGTAAAAGTTTACCCCAACCCGGTTGCCGGTTGGCTGAACATCGAAAGCACCAAAGCATGGAACAATGTCCGTATTTTCAACAACTTGGGCACTTTGGTTTATGAGGCCTCCAATGAATCTGAATGGCTGCGCCTGAATGTAAAAGAATGGACACCAGGAACATACGCGATCGTATTGTACCACGAACAGGGATTCGATGTATTTCCTTTCCTGAAACAATAATACACTGGCAAGTGCTGCTTAGGTATAAACAAGCGGTAAAATGAAAAGAAAAGCCTGTTGTCCAATATTCCGGGCAACAGGCTTTTCTTTATCTGGCGAATTGCCGTACTTTTCGCCTCACAACCTGCAATAAATAATGAACGCCGGAACCCAACCCAAAATAGGAATTGCTTTATCAGGAGGCGGTGCAAGGGGCATCGCACATATTGGTGTATTACAAGCCCTGTCAGAAAACGGCATTGCGCCGGATTTGATATCCGGAGCCAGTGCCGGAGCCATTGTGGGCGCCTTGTACGCAGCCGGCAAAACCTCAGAGGAAATGCTTGCTTTTGTAAAAGACAGCAATCTTTTCAAACTCATCAAAGTTGGCATTCCTAACAGAGGATTCACGAAACTGACCTATCTCAGAAGCCGACTAGCAGAAGTCATCAAAGAAGACCGTTTTGAGGCACTTCCTAAAAAGCTGATCGTCGCCATTTCCAATTTACACACCGGCGTATGCGAAATGGTAAGCTCCGGAGCTTTGTTTGATGTTGTTGTCGCATCTTCTTCCATACCGCTGGTATTCAAGCCCGTTGAAATCAATGGCCAACTCTATGTAGACGGCGGGCTGTTGAGCAACCTGCCCGCAACTCCTCTGCGGGAGGAAGCAGACTTTGTTATTGGCGTCAATGTGATGCCACAGGTTGAACTGCACGATACTTCCCTTCAGTCACTTATTGGCGTCGCCTCCCGCTGTTTTGAATTATCAATCGTCAGCAACACCAAGCCAGACCTGGAGCAATGCGATTTTGTCATCGAACCTAAAGCCGTGCACAGTTACCACATTTTTCAATTCAATCAATATGAAACTCTATTTAAGATTGGTTACGAAGCAGCTATGGAAAGAATTCCAGCCCTCCTGAGCCAGTTACAGGGAAAAAGTGTTGCTTAATTAAAAAGCAAACAAAAAAAGTACATCCTGTCTTAAGGCTTCCTATATTCGCAAGCAGAAAGCGGTAACTGCACAACCCTCCTTTCAACTTTCCCTCTTGCACAAACTCAATTGCCGGATTCCGGCCTGTCACCGCTTTTCCAAAAACGCTGGACATACTAATATTTTGAGATAAACTATATTCCATCACATCAATGTAATCCTATGAGAATTTTGACAACTACACTTGTCTTTTGCATTATGGCGTGCGTAACAGGGGCATCCGCACAGCTTTGTCCTGGCAATTACACCGTCATTAATCAGGCCCAACTCAACGCTTTGAGCGCCTGCACCACCATTACCGGAGATCTCCTGATCAACGATGATGGGACTGACCCCATCACTGATTTATCTCCACTGGCCGGACTGACCTCTATTGGTCGGGATTTTTACTTGCTGAACACCATGGTTACGGATTTATCTCCGCTGTCAACACTGACAAACATTTCCCGTGATATCCGGATCAATAACAATGACGGTTTGGTCAATTTCGATGGCCTGGAGAATCTGAACATGTCGAGTGCCCGGGACTTACAGGTCCAGGACAATGCCCTGCTCGAAAACATCGACGCCCTTGCCTTGACCCCGCTGACCTCTTTCAGCAGGAATGTAAGCATCCGCAACAACCTCGCTTTGACAAGTCTGGATGGTTTGGCAAACCTGACTTTTATTGGTAATAATTTCACTGTTTTCAACAACGATCTATTGCCCGGCATCAGCATGCCGCTGATCGGGTACGTTGGAGGTTCTTTTACACTTCAGAACAACCTGATCCTGGTAAATCTGGATTTTCCAAGCCTGGCTCTGGTCGGCAACAACCTGATCATTGCCAACAATGACGCGTTGGTTAACCTCGATGGATTTTCCGTGCTCATCATCATCGGCAACAGCCTGACCATCCAGCAGAATGATATGCTCGCGGATATCAGCGCGCTTGCCTTTTTGGCAGCCATCAGCGGCAATTTAACCATCAACAACAACGATGCTTTGCTTAGCTTGTCCGGACTTCAAAACATCAGCATTATCAGTGGAGATTTGAGCATCACCAACAACGACATCCTTTCGGATTGCGAAGACATCTGTACGGTTATCAATATGATGGGGGTTGCAGGAATGACCACCATATCCGGCAACGCCGGACTTTGTGCTAACGTCATTGTGGTCAATTTTGTCTGCGTTGTGCTCCCCATTGAACTCACCCGCTTTTCTGCCGCTCCTGCAGACGGTTACATTCTGCTGGAATGGGAAACCGCAACCGAACTAAACAATGCAGGGTTTGAATTACAGCGCAGCAGCAACGATGGTCGGGATTTTCATGTTATTGCCTGGGTTGAAGGGGCTGGAACTACACAGGAAGCAAAAACCTACGTTTACAAAGATTTTGACGTGAAGCCCGGCATACGTTATACTTATCGTTTAATGCAAACCGACCTGGACGGCGCCACCACTGCTTCTCCGCTGGTTGCAGCCACCCTGAAAAGCGAAAAACCCGTTGTTGGCGCACAATATCCAAACCCCGTAAATGCCGGCAGCAAGCTGCTCTTACCAATTTATGTGCCGAAAGATGCCGACTTGCAGATAGAAGTCATTGATGCTTTTGGAAAAATCATCTGGGAAAACCAGCAAAACCTGCTGCCGGGAAGTCTGGTGCTGGAAATTCCTACTGAAAAGCTAAGTTCCGGTGTGTACAGACTCAGGGTTAGTGCAGGCGGCAGCAATCTCGCCAGCAGCAGTTTTGTAGTAGCAGAATGACATAAAAAAATGAGACATCCCGAAAAGCCCGGGATGTCTCATTTTTATTTATTAAGGCAGAATGCCTTACTCAAACTTCAGCAAAGCCCTGACATCTTCCTCGCTGGATATTTTTTGATTGATTACATCAAACGAGAAGGTATGTGCCCCATTGTTGCCAACCTGACGGAATTGCTCCGGTTTTACAATGGCCATTTTATCATCCTGTGTGACCATCCAGAGCAGGTTATCAGAATCAGCGTCAAAGTTCATCTTTGCGTCTTCGGTAATCAGAAAACGGCGAAGGGTATTGTGGTTTTTATCTGCAATATAGCCAACTGTGCCCTCTATCGGCGCGCCATTTTGATCCGTGAACTGCGCATTGATCTCTTTGGAAGCAGGCGGCACAGGGCGGTCACAACTCCAAATGCCCAAACTGGCTACCTCAAAGCGATTGATGACCTTGCTTTTGATCATACCCATATTCGAAGACGAAAGTAAATCTGCATTTTGAGCTTCAAAAGCGCGTTGTTCGGCAGTCTTTTCAGCATCTATACGCTGTTGAATGGCAACGCGCTGTTCCTGCAATAAACTTTCCCTTTCCGCCATTTTTTGCTCATAGACCAGCATGGCGGCTTCATAGCTCCGTAGCGCCTGTTCGTAATCGTTGTCCATGAGCACAGGAGAAACAATGAGTTTCAACTCCTTAGTGCCGCTGACAAAGGTCAGCTCGTATTCCTGATCATTGATTGGCTTTAAGCGGGTTGATTCCCATTCAACACGGAAAGCACGTTCATCCAGTCCTTTGTTTCTGGGCGATATTTGCCAGATCGTACCTTTGTACAGCTTTTCGAGTCGAGTTGCTTCGCCATTGGCCAGACCATTTTGATCTTCAAAAATGACATTGTCATCTGTAAACTGAAGTTCGATGGTGGGTTGACTGCCGTTCTGTTTTTGTGGGCGGGAAGGCGCTTCAGGAACCGGCGTCATTGCCTGAAAACGCTGCATCTCCAGAATGCCCTTATTTTCAATGGCTTTTAAGGCATCCTGATGCGATTTTTTTATCGCATAAGCCGGATCCAGGGGATCAAGATAATCTTCAACAACCTGAAGGTTATTGATATCCTGATAAACCCATTTTCTTGAGGTAGTATCTAATTTATAGACATTGAATTGGGGAATCAGGGTGTTGGGAGCACGCAGGATAAAAGAAACCAGTTCTACAGAGATGGCTTTACCGGGGGCTATGTTTACGCGTTCACCATTCTGTTCTGCATAAATTTCAACGATTCCGGCAGATTCCATTTCAAAACGCATGCCTGCAGAATCATAATTCATCGGCATACCGGCAAGGAAAAAGTCAACGTAGTCATTCATTTCACGGTAGTGGATGTCTACTTCTCCTTCTATTAATTTGCCACGATCGCTCATAAATGCTTTTGAAGGAATGACCAGTCTGGAACCGCTTGGGTATTCCAATACGCCGCCATTATCCGCACTGACTTTAAGGGTTAGCGGCGCTTCAGCAAGGACAGGATCAGAAAAAGGTTTCAGAACATGAGGCCGCGATTTGAAAAAGGCTACTTCTGCATCAGCGGCTGGCTGGAGCAAATAAAAGGCGCCATAAACAGCAATTACGAGAACCGCTGCCGCAGCTGCATAACGCGATAAAAGGGAAAAACGAACTACTCTGGCGCCGGGCTGAGGCGTTGCTTTACTTTGCTGGTATTGCTCCAGCAGGGCATCAAAATTTTTATGACGCGCTATTTCTTCGCTCGAAGGTTGAGGGGGATTGATTCTTATGTCGTATTGCTTACTCATAGACGATGCAATTTTGGATTTGAAAGAGAGAAAATCGCTCAAAAAAATTCGTTTTCAGGTGCTTAGGAAATGAGCTTTTTTTTCAATCGTTCCAGTATCCGATATACTTTTACTTTGGCGTTATTTTCGGTCATTCCGGCTATTTCGGCAATTTCTTTAAAGGGCATTTGTTCGAAAAACCGCATTTCGATTAGTTGCAGATCCAGTTCATTCAAATCATTTAAAACAGTCAGTAGCTTCTTGCGCAGGACTTCATTGTCTTCTTCATCAATTTCGTCCATCACTTCACCCATGTGGACTTCTTCAATGCTGACAACCCGACCAGCTTTATTTTGCCTGAAATGTTGTGATACTTCATTACTGGCTATCCGAAAAAGCCATGCTGAAAATGGTACTCCTTTGAATACATATTCTCCCAGACGTTGCATCGCTTTCAAAAAAACCTGTGAACACAAATCTGCCGACAAATCTTCATCTGCCGTTCTCCGGTGAATAAAGCGGAAAACTTGCTCAAAATAGCGGTTGTAAATGGGTCGAAACAGGGCAGGGTTACCCTGAGCCGCCTGAATCTCCAGCCACTCTTGCTCAATTTCCCACGTTGAAACAGTCTTTCGCCCGAGGCTCATCCCTCCGTTTTTTGCAAGGCTACGACTTATTTGTAAATTGAAGGACATCAGCATGCCAATTTTTATTCCGTCCGGTACACTCTAATAATGTCCAAGGATGAAAAAGTTACAGAATGAATCGCTAAAATTGTATCAAATCTCGTATATCCTTTAAAAGCAACGAATCAATATGAAATTAAGCATCATCATACCCACCCTTAACGAAGCAGAAAACATAGAACGTTTGATCAAAAGATTGAGGCCTGAAAAAAATCATCGCCTTGCCGATTTGATAGTTGTAGACGGGGGCAGTCATGATGGCACAGTTACAAAAGCTGAAAAAGCAGGCGCCACCGTTTTGCAAACACCTCCCGGCAGAGCCATTCAAATGAACCATGGCGTTGAAGCCTCTAAAGGCGAACTGCTCTATTTCGTTCACGGAGACACATTGCCCCCGGACGGCTATATGGAAAAAATCATCCAGGCCGTAGAAGAAGGGTATCCCGTCGGCTGCTTTCGATTTCGGCTCGACTCTGAAAGATGGCTGCTCAAACTGAATTCTTATTTCACCCGCTTTGATCAAAACTGGTGCAGGGGGGGAGACCAGTCGCTCTTCATTACCAGAGAAGCCTTCCGAACACTGGGAGGCTATCGCAACGACTATAAGATCATGGAAGACTACGACCTGATCTTCAGGGCACGGGATAAATATCGTTTTAAAATCATCCCGGATGATGTCATCGTTTCTGCCCGAAAATATGAAACCAATAGCTACCTAAGGGTTCAGTTCGCCAATTTTGTCGTGTTCAATATGTACAGGTTGGGATATTCTCAGGAAAAAATGGTGAGGACCTACAAGCGCCTGCTGAATTACAGGTATTGACAAAAAAAGAGCCACACAAGCATTGAGGGCGTTTAGACCTCAAAACGACAGGATTCAGGCAGTTGTAATGGTTCGGTAATCCCCTTGTCCCTGATGGGAATTCTCAACAAAGTTGAGAACTGAGGCCCGCCCTTTCCATTCCAAATCTGACCAAAATATGTATAATGTTAGGTCAAAAACTATATGGATGCTTGCGTGGCAATGTGCATTACTTAAAATGCAGTCCACAAGTTTATGCCTTTTTTCCGAAAGTCGCAAGTCTTTATCCCAGACTTTAACACACCCTACTCCTGTTTTTTGGGTTTGACATTTAATAACAGCGAAATCACGTGGGAATACAAATTCTGACTATCGCCAGGATCTGTAAAAGCATAGTCAATGTGCAAACCCGATAACACGAGGCCAACACCAAACGAAGGCCTGGCTGTAAGCGTTTCTTTGTCGTCAAAATCGCTGATCCGCTGAAACTGGTTAATGCCGGCCCTCAGAAAAATAAATTTGCTGTAGTCTGCTTCGAGACCCAATGCCGGATCAACACTGAAAGGGCTGGATGAAATCAGGGTATTTCTTTTGCCGTCTGTAGTCACCACAAAATCCAATTCTGGTGTCAATCCCACTTTTTTCATTTGGAAGCGCCTCGCAACGCCGAGTGTAAGCTGGGGTTTGGTCACTTCTACGCTGCTGATGGGAACTTCGTTGTTGGTGAGTGCCAGCACTTCTTTTTCTTTTTCTGTAAAGTTAAAAGACCAGGCATTGAAGGTGCTGGTGAGGTCTTTAACCGATGCGCCAAATTGCCAGTTCCCGGTTTGGTACTGGAGTCCGGCATCAATCCCAAAACCCCAGGCTGTTGCAAAGGGGCCGATACGGCGATGAATCACTTTTACATTACCGCCTACCAGTAACCTGCCTTTTGCGGTTTTTAACGGTTGGGCATAACTGAGCAGCAAAGCATAATCTGCTGCTGAAAACTCCCGGAGATTATCGAAGTTGATGGTGCCGTCGTCTTCGTAAAGGCTCAGGGTATTCGGAATCTCATCAATGCCAAAACGGATGAGCGAAACCCCGATGCGACGCTTGCTGTTGGCCAGCGGCAAAGTAAAGCCGAGGTAATCAAATTTACCGACGCCTGCAAACCACTCCGAGTGCATGGCCCCAATCTGCAGACCTTTGTCTGGATTGATGGCAGCCAGCCCCGCCGGATTCCAGGCCGCTGAAGTAACGTCTTCAATATTAGCAACAACAGCGTTGCCCATCGCCTGCGCCCTGGCACCTACACCAATATTCAGAAATTCGTTGCTGTACTTTTGAGCAAAAGAGGAGAAAGAGAGCATGCCTGAAAAAAGAAGAACTAAAATGGCATGGAGTCGTAGCGCTTTATTCATGCGGCAATTTTTTTAGCTGTAACGAACTTAACTTTGCTGAATTGTACGGTTATCCGACTTTGACGTCATTCCGACAGTCCTTCATGGGTGTGTTCGGAACGAATGTCCCGGTTAATGGCAATGGCTGCATTCAGTTCAAAACCCAATAACAACACCAGAGCATTGAGTTGAATCCAAAGCATGGTCACGATGATGGTTCCAAAGCTGCCATATAATTTATTGTATTGGCTAAACTGATCCACATAAAAAGAAAAGGCCAGAGAAGACAATACCGACAATACGGTTGCCAGCATTGCACCTGGCGAAAACATGCTGAATTTGCGCAAAGTAGGCGCACCATACCTGTAAATCAACGAAATTACCGTATACACCAGCATCAAAATAACCACCCAGCGCAAAGTCGATAAACTCCATTGAAAAAAGAGATCCAGTTTGATGAGATTGGCCAACCAGCCGATGAGCAGGTTTCCAATGATGATCAGCACAACCGAGGCAATGAGCAAAAAGCCCAACTGAAACGTAAGCAAAATGGCAATCAGGCGTTTTTGAAAAGGTTTGCGCTTTTTAAAGGAGCGCTCTTCTGACTTTTCAAAGCTTTTCATCATGGCCATCATGCCATTGGACGCAAAGTATATGGCGAGAATAAAACCGAAAGACAGCAACCCAACCCGCGGGTTTGTAATCAGGTCTTCAATAAATACAACAATCTGATCGCCTGCATTTCCTGGCATAAGGCCGTGTATTTCTGTCTTGAGCGTTTCATCAAAGTTGGCGCCTTTATCAGGCAAAAAACTAAAAACATATTCCCTCAAAAACGGCAGCAGCGTAAACAAAGACATCAGGGAGGGGAACAAAGACAGAAAAAAGCTGAAAGCCACAGCATTTGCTCTGGAAATCAAATCCTGTCGCTGGGCTTCCCGGTAAACAAACAAAGAAACATCATAAACCGGAACCTTAAAAAAGCCAGGCATCGAATGGTGTTTTGACCAGGAGACCAGGCCGGTTACCCATTTCGAGCGGAGTATAGACTCCCTGACATCGTTCTTTTTCGGTAGCTTAATTCTTTTCAAAATATGGCTGTAGTTTTTCCACCAAAAAATCTGGCGCAGGTACCGTTTTGCCGCTTGGTGAGTGGACAAAACAAAGGCGAATCGTGCCGCCATTCACCAATTTATGACTTTCATTGAATATTTCCATATGAAAAGTTACAAACCGATCCGGCATCAATTTCAACGTTGTGCGAATCGTGAGCAATTCATCGTATAAAGCGGGCCTGACATAACGCATCTGCATCGAAACCACCGGCATGATGATGTGGTGTAATTCCTCCATTTCCTTATAACTGACGCCGCAAGCCCGCAGCCACTCCACCCGACCGATTTCGTAGTACTGGGCATAATTGCCGTAGTACAAATACCCCATGCGGTCTGTTTCGCCGTAGCGAACGCGCTTTTGATAGTCGTATGTAATCATATTTTTTACTTCAGTTCTGCCCTTTCAATCGGACAGGTCATGCAATGCGATCCTCCCCGGGCACGCGACAACTCATTGGAAGGCAGCGTGATGATTGTATTTTTTACTTCTTCCGGTAAAATAATGTCGTCGTCGAATGCTTTGAGCAGGTCACGAGCCGATACCACCCGATATCCGGCATCTTCAAAAGCTTCTTCGGTTTTGGGGTTGCGGTCATACGTCAGGGCAACGCCGGGCTTTAAAGCTACGAGATTACATCCGTCCGTCCACTGTTCGCGTTCCTGATAGGGCGACTCCCCTTTTCCGCTAAGGATAAATTCCATATTCGGGTTGATTTCTTCGAGGAAAAAATCCTTAACCGATGGATAAAGCCCGGTTTTACCATCCTGACGCAACACCTCCACCGTCGAGCTCAAACCATCAACGATGATGGGTTTGTAAGCAACGATGTGGTTGTGGTTAATTTGAGTAAAAACGGTGTCAATGTGCATGTATGAGCGGTCATTGGGAATGTTGATCTGGACGACATTTTTCACAACTCCGCGTTCAAACAGCACTTTAGCCAAAGAGCGGATACCATGGGTGGTCGTACGTTCACTGGCCCCTATGAGCAGGTAATCTTTGTTGATCATCATGACGTCGCCGCCCTCGACCGAAATTACTTCGCCTCTTTTAGAAGGCGGAAAAATGTCGGGCTTGTTCAGGTTGATGATCCGACCTTCTTCCCGCATGCCTCTGAAAATCGGATGCGCCCAAATGATGAAGCGCGTCAGAAAGTTTTCGCGAAAGCGCGCCTCTTTGGCCGCTTTGGTGACAATCATGTGGTCGTTCACCGTGACGGCTATGTCGCGGGTAAAAATAAAATTAGGGATCGGATCAAAAAGAATGTAATCGTCTTTTGCATAGTATCCGGTAATGAGCACATCGGCTAATTCCTCTTCCGGAAGGCTGTGTAACAAGGATTTGCAGGAAGAAGGTTGTTCTTCGTAATCCACAATCATGTCGATCATCTCCTGTTTACTGGCTTCGTCTTCGCTAAGGGCTTCAAGAAGTAGCTGCCTGGTTTCCAACACATTTTCTTTTCCAATAAACGCCCGAAGCACTGCAGAAAAGACATCGTGCTCTTCCTGCATATTGGGAAGATATACGATGTCATCAAAGAGAAGTTCTTCGGATTGACGGGGAGAAATGCGGGCAATGCCTTCATCCGGGCGATGAATGATCACCCGTTTAAGTGTTCCGATTTCAGAGGAGACTTGTACTTTATTCTTGGTCATATTTGTAAGAGCTTTGGTGCGAGGCTAAAAGTCAAACCCTTATCGCAAAAGGCCATCAAAATGAAATGACCTTTTCGATTTCATATATGGAGTTGATTTTGCCGGCAAATATGCAATAAAATCGTGGATTTTCCTGCAGCATGCTAATCTCAGTTGGACGCCCGTCATCAATATGGTTGGCTTTCAATTTTGATTTGATGGTAAAAAAGGAAGTGTAATGATGAAATTCAACGGCATCATCAAAGTATTGCCGCATTTGAGCAATCATTTTATTGTAGTTGGATCGGGGTTTCGCCACACAGGCGTTGCAGTCGGATAGAAAATCCGGGCAACAGGAATTTTCTTGTCCCTGGCAATCAAAGGCAGGAAGGTTTGCATAGGAAACCTTGTGGTGTGTATAAATGACAGAAGAAAGCGACAGCAGGCCCGACAACCCGTACGGCATGACGGAGCCAAATGGTCCGTCCATAACCGTCAGTCCGATGTTTTTCAGTTGCGGGGAAGTCAGGAAGGCCATTTCTGAAATTTCGTGCATCAGGGGAATGTCCTCTACCCCAAAAAGGGCGTTTACCGAATTACTGCCGGCATAAGTAGCGTTGATGACCTGGTCGGCGCTGACAAGGAATATGACATCTGATTCTGCCCGGCGAAGGCTGATTTCCCAGCGATTGTTGACAACCTCAGCGCTGGTAACAGATGTCTCTAACTCCGTTTTTACCCGATCTTCTGCTTCCAGGCGAAAGCGGTAATGATTGGCAATCAGGATGGGGTCAAAACTATGCTCCGTTGTTTTATACAGCGCCTCAATCCGGCTAAAGTTGAACAGGGGGTGCGCTTTTACCCTTTCGCAGGGAATGTTGATAAAATTGCAAAAACGTTCAAATTGAAGCGCGTCCGTAAAAGAACCATAACGATCAATCGCGTAATATTTTTCAAAGTCCGAGTTGATAAAATCCCGGTGCTCTGATGTAAACCGGGCCTTATTGTCATCCGACATGCGGGCAGTAGCCACGCTCCGGGGATAGTGGTATCCGCTGTGCAGGCGCGCCTGATTGACAATAGACGCTTTACGCAACAACGCTTTTTCTTTTTCCACAAGACAAACCCGCTGCCCATGCCTTGCCAGATAAAGTGCGGCATACACCCCGAATATTCCTCCCCCGATGATTACAAAATCAAAGTGTTGACGCATGTTCTTGTTGCAGAATTAACAATTGCCTGTAATAATCGCGAAAGTCGCCCTGACGGAGTGTTTCATAGCGATTCAGGCTGTCTTTCAATTGTTCGGTACCGGAAACGCCGAGTAACAAACCAGCCATATCCGGATGGTACCAGGCATACAGCATTGCAAGGTCATTTAAAGTATGAAACGGAGCAGCATTTTTCAAAAATTCAGCAAGAGGCGCCAGTAATGACGGGGGCGTAGCCACATCCCCTCCCCTAACCTTCAGCGAACTGTTTTCGTGGTAAGCTCCCGGGTTTAATTTCAATCCTCCTGCATTAATGCCGTAAGCAAAAAACCGTCTTTCTCCGTGAAACGGTGCATAACGTTGGTAATCAGAATGAAGCAGGTTGTGTTTGATCTGAATGCTGAAATCAAGCTTTTCGGATTGGTTTTGTGATGCATAAAGCTCCGGATAACGGATGCCGGACAAGCCAACGCGATAGCCATTTCGCACAATTTCCTTTAAACCTGAAAAAGTATCGGCAATGCCCGCAATGGAATCCCGGTTGTCCCAATGTATCATGATGGTGTCCAGGTTTTCAGAAAACAGCGCGCTGTATGATTCCATGCAAAACAGGAGAAAACTCTTGCTGAGGTTGCAATCCGGACTGCGCAGGTTGTCGAGGCTGCCTACTTTCATGGTAATGCGCAGATCCTTCACCCCGTGAACCCGAATCCATTCCTGCAGGATGCGTTCTGATCTTCGGAAATCAGACGGAATTTTATTGATCGGGTAATTGGTAGCGCTGTCAACTCCCCGGAAACCAGCGGCATAAAAATCATCCAGCAAACGGAAACAGGTGCTTTCTGCTACCGTCCACCCCCACATGGCAGAGCCAAGTATCAGGTCCGGAGCATTTGAAGTGTCCTTAATTTCCTGCGTCGGTTTCATATTATGATGTCGTCTGAACTATGTCTGCAAAGATAGAAGAGCTTTCCCGGAATTTCACCGGAGGGGCCGGGGTGGCAAATTTTATTTTTCAAAAAGGCTGTTTTTGCGATTCAACACAGGAAGTGCGCTCCCATTCTCCATTCAGAAAAGCGGCGCTCCGGTTAATAAAATCAAAGAGAGAATAATTGAAAAAAAAACATTCATATTTTGCCATTTATGTATGTTTGGGCAATAATATCTCATTCTTGCAAAATTTCAAGAACATAAATTATGCAAAACAAGCCTAACTTATCCTTCTGGCAGATATGGAATATGAGCTTTGGTTTCCTGGGCATCCAGTATGGATTCGGCTTACAGCAAGCCAATATGAGTCCTATTTACCGATACCTGGGCGCAGAAGAAAGCAATATTCCCGGGTTATGGCTGGCTGGTCCGCTCACAGGCTTGTTGCTGCAGCCGATTATTGGCACGCTGTCCGACCGTAGTTGGTCGAATAGATGGGGTCGGCGTAAACCTTATATCTTTATAGGCGCCATTGTGGGCAGTATCGCCATGGTACTCATGCCAAATTCAAAATCGGTATTTATGGCCGCCTGTCTGATGTGGTTGCTGGATGCAGGTCTAAACTCATCGATGGAACCTTTCCGCGCCTTCGTAGGCGATTTGCTGAACAAAAAACAGCGGCCAACCGGGTTTGCCGTACAATCTTTTATGGTAGGCTTTGGGCAAACGCTCGCCAACCTGATGCCATTGATCCTGCCTCTGATTGGCATCTCTATGGCAGTAGGTGGCAGTTTCAGCAATGGCATACCGGATTCCGTCCGGTTCCCATTTTATATTGGCGCTGCAGCCATTTTGCTGACGGTTTTTTTCACGATGTCAACGACAAAAGAATACCCTCCTGAAAACGAGGATTATAAAATCAAACCGACTTTCAGCGCCGAGCAAAAGAAAAACATCTCTTTCTGGCATCTGGCCATCACACTTGGCGCGGCATTGATAGGAGGTATGTTTGCCTGGCGTTTAGCGGGCATAAACAATGCATTAATCTGGTGTGCCGGAATTGGTGTTGGCCTCTACCTGATGCTCATGCTGCCGGTCTTTAAAGAGATATTAGCTTCTCTGTCAGAAATGCCTTTGGTGATGCGGCAGTTGTGGTGGGTGAAATTTTTCACATGGTACGGTTTGCCCCTGATGTGGCAATACCTTTCTCTGTCGGCAGCAAAATATGCTTTCAATGCACCCAGTCCGGATGCCAATCCTACGGGTTTTGAAGATGGAAAAAACTGGGGCAGTTTATGTTTCGCGATGTTCAGCATTTCCTGTTTTGTTATTTCGATATTTCTACCCGCCATATCCAAACGTATGGGCAGTCGCAGGGCTACCCATGCCTTGTTTCTGACCATCGGCGCAATTGGTTTCTTCAGCGTGTTGCTGAGCAACGATAAGTGGATTTATTTTACAGGAATGACCCTCATTGGTCTGGCCTGGGGCTCTATCATGTCCATGCCTTACCTGATGCTGGCCAATGCTGTTTCACCGGCGCGAATGGGTGTGTACATGGGGATTTTCAACGGCTTTATATGTGTGCCCCAGTTTATCGGCATGTTGACTGTGCCGCTCTATTACGAGTCTTTGTTGGGGGATGACCCTCGTAATGCGTTGGTTTTAGCCGGACTGTGTATGGTGTTGGCGGCAGCCTCCTGCTTCCTGGTGAACGAGTCGAATTCAGATTCTGGAGAGGAACCCGTATTGGCAGCGGGCGGACATTGACGAGCGATAAATGCGTAAGTTGGCAATTGGCAATGAGCAAAAAGCAAATGGGCAAAAAGGGAACATGCTTGCCCATTTGCCCATTTGCCTTTTGCTATTTTAACAGGATTCAGTCCTTATAAATCTTAACCACCCTTTCTCCTGCTTTGGCGTAGCCACGGTACATGCCTTCTGAATTGAAAGGCATAGCGATATTGCCATGATGATCTAAGGCAACGAGACCGCCTTCTCCGCCTACATTTTTCAGCTTTTGGTTGATGATGTATTCGCCTGCTTCCTGTACGCTGCTGCCTTTATACTCCATCATGGCGCTGAGGTCATGCGCAACGGCATACCGGATAAAAAATTCACCGTGTCCGGTACAGGATACTCCACAGGTTGCATTGTTGGCATAGGTGCCTGCTCCAATGACAGGGGCATCCCCCAACCTGTTCCATCTTTTATTCGTCATGCCTCCAGTTGAAGTACCCGCTGCAATATTCCCTTTGTGATCAAGCGCTACACAGCCAACCGTTCCATACTTATAATCAGGGTTTGCCCCCAATGCTCCCTCTTGTTTATTTTCTTCAGCTTTTGCGCGCTGCAGCGCATCCCATCGGGGTTGGGTAAAAAAATACTCCGGGCTGACAGTATCCATTTTTTGTTCGATGGCAAATTGTTCAGCGCCTTTGCCTACCAAAAATACATGCGGCGATTTTTCCATGACCGCACGGGCAGCAACGATGGGGTTTTTCACAATCGTCAACCCGCCAACAGCGCCTGCATTCAAAGAAGCGCCGTCCATGATAGACGCATCCAGTTCGTTCTTCCCTTCATGAGTAAAGACAGCGCCTTTTCCTGCATTAAAGAGCGGGGAATCTTCCAGAAACATAATCGTATTCTGTACCGCATCCATACTGGAACCACCTTCCTTCAGGATGTTTTCGCCAACATCCAGCGCCTGATTCAGTACTTTAAGATATTCCTGTTCCATTTCAGGCGACATCTCTGCTCTGGTGATGGCGCCGGCGCCGCCATGAATGACAATGGCATAAGGCGTATCAGCTCCTGTGGCTGAATGCTCTGCCCCCTCAGTAGAACAGCCCGCCATCAGAGTCACAGCGGCTATCCAGGCAATCAAGTTCTTTTTCATAACAGATTTTTCTTTTACACTATTCAAAATCAATTTGTTATCCCAATAGGTGGAGATAAAATCACCCTCACTGCCCTTTGGAATACTTGCAATAAGATGCAACTTATCCCAAAGTTTCGCGTTTTTCAGCTTTAAAATAAGTAAAATAATGAAGTTCAAAACATTCTGCCTGTTTCTATTACTGTCTTCTGCATCCTTATTATTTGCTCAGGACAGCGCGCCTCAAAATTGGTTTCACCTGGACCTTGCCAAGGATGGCTATCCTGGCATGAGTACGGAAAAAGCTTACAAAGAATTGTTGAAAGGCAAGCCAGCCAAAACGGTTGTTGTCGCTGTGATCGACTCCGGTGTGGATTACATGCACGAAGACCTGAAGGACATCATGTGGGTAAACCCGGGTGAAATTGCAGGTAACGGCATCGATGACGACAAAAACGGTTATGTTGACGACATACACGGCTGGAATTTTCTCGGCAACAAAAATGGAGAAAACATTGAGAACGAAAACCTCGAGGTAACCCGCCTTTATGTTCAGTACAAAAAGAAATACGAAGGTAAAGATCCGTCCAAACTATCTAAAAAAGAACGCACGGAATACGATACCTATATCGAATATGGAAAGGTCATTGAGCAAAAGATTAAAGAAATGGAGCCCAATGCCAATCTCTATACGATGATGATGGAAGCTTTTACCAAATTTGAAAAAGAAATGGGTAAAAAGCGCAAGGATATTACCCTGAAGGATGTTGAAAACTTCAAATCGACCGACCCCATGATGATGCGGATTGCCGATGTCATGAAAGAAAGTTATGCGAACGGTGAAACTTTCGCGATGGTGATGGACCAGATTACAGAAGGCTATGATTATTTCACCACCCAGATAAAATACAACTACAACACCGAATACGATGCCCGCCACATTATTGGCGACGATCCTTCTGATGTCAATGACCGCAACTATGGAAACAGTGATGTACGCGGGCCTCATGCCCATCACGGAACGCATGTATCCGGAATTATTGCCGCCATCAGGGGGAACGGAAAAGGCATGGACGGCGTCGCCGACCACGTACGCATTATGGCCATCCGCGCAGTTCCGGACGGAGATGAACGTGATAAAGACGTTGCAAACGCCATTCGCTATGCCGTTGACAATGGAGCATCTGTCATCAACATGAGCTTTGGCAAAGGCGCTTCGCCCCATAAAGCTGCGGTAGATGCTGCCCTGAAATATGCCATGCAAAAAGATGTCTTGCTGGTGCATGGCGCCGGAAACGACGGTGAAGAGATTAATCTGGAAAATAATTTCCCGAACGACCGCTTTGCAAAATCGGGTCTGTTTGGGAAAAAATATGCTGATAACTGGATTGAAGTAGGCGCCAATGGCCCTACGAAGGATGAGCATCTGGCTGCAGATTTTTCAAATTACAGCCCTGAACTGGTTGACGTTTTTGCTCCGGGCATGGAAATATACTCTACCGTCCCGGACAACGAATATAAAAATGAGCAGGGAACCAGCATGGCTTCTCCGATGGTTGCCGGCGCAGCTGCCCTGCTCCGCTCCTACTATCCGGATCTAACGGCAAAACAGGTAAAAGAAATTATTATGGATTCTGTAACGCCGTGGAATGCCAAAGTTATCAAGCCCGGTACAGAAGACGAAAAAGTGTCGATGCGTCAATTGTCCATTTCAGGGGGCATCGTGAATGTTTACGAAGCCGTCAAACTGGCCGAGATGACCAAAGGCAAAAAAAAGAACGCCGGCTCAGGTAATAGCGGGGCCAAAAACAAAAGTGGCGACAAAGGCACTTCGCCGAAAGTGTAAGAACAGTTTCATCTGTGAAACGTTTATGACAACTGAAAGTGTTGTCTTGTTGATAAAGAGCAAAGGGCAAGAGGCAAAGCTCCGAATGTGATTTAGTCATCATTGCAGGAAGTTTGCTCCCCGCCCTTTGCTTTTTGCCTTTTTACAGACCTGCCAGACCGCTCATTCTGATTCTGATTTGGAAAAGTGAGGCTATGGCAGTTTCTTTGCATGCTGCAACCTGAATTGGGATTGTGCGTTCTTGGTATAGACATTTATAGCATTACATGGAAAGTATTAGCCTTCAATACCCTGCGTGGTACCTCATTCTTTGCCTTTTACTGGGACTTGCCTACGCGATGTTGCTGTATTACCGCGACAAAACCTTCAGAGAACAGTCAGAAAACCTCAATCGCCTGCTTGGCGGCCTAAGATTCTTAACCGTTTCCCTGATTGCAGTGCTGCTGCTGTCTCCCCTACTAAAGTCCATCTTAACAGAAAGCAAAAAACCAGTTATCGTACTGGCTCAGGACCAATCAGAATCGGTGCCGGCAGGTATGAATACGGATGCCCTCCAAAAGTACCAGGATGATTTCAAAGCTTTATCTGATGAATTGGGCTCCGATTATGAAGTAAAACAATATGCATTTGGCAAGGAACTCCGCGAAGGCATTGATTACAAATACACTGAAAAAATCACAAACATTGCTCAATTGCTTTCCGGGTTAAATGATTTGTACAGCAATCAAAATCTGGGCGCCATTGTATTGGCGACCGATGGTATTTATAATGAGGGCAGCAATCCGGTATATTTGAATACCAAACTAACAGCCCCCATCTATACGGTTGCATTGGGTGATACCACCGCACGCCGTGATGTGATCCTGAAGCGCGTTTTTCACAACCGAATCGCTTATCTGGGTGATAAATTCAGTGTACAGACCGATGTTTCTGCACAAAACTGTACGGGGTCAAAAACCACGTTGTCGGTATACAAAGTGGAAGGCGGTAATTCCCGGCTGCTGCAGCAAATCCCGATCAATATTGACCGCAAAGACTTTTTCAGCACCCAGAACATTGTTTTGAATGCCGACCAGGGCGGCGTACAACGCTTCCGCATTTCACTTAGCCAGGTTGCAGGGGAAGCAACGACAGCCAATAACAGTAAAGAGATATTTGTGGATGTTCTGGATGCACGTCAAAAAGTACTGTTACTGGCGCACTCGCCACATCCGGATATAGCCGCGCTTCGACAAATGCTGAGCATCAACAAAAATTACGAAATACAGGTCGCTTATATCAACGACCTGAAGGTGAATGTGGCAGATTTTGACTTTGTTGTTTTGCACCAGTTACCTGCCCTCAACAACGATGCTACTGCGGTGTTGAATGTGATCCGTTCACGCAAATTGCCAGTGCTTTTTATTGCGGGCACTCAGACCAATTATGTTCGGTTGAACCAGGCACAATCGCTGGTCTCCATCCGTGCCGCCAGTCGAAATACAAACGAGGTTCAGGGTATTCCTGGTAAGGATTTCAACCTGTTTACTGTTGACGATGATCTCAAAGCCAATATTTCCAACTTTGCCCCCTTAACAGCTCCATTCGGGGAGTATGCTGTTTCTGATAAAGCACAAGTACTGCTGTATCAGCGAATTGGTCGAATTGACACCAAATACCCGCTTCTGGTCATGGGTGATGATAACGGCGCACGGGTAGGCGTACTTTGTGCAGAAGGCATCTGGAAATGGCGTTTATTTGACTACATGCAGCACCAAAACCACAACTTTTTCAATGAGCTGATTGGAAAAACAGTTCAATATGTCAGTTTAAAAGATGATAAACGCAAGTTTCGGGTAAATCTGGCCAAAAATATTTTCAACGAAAACGAACCGGTTGTTTTCGATGCAGAACTCTATAACGATAATTACGAACTCATCAACGATCCGGATGCCAGCATCGTCATTACCAGTAGTGAAGGCCGTGAATTTCCGTTCACATTCAATAAATCCGGCAAGTTGTATACCCTCAATGCCGGCAGCTTTCCTGTGGGCAATTACCGCTTCCGGGCTTCCGTAAACAGCAGCGGCGAAAACCTGACCTACAATGGCCAGTTTAGCATTCAGCCCATTGAGTTGGAATTGTATGAGACGACCGCTGACCACAATTTGCTTCGTCTCCTGAGCCTTAAATACGGCGGGGAAGTGGTTTACCCGGATCAGATCAGTACGGTGGCCAACCTTATCCGTGAAAAAAATACGATCAAGCCTGTTATCTATCAAACGGCAAAAACACGGCCGGTTATTAATCTGAAGTGGGTATTCTTTCTCTTACTTAGCTTGCTGTCCGGGGAATGGTTCCTCCGGCGTTATTTTGGCGCCTACTAAGCTGTGGTGGCTGCTATACCTCCTTCGGTAGACAAGCCCCCTACGGAGGGCAATTAAACTTCATTTCCCCGTTTTGCCAGGCACAGATAATTCTACATGTCGGCCAGATGTCATAAATACGGCTATTTACCAATAGTGGGAACGTACAATTCCTGTGTCTAATCTATTGTATAACAATCAATAACTCCTCAGGACCCGGTCTTTGAAACCTGACTTTTGGCATTTTAGAGATGGTATCGGAGAACGGAACGCACTAAATTTGGGGTATGATTGAAGCATTGTTGAAGAACGTTTTAAAAAAAACCCTGTAAACCAGTGAAAATAAACTCGAATCAACAACGTTTGATGTTTTATCTGTAACCAAATGTGAAGATTGCGTTAAAGTGAATAATTATCCCGGCGTTTTGCGTTATCACCAGCGTCTATAGTTTTATCACTTGAAAATACTCCAAAAAACCTAACCCCAAAAATATTAACTAGCTGCACGACACTTCTTTATTTTTTTCAAGGGCGAATCAAAAATTACACAAACTTTTTCTGCACAGGCTTTAATGCCTGAAAAGCAGTATTGGCGGCTTTTTGCGCCTATTTTAACCACTGGTTGCATTTGCAAATGCCCGGCATGGAACACTATTGTTATGCCCTAAAAAACCATTTATTTTCATTACAATAATTTAACACAATTTTCATGTTAGCCATGCAGCGATTTAATTAAAATAATGATATAGATAGTATCGCATATCCAGAAAATCGAATGAAAACAAACACCTTTAACCACTATTTTCATAACTAAACAGGAAAACAACTATGAAACCCACAACCGCGCTCATGACAACCCTTATCTGTGTGATGATGATTCAAACATCCAATGCACAATGTTTTGCTCTTAAAGGTAAGTGTAAAAAGTCTGACTTTTGGGAAGTTCAGGCCGGGGCAGGACTGCTACCCACTTTTCTGAAAGATCACACACAAACCCTCATGGCTCCAGTTCTCCTCGGCTTAAGCTACCGCATTAAACCCAATATGAGCCTTGGACTGCTGGCGGGTACTTCCGTTTCTCAGGCGCCACGGACCATTCCGGGTGATCTAACCCCTTCCATGCACCGCAACCACTACACAACAGTTAGCTTGCGCGCTGCAGCACACACCACATCGCTTGGCCGTTGGGAGGTTTATGGCGGCATGCTGGTAGGTTACGGCGCCTCGCGAGTGGAAGTACGCCCTATTGGAGAAGAAAAAACGCCGGAGCCTGTAGAAACCTACAACAAAGGCAAAGTTTACCTGTCTGCTTTTCTTGGCAGCCGTTATGCGCTCAATAAAAAAATCGGCGTCTTCAGCGAACTGGGAATGGGAATTTCCATCCTGAGTGGCGGTGTCAGCTGGAAATTCTAAAAGTTACATCCAATTTTTTCCAATCTTTTCTCTCTGTAGTAAACGCGCTCTTATCCCCTGCTTCCTGCTGGAAGTGGGGGAATTTTTTTGCCGACATTGTTTGCAAGCTCCGTTTCTGCCGGGTTCAGCCGGTTCTTTTTCCGGCTCGCCACCTTAAATTGGCCATTACCGGGGAAGGCTTTCATCTTTGTGAGGTATTGAATTCATTCACTTCATCACAAAAATTTAAAGCTATGAAACCCGCTTACACATTTTTAACCATTGTTCTTTGCATGCTCATGATTCAGACCGGAAACGCCCAGTGCTCGGCCCGGAAAGGCCGATGTAAAAAATACGGATTCTGGGAAGTGCAGGCCGGGGCAGGACTACTACCCACTTTTCTGAAAGATCATACGCAGACCCTGATGCCCCCTGTCCTCCTCGGCATAAATTACCGGTTAAAACGCAACTTTAGTCTGGGCTTACAAGCAGGCATGTCCGTTTCTGAAGCATTGATCAAAGTCCCGAAAAAAACAAACCGGGACCTGCACCGAAACCATTTCCATGTCGCCGGGTTGCGGGCAATGGTCAATACAACCACACTGGATCACTGGGAAGTCTACGGCGGCATGATGCTGGGATACAATGCCTCGACAGTAGAGGTGTTCGAAACCAATCAGGAAGCCCAACCGTCCCCCTTAAGGACGTATTCAAAAGGAGAAGCTTACTTATCTGCTTTTATCGGGGGGCGTTATGCCCTCAACAAAAACATCGGCATTTTCAGCGAACTGGGCCTGGGAATTTCGATACTCAGTGGCGGCATCAGTTGGCAATTCAGGTAAGCATAAAGCTGGCGTGCTCCGTCATATTCAAGCCATTTTTTTGCCCGGCATTTTTGGCCACAGGATTTAGAATTAATTTCGGCACTCAAAAAAACTGCCGAAATGTTTAAAACTCCTTTGGGACGATTTCGAATCGTTGCCTTTCTGGAAGGCATTTCCTTCCTGTTGCTGGGTTTCACGATGATTCTCAAATATCAATATGCCATGCCCCGCCCCAATTTTGTCGTTGGGCTGGCGCATGGCATACTGTTCATCAGCTATGTTTTTTTACTGATTCGTATCACCGTTATTTACGAATGGTCTTTTCGGAAATTTGCACTGGCATTTTTAGCTTCGCTGCTGCCGTTCGGGACTTTCGTCGCAGACAAACGCCTGTATACCCAGTAGTTTTATTTTAAAATGCTGTCCCTATCCGAATGCCACCCCAACGGTGTACCATCCCGGTTTTAAATTCTTTGGTAAGCACAGATTGAGAATATTCCAGATAAAGTTTTCTAAGGTGCACCACAAAGCCGAAATCGCCTTGAAAAGTCAACCGGGTCAATTCGGAAGCTGGGATGACATAAGGGCTGCTCCTGTTGAACAAACCGCCCTGTAAAGTGGCATCGTAAATGGAATATCCAGATTGCGCCCTCGCATATAAATAAGCATTCCATCGCTTCGTTTTGACAGAAGAAAGAAAAGGATCATTCATCCGACCAAGGATAAGGGTGAAACTGGCGCTGATCCGGTTCGTATGCGTTCCAAAACGGGCAGTTACTCCGGCATTCAGCAAAAGCCAATGGCTGATCTCCCAGATATTTTGCTCATAATCAAGCCGGTAATTCAGAATCAGGTCATTTTTAATTTGATTTTGCCAGCCTAAAGGCGGAATGTTATTCAGCCAGCGGTGTATGGCTTTTTGCATGCCTTCGCTTCCCGCAGCCGGTCCCATGACACCAATACTCAGGGCGGAAGAAATCCGTCTTTGCCGAAGGGTATCCACGGCGATTGAAAAAGCCGCAACAGACAAATTGCTGCAAAAAGGGCGGTCGCCATACAAGATGTCTTCGCTGCGGATGCTGCTGGGGGTGTAACCGTAGTGGTCCGCCCGGATGCCGTAGATCCTTACTGTGTTTTTGGGTTGAAACAAAAGCCGGGTCATTGGATTTTTCTGCAGCTTAGGATGGGCCATTTCCATCGTGATGCCCTGGGTATAGTAGTCGTCCGTGGCTGTAAAAAAATCGTTGTCGTAGTGGAAGCGGAAATAAGCCGCGGAGTTCATGTGGGAGTACGCAACAGTATTGTCTGCCACCTGGCCCTGACAAATATTGTAATGACATAGAAGCAAGCCAAATAGAAATCCTCTGAAAATCATTTGATTGTTTTATCAAACTTACGGTAAAGCCAGGTTTTGAGTTTTTCATTCTCTTGCATTGGTATGCTTTTGGATTTTATTTTATCTTGAAAGAAAACTATGTCTGAGTAAAAATAATTTATGGAATAGTTGCACCACAATGCAATCATCCCAAGGAAGAGATATGCTCAGGACATAATGCCTTTTATTTTATTTCCTCGTTTTATCTTGTCGTTCAATTCAATTCATTACTAAAGCCAACACGATATGAAACGACTTGATCGCCGGTCTTTTTTGCAATCTGCTGCTCTGGTTGGTGCAGCCACTGCCATTCCTGCTATTGGAAATGCCGCTACAGCCGGCGGCACTGCTCCCGGAATTCTTAGGGAAAAACCAAAATCAAAAATCAACCTTGGTTTTATTGGCGTAGGGCTGCGCGGACAAAGCCATGTTGAGCTGGCCCTGATGCGGGACGACTGCAATGTTCTGGCCATCGCCGATCCACAGGAAGTCATGGTGAATGCCTGTTTGAAATTATTTGACGACAAAGGAGTCAAACGCCCGAAAGTATTCGCCAAAGGCGACTATGATTACCTGGAACTACTTAAAGAAAAAGACATAGATGCCGTAGTCATTTCATCACCGTGGGAATGGCATACCCAACAGGCAGTTGCAGCCATGCACGCCGGAAAATACGTTGCCACGGAGGTTTGCGGCGCATTTTCATTAGACGAATGCTGGCAATTGGTCAACACCCACGAGGCGACCGGAGTCCACCTGATGTTTCTGGAGAATGTATGCTACCGCCGCGATGTCATGGCAGTCCTGCAAATGGTGAGGGAAGGCCTGTTCGGCGAACTGCTCCATTTTGAATGCGGGTACCAGCACGACCTTCGGGAAGTGAAATTTAACGACGGAAAAAATCCTTACGGCGGCGGTGTAGAATTCGGCGAAAAAGGCTTTCACGAAGCCAAATGGCGCACCAAACACTCGGTTGGCCGGAACGGCGATTTGTATCCGACCCACGGCATCGGGCCGGTTGCCATGTATGCCAACATCAACCGGGGCAACCGTTTTGCCTATCTGACGTCCACCTCCTGTAAAGCTGCAGGCTTGCACGACTACATCATCAACCATCCAAAAGGCGGCGAATCGCACCCCAACGCTAAGGTTAAATTCAAATTAGGCGACGTCGTCACCACCGTCATCAAAACCATCAACGAAGAATCCATCATCATTTCGCACGACACCAACCTGCCACGTCCATATTCCTTAGGTTTTCGCGTGCAGGGGACAAAAGGCATCTGGATGGATGTCAACAAAAGTCTGATGATCGAAGGCAAGACCAAAGCACACCAATGGGAAGAAGCAAGTACGTGGCTGGACAAATACGACCACCCGCTCTGGAAAAGATACGGAGCAGACGCCAAAACAGCCGGGCACGGCGGTATGGACTTTTTTGTTTTTCACCATTTTATTGAATGCGCCAAGCGCAACATTGCGCCACAAATGGACGTCTACGACGCTGCTACCTGGCTGGCCATCACGCCGTTGTCAGAAGCTTCCATTGCCATGAGCAGCGCCCCGCAGGCGTTTCCCGATTTCACACGGGGGAGGTGGATTGACCGGAAGCCGGATTTTGCGTTTGGAGAAGAATTTTAAAGAATTTGAAAATTTGAGGATTTGAAGATTTGCCACCTAAAATGCCATGAGGGTGTCTAAAAAGGCAAAATGCAAATGAGCAAATAGGCAAAATTTACCCGAAAAACAGTTTTTTACTGAAAACCATTTCAATAGCCATTGCAAACTTGCCTTCCCGCTGAGCGGGACAAGTTTTGCCTCTTTTCAGACACCCTCATATGCTGTCTAAAATCTAAAGTCTAAAATCTTACATCTAACAAAATCAATGATCCCCCGCCTCTTCCTTGTGCGCATCCATCAGTTTATGCTGGATGTCTGAAGGAACAGCATTGTATTCAGCAAACTGCATGTGGAATTTTGCCTTGCCCTGTGACAGAGAGCGCAGGGTAGACGAATATTTGTACAGTTCTGCTAAAGGCACACGGGCCATGATCTTCTGATAATGTCCCTCTGAACCCATGCCCTGAATGATGGCCCTGCGTGTTTGCAGGTCGCCCATAACATCGCCCATCACGTCATCGGAGCACAGGATTTCAAGGTCGTAAATCGGCTCCAGCAACTGTGGCGCCGCTTCACCGAAACCTTCCTTAAAAGCCATGGTACCAGCGAGCATAAAGGCCATATCGTTGGAATCTACCGGGTGCATCTTTCCGTCATAAATGGATACACGAATATCCTGACAATTGGAGCCGGTGAGTGGTCCTTCTTCCATTTTATTCATCACCCCCTTTTTGATGGCGTTGGAGAATTTGCTGTCAATGGACCCGCCAACGATGCACCAATAAAAAGCAAGCGTTCCGCCCCAGGGCAGTTCTTCTATTTCCTTATTCCGCACTGTAAGTCCGGCGGGATCGGGCATTCCATCGTGATAGGGTTCTATCCGCAGGTGCACTTCCGCAAATTGTCCGGCTCCACCTGTTTGCTTTTTGTGGCGATACATGGTATTGGCCGGCTTGGTGATGGTTTCCCGGTAAGGAATACGCGGCGGCAAAAATTCCATGGTCACATCGTTTACCTTTTCTATTCGGTAACGTGTGATGTCCAGATGCAATTCGCCCTGACCATGCAGCAGCGTTTGTTTCAGCGTTTTGGATTGTTCCAAAACCAATGTAGGATCTTCTTCGGCAATGCTGTGCAGGGCTTTCATCAGCTTTTCCATGTCGTTTTTGCTTGGCGGCTGGATGGCGACGTGGATGCGCGATTCCGGGAAGTGAATAGGATCAATTTCCCGATCCGTGCCCTTGGTATTCAGCGTGTTATTGGTGTGTGAGTTTTTCAATTTAACGGTGACACCGATATCGCCGGCACGCAATTCATCTACGTTATCGCGGTTTTTGCCATTGGCAATGTACAACTGGCCAAAGCGTTCTGAACTGCGGTTGCTGGCGTTGACCAGTTCATCTCCGGCTTTCAGCACACCGGAATAGATTTTAAAATAGGAAACGAGTCCAACTTTAGGCTCAGAAATGGTTTTGAAAATAAAGGCGGTAACCGGGCCTTCTGATTTACAGGCCAGTGTGCCCCCTCCAACGAGGTCTGCATCAGGGCGTTCAGCGGGAGAAGGGCAAACGTCATTGATGAAACCCATGATGCGGCCACTACCCATGTTCTCCGTTGCAGAGCAACAAAAAACGGGGACGATCTGCTGGTGTGCTATGGCCAGGCGCAAGCCCGCCGTCAGGTCTTCTTCAGAAAGGGTTCCTTCTTCAAAGAATTTTTCCATCAGGCCTTCCTCATTTTCAGCAGCTGCTTCAACAAGCGCATTGTGCATTTCCATGGCACGGTCTTTCTCGGATGCAGGAATGTCCTGCTTCTCCGGTTTGCCGCCGCCGGGAGGAAACACATACATGACCATCATCAAAGCATCAATAATGGCATTGAAGCCATTGCCCTGATTAAGAGGATATTGTACCGGAATTACTTTGGAGCCGAAACGCGCACGCGCTTGTTCGAGGGTATTGTCAAAATCAGCTTTTTCGTGATCGATCTGATTGACAACAAATATAGCCGGTGTCTTAAAAGACTCGATGTATTCCCAGATGATTTCTGTTCCTACTTCCACGCCCTGTTTGGTATTGAGGATCATCAGCGCTGTGTCGGCGACTTTGAGGGAAGCTACGATTTCCCCTACAAAGTCGTCAAGGCCCGGCGTATCTATGATATTGATTTTAGAATCTTTCCAATTGGCGTGCAACAAAGTACTGAAGATGGAATTACCCCGTTCCTGTTCGATGTTGGTGTAATCGGAAATGGTGTTGCCTTCTTCCACCTTTCCACGGCGGCTGATGGACTTTGCTTCAAATAGCATCGTTTCTGCAAAGGTCGTCTTTCCTGAACCGGAATGTCCTAACAGTACCACATTTCGAATGTTTCTTGTGTCAAAGCTCATACGGACTTCGTTTTATGGATTTGGTTAGACAAAAAATCTTTCCTCATTGAATTTCGCCTAATGATAAAATGATATTTTAACTTGAGCAAGTTTTCGGCAACGAAATTGCGAACCAAATCTATTTTGGCATGAATGAAGTAAAATACTGTTATCTCAACGGCGAACTGACTCCCGTTGCGACGGCCACAATTGGCGTCGGCGACCTGGCATTGTTGCGCGGCTATGGTGTTTTCGACTTTCTGGCCGTCAGGAAAAGCACACCGCTGTTCCTCGACGATTACATAGCGCGATTTGGGCGATCGGCAGCCATGCTCGGGCTCCAGGTTCCTTTTACGGCAGCTGCACTCCGCGACATGGTTTGGTCGCTTGTGCGGCTGAATGGCCTGGAAGATGCCGGCATCCGGATGGTGCTCACCGGCGGCTATTCCGAAGACGGCTTTTTACCTGCTGTTCCCAATCTGATCATCCTGGAACACTACCTGCCGCCAAGGAATGAAGATTTCTGGAACCGGGGGATCAAAATGCTGACTTATGCTCATCAACGGGAGATGCCGGAGGCCAAAAGCATCAATTACCTCACCGGCATCCGGGTACATGAGATGTTGACACAAGCCGGCGCAGCGGAAGCTCTGTTTCACGACAATGGCTGGATTCGCGAGTCTGCCCGCTCTAATTTTTTCATAGTCAGTGCACAGGGAAGGCTCATTACCCCGGAAAAAAAGGTGCTTCACGGCATCACCCGGCAGCGGATTCTCCAGTCGGCCGGTTATATAATTGACATCGAAACCAGAGAAATTGCCATAGAGGAAGTTTACGCCGCCAGAGAAGCATTCATTGCCAGCACCACCAAAGGGAATCTGCCGGTCGTCCAGGTAGACGACCATCTGATCGGTAATGGCAAGCCTGGCGCAGTGACAAAAACCATTCTGGAATTACTGGACCGGCAAATTGCAGAACATATTTCACAGGCAGCGATGTCCAATCAAAATGTCTGAGAAATACCTTTTATTCAGATGCTAAACAGAATATCAGCCATTTTTCTTTTTCTGCTTTTTGCCCTGACTGCAGCCGGGCAAAAATCTGGCGGGCCGGCAAACGATGCCCCGTCTGCAGTGGTGTTGGAAACTGCATCCGGCAAACAGCGCGCTGAATTTACCTATTACCAGGACATCAAACCCATCATTGACAAGCATTGCGCCGTTTGCCATCGGGAAGGGCAGGCCGCTCCTTTTTCCCTGACTTCGTATGAAGCTGTGCAAAAAAGGGCCCGTTTTATTGAAATGGCTGTAGAATCGCGCTATATGCCCCCGTGGTATGCAGATCCTTCTTTTCGGACGTTTCACAACGAAAACAGGTTGAGTGATGCAGAGATTCAACTGATTGCTGACTGGGTAAAAACAGGGGCAAAACGGGGCAAAGTCCCCAAAACCCCAGCTGTAGAAAACGAGGATGCCAATCTGCTGCCCGAGCCGGACTTGCGTCTGTATATGCAAAAGCCCTTCGAAATTCCCGGCGACAACAGCGAGCAATTTCGGATTTTCATCATACCGACCCATGCCGAAGAAGATTTATTTGTACGCGGTATTGGCTTCCAGCCCGGCAACCTCAGGCAGGCACACCATGCCCGTCTGATGATTGACACCACCAATCTGCTCCGCGATGACGACGGCGCCACCGCCGGCGACCCGAATACAGCGTTTACCCGGCTGAATGTAAAAATGGCGGAAGAATTTTGGCACGGTTGGGTACCCGGTAATTTTCCTATACTTTACCCGGAAGGGTTTGGAAAAAAATTGCCTGAAAACGCCGACATCGTTTTAAACATGCACTACTCCCCTACTCCCATCCCCGCTACCGATCAGTCTGAAGTCAGCTTGTATCTGTGCCGGGAAAAACCCCGCCGGCTGGTCAAAACATTTGCCCTTGGCGAAGAATGGATTACGAACCAGCCCTTCGTCATCCCGGCCAATACAGAAGTCCGTTTTTACATGCGTTCCCCCATGTTGCCCGCCGATTTGTCAATTGCTACGGTTATGCCGCACATGCACCTGCTGGGCAAAAGCTTTAAAGCCTATGCCATTACGCCACAGGGAGCATTTATTCCGCTGGTGTACATTCCGGCATGGGACTTTAAATGGCAAATGATTTATCAGTTTGAAAAATTGCTGAAATTGCCGAAAGGCAGCGTTATTTACGCAGAAGCCGTCTACAACAACACAAGCGAAAATGAATTAAACCCCAGTAATCCCCCTGTGCATGTCGGTTACGGCTGGGGCACCAAAGATGAAATGATGAATTTAATTTTTGAATTTTTAGACTACGAAGAGGGGGATGAAACGTTGAATTTATTTAAAAAATAAGCTTGTTCACTCAAAATCATAAAGTTATGAAAAACGCATTACTCTTTTTTGCTTTGGCCGTTGCCGGAAACCTTCTGGCGCAGGCAGACGCTTCCATGACCAACAGCCTACGCGATGACATCAACAGCGGCAATCTGGAACCTTCGGCGTACCGCATCATCTATGGGGTGCCTCAGGAATCCGGAAAAGTACAGGGCGATGTATATCTGGATATTGAATGGCAGAAAGCCGATGTCTGGTTTTATCCGGAAGTTGTTGCACGCTATGATCCAAAGGCTTCCGATAAAGTATCCAGCCTGCCCATCCGCATTGACCTTGGAAATCAATACGTTGAGTTTAAGCTCCCGGAAGGCGTGAAAGCGATTGAAGGTGCTTCCATTAAACGCATTGAAATACAAAATGGCGGCAGTGTGCGCACTTTGGAAAATTTGAAGCAATACGGTGTAAAAAATACAGACATGGAAGGCTTCGCAGAAATCATTTCGGATGGCAAAATTAAGGTGGTAAAACACATCAAATTATGGTTGAAACAACCTACCTACAATGTTGCGCTTAATGTGGGTGAACGCGATGCCAAGTTGGTCAAAAGCAAAGAATATTACGTTGTAAACCAACGAAATAACAGCATTACCTTAGAAAAATTCAAACCCAGTAAGGGCTGGCTTAAGAAAACTACAAAAAGCAAAGCCAAAAAAGTAGAAGCCTACATGCGCGACCAACAACTCGACCCCAAAAAAGACGCCGATTTGTCGAATATCCTGGCTTATTACAATGGTTTGTGATTTTGTGGATGTTTATTTGTACCTGCAGGCCCATAGATACGCACGGGTCGGCAGGTACAACCAATCATGCGAACAATGGATTGCAAATAACGTTGCCGTGGTAACATACTGCAGTTTTAACCTCTGAAAATTTCACCCGGACCTATAAAGCGAAAAACCCTTCCTAACAAAAGTTAAAATCCTCATTACGAAGAAAAACCGGCTGTGTTCAGCAATTGAAATGGTTAGCATGAAACGTTAACATGACCACCAATGCTGAACACAGCCCAGATTGCACGAAACATAGTTTACTTCAAAACCGTAAACTTCGCAGCCAAATTCTTCCTCCCGTTGGAAAAGCGGACGAAGTAAATACCGCTGCTGAATCGGCTCACATCAATGTCCAGGGAATGAATGCCTTTGGCAAACTCATCATTGGCAACCACTGCCAACTGTTGACCTAAAGTATTGAAAACCACAACATCCAAAGGCATGCTCTCTGCGAGACTGAACTGAACCTTCAAATGGTCGCTGGCCGGAACGGGAAAAACGCGCAATTCGGTCAAGCCTTCCAATTCCTTCACGGCCGTAGTGCCTTCCACACCAAATAGTTCAGTAAACTCATCAACGAATTCGCCTCCTTCGAAAAGGACAATTCCATCCGGATCTAACAGTCGGTAATAACCCAGGCCATAACTACAACAAATGCCATCGCCGTAAGAATCATAGATCGTGAAAGTGTAACAATCATCTGCAGGGATTGTAATCGCTTCCTCATAGAGGGAGTCTTGCACGGTATAGCCTCCGCCCTGGGCGATAAGATTCCCGGCATTGTCTCTGAAATCCCAGGATGTTTCCCCCGGGTAGGTGTCCGTATGAATTTCCAGCGTGAGGTTGTAGAAATTGGTATGGTTTACTTCCGTTACTTCTACAAAGAGCGTATTGTCGGAGGCGTTGCCGTCTGACATGCCGTTGACAGAGGTGATTCTGAATTCGATTTCCGAGGTCTCCGTGATCGTAATGTCGTTAAAAGTCAGGCTGCCATATTCGAGCGTGTTCAGCGATCCCGTCCAGGCTATGTTCTGGTTCAGCGTCCCGTTCACATACAGTTCGACAGAGATGCTGGTCATTTCCGTCAGGCTGAAATTTCCAAACTCCACCACGGGTGCAAAGGTCAAAGATCCGCAGAAGGTTGTTGGAATTCCCTCAGAATTGACGACGCCCGCATTGTTCTCTTCGGCTATGCCCAAACAGGTCAGGTTGAGTGCCGGGGCGCTTCCATCGTTACCATAGTATAAGATCAAAATATCGCTCAAAACCTGATGAATACTGGCGGCTTTGTCCTCGTCGTAGGTCTGGGCGGTCACATAAAACCAGCCCTCGCCGTAGTCGAAATTATTGCCTGAGTAGTTAAGAAAATTTGGGTATAGTTCCTGCGAAAATGCTACAAACGCATTGTAATCAGCCGGGATTAACTGCCGGTACTGGTGCAGCCTGCACTTGATTTCATCGGACAGAGGGATGTTGTTGTCCGCCATTTTTTGCGCCAATGCAGCCTGGTCGTTGGGGTGGATGCCCCAAAAATGGAACAACGGCCTTAAGTCTACGCCGACAGCCTTGGACATCCTGAAAATCCGGTCGTCCTGCGGCTGGTCGTTTACAGGAAAGGGCATCCCTGCATCAGCAGCGTCGCTCTCTGACTTCCAAAACGCCTCTAACGCTTCCCAGCCAAACATTTCCGCCACATCAACATAGTGAGCATAGCCACGGTGCTGATAGCGCACTTCGTTTTTGTTACAGTTGCAAGTATTCCTAGGCAAGCCTTCGTGGAAGGTATCCGAAATCAAGCGGGTTCGGGTAATGTTGTCCCTTGTGGAGGGCAAATACGGCCAGTAATCGGCAAAAGACAGGTAGAAAGCCGAGTCTATAGAGATGTCGTAGCACTTGTTGAGCACCGGCACATAGAGTAGGTTTACGATGGCTTCCGTCTCCCCTGCAAATTTCGAAATGGCCACCTCGTGACCCAATTCATGGAAATGGGTATCATGTCCATACGCCGGTCCAAGCATGATGGGATGCGTCGGTATGCCATTCGTGGCCGAATTAGGATTGTAAGGTGTATTGGACATGGGGTATCCCGGGAAATAGGCGCCGCCCCTGATGAGAACATCGAATTGCAGGTAATTCTTGTGCCTGTCGGCAACCCTTGGTCTGCCCAATAAATCGGACACGACATCCATGCTTTTGTCCCACTCCTCCATCAGTGTTTCGGGGTCGTCAAAATTGTAAATCCAACTGGTCGGCACTTGCATCATGAATTTGTCGGACTCAAAATCAGCCCACGGCGCCTGGCGGTTTCGCTCCACTTGCAGCCATTCCGTCAGGGAAGTTTCATGAAATGTTTTTTTAGAATAAAACGGAGACCTCACTACGTTTTTGAGCGCAATCTCCACCAGTCCCTCGTCCACGCCCAGGGGGATTTCCACATAAATTCCGCCACCGAGCGGGTTGGCAATTTTCGTGATCGTTTCACTCACATCATAGACAATGGAAACCCGGTCGAAACGCTTAAAATTGCTCTTATTCGATAGATCCCAATAATGCGCCCCAACCCTTATTTTGATTCCTTTTCCCAACAATGATGGCGGAACGATCACTTCTGCAATGCTCCCGGGGGCAAGGTAACACCCGGTGGGCCGCACCACATTCTCATTTCCGATGTTGGCCCACGGCTGAGTGCCACTGGCGAGCATGTAAGCACATTTCACTGTCACATTCTCGACCGCATTTGGGTCTGTCGGAACGTCCACAAAACCCGGAAAGTAATGGCAGGTCTGGAAAAATTTACCATCCAGCAAACCAGGGTTGCCATCCAGCCAGGCTGCGTTATGATAGGCAAAATCAATCAGCCCCTGCTGAATCAGCACCATGTTCCTGTGCAGGTTCAATCCATCACCACTGTACTGTTTATTGAAGCCGTTTTTGGTATTATTGGAAACAAAAATCGCCTGGTAAGTAGCGTCAAATAACGCGATCAGTTCAAAGGATTTTGCCACTGATTCGCTGTCGGTGGTAAGGGCTTCCTCCATGTTTGCAAGCAGCAGGTCGTGGTTTGCAGCCAGTTCTGCATCGCTCAAAACCGCTACGCCGTTGATGTGATCGGTGAGACTTTGAAGGATGTCCTTGTAGTCTTGCGGCGAAACCATTGCATTAAAAGTTAGTTTTGCTTGTGGTATGGAAGAGCCATTGGCAAAAAAAGCTAAAAACAGCTGCGAACTCACTACCAGAGCAATGCAGATTTTTCTTTGTAAGGAATTGAGCATTGTTCAATATTTTATTTCAGAATATAGATAAAATCAATTTTTGACAACCAGTTCAAATGGCATAAGCATTTTCCCCTGCCAAAAATGGACAGAAAACAGGAGCCTTGACTACAGGCTTTTACCCCAACTCCTTCCCTACCCGCTCCATCAGCGCTTTTGTGGCGCGAATACCATCCGGCTCAGAAAGAATATTGCCTTCGTATTCTACGCCGATGTAACCAGTATAACCTGCATCTTTTACGATCTTCAGCATTTTGGTGTAATCGGTTTGAATGCAGTTTCCGGCGTTGTCAAAATCGTGGGTTTTTGCGCTTACCCCTTTGGCGAAAGGCATCATTTCCATAACCCCTTTGTAGCGGTCGTATTCTTCGACGCAGGGTGATTCCCACATGTCGCCTTTTTCGCGGCGGATGCAGAAGTTGCCGAAATCGGGCAGCGTACCACAATTGGGCATGCCCACGGCTTTCATCACGCCTGCAAGCCACTGGCCGTTGGAGGAGTAGCCGCCATGGTTTTCAACAATCACGCCGATATTGCTTTTTTGCGCATATTCGCAGAGCTTATGCAGGCCATCAGCACCTGCTTTAGCGACTTCTTCCGCTGTCCCGACGCCAAAACAATTCACCCGTATGGAATGGCAGCCCAGGAATTTAGCGGCATCCACCCATTTGTAGTGGTTTTCTACCGCCTGCATACGCTTTTTAGCGTCGGTATCGGCCATTTCGCCTTCCCCGTCAACCATGATCAGCACACTCGTCACACCGTGGTCATCACAGCGTTGCTTCAATGCGGCGAGGTATTTTTTGTCTTCGGCTTTGTCCTTGAAAAATTGATTAACATACTCTACTCCGTCAATGCCAAATTCATTTCTGGCCTTTACCGGAAAATCGAGGTTGTCAAATTCTTTTGCAAAAAGCGCTTTGTGAAGGGACCACTCTGCCAATGAAATTTTAAAAAACATAGTTACGGGTTTTGTCATGTTCGCCTGCGTCGTTTTAGGACTGCAGGCAGCTAAAATAGAGGCGCTCAAAGAGCCGCCAAGGGTGGCAATGCCAAGAGAACGGAGAAATTCCTGACGATTCATAAGTAGATTATTTTGTTTGATGCAATGTATGGTTTGAAAATACCTTCATTTGAAAAGCGCGTATTAATCTTTAAATACGCCCATTGCAGGAAGCGCCCGCTTGTCAAAACCCCATAGCGCCATGTTTTCCCAGGAAGAACCATCTGTTGCCGCACTTCCTTTATAAGCCACCCAATCCGCGCCCCAATAGCAGATTCCTACACCGTTGGAATTTGCCGACACCACTTCTTTGAGTTTGATCAAAAAATTCTTCTGCCCCTCGCCGGTAGCCGGATAATCCGGGTGCAACTGGTCAGCCAGTCCGATTATATTATTGGTCTGATCATTCCAGGTAAGCGTAAAAGGGTAAGCCGTTTCAGCGATGACGATTTTTTTATTAAACCGGCTGGACAACAAAGACAGGTTAAGATCCAGCAGGAAAAAGCTTTTGCCGTGCCAGAAAGGATAATACGACAAGGCGATCATGTCGAAGTCCAGGTTTTCAAGCTGTGTAAAAAAAATCACCGCATTTTCATGTCCGGCGTAGTGAAGCATAATGCGGGTATTGGGGGCATGGTCGCGAACCGCCAGGATGCCCTGACTGAGCAAAGCTTTCATTTGTTCCGGATTGGAAATACGGCCTTCCGGCCAAAGCAATCCTCCGTTGATTTCATTGCCTATCTGAATAAAATCCGGCTGGATTTCGGAAACCGCTTTTTGGGTAAACTGATAAACGCTGTCCTTGAGCGCTTCAAAACCAACGCCCTGCCACGCTGCAGGTTTGGTTTGACTGCCGGGATCTGCCCAGGTATCCGAATAGTGCGGGCAAAGCCATACTTTCATCCCCCGGCTCTTTACTTCTGCTGCAAAAGCTTTTACCTGCTGAAAACCGGAAAGTGCTGTCGCCGGTTGGTTCCACAATCTGATCCGGATGGTGTTGACGCCGGCATTTTGCAAAGTAGCGAGCATGTCTTCAGCCTGACCATCCGCGTTTTGAGCGATAAAACCGGAAGCCCGGATTTCGGGAATAAAAGAAGCATCTACTGCTTTGATTTCCAAGGGGTCGGGGTTTTCAACAGGGCAACAGGTTTCTTTCTTATTACAGGAAAACAAAAATATTACACCCAAAAAAATGGCTATTTTTTTGAAAACCACCATATTGAAATGAATTTTGATCACTTTTGAAAGTGATTTATCGATCAACAAGAACTCTAAAAGTACAAAATGTTAAAAAACCCGGTACTTTTCTTTTTTTCAGGCATTTCGTTTCTTTCCGGGGCCGTCAATGGTCACGGTCAGTCTGCTGCCGATACGCTGCGCATGGATACCTTGCCCGCAGTGGAAATCACGGCGGCGAGGAGTACCGAAAAATCAGACGAATCTGCCCTGGCAGTTTCCGTTATGGATGCGGGCCGCATACGAATTGCCCAGCCTCAGTTGACGCTTGCAGAGAGCCTGCCCGCTATTCCCGGCGTTTTTGTGCTTGACGATGCCAATTTCTCACAGGACCTGCGCATATCCATCCGCGGTTTTGGCGCCCGCGCCGGCTTTGGAATCCGGGGCATTAAAGTCTTGCTCGATGGCATTCCGGAATCCACGCCCGATGGCCAGGCTCAGGTTGACAACCTCGATCCGGCCATGTTGCAGCGCATCGAAGTGCTCCGGGGCGGGTCTTCCGGACTATACGGCAATGCTTCTGGCGGGGTACTGAACCTGACAACCGACGATGTAGCTGATCGAAAACACCTCTCGCTTCGCGTGGCGTTTGGTTCTTTTGGATTCCGGCAATGGCATGCTAAAGGAGGATTCCGGAGCGGGCGCGCTGCATTCAACATGGGCGTGACCCACGTTAGTATGGAAGGCTACCGACACCATTCGGGGATGAAGTCTACTTTAGCAACCTTAAAAATGAAATGGTCGCCGGCAGCAGATTCGAGTTTTGCACTGACACTACTGGCCAACTATACCAACAGTCCGCAGGCAGACGACCCCGGTTCCTTAAACAGGACGCAGGACAGCATCAACCGCCGGGCCGCCCTCCCGGCGAATCTGACTTACCAGGCTGGTGAATCGCTTCAACAGGGCCGGTTGGCGGTGATTCTGGATAAAAAGTTCTCCCGGCAAACCCGGCTCAATGTGCGTTTGTGGTCTGCCCTTCGCGACTTCCAAAACTTTCTGCCGTTTCGATCGGGCGGACAAGTTGACCTGTCGCGCCTGACGCTTGGCGGTATGGTCCAATTCGAAACAGACAGCCGGGCATTAAACCGGGCACGACAACCCCGGTACCGGTTTGCTGCAGGTGTGGAAGTGGATTGGCTGGGCGACGAACGCAAGCGTTTTGACAACGAAGAAGGCCTGCGCGGGATGCTCGCATTTCAGCAAAAGGAAGTTTTCAGCAGCAGCGGTGCTTATGTCATTGGGCATTGGCGGCCTCAGGCAAAGCTGACCGTTTCCGGCGGGTTGCGCGCCGACTTGATTCGACTGCGTGTAAGCGATCGTTTTTTGAGTGATGGCGACCAATCGGGCAATCGCGCTTACGAGCAAATCAGCCCCTGGGTCGGCGCAGCCTGGCGCATCCGCCCGCGCCTCAATGTTTATGGCAACCTGACCACCAATTTTGAGACACCGGCACTCATTGAGCTGTCCAACAACCCCGATGGAAGCGGCGGGTTTGCCCAAAACCTCGAAGCTCAACGCACTTTATCGGGCGAAATCGGCATCCGCAGCCGGGGACGAAAGCAACTGAGTTGGGAAATTGCCGTCTTCCAGGCCAGAACCCGGGGCGAGCTCAGTCCTTTTGAATTGCCGGATCAACCGGGTCGTACCTTTTACCGGAATGCAGGATACACCAATCGGCGTGGCGTTGAAGCGGCATTGGGTTTTACGCCATTCAAAGGCATGTCGCTGTGGATGAACTATACCTGGTCTGAATTTATTTTTGGAAAATATGTAACCGGAGGAACCGACTTTGGAGGTAAAGCGCTCCCCGGATTACCGCGCCACAATGGGCAGATCAGTGCAAAATACCAGGAAAATGGCGGTTTTTTCGGACAAGTTTCCGGGCGCTTTACCGGGCGTTTTTATGCTGACAACGCCAATGCCGTCAGCATCCGGCCAACGGCTGTTATCAATGCCAGAATCGGTTGGCGCGGACTTCTGGACAAGGTATTGTGCGAAGTATTTTTAGGATCAGACAATTTCGGAAATACCCGGATTTACAACAACATCCGGATCAATGCCGGCGGAGGGCGCTATTTTGAATCCGGCGCCGGCAGAAGCTTTTTTGCGGGGGTGCAACTGGGGTTTTGAATAGAATTGTCAAGGCCCCCCTTTAAGGCTTTTTTATTGATGATTGATGATTACATGATTCCTGCCTGCCGGCAAGGCAGGGATAATTGTTGATGTGGGAATACGAAATCAATGAGTCAGCTGACAATCACATCAAATATCAAGTTTCATCAATTGTCATTCATCAATTATAACCATCTCACACTACTATGTTTAAATCCGCCTGTTCCCTTTCGATAATCCTCTTCAGCTTGTTTGCCTGCACAGCTGACCAGCCCGATTATTCCCAATGGACAGAATACCTTGGCGGTCCGGATCGAAACCATTATTCTACCCTGAATCAAATTACCCCACAAAATGTAACGAAGCTGAAGCTGGCCTGGTCGTACGAAGCGCCCGACAGCGGACAGATGCAAATGAGCCCCATCATCGTTGACGGCGTACTGTTTGGCGTTACAGCAACCGTGCAGGCTTTTGCTTTAGATGCTGCCACCGGAAAGGAAATCTGGCGTTTTGGCGACCCGTTGAAAGTTTGGCACAGCACCAGCCGCGGCGTCGCGTATTGGGAAAATGGCGACGACAAACGCATCCTATATACCATCGGACCCAAACTTTATGCCTTAAACGCCAAAACCGGAAAACCCATTGAAGCATTTGGTGACAAAGGAAGCATTGACCTGCATGAAGGCCTGCCCAAAAGTGCCCGGGATAAACTCATCATTTCCAATACGCCGGGGACCATTTTTGAAAACCTCATCATCATGCCGGTTCGCGTTTCTGAAGGTGCAGATGCCGCACCCGGCGACATCCGCGCTTTTGATGTGGTGACGGGGCGTTTGGTCTGGACCTTCCACACCATCCCCTACCCTTACGAACTGGGCCACGAAACCTGGGAAAACAAAGAAACTTACCTGAACACCAGTGTTGGCGGGGCCAATAACTGGGCAGGTATGGCAGTGGATCGGAAAAGCGGGATACTTTTTGTGCCGACAGGCTCTGCTTCGCCGGATTTTTATGGCGGACATCGCAAAGGGGCCAATCTCTATGCCAATTGCCTATTGGCACTGGACGCCCGAACGGGAAAAAGAATCTGGCATTACCAGTTTACCCACCACGACATCTGGGACCGCGACCTGCCTGCGCCGCCCAACCTCCTCCGCGTTCGCCACTTTGGAAAGAAAATAGACGCTGTGGCACAAATTACCAAGCAGGGCTATGTTTTTCTATTTGACCGGAAGAACGGGCAACCTCTGTTCAAAATTGAAGAGGTTGAAATGCCTGCTTCCGATCTTGAAGGCGAACAAGCCTGGGCGACCCAACCCATTCCCGTTTTGCCCAAACCATTTGCCCGACAAGCCTATGAACTTACAGAAAACGACATCAGCCCTTATGCTGAAAACCGGGAAGATTTGCTCGAGCTTTTTCGTAAATTGGACAAACGGCATCATGCACCGCCAAGTCTGGAGGGCGCCCTTCTGCTGCCTGGATATGACGGCGGAGCAGAATGGGGCGGCGCTGCTGCTGATCCCGATGATGGTATTTTGTACGTCAATGCCAACGAAATGGCCTGGATTTTGCAAATGGAAGCCAGCAGCCAGCTCTCACCCGCACTGCCTTTGGGCGAATCAACTTATCTGAATTTTTGCGCTTCCTGCCACCAGGTCAATCGATCCGGCAATGCCCTGAGTGGCTATCCTTCCCTTGTGGATATTGGCCGGCGACGAGATCGGGCTTACATCTCAGGGCTAATCGCTTCCGGGAAAGGCATGATGCCCGGCTACCCGCAAATCAAGGCGGAAGCTAAAAACGCGCTTGTGGAATTTTTACTGGGCGAGGAGAAAAAAGAAGTTAGCGGAAATCTAGCGACAACTGTACCCGATTTGCCTTACAAACACACCGGATACCAAAAATTTTTGGACAGCAATGGTCTTCCCGGGATATCGCCGCCATGGGGTACGCTAAACGCCATAGACCTGAACACCGGGGCTTATCTCTGGAAAATCACGCTGGGTGATACAGATTCCTTAAAACAAAAAGGAAATCCCCCCACCGGCTGTGAAAGCTACGGCGGGCCGGTCGTCACAGCCAACGGGCTGCTTTTTATAGCCGGCGCCAAAGACGGAAAGTTCAGGGCATTTGACAAAAAAACCGGAAAATTGCTCTGGGAAACGACCTTGCCTGCACCGGCATTTGCAACACCAGCTACCTATGAAGTGAATGGAAAACAGTACATTGCCGTAGCTTGCGGCGGCGAAAAGCTGGGAACGAAAAAAGGGAATCAGGTGGTGGCTTTTGCGTTGGAGTGACACTTTATTTATTTTTTCAAATGAGAATACCATGTACCGCACAAACTGGTTTGACCGAAAATTTCCTCCCATCGTTGACAACGGCCTGTTTCCAGGCATTCTGGAAAGGCTGGAGGGGACTCCTGCGCGCTTAAAAGACAAAATCAGCCGCATCCAGAACAATCTGACCTTTTCTCCCAATGGAAAATGGAGTATCCAAATGGAAGTGGGACATTTGATCGATCTGGAGCCGCTTTGGCGCGAGCGGGCTTTGCAGATTATTGGCAACCAGCGCGAATTACAGGTCGCAGATCTGACCAACAGAAAAACCCATGAAACAGACTACGACAACATGGACATGGAGGTGCTGCTGGCTCAATTTACTGACCTGAGGGACGATCTGATGACAGTGCTGCGATCTGTTGCAGAAGAAGACCTGGAGAAAACCGCCGTTCATCCCAGACTGAAAACGCCGATGAAGTTGATAGATCTGGCTTTTTTTGTGGCAGAACACGACGATCACCATCTGGCGCAAATGACGATTTTAACTGAATTAAAATAAGTTCATGCACCTGATTATTTTCGACTTAGACGGAACACTCGTTCACTCCGACCGCCGCGACAGCAACTACTTTGCCCAGGCTTACGAAAGCATTTATCAAAAACCTTTCCCGACGATAGACTGGACGAAATACCCACATGTGACCGACACCACCATTTTCCAAAGTGTTATCCATCAACATTTTGAACGAAGTCCGGCTGACGAAGAAGTTACGGTTTTCCAGCAACACTATATTGCCTTACTGGAAGCTGGTCGCAGGCAAAGCCCTGAACATTTTCAAAGCATCCCCGGCGCACAGACCATGATGGCACATTTGCATGCTGCTCCGGAACAATACCGCACTTGTCTGGCAACAGGCGGCTGGCAGGCGCCGGCAGCAGTTAAACTCCGGCACGTTGGCTTGTTGTCGGATCGCCTCGGTATTCACGGCGCCGACGGGAAAGTCACCCGGGAAGCCATCCTTAATGAAGCCATAGCAAACGCCGGCGGACCGGAACGCTACACCAAAATCGTCTATGTCGGCGACGCCGAATGGGATGTTACCACCACGCGCAACCTGCAACTCGATTTCGTGGGCATCCGCTGGCGGGGCGATACAGCTGTGCTTCAGGAGGCCGGCGCAACACAGGTCATCACCAATTTTCTCGACCTGGATGTTTTTTTTCAGGCCCTCCAAGCAGCAACGCCCCCGGCTGAATTACAGGGAAATGCGAGAAAATTTTCTTTCGAAGATTGCGCCTAAACAGGGCAAAAAGAAAAAATTATTTCTCTAAGGCTTTGATTTCAACACAATCGCTATATATTTGCATCGCTTTTGAAAAAAGGGAGGGAAATTCTTCCGAAAATTAAACCGATCTCGTAGCTCAGCTGGTAGAGCACTTGACTTTTAATCAAGGTGTCCTGGGTTCGAATCCCAGCGGGATCACATTTTAGTGTTCACACGTGTTTGTGGGTGTTCACTAATGACAACCTAAAGTGTTGTCTTTCAATCAGTAAAGCCAAAAGGGCTTTGTTTTCAATACTTCGCGGGTTTCAGAAATGTTGTACTCATTTAGTTACTCTGTTTGTACGGTGTGCATGGTTGACACTTTTTGTCATCGAACAAGGCAGGTTATGAAAATGTACAATAAAATCAAGTACCGCCTGGTCTACAACCGAACCAACTTCCTTAATCAGGATGGCACTGCCCTTGTCCAAATTAAGGCCTACCAGGATCGAAAGTGCCGCTTTTTTTCTACTGATGTGTATGTGGAGCCCAAATATTGGGACAAATCGTACCGCTGCATTAAAAGCAGCCATCCACTTCACCTGGAGCTCAACGATCGCCTTTCAAAATTAGTCACGCAATTAGAACGCAATGAGCTGCGGATCATTAACCAGACCGGCTATTGTCCCCTTGCCAAATTGGTTCTGAAGAGTGAACTGACGCCTGAGAGCAGCATCTATTCTTTTACGGATTTCTTCCGCCAGGAAATAGCAATTTCCACGATCAAGCCTGAATCGTTAAAGAATCAACAAACGACGTTCAACAAACTCTGCGAGTATCAGAAAGTCATCTGGTTTGAGGAGCTGACCCTGGATTTTATTCACGGATTTGACCGATTCCTCCGCAAGCAGAAACTGGGATTGAACACCATCCAGAAGCACCATAAAAACATGCAGAAGTATGTTTCCTTGGCCATAGGCAAGGAACACCTCCAACCTGGTAAAAATCCTTATCTGCGGTTCAGGCCAAAAGGCGAAGAACCAAGCCGGATTTTCCTCCGGGAAGGCGATCTGGATAAGTTAGAGCAGCTGACGTTCTCCAAAAGCCAGGACCATTTAGCTCGCGTCCGCGATTTTTTTCTCATGCTTTGTTATACAGGCTTGCGATTCAGTGATTTGTGTGCCATTCGCCCTTGTGACATTGAGGAAACCTCTGAAAACAGACTCCTTTTAACTCAAAAAGCGCGTAAGACCGGCAAAGGATATACCCTGCCTTTGCATCTGTTATTCCCCCAGCAACCTGGCGCACCATCCCGGCCCGAAGCAATATTGAAGCGGATATTAAAAGAAAATGCCGTACTTTTCGGGGGCGCAGGGCGTAAACTGCCACTTTTCGGCATCACGTGCAACCAGGTTTTTAACCGGAAAGTAAAGGAAGTGGCCGCACTGGCCGGAATAGACAAGCAAGTTAGCTCGCATTGCGGGCGCCGGACTTTCGCGACCATACTGGCTACCAAAGTACAGATGCCGACCTTGCAAAAATTATTACAACATGCCACACTGGACATGACGAAAGTCTACGTCCAGTTGAGCAATCAACAAGTAGAAAAAGAACTCCGTGATGCATACTGGACCGAGCGGGAAAAAGAAGAAGATTTCAATACGGTTCGTGCCGAATAAGACGGCCTCGCCTAAGACTGTAGTTTATGATGAGAGAAACCTGTTTCCTCTTTATGTCCGCGTCATTTTTAACCAAAAGAGCAATAATTTCCCCTATATCCACAATCTGCCACTAGCCCAATCAATATATGCAGACGAAAGCCTGGAATTATTTTACATAGTGAACAGCGCTGGAGCAGTCGTAAGGCCTATTCTAAAGGCACAGGTTGAAGCTGATTTTCAATCGTATAAAGATCAACTGACCAACATCATAAGCTACGAGTATCAAATCCTGGGTGATAAGCAAACGGTTAAAGGGATATACGACAGGTTTATCAGGTATAATATTTCACTGCGAAAGGTTTTTCGGGAAGAAACTTCTAAACAACTGCTTGACTTCCTTGAAGATAAACTGACATTCAGGCAATTTAAAGAAATGCAGGAATGGGAACGTCAACGTACCCGGTCTAACCCCCTGCTTCATCCAGACGACCCTCTCCTATTTATCAGCTACCTACAAAAAGAAACTGTCATTGATCTTTCTGATCTTCCAGTTTCAATTAGTAAATCACTTTATTCATTGACCCTGTTCATCCAATTTCAGGAAAATCATCCACAAACACTTTTTACCCTATACAACTGGCTCGTGGAAACTGAAGTAAAAAAGCTGTTTGTTGCTTACCTGGAAAAGAAGCCTTTGATAGTGGATCCTTCTCTTACTCAATTTCCAAGCATTCCTGCATCTGATGTCGTGAATTGCCTTCATGGCATAGCAATGGGCAGCATACTTTGATTTTTTTTCTAATTGATTATCAACAAGATAGTTTTTTGTTGTTATTTTTATTGATTTTTTATTTACAAGTTAATATTTAGAAATGTATCTTTGTACAGTCAACCAGGCACACTTTGGTACATCAACAAAAATAGAGGAACAAAAATGGAAAAGAAAGAAATTCTCAGTATCGCGGAAGCCTGCGAACTCTTGGGCATAGGCCGGAGTACCTTTTACAATTACGAAAGGAAAGGAATCTTTAAAACATACAAACTAGGCCGCCGGAGGCTCGTAAAGCGTGAAGAACTGATTGATGCACTCTCTACAACAGGTGCTGAAGTTTCAGCTCCTAACCAAAAGGAAACAATAATTTCATAAAATAAAAAACCGCTTCCGGCTGGCACCAAAAGCGGTTTTAATAAAAATTAAACTAATGCGTCAAAATTACGCAAACCCTGCAATATTTGCAAGAATTCTCCTTAGCAAGAGGCAAATAATTTTTCAAAAAGACAGCCTCTCCCTTTTAATTTTTAAATGGATATTATTTGCCAATGCCAATAACGGCAGGGGCTTTCCGTGTTTTACTTTTTACCAGAATAATAACAACTCTAATTATTGGAGCCATTGCACATCTGAAAAGCATAGGCAACAGAATTTGGTAACAAACATTGTTTTACTTGTACCAATAGTCCATTTACAAGAAATTTTTCTTAAAAACTCGGCAAGTCTTTTCCTCACCCTGCCAGACAAAATGACGATTATATGAAAACTTTCAAAACGCTACCCACTAACGAAGAATTCTTCAAAAAGTATGCCATACTCGTACCCACGCTCAATATTTTAGGGTACCTCGCCCAGATCGTCAGCGCCCTCACAGAAATAGGCGTTATTTATCTAATTATTTACACCTCCTTGCGGGACTTTTTCCCAGCCATTGCAACTTTTGGAGCAACCATTGGTAGCGGAATAGGCACGGCCTTCATTGAGCTCGGGTTAAGAAAGTTTTTACCATTTAGTATCCGAGCAATACTATTCAAAAGGTTTCAAGGACTCGATCGAATCATGACAATTTTCGTCATCCTGGCTTGTATCCTTCTGCTAGCCGCATCCGGGTATCTTTCATTCAAGGGGAGTAAAGCCATTGTGGAAGCCGCTGCGCCTGAACCTGTTATCATAACAACGTTGATGGCGGACAGCACCGCCACAGATAAAAAGAAAGATGCTTACACTCTTTATAAAGGAGATAGCATAGAAATTGTAAGCCGCTATACCAACCAACTTCAAGCTTTAGAAACATCGGCAAAGTCCGCCATTGCTGCCGGAAAAATAGAACTCCGAAACGTAGAAGCGAAAGAACGCCTAACCGGCCAGGCTTTCGGCACTCAAAAAAGAAATATCCGTCAGCAGATCGCAGATATTCAATCAGAAAAAGATGCCAGGGTGGCCAAATTGGAAATTGAAAAGGCTAAGGAACTGGCCGGAATTTCAAAGGAAAGAAAAAGTTTGGTGCAGAAAATTGAAGCGGATCACAATGCCCAAAAAGATAGTATTCAGCTCTATAACAATGGCGCTGTCGAAAAGGTAAGCAAGCAGGTAAAAAATTATGGAGGCGGACTGGCTTGGTTCACAGTAGTTTGCCTGATTGTATTCATCTTATCTGTTGTCCTGAATGAAGTACACCAAAAGGGAAGTGGAATTGAAGAAATCCCTCAACCCAACCAATACCTATTTGAAGAAGGCGTTTTCGCTGCACTACGTAACGCAGTAAGCGACCGGCTAAACTACATTTTTCACTCTCGTATCCGCCGATGGGCCGATCAAACTCCTGCTCCCTTAGAACCAGCTCCTCCCCCTACCCTATACGATGTAGTCAGCACGCCACAGCCTCGGAGAAAAATTGGAACGCCTAAGCAAGCTGTCGCTCAAAGTATGGCTACGACAAAAAATCTCTTCCAGATTCCTCCTGGTTACTTAAGGAAGCCGGAAATCCAAAACAAGGCAACTCCCTTAGTTGCCGATCAAGGCACAGAAGCCTATGAACAAAGGATCTTTTCGTTAATCCAACAGACCAAAAATGCAACTCCAGAGGCCTGTGAGGCCATCGAATTATCGGCAAAAGACATCATCAGTCTTTATTTAAACAAGCCCGCAGAAAGCCTGGAAGTTCAACACTTTTATAATGCGTGTAAAGCCCATGTTGAAGGGATTGGAGAAAATCCGTTTGCTCATCATCGGACCATTGTCCAGGGATTTACTAAGCAGGAAGCCACCGGGAAAAATCGCACCTGCGAACATTGCAACCAGCCCTACATCTACCGACACCACAAACAAAAATTTTGCACAGAGGCCTGTCGGATTGCTGCATTTGAAGCTCGGAAAGGCAGAAAATTATTCAAATCCGATTTCAAGAAACAGCAAGCTTAATAAGAGCAACGTAACCATAGATGGAAAACAAAAATTAGTCAAAATTACTGGTTATGAGTCAACTACCGATTTCTCCAATTGTCCTTAGTTATTTTCAGGGGCGCATGGCTACTTTGGGCGCTACACCGTCCAATATCCGGGTGACCTTAGTAAACCCGGAAGCAGAGCCACCAGCGTCCAAAATCATGGATGTAGATATTTTCTCCGAAGACACTGAAGGTAATATCGAAATCAAGTACTACTCTATTGATGGAGAATTGATTACGTACTACACCAATACTAAAAACCCAGCTCCTCGATTTTATGTCGTCAAACGCTTGAAAAATCCTGCCGGAGACAATAAGTATTTGATACCATCCGGGCAAGGTACTTTTCCATTTTTTCCTCCTCCCCTACTGGAGAAGTACAAGCAAGGTATAAAAATTGAAACCCTGGTATTGACCGAAGGCGTATTCAAAGCCTTCAAAGCGCAAGTTTGCGGGCTGGATTGTGTTGGACTGTCGTCTATTTCTCATTACGCGGCTGAGGGGAAGTTGTATGCTGACCTTACTAAGCTCATACAACGCTGCCAGGTGGCAAAAATCATCATTCTTTGGGATGCCGACTGTAGGAATATCTCCGAAAAATCGCTCAGTGTCCGGGAAGATTTAACTAAGCGCCCTTCAGGGTTCTATGCTGCCGCCAAAAGAATTAGAGAGTTGGTCCTGGAGGCGCATCCTGAAATGAAGGTTACCTTTTCGCATATTATCAACAACCATTTGTCCGGAAAAGGCCTTGATGATCTTTTAGCAGAAGCCGAAAATACTAAGGTGCCCACTGCTTTAATCATTCAGGATTTACTAAGCAGCAATGGTACTTATTTCTACAGCCAGGATGTTACTAAGGACATAAGGCCTATTTTCACCTACTTCTGCCTTCGCGACCCACAAAAGTTTTACGATCTGCATGGCCATATTATTAAGGATAAGGTATTCAACTTTCATCAAAAAATGTATGAGGCTGACGACAATGGACAGGTGACAATACTCGAATCAAGTACTGAAGGGGATGACGAAAAAGAAGTCTTTTTTGAATTTTACACCGTGAAAGTTAACCAGGCCACCGGTAAAAAAGAGATACAGATTGACCACTATCAGCACGTAGAGTTACTTAGAAAGCTCAATTTTCGACGATATGATACAGATGCGGGATTCATCACCGTAAAAATAATTGACAACGTTGTACAACAAGTCTCTAAGGAGGAAGTGCGAGATGTTTTTCTAAACTACATAAAAAACTTTCAGGGTGAACTACCCCATGACATTGATAAGAAATATCTCTTGAGTAAGCTTTACAAGGGCTTAGGCACCTACTTTTCCATTGATATGATGGGAAGGATGACAACAGAAACCCCTATCGAGTTCAGTGAACATACAAAGGAGTCGGCCTTTTTTTATTATCTGAACGGGTATGTAGAAGTTACCTCTAAAGGAGCTCAACTGAAGCCCTATTCCACCCTTAGTAAATGCATCTGGGCGAATCAAATCATCCAGAGAAATTTTGATCAAGTGGCTTCCGAAGATTACCAAAACTTTTCCTGGTTCCGTTTTATGCAAAACATAGCCAACCAGTTTGAAGTCCACCCCCACTATGGTCGAAAAAATGAAAGAAAGGATCCGCGCAGGTTTGAAGCACTGAAAACGATAATTGGTTATCTACTTCACGCATACTTTGAAACGGAATTAAAAGCTGTCATCCTAACTGACTCCAAAATTGATGAAAGTGGGGACGCTAATGGACGTTCAGGAAAAACCTTATTAATCAAAGGACTTGGGTATATCATCAACAAAGACCATCGTCTTAGCAAAACCTATGCAGAGCTGAACGGGAAAGATTTTGACGCAAAAGGGAATTTCAAATATCAGGAGCTTGGGCTTGATACCAAGCTGGTTCATTTGAATGATGTCAAACGCAATTTTAATATAGAAGAACTCTTCAATGACATTACAGAAGGTATACGACGAGAACGGAAAAATGAATCTCCGTCAATTATTCGTGCAAAAATTGCCATTTCGTCCAATCGCACAATAAAAGTTAAGGGTGGATCTGCGAAAGCCCGTTGTCTGGAATTTGAACTTGCAGAATTTTACGATCCAGATTGGACGCCGGAACGGGAGTTTGGCGAGCGTTTTTTTTCCGACTGGGGAAAGGAAGAATGGCAAAAATTCGACAATTGCATGTTGGATTGTGTATCAACCTACCTTCAAAAAGGAGTTATCCAGCCCGATGCGCTGAACCTCAATGAGCGAAAAAAATTGGAAGAAACCTCTCCAGAGTTTGTGCGATGGATGGAAGATAAAGACGAAGTATTCGTAAACGCTCATGAGGTAAATAAGACAGAAATTTTTGAGGAATTTAAAACCCGCTATCCAGACTGGTCGAAGATAACCCAGAGGAGATTTATTGCCTGGTTGAAAACCTACTGCCAACACGATTCGACATATCACCCAATCAAAAAGGAGGATGAAAGGCGAAGCAATGGAAAGGACTTCATCACTTTTTGGCGAATTGAGCGCCAAAAAAATGACGACCTCCCATTTTGACCTCCACCCCTACCCTCAAAAAACAATTTTTGATATGCACTTATGCACTGCTTTTTTTTTAAAGCATTAAAAAACAATGATTTATCTAAAAAAAAAGAAGGCCTTTTTCAGTGCATAAGCCTCTAAAAGTATGCACTGAGATATGCACTGTTTGGAAAGTTATGCACTGATAGCCATAAACGAAAACAGACGCAGTGCATAACTTTTGGCAACAGTGCATAGAAAGTGCACTTTTTTCATCCTTTGTGCACTAACTTTTTAGATTTAATAAATTGAATATCAATTAATTAAATTCAAACAGTGCATAAGTGCATAAGAAATCGAAATTATTGGATGATGTGGGGTGATAAAGTAAAGTAAAAATTGCTTCCTCCAAATAGTTCGACCTGTACTTATGGATGATGGCTTATAACTAAGGTACGTTCTGCGATAATAACTTCACGATTTTGGTCGGTGGCTTTTTCCATCGGTTATCGTTGCTCGTCGGTCACGCCGCTTAAGCTATCTGCCTGACGGCAGTCAGGTGCTCCCTTTTCGCGCCTTGTCCAATGAAACGTAAGTTCGACGTAGTCAAAAAGCCCCTCGCCAAAAGCATGGAACTTATTACTGTGATGTTCCTAAAGAACGTTCAGCAAAATTGTTTAGATGCTGCTGTTGTAAAAACCAACTTAATTCTTCTCCCCCTTAGTAAGTTACTAAGGATGCATCCGTAGCGTTTTTTTTATCCTTAGTAAGAATGTCAAGACACGAAAATCGTGTCCCTGCAAAAACGTACATTTTGGACAAAAATATCCTTAGTAAGCTTGAAGCTTGATCTGGTTAAATTGTCCTTAGTAAGCTGGGGGGACATGCCCGAATTTTCGGAAGCGTTTGACTGCCAGGCTTGGTTGATCATCACGACTATCCCAAAAAACAGCACCCGAAAAATGGCAAACGTCCTTAGTAACAAAACAGGAAAATGAATATCATGTCCTTCAAAAATCAAGTAGTTTGAATAAAACCAACCTTAGTAACAGTAATGATGCGTTACTAAGATTAACCCCCTGAGGATAGATACCCGTACCTTTAAAAAACGGTTGGCTTACTTTCATCCCGATGCTGGTCTTTTCCTTAGTAACTTCAATCGTAAAGGCAAACTGGAAGCCATTGACGTTTGCTTAGTAATTTCTTCACTAGGCCTACCTGAAACTGTTGAAGTTTATGGTCATCCTTCCCTGAGCAAAAAGAGATTGTAAACGCAGCGGAGGGGAACTACCGAACGCTACGACAAAGCATTTTCCTATACAACGAAAAATGGAACATTCCAATTGAAGCTTACGGCAGACGGAGGGTCTTTCCGCCTGCTGCCAGCGCGATAGACCGGAAAAACGTCTTCAAAAAATAGGAGCGTATGGAGGATAGGCGATTTTGTTTGGGCTTACTCAAGTCGAGTAGATAAGAACTATGAAACATTTTGTATTTTGCAGCGCGAGCATCCGTTATTTTTACACTAGGCTAGACGATTGCTATAAATGAATACAGCTCAATTAAGCAAACTGAGAAAGGATTACGGCAATTGAAACGGGAACAGATACCAATCCCATTACAGAGATCCTGAACGCTGATAGTGATAGATTAATGACGCCGGGGTAACGGATCAAATTAATATTGATGCCAGGATAAGAAGGTAGACAATAAAACCATGAAGGTAGAGAGAAAAACTTTAACCTTAAAAAACGAAAGAATTAATTTATGGCAATAGAGACAGGACAAATAGTTAAAAACCTAATACCCACAGAACCTGTAACAGTGAATCAGATTCAACCGTTAGGTACTATGGTATCCATTAAATTTACTGGCGTTAATACAAATCGTGCCAATACCAAAGTAATTTCTAAAGAAGAGTTTGATAAATTGGAAATGCTCACTCAGGAAGGAACTTTCAACTTCAAGGGTGACCCAACTAGATTTCGATTATTTGCTGAAGCAGAACGCATTAATTCTGCTTACCAATTCGATCCACTATTCGCTGTGAACTGCAGCATTGTTGACCCTTTGCCTCATCAAGTAGAAGCCGTTTATAAATTCCTACTGCCCCAACCAAAAATTCGGTTCCTTTTGGCAGACGATACTGGTGCTGGTAAAACGATTATGGCAGGACTACTCATAAAAGAACTCATGATGAGAGGGCTTGCAGAAAGAATTTTAATTGTTACGCCAGGTGGTCTTACCAAGCAATGGCAAGAAGATGAAATGGCAATTAAATTCAACATCCCCTTTACCTTAGTAAACAGGAGCCTGTTTTCATCAGACCCCAACGTTTTTCATACTGCTCAACGAATTGTAACATCAATAGATTTTATTTCCCGGGAAGATGTATTGAATGTTGCAAGCAATTCGCATTGGGACCTGATTGTATTTGACGAGTGTCATAAACTATCTGCATACGACTATGGCAGCAAACAATATTTATCACTTCGTTACAAAGCAGCACAGGTATTGTCACAGCAATGCGAACACATTTTGTTGCTGACCGCAACACCACACAGAGGCAGAACAGATACATTTAAAAAATTATTGCAACTGCTAGATGAAGATATTTTTGCCACTGACGAAATAGCATCTACACGGATTAAAGAAATTGAACACAATGGCATCAATAAGTTTTTTATTCGCAGATTAAAAGAAGACATGAAAGACTGGCAGGGTAAGCCACTCTTTAAAAACCGTTACACAAAAACAGTAGCTTACCAGCTTACACAGGAAGAAAAGGAATTGTATGATGCTGTAACAAGTTACCTTACTAAGAAAAAAGAAGAAGCTTCTGAAACAAAAAACATTCATGTTTCATTGGCTTTAACCGTAATGCAACGAAGGTTGGTGAGTTCAATTTTTGCCATCAAGAATACGCTGGAGCGAAGATGGGTTGCCCTTCAGGGAATTGTTGATGAGTTAAACAAAAACCCAAATCTTTGGAGCCAACGACATAAGTTAGATGGTTTCGATGTAGACAATATTGAAGAATACGAAGATCTGGAAGATGATGAAAGAGATGCATTAGACGGTATATTATCGGATCCCAGAAAGTTCAAACTTTTCACCACAGCTAAAAGCCTCAGTGAAATTCAGCAAGAAGCAGGTGAAGTAAAGAAGTTGTTTGACATGGCTCAAACACTATATAACCGCAAGCAGGAAGAGAAAAAGTTTCAGGAATTACAGGAGTTGCTTAAATCCAATGGCGTATTAGAAAACGGTGAGAAACTGGTAATCTTCACGGAACATAAAGACACCTTACTTTATCTTGAAGAGCGCCTGACGAAAAGTGGCGGCTATAATGTAGCAACCATACATGGCGGAAAAAATGTGGATGACCGTAGGGAGGCCCAATGGGCATTTGCAAAACCCGATACACAAATTTTAATCGCTACCGATGCAGCCGGAGAGGGGATCAACTTACAGTTCTGCCGTTTACTCATCAACTGGGATATTCCCTGGAATCCAAACCGTTTAGAGCAAAGAATGGGAAGGATACATCGCTACGGCCAAAAGCAGGATGTCCTTGTGTTTAATATGGTGGCAAGCAATACCAAAGAAGGCAAAGTATTGGAAAGGCTTTTAACTAAGTTAGACATCATTCGTGAAGGCATGGGCGATGACCGGGTATATGATGTAATACAGGACGTACTTGAAGGAGTTGGCTTGGATGCTATTATTAATTCTGTATTCAACGGCAAGGAAACTGATTTGGATAAATTTCTTTCGCAGGATGATGCAACCTTAAAACTGAAGTTTACCGAAAAGATAAATGAGCAAAAAGATAAATTAGCCCATAGCACGGTTGATTACAAGGATGCAAGGCTTCTGAAAGAAAATTCAGATGAAAAAAGATTGCAGCCAATTTATATCAAGTTGTTTTATGAAAAAGCATTTCAAAATTTAGGCGGTGTTTTCACCGAATTAAGGCAATCTATTTTCCGAATAGATAAAATGCCCGACCCTATTATTGCAGAATTAAAGGAAACATACAAAATTCACTTTGATGCCATTAAGTCTATCCAGTTTTGTTTTGACAAACAAGTCTTCCTCGACTACCAAAGTGTAGGCGATTTGGGCAAGGTGCACTACATCAATCCGGGCAATCCTGTTTTTGATGGTTTGGTTACGGTGGTTCGCAACCTGTATAGAGAAGATATGATAAAAGGCACTATCCTCATCTCGCCTGATGATAAGGAAGCCTACTTTGCTTTTTTTGTAAAAAGCCAGATCGTAGATAACCGGGCTAGTAAAAAAGACGATAGCATTGCTGATGAAAGGTTGATAATGGTATTTCAATCCAAAGACAATGAATTTCATATCACTTCACCCGCCAAATTTATTGACCTGCATGCGCCAACAGAATTTACAAAGCACATAGAACCACCTTCGGTTATTAGTACTAATGACATAATACAATGGAGTTTTGCAAAAATAACTACCCAACAGTTTGAAGAGACCAAAGCTCATGTAACAAAGGATGCTGCAGACCGTAAGGCATATTTAGAATCAGCCTTTACGCAGGTAATTATGGATTTGCAAATTGCCATACAGGAACTGCAAAGCAAAGTATTACTTGGTGATAACAAGGTGCAGGAAAAAATTTTAAAAAAACAGGAACGCATCAACGAACTCATACACAAAAAGCAAAGTCGCTTAGAAAGTTTGGAGCTGATGGCACAACTTAACCCCAAAGCACCGGAGGTACTGGGCTGTGCTTATGTAGTGCCATTAACACAGGTTGAATATGTTGGGCATTACAGTATGAGCCGTGATGATGAAGTAGAATCTATAGCCATGAAGATTGCTATGGATTATGAAACAAGTGTAGGCTGGAAACCACATGATGTCAGTGCCAATAATGAAGGCTATGATGTAAAGAGCATAAGCTCCGAGGAATTGAAGCGATACATAGAAGTAAAAGGCCGCAGCGCGGGTGACGGCAGTGTTATGCTGAGCGAAAACGAAATGAACCGTTTGGCGCAATTAGGCGATGCAGCCTGGTTATACATTGTAATGAATTGCAAAAGCAATCCAGAGCTGTACCGCATACAAAACCCTGCTAAAGCACTCAAATTTGAATTAAAAACCAAAGGAGTACAATACTTTTTGCCGATGGCAGAATGGAAACAAAAGATTGAAGCATCATGACCCAAGCTAAGAAACTCATAGAAGTAGCCATGCCGATAAAAGAAATATCGGCTGAAAGTGTACGCGATAAATCCATCCGGCATGGGCATATCTCAACCCTCCACTTGTGGTGGGCACGCCGACCTTTGCCGGTTTGCCGCGCGGTGGTCTTTGCCAGCCTGGTGCCTGACCCATTGGATGAAAACTGCCCGGAGGCCTTTCGCGATGCTATTGAATTACTATTGGGAAGCAGGGAAAAGCCATTAATGGAGCAAGGCTTACCCAAAGACCCTTATCAAACCTATAAGGATATTCCCTGGACCGCTATTTATGATCCCATGGATGATAACCCGCGGAACAGACTGCAAATGTTCATCGGAAAGTTCAGTGAACCCATGCAGGAACATTTGTTGGGCAAGGCCAAAAGCCCGGGTGCCAAAGACCAACTTTCGGATGCCAGTTTGATTAAGTGGGACAACAAAAATAATGATGCCATCATTGGCAAAGCCCGCAAGCTGATCTGGGTAGCGCACAATGCCTCAAGTAGTAAATCTGCCCAGGCATTATTGGCGGAATTTGACACCCATTTCAACGCCATCAAGACTGCCGAACAGGAACTATACAGCATACCCGACCGGCACTTGGCAACCCAAGACGTACAAACAAAAGAAGCGGCGCTGCAACAAGCCATAGACACCTTTCTGGATAAAATGCCCAAGGTTTTTGATCCCTTTGCCGGTGGTGGCGCGATACCGCTCGAAGCGGCAAGGCTAGGCTGCAAAACCTATGGAAACGACATTAACCCGGTAGCTCACATCATTCAAAAAGGCAGTTTGGAATTTCCGCAGAAGTACGGCAAACCCATTACTTACTCAAATGCCGAGTTTGTTAAACTTTACGGCGAAGAAATGCTGAGCGCAATTCCCAATGAGTGGAAAACCTATACCGCAGGCAATGCCACCGGGGTAAGGGTTCCCAACCGCCTTTCTTTTGACGTGGAGTTCTACGCAAAGAAAATACTCGCGGAAACAGAAAAGGAAATTGGTCACTTTTACCCGGCGGATGAAAAGGGGAATAAGCCCATAGCGTATTATTGGGCCAGGGTAGGCACTTGTAGCAACCCCTCCTGCCGGGCGGAAGTGCCTTTGCTCAAAGGCTTTTACCTCGCTAATGCCGCTACTAAGCAAGTGTATCTGCAACCCATTATAAATGGGAAGCAAATCGATTTTGAAATAAAAAATGGGACTTGTGATGAAGAGGGCTGGGTACATTCAAGAAAAAACTTACGATGCCCGATATGTCATAACAATACGAGTAATTCCGATTTGAAAACGCAATTTCTTACGACAATAATCAAAGAAAGACTGCTGGCGGTTATTGAGGATGGTTCAAATGGCAAACAATACAGAGTCCCGAAAGAAAGTGAGACTGCAATAGTAAATCGCGTCCCGCTAGGCTTAGAAAGCATCCCAGAAAAATTGGCTATAGGTAATACCAAACAATTTGATTTATGCCCGTGGGGGTTTCAGTCTTTTGGGCAAATGTTTTCCCCCCGCCAGCTACTTGCCCTGCACACCCTGGTGCAAAACCTTCACAAGCTAACCCCTGATCTGCTAGAGTGGGATGAATATGGCAAGGGGGTGATTACGTATTTGGGGATGTTGATTGATAGAGGAACAGCTATAAGCACAAGCTTTGGAAGGTGGGATATAAGCCGGGAAAATATTCAAAGCCCGTTTTCAAAACAAGCCATTCCAATGATTTTTGATTATCCAGAAGGCAATCTTTTTGGTGATTCTACTGGAAGTTTAACAAATCAGCTATCATGGGTGACGAGATACATTGAATCAGAATGTTATCATCCATTTTCTACTGGTCCACAAAACGCCAGCAGTGGAGAGAAAAACCAGTTTGCAGAGAAATATTTGACCGCAGTAGTTACCGATCCCCCCTACTACGATGCCATTGCTTATGCCGATCTCAGCGATTTCTTTTACGTATGGCTCAAGCGTACGCTGGGCGATGTGTATCCCCTCAATTTTGCCACGCCCCAAACGCCCAAGTCAGAAGAATGTACGGCGTTAAAGCACCATCATAGCAACAGCAAAGACGAAGCTAAAGCACATTTTGAAAACAAGCTCACTCAAATATTTGACGCTATCGAACACCAAACTTCTGATATCGTTAGTATCATGTTTGCTCACCAAAGTACCGAGGCTTGGACGACGCTTTGCAATTCTATTTTAGGAGCCAGAATGAATATTACAGGTAGTTGGCCAGTCGATACAGAAATGGCCAATAGAAGTTTAGGGTTAGCTGGAGCTGCCTTAGCTTCCTCCGTTACCGTTTCCGCCAAACCGTCGCAACGTCAAGGCTATGGAGAATATAAAACAGTCAAAAAAGCCATTGAGACAACCGTTGCCTCAGAAGTAGAAGAACTCTACCGACTAGGTTTCAGAGGCGCAGATTTATTAACCGCTTGCTTTGGTAAGGCTGTCAGTGAGTTTGGCAAATATGAAAAAGTAGAAAAAGCTGATGGCAGTGAGGTCACGGTTGCGGAGTTATTGGAGATGGCCAGAGAGAGTGCCTTCAATTCGTTGCTCAAAGGCTTTAATGGGGATGATTTTACCAAGTTCTACATTGGTTGGCTACAGTTGTACGGTTTTGTGGAAAGTGAGTTTGATGATGCGGCCAAGTTCAGCCGGGTAGGTTTGAGCATCGACGTCCAGGAATTATTTACCGATCATATTCTAATTAAAAACGGCAACAAGCAGGCATTAGGCGGCTATGCCGCGCGCCTGGCCGCCAGCAAAAATCTGGGCGAAAAAACCAACAGTCATTTGATCGACCAGGTACACCGTGCCATGTATTTGTACAAGGGCGCCAACCGGGCTACGCTGTTAGGGTATATTCACCAGGTAGCCTCCAACCCGGATAATCCCTTTTGGCGGGTACTCACGGCGCTCTGCGAGGTATTACCGGCCGGCAGTGATGATTACCAGCAAGCCATGGGCTTAATCACCAATAAAGAAAGTCTCATTCGGGAGAGTCAAACAGCACAAAGAGGCAAAGCATCACAAACGAATCTTTTCGAACAATTCTGATCATGGCGATGAAACAAATACAACAAGACAATTTATTCAAAGCCTTTGGGCTCTTTATAGAAGCCTTTCGCCCCTATGTGGTGGTAATCCTTATGGAACAAGCTGGCGAAAAATGGCCAGCTTGGTTTGTAGAGGCTTTATACCCACAGCAAAAAGACAACTGGAATCAGGGCTTAAAATCAGGTTCTTCTCCTGAGTCGCTCATTGATTACCCCTACCTCAAGAGCTTCGCCCTGAAATACAAGGACTTATTGCGTGTTGATTTTGGGAAAGACATCAATAAGTTAGCAACCAGGCTTGAGACCATTTATGATGTGCGCAACAAGCTGGCCCATTTTCAGGAAATATCAGAGGACGAGTTTTCCGAAACCTTCATTAACATGAAGAGCATCGCCCGTTCCATCAAAATGGATGAATTGGAGGAAGCCCTGGCCTCTCTCCAGGAAGCAAAAGAAGACACACCTAAGGCCAAACCATCGTCCACCGAATCAGCTCCTTTAGAACATGGCGCTTTAATTCCCTGGTTCAGAGTAGTTACTCCGCACATGGACATCAAACAAGGTCGCTTGGATGAATCTGTTTTTGCTGCCAATCTTGCTGAAGTAGCCTTGGGCCACGGTCGAGAGATTTACAGCAATCCAGGGGTTTTCTTCTCTAAAACCTTTTTCACCGCTGGGCTCAAAAACGTAGCTAAAACAGTATTGAGAGGCTTAAATGGTAACGAGGATGCGGAGAACCGGGTTATTTCCTTGCAAACCGGATTTGGTGGTGGTAAAACGCATACCCTCATATCCCTTTATCACCTCAGCAAATGGGGGAAAAATGCCATCAATTCCAATTACACCAAAGACCTTTTGGCCTTTACAGGAGTTCCTGAATTTGACTCTGCCAACATTGCTGTTTTTACCAATACGACCAACGATCCCGCCAATGGTAGATTTGCGGAAGAAGGGGTTCATATTCAAACCATTTGGGGGGAACTGGCCTATCAATTAGGTGGCAAGGGTGCCTACGAAATCGTCCGCAAAAATGATGAAGGCTTAATTGCGCCGGCTGGTCTTTTCAAACAAGTATTGGAACAATGTAAGCCCGCCCTGATTTTGGTAGATGAGTTAGCCGATTACTGTGTAAAGGCATCAGCCCGAAAAGCCGGAAACAGCAGTTTAGCTGACCAAACCATCAGCTTCATGCAGGAGCTAACGGAAGCCGTTTCAGGAACGAATAATTGTGTGGCGGTTATCACTTTACCGGCCAGTGTTCAGGAAGTGGGAAATACCCCGGAAGCACAGGCCATATTAAGCTCCCTGCAGAAACGAGTGAGCCGCGTTGGCGCTGACACTCAACCTGTAGCGGATGAAGAAATCTATGAAGTAATCAGAAGGCGCTTGTTTGAAGACATTGGCGATGCAGAGACCATTGAGTCCATTGCAAACCATTATATGAACATGTACCAGGAATATTGGTCAGAGCTACCGTCCAATGCTAATCAATCCGCTTACAAACAAAAGATCCTCAAATCCTACCCCTTTCATCCTGAGCTAATAGATGTCTTTCGGGTGCGATGGGCAAGTCATCATGACTTTCAGCGCACCAGAGGGGTATTGCGTTTATTGGCAGCTATTGTGAGTGATTTGTGGAAGCGGCAACAATCGCTGCCCGGAGGCAACGCCATGATCCATACAGGGGTAGTGAATTTTGCCAATCTTGATGCCCTTTCTGGTCAGTTGAAGAAACTATATGGCAACGGCTATGACTCGGTCATTTCAGCGGATGTAGCAGGTTCATCCGCCAATGCCTTCAAAATTGACAGCAATAAAAAAGAATATGGTGATTGGTATTTAACCCAATCCCTGTCATCGGTCATTTTAATGAATTCCTTTGGCAGTGAAGGAACCAACAAAGGTATTTCAGTGCCCGAGCTCAAGCTTAACTTGCTCGTGCCTCATGGTTTTAATCACAATAGCGTGAATGGAGCATTGGATGAACTGGAAAGCAATGCATATTACCTGTACTACGCCCAGTCTTCAAGTGCTGGAAAACGATACTGGTTTCACACGAAGCCAAACATTAATATCCTAATCAATCAGGCTAAAAGCGATGTAAAAGCAGAGGATATTACCGCAGAAATCATTAATCGGCTCCACCAAAAAACCAGGAACATCAGTTTGTTTAATGTACTTGTAAACCCAGCAGAAGATATACCGGAGCAATTAAAACCTACCCTGTTGATATTAAGCCCCAATCATTTGGCTAATCCAAATGGTTTAAATGGCAAAACATTACCGCTTATTGAAAAAATAGCGACAAAAAAAGGGAATAGCGAACGTATTTACAGAAATACGCTTTTGTTTTTGGTTTGCTCAGAACTGGGAATTGGAAAATTACAGGCTGACATACGGGAGTATCTCGCCTGTCAAAAAATCAATGCTGAATATAACAACCAACTTGAGCAGGAGCAAAAATCAGATTTAAGAAAACGAATGGAGGACGCGTCCAAAAGCGCGGAATCGTCCCTCGTGGTTGCCTATTCGATTGTTACCAAGTTCTCGGTAAAAAATGGTACGGACGTACTTCAAATTCGGCAATTCAAAGACAGTATAGACCTGCAAATCAATTCCAACATCACTGATGCATTGAAAGAAGAAGAATGGCTTTTAGAATCTGTGGGGTTAAGTACGCTAAAGAACAATAATTTACTTCCTACTCCAGAACATGCCATCAAGGCCAGGGATGTATTTGAAGCCTTTCTCCGTTTCGATGATAAGCCTATGATTACTGGATCGGAAGCAGTGGCCAAAAGCATTCAAAAATATTGCACCAATGGCGAGTATTGCATTGCCACAGGTGATGGCACAAATTACACCCGGTTCTTTTTTCAGGAGCCTGTTCCCTTCTTTGATGTAAATGATGTTACTTATTGGCTGGTTGACAAAAGCCAAAAACCTGCTCCCACACCTATTCCCAGTGAATCCGAGGGAGGGAATGAGGATCCAGTGGAGCTTTCTGGGGTCGGGGAAAGCCCCTCACCACCCATTACACCAGGCACAACAAGCATGCCATCTACGGCAAAACAGTTTAAATCCATAACAGTATCCGGTAATGTTCCCCTTGAGCGATACACAGAGTTATTTAACTATTTCATCACACCATTTGCAATGAGTGGCAATAAAATCGAAATAGAGGTTAACTTCAAAATCAAATCGAATACTGGCAGTCCTATTGACGAGAGCAAACAACAATACAAATCAGCTAAAGAGGCAGCCAACCAACTAGGATTAAATTTTGAGGAAGAATTGTAAAAACATTATTTGGTTCCGATGCGAAGGGGGCAATTATATGAAGTAGTCACGACTTAATCTGACAGTTGATGCATTTTGGAGGTTAAGAATTCTCAGTTATGTCGAGTATGCCCATTGTTGGCGCCATTAATCGCAAGTTGCCTGATTCTGCAACTAAGACAAATACCACATTCCTGGTAAGCTACCGGCTGGTAACAACTAATCGTTTGGTCGAGTACTACCCCAAGTTTCTGTGCCAGTAAGACCACCTCCGTTTTCGACAATTCAATAAAAGGTGCTTTAACTTCAATGCTACTGCCTTGTCTTGAAACCGCATTCAAAGCATGAATAAAAGCTGGGCGGCAATCCCAGAAATTAATGCTGTCATCTTTGTTAAAAGCGACAAAAATCTCCTTAATACTAAGTGTTTCAGCCAAACTAAATGCATGGCTGGTAAAAACAAGGTTCCTGAAAGGTACATAGACATTTACTTCACCTTCAGGGAGGGGGCCATTTTCATAAGTCGCAATATTTTTTTCTTCATTTACAAGTGCCGATTTTCCAAATTGCCGGGCATCCAAGTCCATTACTACATGCTTTACCACTCCATATTTTTTGGCATTTCTACTGGCAAACTCCAGTTCAACCCGGTGTTTTTGACCATAGGAAAAACTTAGGGCTGTAACCTCGTAGCCTTCGTGCGTCAGCTTTGCAAGTAAGGTCGTTGAATCAATGCCCCCGCTCAGCAGCAATATGACTCTCTTATTTTTCATTGTATTTGCGGTATTGATGTTTCCAGGTTTCAGACATGACTGGCTTGGTAAGTGCTGCCTTTTCGTTTCGGGGAATGAAGTTTCCCTGATTCACTGCATAGGAAGAAAAATTGCCGCAATACCGGCAAAAAGTATCCAAGAGGTTGGCGATGGATTCATCCACATCTTTCAAAGATTTCACGCCCAGATTGAGCTCAAATATTCTGTCTATTCCTCCGGCAACGCCACAGGGGTAATAGCCCAATTGATTCAGCCCAATTCCGCAGTAAGAAGTAACCCAGCAACCTTTGTGATATTCATGTTGATTGATTTCCGGATGGTCAATTGGTGCATCATTGAAGGGTGAAAAGTAGGCCACTACTTTGTCGTCCTTAAAGGAAGCATAATCAATGATAAGCTGAGGATGATGAGGCAACTGACGAAGTCGTTCCTGTACTAATTCACCATACCCATTACTCGTTACCTGTAGAATTGTTTCCGGTGAAAAAGAAATGACGTAATTATTCAAAATCTCCTCAACAATGGCCAGGAAATCACGGTGAATAGTTGGCTCTCCGCCGAGAATGTTTATCAATTCCCATTTTTTACCCAGTTCAATGGATTCTCTGACAAAAGCCTGAATCAGTTCCAAACTCATTCCTTCCTTGATCGGAGCCTGTGTAGAAGAACGGTTACAGTTGATGCATTTCAGGTTGCATTCATAGGTGATGTCTATTTCTATTTTTTTGAGATTGGGAAGAAATGTTTTCCGGCCTTTGAAAACATCTTTTGGGCTTTTGGGAGGCTTCGATAATATTTCTGCAATTATTTCCTCTTTCCTCGACTTCACTTCAGGTGTATTGATGGTTGACCGGTCATGATATACATTGAAATGGTTTTCCCACATGGGATTTTCAGCCATTTCAACGATTGGAACCATATAAGTATAATCCCAGCAATGTTCCGGGAACATCATTTTCTGACTAAATCGCCTGGAAAGAAGCACATCCTCTACTCGCTGGCTTTTGCTTGGGATTTTTAAATCTTCGAACCCTAAAGAATCAAAAAGGTATTTCTTAAAAGTCCTGACATGTTGCCACACATTGCCGCCATACAGCCTTGGGTTCACAAAATTCGGGGTGTACTTATAATGTGCATGAATTTTATCTGTCCTGAACATTTTGCCAATGACTACATCAGCGTTGAAATACGCGTATTTCTCAAAAATATTTTTCAAGGATTTCTTCCCAATCAGCGCGTCATCGGAATCTAAAATGGCGACAACAGATTCCTGATTTTGCAGAAAGTAATGGATTGCCTTCCAAGTGTTTTGTGCGACTCCTATCCTGAACCTATTCTGAATAAAGGTGACTTTACTTTGAAATGGCTTGAGCATTTCCCTGATAAAACGGGAGATGCCATTTTCGGAAGCATCATCTATCAGCACCAAGCCCCATTCCTGAAACTCCTGACTGATGAGCGAATGCCAAAATCGCAGAAATCTCGCCAGGCTGATATTCCTGAAACAAGATACTACGACCAGTTTTTCATTTCGCTTCGGCCCTGTCCAATCATAAAAATCCCCAGCCAGGTCAAACTCTCCGGTTTGAAGATCGGGTATTTGCAACTGCGCTACCCGGTCCAGTATCGTAAACCAGACGTCCTTATCTGTTTTCTTGAAATTCTGCGGATGAATGAAGAAAGCATTTGAATGTCCACCCCTTATCGAACAGGTACCGGTCTCCTTCTGCCCAATTTCCAGCGAACGGTACCACGTCAGTTTCAAACCATCCTCCGTTACTTCATTGGGAAGCGGTAGCAGTTTTTCGATTCGCCTGCGGTGCAGTAAACAAAAGCGAACTTCCGGTACAAACCCGCCGTTTTCAAAGCCAAAATACGGTGTAAAGGAAGCTTGTTCGCCTTTGTAAATATTGAATCCAACGGAAACTACTTTTTCTGACTTTTCAAATTCTGCCATCATATCGTCCAAAAAGGAATGTTTGACATCCTTTCTGCCAATCATGGCATCACAATCTACCTGCAAAATAAAATCATGCTTCGCTTGTTCTAATGCAAAAAGCTGCGAAGCTATCGGTACTTTTTTGATGGAATGTGTCTGTCCGGTTTCAAGGCCAAACCATTTTAGATTAACCGCTTGTATCTCTTTTTCGGTAGGGAAGATATAAGAATCGATTATCTTGTTGTCAATGAGTCTTTGCGCTTCAGCTACCAAGAGTTCCCAACTTCCACTTTTGTTGTATTCCCTCAAAAAATCAGACTGACGTATATCCAAAGCGAGTATCCTTTCTGCAATGATATCAGGTGATGCAGTTTGCCGGACGATGTGTTTTACTGCCTCATAGATGATTTCAGAATCCTGAGCACAAGCTTTTATTACTAAGGAAACTTTGTATTTGGGTTGCTTTAATCTTACCAGACTGATGTACAGGCAATCGGGGGCGAAGTAATTTTTTACATCCAGGGAAACCTGGCCAAACGTACATTTCTGCAAAAAATAGCCTTTCTGCAAAGCTTCGAAAAAGGCTACCTCAGGGTTGAATTTTTCATCATAAGGAATAGAAAAAGAAAGGTTGGCATCATCAGCATCCGCGCTTTGCCAGTCAGCCCAGGATTCTAATGCTTTGTAAGTATCCTCATTTTTAGGGACAATAAAAGCCGCTTTGCTTTCTTCAAAAATGATTTTTGCAAAGAGCCTGTTCAAAAAATCTTGTATCCCCTCTAGTTCGGGCAAGTCAAATTGATTGATAGCGCTTCTGCACAATTTTTGTAAATAGCTCGCTTCTCCATTGGGGAATTTGCAATAAATAAATGCCCGGGCAGCCATATTGAGGAAAAGATTGTCTGTATAGGCATCTGGATCGTAATCAATAAATTTCAAATAACCTTTAACCCGGATAAAATTTTTAGGCTTTACGTCTTTGAATATCACTTTATATTGCCAGCATTCAACCAGAAAATCAAGTATTTCATCTTTTTCAAAGTGCAAGCAAGGTTCACTGGGTTCATATTTATAAATAATAATTTGATTGTTTTGAATAGACTTTATATCCTTGAATGCATACAAATATCGGCTATTTGCAAACCACTGGCTTTCCATTAAGAATGTAAGTAGATATGACTTAGGGGTTTTAAGGGACAATTCGTCTGTAAAAAATACTTTATAGACCCAATCATTGTCATGGAACACTACAGACGTTGCCCCTTTGCCCAAATAATAATATTCTCTTTTCTCTGTAGTCAGAGTATCCAACAATGACAAGGCTATCTCCTTTCTTGAACTCATGCTTTCATTTTCCTTTTAAAAAATTCATACAACTCAGCCCTATTCTTTTGATGCGCCTCCTTTTTCCTGTTGGATTCAGTCACCAAACCATTTAAGGAATAGATACAGTACAAAAAATCTTCTGCAAGATGGATTTTAAGCCGGTCTTTTTCTAAAAGCAGCAATACCGAAAACCAATGGTCTTCGGCACTGTCCCTGGGAGGATAAAGTATCTGGACTGACGGCCTGATGAAAGTATTGCATGAAGGCAATTCCGCCCTGGGGTTGCCCTGGCTCATTTCCAATAATCTTTGCAGTAGATAGTCATCCTCCAACATCCTTTGGTCTGCCCTGTTTTCCCATTCCAAAATTTCACCATCGCGCTGTTGTTTGTTTCCTGCCATGAAGACATCAAAATCCGTTTCCTCAAATATAGACTCAATCCGGGCCATCGTATCATCCTGCCATAAAACGTCGTCCGTATCCAACCTGCCAATCAGCACGCATCCGGGAATGTATTTCCGGGCATAATCGTACAGGTAATTCCTGCACTGATAGATTTTGCCAAAGCTGAACTCTAATATTTTGATGCCCGGATGTGGTAAAAAAGACCCAACGATTTGCATAGAGTCGTCTGTGGAATTATCGTTCCCAATTAGCAGCACCAACTCCCTTTTTACCCCTTTTTGCCTGACAAAAGAAGCAATGGCGTCACCCACCGTCTCCCTGGCATCTTTTAATGGCATGGTAATGACAATACACTCTTTCATCTTTCTTCAATCGGTTGATATTTAAAAAGAGCCCTGGCCCTGGCAACTGAGTCCCGGTAAGCTTCCGATGAAAATGCATATCTGTATTTTTGATAAAATAAATCCAGTCCCTGCTGTTTTCTTATCAGATTGCTATTCACTTTTTCCCGGTCGTGGTTGTAATGCACCACGCCAATATTCTCCAGCACCCTGACAATCCAGCCTGATTCCTTTTGCTTTTGTACTTCCCACAAAAAACGAATCATCAAATCCCGGTCTGTCGTATTGGGCAGGGTCTCATCGAAGCCACCAATATTAACCAAACAGGATGTTCTGAAAAACATATTGCTGCCCTGCACTCCCGGATTCCCCACAAAAAAATTTTCGGGCGTCAAACTCGCCTCTGTCAATGGCAAGTGCATATCACTGTCGTCCCAATTTTTCCAGTATAATCTCTGAAAAACAGCGACAGTCTGCCCTTCCGCAGCAGTCAGGCAATCGGCAAGGTGGTGGGGCAGGTATTCATCGTCATCGTCCAAAATGCTGACAAACCCATTTGGATTCAACCGAAAGGCTTCCTCAATGCCCGTATTCCAAGCTCCCGTACCCGACATGAACCGGGTGCGTCCATTGCGCATCACCCGGGTAGGAAAATCCTCCTCCGACAAATTCAATTCACTCCTTAGTGCGCTCACTTTTTTGCAAAGGCAATCAAATTCCGCTGCTGCTTCATTGTCATCCACAATCAGGACGGCCACTTTACGGCCATCTATGCCTTCTTGCCGGTAGACCGACGGCAGGCTCCGTTTGATGAGCCAGGTTGTCCGTTGGAAGGAGGTGGCGATGAGTATGGTGAGGTGTGGCATAGAAGAGTTATGCAATTTTATTTTATTCCATTTACTCCGTTTTATCTTCATGTTTGCCGCACATCTCAAAACTCAGTTGGTAGTTCCGATGTGTTCCAGGATGGAGGCTTGAACTTCTTTGGGTAGTGTAAGAATAGCTTAGATACTCAACTTAGATTCTTTTCTTCGCGACTGAGGAATCCTGAGACTAACAGCCCAATTCCCACGACTACATCCACAATATTCCATAACTCCCTTCCAAGAGTAATTTTAAAAAATGGTTGAAATAACAACGCAAGGCATCCGTAAATTAGCATTTCCGTTTGTCTACCTTGTCCGTTTGCCTTGAAAGCCAATATAGCAAAACCTATAAAACCTAAAAACCTTACGAATTGATAATAGCCGTATGGCATATCGGCCAAGCAGGCAAAAAAAAGAATAGCCAATACCATTTTGATGGTATTTGTCATTGTCTTTCTAAATTGTCAAGTGATGAAGTATCTAAGCTGATAAGCTCAAATTGAGGCAACTCCGCTGTTTCTAAAAATTGCGCTGTCATTTTGTCAAGGATTGATTCCGTAACAATATCTTCTTCTAAAAACATTTCTATGTCAGGAAATACTTTTAGAATTGCTTCATCAGTTAATTTTAGACGATGTCTGATATTTTTAAAAAATTTGATTTCGGAATACTCTACCTGTTCGTCCGCATTGATTGTTTGAATAGCAAAGTCAATCAACATAAGCTCCTCTTTTTCAGTTAATTCAGCTTCATCAAGTAACCCAAAGTAATACTGAATAAACTCCTTACCTCCTGTATTAATCTTGATTACAAGATGATTGATTTCCTCTTGAAAGTTTAGATTTTCAAACAAAGGTGATGTCTCACACATTGATTTAATCAGAGCAATTTCTCTTTGGTCAATGTGCCCGTCCGATGCCATGCAGCAAAAAGCTGTTTTTAGCAATAGTTTATCAAAAGTTATTAAATCCATATTTATATTTTTTTTGTTTTAAACCCTATTTGTGGTCTTTCATTTATTTGTTCGGTATTCTCTCCCTCCATTTTCGCCTTTATGCCTTCGTACTTCTTAAGTTCTTGTAATGAAACAGATGGTTTTGTGTTTTTCACTACCTCTTCCAAAATCTTCATTGAAATACGAGATTTAGTCTTCAAAGCAAGCCTTGATACTTCATTTACTATGAATTCAATGTCTGCTGTTACATAGTTCTCCGTCAGGTTTGAAAGCCTTTCATAATCTATCCCGAAATCTAAAGGACGATTTTTTAAATACATTTCAAATATTGATTTTCTCGCTTCAAAGTCAGGTGGCGGCAAGTAATATTTTTTGTCCAGTCGACCTGCCCTGAGCATCGCAGGATCTATCATATCAGGATAGTTTGTTGCTCCTATAATAAAAATTCCTTTCTCCCCAGTTCTATCCATTTGTGCCAACATTTCGTTGACCGCACTTTTGGACATCTCATGGGCATTACTATCCCGCTTGGGAAGCAGTTCATTTATTTCATCCATAAAAATTATGGTTGGGGCATTTTTTTCTGCCTCTTCAAACATTTTCGCAATGTTTTCCTGGCTGGCATTTACCCATTTGCTTTTCAAAGTTGATGGTGTAACGAAAATGAAATTGAACCCAACTTCCTCCGCAAAATGTTTCGCAAAAAAAGTCTTCCCGCAACCTGGAGGGCCATATAAAAGCATTCCGTTAGGTATAGTTACGCCATACTTTGCGTATTCTTCAGGTTTGTGCAAAGCATCAATTACATCTAACTGCAATTGTGCTTTTAGTTCCTTCATTCCTGCAATTGCATCAAACCCTTTTCCTTTTGCTTCCTGAGTCTTAATTCTCTTCTCATCCCTATCATCTGACTTTACTTTTTGAACGGTGTCAACATCTTCAATTTCTATTTCACCATTTAAAGCCTGTGCAAATTCTTTAGCAGATTGAAAACGATTTTCAGGGTCTTGTTGCAATGCTTTCTTTAAAACTTTTAAAACAGATTCATCAAAGTCAACTATGTCGCTGGAAACTTTTGGAAACAAAAGCGGCTTTTTTCGTTCTTCAATTATTACATCTTCGGCTTTTGTTCTGTCGGCTCTGAATTTGGAAATATCTTTATACCAAGGTGGCATCCTGAAAAGCAAATGATACATTACTGCCCCAACTGAAAACAAATCAGATTGAGGAGAATAAAAACTGTTAAAACATTCAGAAGCCACATAGTTCAAATTCAAACCGTCTTTATTATAAGTCTTTGAAGATTGATGAAAAGAACGGGCAAAACCAAAATCAATAATTTTTGCTTCTGGAATATCGCCCGACAAATCAAGCATTATGTTTTGAGGCGTAATTTCATTGTGGATTATTGGCTCGGGTAAACCATGTAAATAATTCAGTCCTTTTAGAACCCCTGAAACAATCTGCTTTAAATCGTAAAGTGATGTAATTTGCTCTCTGCTGATTCTTTCAGCCAAGGTTTCGCCAACAATGAAATTAAGCACTAAGAAACCAAATTTCTTCTCTTCAAAAATCAACTCTCCGCTGTCTTTGAATGAAACAATACTTGAATGCTTGATTGATTTTAGAAATTCAATTTCAAGCAAGTTGTTTTCGTTGTCAAATGCTGAACGATGAAGTTTGGCATAATTGAACAATTTAAGGAAATATAACTTTCCATCTGAACCCTTTATACGATAGGTTTCCGCATTGCTTCCCTGCTTGATAAAAAGCAAAACGCTGTATTTTTCATCAATAGAAAACCCTTTGGGTAATATGCCTTTGTAATCATTCATTTATAATGCTTCTTCAGGGTTACTTGGCTTTGTGCTGAAATTTCCATTCTGCTGCAAAATCAATTCATAAGTCAATACATTATTGTATAAGGATTGTGGATCGTCTTTTCCAAAATCTTCATTTGTAATAAATCCACCTTTCATTTTTCCACCTTTCATTTCTTTTTTAGGGTTCCATCCTTTCCCATAATAGAAAAAAGCCTGATAAGTTCCATTTGGAAATGAAAATGTATAACTATCTCCCGCTTGAATGAATGCGTGTCGGACAACCTTATAATTTTTCTTTATTGTAACAACAACATCAGAATTGCTTGTCTTTACTCTAATTTTAGAACAACCATAATCATTGCAGGAAGAGTTTCGTCCATAATGTTTGGAATAAGGTGTTGCTCCTGTACGTAAAGAATTGGAAATATACTTGTCGTAAATTTCTTGTTCTTTTCGTTCTTTCTCTAATTGGGCTTCTCTTTCTATTTGTTCTGCTTCAGCTTGTTTCTCTTGTTCAATACGAACTTGTTCCAAGCGAATAGCCTCCGCTTTTTCTTCCTCTGCTCGTTTATGTTCAAGTTCAATGCGCTGTTGTTCTTCTTGTTCCAAACGTTCTTTTCTTGCTTGTTCAGATTCACAAGAAGCAAAGATTAGTAGCGACAAAAGAACGGTTACACTGATTATCCTTTTCATATCTTTTTTGTTTCGAAATTATCCTAAAGTATCTTTTGGTTTTTCATCATCAGGCATTAATGCAATTAATTGAACTAAAATTGGTCTGATCTCACTTGTGTTTCCTGCTGTAGCCATTTGTAAGCCTTGGTTACACAATTGTCTTGCTTTGTTTGGGTCTTTCCAATGGTATGAATTAAAGTCGCTGTCAATCTGCCTAAGGAAGTGAACATCCATAGCGTTACCAGTAACGGCATTTCGCAAATTAAAATCAAGTGCGCCAATTTCACTTATCAAGTGTTTTGCTTCTTTGGTATTTTTGTCTTTTATTACTTGCTCAATAGTTTTTTTGTATTCTTGAATATGAGCTTCAATTTTATCCATATTCAAATCGCCATCATCACTATTGGCTTTTATTTTTTCTATCAAGTCTTCCAACTCATAGAAAGCATCTTTAAGCTCCTGTTCAACCTTCGGCCATTCTGCAACTTTTTCAGCACGGTCCAATTTTAAAAGTTCCTTTCGCAAGCCGTCAAGAATTTTCATTTTTCCGTCTGCACTTCCTTTTTCGTTTTCTAATTGCTCTTCAAGTGCTTCCAACTTTTCAGAAACTTCATTGGCGTTTACTTTTTGAGCTGTGCGTTTTGCTTTTGAAATTTCTTTGGCTAGCAATTCTTCTGTTGGTGGTTCGGTTTGTTTAATCTCAATATCTAATTCTTCTGTATGGTTTAATAAAGGGAAATAGGCACTGAATTTCATTATTTGTGACTTATCAACTTTGATAGTTAAATCAACATCGCTGCCCTCAGGAAGTAATGCTGGTAATAATTCACCACTTATTATCACCTCGAATATTATATTGTTTAAGACTGGGTTTGTTCCTTCAGCATTATGGTCTCCTTGATAAATTGGAATGCGAATGATGTCTTTAATCATTCCCGGTCTTATTGCACTCCTTGTTTTCAAGCCATTGATTACACCTGTAGCTGGAACTTTCTTAGTTTTCTCAAGACCTTTCACAGGATGAAATAAATCTTTTTCTTCTGAGTGAAAGAATTTACCTATCCCAATATGATAGGGTAAAACCTGCATTCCTTCAAGCCCTCCAATACCTTGTAAAATGCTAAATTGGTGCGGTTGGCATTCCAATCTATTTCCTGCTTCGTCATAAACATTTATTTCAAAGGAGTTAGAACGGCCTTCAACCAAAAGCACATCAACAATTGTTGCTTTTTCGCCAATTAGTTTTTTGCCGCTTGACCAAGCACCATCAGAACGAACTACATCGGCATAAATCTTTTCAGGAAAAGTTCCTGTTGTTTTTTCTTTCAGGACTTTAAGATTTATCATTTCGTCTAATTCAACCGTGGTAGCTTGGTATTTAATATCAAGCTGAAGTTTGGTTTTATCTCTTGTAGTTTCTTTTACTTCGTCTGATACGGAAATGGTGGAAGCGAATAAAGCTGCACCTTTCGCAACAACTGTCATTGGGTCAACCGAAGTATCAACCTTATCCGTTATTTGCTCTTTGAGCATTCTGCGTAGGATTGGAGAATAAGTCGGCCCACCAACCAAAATTAATGCTCCAAGGTCGGAACCTTTTAAGTTATTTCGTTTTAACAATTCTTTTGTAATGTCAATTGCCTTTTGAAATATTGGTGCCAAGACATTTTCCATATCTTTTTGAGTCACCAAAACATCAATTTCTGGTTCATCACCGTTCTCATCCTCAAAAGGTAAATCACCTAAATTAGAAAGTATATTGTGTGAATCTTTAAATGACAATTGAATTTTGGCTTCCTCAGCAAAGAACTTAACCGCATTTCTCAATATTTCTCTTTTGTCGGTATCTTCCAAAACACCATCAATAGCATAGTTCTGTTGGAGGTTTGGAAGGATAATTTGGTCAACAATGGCTTCATCTAAATTTTTTCCTCCAAGCCAGTTATCACCATCGGTGTCTTTAACTGCTAAAATTCCTTCTTCTGCTTTAATCAAGGCCGCATCAAACGTTCCACCACCAAAATCGAACACCAACCAAAACCCGTCTTTACTTTTTGAACCAAGACCATAAGCGGTGGCGGCAGCTACTGGTTCTTGTAATAGTTCAATATGTTTAAATCCTGCAAGTTTTGCGGCTTGCATTGTTGCTTCATTTTGAGGATTCAAAAACTTTGCAGGAACTGTAACAACAATAGATGAAAGGTTTTCATCCTGAACAAACGATTTTAGTTTTTTCAGAATTTCAGAGGATAATTCTTCTGACGAAAGACTCTTGCCCATATTGGGGCATTCATAAGAATGGGTTGTTCCCATTGTTCTCTTGAACTCTATAAAAGTATTGGTTTTCCCTTTTTCAAAAGTCTTTAACGCTCTTGTATTATCATTCTTCATCACATTAAAAGCGGTATCACCCACAAGAATGTCTTGCCTTTTATTAAAGTGAATGCAAGACGGCAATGTATCTTTTAAAGTATCTGATTTTTTAATGGTCGGAACTCCGTTTTCCATTCTCGCAATTGCTGAATTGGTTGTTCCTAAGTCAATACCGTAGTCAATTTTATTTCTCATACTTTGAAATTGTTTTATTTTTTAGTAGCCAACAGAAACTTCTATTTGGGCTGTTTGAATCATTTTGTCATTGTAGTTAACCTGTGGTATTAAAATCTTGGTGATAGTTTCTTGTCCCTTTTCAAGATTTTCATCTGGAATGGAAGTAGCCACAATAACTCTCATACCCTGATTGAAGGGCTTTCCCAACAGTTCAGGCATTTCATAACCGTTGGCTGAAAGGTTGTCTTTCAGTTTTCCGACTGATGCTTGTAATTGCTTTAAGCCTTTGGTTTTTGAATCCATCAATCTGATGTTTCTTTCTATTAGATTGATTTCACTTGCAACTTTTAAAGCCAAAGAGTGATCAGGCTCCATGTTTGGCGTCGCTTCCAAAGAAGTTTTCTGTTGCTCAATTAAGTGCAATTGAGAATCCATTAATTCGGTTTGTTTGCCAAACTCTTTTACCAAACTTTCTTCAATGGAAGATTTAGTTTTGCTCAATTGGTCTATAAAATCTGTTTTGTCAGTTTGTTGCCGCTTGCTCAAAAGCCAGTATAAAAGCCCTGAAATTAAGATTGCCGAAAGCACTCCTATAATTCCGTACAGGGAATTCTTGCTTAAAGATTCAGAAACTTCGATGATTCTACCTTCATTCTTGTCACCTGTTTGTTTGATTTGAATTCCAAGTTGGTTTGCAGTTTGCGAAATCGCATTGATGCTTACTTGTGTTTGGCTTCTTAAACTGTCAATGCTTTTATTAGCAATTAAAAGTTGGGAATTTAAAGTTCCTATATCAGATTTCAGTTTGCTGTTTTCTAATTGAAGTACTTTAACTTTTTCCTCTAATGGCTTTATTTCTTTGTCTAAATCTTCTTGGGTTACATTTTGGGCAAATGCTCCCAATGAAGTAAATAGAAGTAAGGTTAATGTTACTTTTTTCATTACTTGATGAGTTTTATAAATTGGTTCAACGTTTTGCGAATGATGCTGTTTATTACTTTTTTGCTTTTTAAGTTTTCTACAAGTTTTGGCGAGTAGTGGTAGTAGATTTTTATTAACCACTTTCCAAAAGCTGATTTGTCTAAAACTTCATCTCTGAATTGCCTTAGAATCATCACTTGTGGATGGTCATAGTCTCCATAAGCCATTGTTGCGATATAGCAACCACTTGAACTCCCACTTGCTCTACCTGTGTTTACTGCTGCTAATTGGTTTTTTAAATTAGAAAGTATAGTTCTGTTTTGTGTATATCGTATTCTAAAATCTTGTAGTAAATCCATTGTACCGATTGTTGTCGTTACATTCCACGCCTCGTTAACTCTTTCTTTTAACAAAAGAATTGCAGCTATTTTAGTTGCATTGTCATAAGCGTTAGCAATTTTTTCTTGCAACTTGTTTATTTCCGAAACACACATGCCTTGTGCATCTGATGCTATTCTCGAACTAAGCCCTAAGTAAAATTCATCTGTGCTTCCTAATACACTCTTTATATTATTCAAAAATGGTCTTGCCCCTGCTAAAAGTTGCTTTCCGTTCTCAGCTGTTTCGTTTCTCCTTTCATATTCATTAATTAAATTTTTTAGTTTTTCAAGATCCGCTAAAATCCTCGTTTGCTTATCTCTTTGCGGTTTATCATCTATCCATTCCTGCAAACTCTCTATATTCTCTTGGCACCTTTGCTTGGTAATATTCCCAACTGCAAAAATTTCAGCTTCCTTAAATAACCCCATCGAAACAAGCCCTGGGTCAGTATCTGTGTCACGATAATGCAAAAAGTAATCAATTCCGCATTGAAGTATTTCATCTGACACTTTATCAGCAACTGATGAGTACCTCATATGGTTTGTTCCAAATATTGATTTTAGTTGATTCAGGTCACTTACCACTTCATCATATAGCTCCATACCAGCATCCGCTGCATTCGCTTTGTTTCCTTTTCTTTTTGTTTTTGCGGCTTCTACTTTCTTTTCAATTTTTTCAATAGGCTTTTGAACAAGGGATTTTAAAAATTCTTCTTTTGCTGAAAAGTTTTCCCTGCTTAATATTTCAATAAATTTCAGGGAGGTAACAGCGGCGTTACTTTCAATTTCGCCGTATAAAGCCGTCAAAAATGACAACTGAATATCCTTTTTGGCAGGCTGGAAAGTTTCATCCGTTGCAAGTGCCTTCAAGTCGTTAACAAAATCACTTTCCAGGAATTTCAGCTTCTTGGAGATCCCTTCAGCAAAAAAATTGAAATTTACCGATGTTCCATTGAAACTATTGCATAATAATAAGGTGGAGATGTTCTGAAATGCAGAATAATTCCTTTGAGTTACCTCCCCCGACGAAACCAGCCTAAACCATATTTCCATGGCACTTTGTGTTTCAGCTTCTTTTAAAGCCTCAAAAGCAGGTTCATCCGTTATTTCATTTCCTTTGAAAAACCAAAATAAGGCAGCATTCATCTTATCTTGATCAAGGTTTAATTTAGATGCGGCTTCTGTAACACTTTCAACTGTTCTGCGAAGTGTCCCAAGCACTGGAAAACTAAAATCATCCTGAGGCTCTTGTTCTGCTTCCAGGTACATTCTAAGCCGGCTTATTTGTCGAGTTTGCTCCGCTGCTTTTGCTCCAACAAGCAAACCAACGGTTCGATACGGGTTATCTTTGATTAGTCTCATATTATTAAACAATTATTTTAAACCATATTATTATTTTATTTACTCTCTCTCATCCTACGTCGAGGCTTTCCTATAATCCCTTACCCGATTCTTCTTCCCAAACGGTGCCTCATAAACTACCTCTTCTCCCCTGTACAGATTTGGTTTATCCGGGTCGATTGCATAAGTATACGCATTTCTTGTCGACAGGTTGCGTACTTATTGTGCGGCGTAGCCGAAGTCAACTCCAGCGCTTCGCATATGATTGTGAGGAACTGAGCCAGATCGTCGCCTTGGCTACCCGTATTGGCAACAATATGAAAATCATCAATGACGATAATATCCCAGCTAGGTTTTTTGATAAAGTCCCAGAATTTGGCATTAGTTTTCAGGGTTGGCGTCAACTGATACTCGGCGAGATTGAAGGCGCCTTTTTGTGCGATCGTAATTTGATTGGAGGTCGATGCAGCGTTTCGGAGTTGTGTTTCGAGGAAAAGTTTGGTTTTCCGGTAGCCGGCCTCCACATCGGCGATGAGCCGGGAATTTGCAGGGTGCAGCACTTCATATTGATCCAGATTGGTGTCGAAACGGAAACGTTTGCCTTTGACGAGTTCGCTGATTCCCTGGACATCAATAACGTATCCGGCATCTTGATTGCCTTTCACATCAGAAACCAGAAAATCTTCTCCACGGATGGTGATGCGCGTACCGGTTGCGAGGGTCATGTGGGTTCGAGTAGGTTTTATATTTATAATTCAATAATTACCAATATATTAAGCCAACAACAAGGTTATACATTCAAAATATCATTTCTAGTCCTATAAAGCGCTCTGGCTAAAGGTAACAAGAGTTTGTGTATCCGGAATAAAGTCGGGTTGTTTTTTTAACAGAGATATCCGGTGTACGGGAATCAAGCAGAGATGTTTCGCATGGACGTATGAGCACCTGCCTTTCAGCATCAGCCTGGAGGTTACGGAGCGTTGAAAGTGCCCTTTGTTAGCACATATGACTCCTACCTCCAAAACAGTCATTTTATGTTACGTCAATCAGTGTCGTAGTGCCCTTCGTCAGCACACATGACCCTTACAGCAAACAGGCGATTGTGGCGGTTGTACCCAGTTGTCGTAGTGCCCTTCGTTAGCACATCCCGACCAAGCTGCGCAACGTTTCGGCGTTACCCGCCTCAACTGCTCCGCTAAGCCGGGACGTCGTTGCACGCCGCATGCAAAGATAATACACGCCAAAATGCCCATCGCAATTCCCACTCCCGTGAAGCGCAGCGGAATCCCGCACTTTAGAACTTCTTAGCGACCCCAGGGAGCTTTAGAAGTTCTTGCGCGGGATAGTGCCCTTCGTCAGCACACATGACTCCTACAAAGGTAAGTCGTTCCACCAATGGAAAGGTTGTCGTAGTGCCCTTCGTCAGCACACATGACTCCTACACCGTGAGTGGGATACAGATTACCAATATGCAGTCGTAGTGCCCTTCGTCAGCACACATGACTCCTACCGTCAATCAGTGCGTTACGTTCCACGCTCCCATGTCGTAGTGCCCTTCGTCAGCACACATGACTCCTACCCCTCACCGGGGATCTGGATTTCGGGGATACTACGATGTCGTAGTGCCCTTCGTCAGCACACATGACTCCTACCGTCCTTTGGGGCTGGGGTTGAGTTTGATCGGTTCTGTCGTAGTGCCCTTCGTCAGCACACATGACTCCTACTGAAGAAGCCCGCCTTACGATCAAGTACGAATGTCGTAGTGCCCTTCGTCAGCACACATGACTCCTACTAAATCTATTCAAAATGCGTTTAAACATCGCAACAGGTCGTAGTGCCCTTCGTCAGCACATCCCGACCAAGCTGCGCAACGTTTCGGCGTTGCCCGCCTCAACTGCTCCGCTAAGCCGGGACGTCGTTGCACGCCGCATGCAAAGATAATACACACCAAAATGCCCATTGCAATCCCTACTCCCATGAAGCGCAGCGGAATCCCGTACTTTAGAACTTCTTAGCGACTCCAGGGAGCTTTAGAAGTTCTTGCACGGGACAGTGCCCTTCGTCAGCACATAGGACTCCTACTACGGCAAATCAAAGTGGTTCAGTTAGTGGACGGCAAGTCGCAGTGCCCTTCGTCAGCACATATGACTCCTACCAAAATGCAGCGCAACTACAAAACCTCGCTACTTCTTGTCGTAGTGCCCTTCGTCAGCACACATGACTCCTACCCCGCCCAATCCGGCTGAAAACGCCCCGTTCATTCTGTCGTAGTGCCCTTCGTCAGCACACATGACTCCTACCGGCAGCGGAAACGGTTCTGACATACCGAGTACTGTCGTAGTGCCCTTCGTCAGCACATATGACTCCTACCCATTATCGACTTCCTAGGCAGTCACCAGCTGATGTCGCAGTGCCCTTCGTCAGCACATATGACTCCTACATTGTGGGATCCGTAATCGGCCTGATCGTCTTTGGCATTATCGTCGCAGTGCCCTTCGTCAGCACATATGACTCCTACACATAAATACAACATGAAAAAAATGCCAAGTTTGTCGCAGTGCCCTTCGTCAGCACATATGACTCCTACATCGGGTTTGAACAGGGCACTCGGGACTACAGAATTGTCGCAGTGCCCTTCGTCAGCACATATGACTCCTACTTGCTCTATGAGTTTTTTTGAAATAACTTGGAGGATGTCGCAGTGCCCTTCGTCAGCACATATGACTCCTACACTAATTGACCAGCATAGTGCTGAAGAGCAGTGGGCAAAGGTCGCAGTGCCCTTCGTCAGCACATATGACTCCTACCGTTGATGGCGTAATCAACGCGTACACATACTGTCGCAGTGCCCTTCGTCAGCACATATGACTCCTACATTGTGGGATCCGTAATCGGCCTGATCGTCTTTGGCATTATCGTCGCAGTGCCCTTCGTCAGCACATATGACTCCTACACATAAATACAACATGAAAAAAATGCCAAGTTTGTCGCAGTGCCCTTCGTCAGCACATATGACTCCTACATCGGGTTTGAACAGGGCACTCGGGACTACAGAATTGTCGCAGTGCCCTTCGTCAGCACATATGACTCCTACTTGCTCTATGAGTTTTTTTGAAATAACTTGGAGGATGTCGCAGTGCCCTTCGTCAGCACATATGACTCCTACACTAATTGACCAGCATAGTGCTGAAGAGCAGTGGGCAAAGGTCGCAGTGCCCTTCGTCAGCACATATGACTCCTACCGTTGATGGCGTAATCAACGCGTACACATACTGTCGCAGTGCCCTTCGTCAGCACATATGACTCCTACACCATCAATATTTTTCAACAATGAACAATTCAATCCTGTCGTAGTGCCCTTCGTCAGCACACATGACTCCTACCCGAAGTCAATACGGCTGAACCATCAGGCAATGTCGTAGTGCCCTTCGTCAGCACACATGACTCCTACTTTACGACATACAAATACTCTTTTTCCTACACTGTCGTAGTGCCCTTCGTCAGCACACATGACTCCTACAGCTTTGGGGAGACCGGTAACGGTGAGCTCGAATTGTCGTAGTGCCCTTCGTCAGCACACATGACTCCCACACCGTAAACAGTGCTCCAGTTATAGAGAGTAAAGTGTCGTAGTGCCCTTCGTCAGCACACATGACTCCTACCCGAAGTCAATACGGCTGAACCATCAGGCAATGTCGTAGTGCCCTTCGTCAGCACACATGACTCCTACTTTACGACATACAAATACTCTTTTTCCTACACTGTCGTAGTGCCCTTCGTCAGCACACATGACTCCTACAGCTTTGGGGAGACCGGTAACGGTGAGCTCGAATTGTCGTAGTGCCCTTCGTCAGCACACATGACTCCCACACCGTAAACAGTGCTCCAGTTATAGAGAGTAAAGTGTCGTAGTGCCCTTCGTCAGCACACATGACTCCCACCAGAAGCTGATTTCTCTTGGGTCTTTGGCCCTGTCGTAGTGCCCTTCGTCAGCACACATGACTCCCACCCTAAATTTTTGCATTATGAGTACAAAGAATTCATGTCGTAGTGCCCTTCGTCAGCACACATGACTCCCACCTGTGGAAACGGTGGGTTTAACAACCTACAGACTGTCGTAGTGCCCTTCGTCAGCACACATGACTCCCACTTGGTTTGGTAGGAGCTATGTTCTTACAAATCAGTCGTAGTGCCCTTCGTCAGCACACATGACTCCCACGCCCAACAAGAAGAAGGTTGGAACAGGAGAAACTTGTCGTAGTGCCCTTCGTCAGCACACATGACTCCCACACTGGTAAAGTTGCTTCCCAAACAAAAATCGTTGGAGTGTCGTAGTGCCCTTCGTCAGCACACATGACTCCCACAACGAAGGCACAACGGAATGGGATTGGACGGAGTGTCGTAGTGCCCTTCGTCAGCACACATGACTCCCACAACGAAATCGTCTGCAATATGCGACCACCTTTTGTGTCGTAGTGCCCTTCGTCAGCACACATGACTCCTACCCTGTCGCTCAACTAATAAACTGATAATCATTTGTTTGACTATCATTTTGCTGTTGAAATCTCGGCCTTCCATATATTATTCAATTACGAATTTGATAAAATCAGAGCATCAGCGTGTGTAATTCCCCGGCAATTTCAGGCCAGGTCGGGGGCGTTTGCCCCATAATTTCTATGGCATTTTTCATTCGGTCGTGGATAGGCAGATAGAGGATGGTAGGTAAGCATTTACGATAAATACCTAAGCAACAGCAAAGCCGGAATGTTCACGCATTAAAGGATGCTGAAGGCCCAATACGATATCAGATTTGGGAATCCCTCGATCAATCAGTTCCTGGGCAATTAACAGATCCGTATTGTTCACTTGAACCCAGACTTTGCCATCTCTGATATCAAAGTGGAAAACGGGAAATTGAATATACCGATCATTTTCCCACCCAACAGTGAATAATTGATAATGATGACGTATTCGGTCTGAAATAACCTGGTTCTCTGGCATCGCATGCCCCTGAGGCATGTTTGATGCATATTCTTCGAGCAATTTCTCAATAATTTCCTGGTATTTTTTTATCTTATCCATAGTGCAATTTCAGGAGTAATTAATTTATAAACCAAAATTTTCATGCCAACTTTTTGTGCAGAACGGCGGATGACTTCAAATGACCAGAGGTAGTTGAAAACGGGTTCCGGCATAGCCAGAATTAATTCATAAACACTATCAATCATCTCTAAACCTGTTTGATAATCAAGATATTGCCCGAGTGCCTTATGAAATTCATGAAGAGAACTTTCCTCCAAAAAACTCTTTACTTCCACTGCTATTTTCTCAACTCCCCTTTCAGCGACCAAAATACGCTCGGCTGCGAGGTCAACCGGATAATTAATCCCCTTTTCTGGCCGTATGTAAAATGGATCATCCGTAATTAACCATCCATCTGCCTCCAGCGCCGCTCTCACCAGATTATGATATTTGTCTTTCGCCATGCCCCATTATTTGATGCAAAGATAAGCCATTTATACTTTGGATTCAATCCCATTCAAGTTGTAGAATCAGTATTTACCAACGCAGACTCAACAATTTGAATGAAGTCAAAGATGGGGTTATTGAACCATTCGTTGAGCGAAGTCGCAATGAAGTCGAAGCGGCCCTTCGTCAGCACATCCCGACCAAGCTGCGCAACGTTTCGGCGTTTCCCGCCTCAACTGCTCCGCTAAGCCGGGACGTCGTTGCACGCCGCATGCAAAGATAATACACGCCAAAATGCCCATCGCAATTCCCACTCCCGTGAAGCGCAGCGGAATCCCGCACTTTAGAACTTCTTAGCGACCCCAGAGAGCTTTAGAAGTTCTTGCGCGGGGCAGTGCCCTTCGTCAGCACACATGACTCCTACCTGGATGTTGTGACACACTCGTGAAACTGGAATTGTCGTAGTGCCCTTCGTCAGCACACATGACTCCTACGGCCAGAAATAGTCCATAAATTTATACAGGATTAGTCGTAGTGCCCTTCGTCAGCACACATGACTCCTACAATGCCCAAGTATACTTGGGATACGAAAAAAGAATTGTCGTAGTGCCCTTCGTCAGCACACATGACTCCTACTGTGTCTCAGGTATTCTGGACGAAGAACAACCGCTGTCGTAGTGCCCTTCGTCAGCACACATGACTCCTACCTGGTGATTGTGATGGATCTGCTACTGCCAGTGGAGGTCGTAGTGCCCTTCGTCAGCACACATGACTCCTACCGCTGCGACGAACAATTTTCACCGAACCGCGATGTCGTAGTGCCCTTCGTCAGCACACATGACTCCTACCCTGTCGCTCAACTAATAAACTGATAATCATTTGTTTGACTATCATTTTGCTGTTGAAATCTCGGCCTTCCATATATTATTCAATTACGAATTTGATAAAATCAGAGCATCAGCGTGTGTAATTCCCCGGCAATTTCAGGCCAGGTCGGGGGCGTTTGCCCCATAATTTCTATGGCATTTTTCATTCGGTCGTGTATGGGCAGATGGAGGATAGTATCCTGCGGCGCCCAGGCTTTTTGAAGCGAAAAGGCACTTAAATCCGCTTTGAGCTTCTGCACATCTTTATCGGCTAAGGTACCCATAAATACAGAATATTGTACCCGGTGCAGGCCGTAAAAATGCAACCTTTTTGAAATTTTCAACCGCAACCGGTCGTCTTCTATATCATAACTAATCAGGATCATGGGCTAAGGTTTTTTCCAGTCACGCTGAGGCTCTCACGTGTTCTATTCCGCCAGGTTCCACCCACTCGCGCCCATTTATCTGAATCAGAATTCTCAGAATTTACAAATTTCCAGAATCGCCGACCCTCCTTCGTGCCCTTCGTCAGCACATAGGACTCCTACCCAGGTCAACGAACTGCAAAAAAAAGTCGCGGAATTGTCGCAGTGCCCTTCGTCGGCACATATGACTCCTACTCTTTTTTACCCGGCTTGGTTCCGGCGATATTAAGTTGTCGCAGTGCCCTTCGTCAGCACATATGACTCCTACATGTAAAAAACGGAAAACAGTACGAAGGACAAGATTTGTCGCAGTGCCCTTCGTCAGCACATATGACTCCTACACCCCAAGTTATCGTGCTCAAAGTTGAGGTTCCTGTCGCAGTGCCCTTCGTCAGCACATATGACTCCTACAAAACCGGCATAATCTTGTTTTCATTTTGTTCAGTCGCAGTGCCCTTCGTCAGCACACATGACTCCTACTCGTCTAAGACGACTACCGCCTCTGCTTGCGACAGGTCGCAGTGCCCTTCGTCAGCACATCCCGACCAAGCTGCGCAACGTTTCGGCGTTTCCCGCCTCAACTGCTCCGCTAAGCCGGGACGTCGTTGCACGCCGCATGCAAAGATAATACACGCCAAAATGCCCATTGCAATCCCCACTCCCGTGAAGCGTAGCGGAATCCCGCACTTTAGAACTTCTTAGCGACTCCAGGGAGCTTTAGAAGTTCTTGCGCGGGACAGTGCCCTTCGTCAGCACATATTCCCCTATTCTTATTCTCCTGCAATTTGCAGAACATCCTGATAAAGTTTGTCATGGATAAAAAAGCCAGCTTGCTGAATCAAATCATCTAAACAGGGTTTGACTTCCAAAATATAACCTTCCTTTTTTGCGCGAAGCAAAATACCGAGAACACCGAGGGGTTGAAGGTGATACCGAAGTGCTATTTTCCGCCCCAGATCTTCATCCATAAGGATAAAATCGGCATGAATTTCGAGCGCAAGTGCAATGGCCTCTGATTCTCCCGGATCGAGTTCTTGTGAAAGGAGGTTGATGAGCACCATATTCTGACAAGTCCTGATTTCTATCCACGGCGCCTGACGGATTTCAGCTGCGCCAGGGAGTCCTGCTCCATCATATACAATTTCGTCAAAGACTGCCTGTGGAAGTATGACCCTATGAAACAAGCGGGGTATCAAATCTAACTGGCCAATGATTGCCAGGTTGATGATTGGGGAAGTATCGCTTACGATAACCATTCCTTAGAGCGATTCAAGCGACTGAAGATCAATTTTTAAATCGTAGTTGAGGGAAATTCTCCTTTCTGCAAGTGCCCGCTGAAATTCGATCCGGTTCATTCCGGCAAAACGCGCGGCCTTGGCCAATGAGTACAACTTGCGTTGATAAAGTGCAACAGCCAAATCGAGCATCATATCCTGTTCGGTGTAGGATGGCGTTTCCAATAATGTGTCCGGAATTTCAATTTGAACAATCATGCTGCCTGGATTTTATACAAAGATACAGGACTTTTGCCTTTCACGCACCATAACAACAGCATAAGTCATGCAAAAGGTCCGAATTCTAACATGAAGTAGGCACGATAAAATCTGATAGTAGCCGTTAAAACCTTGTAAAGCCTTATTGCCTGTTGATTCCACGGTCATCGCCTGAATGCCTTTTGTTTTCGCTCGCGCTGAGGCGGCAACTGAGCGAAGTCGAAGCTCCGCCTGGCGTGTACAATTCTACCGGGGTCTACCCGCTCGCGACCATCTATCTGAATCAGAATTCACAGAATTTAAACCTGCCTACCTGACCATGCTAATGGCATCCCCTTATGTACAGCTAATCGCAACCCTTTGGGTCGTTGAGCGAAGTCGAAACGGCCCTTCGTCAGCACATCCCGACCAAGCTGCGCAACGTTTCGGCGTTTCCCGCCTCAACTGCTCCGCTAAGCCGGGACGTCGTTGCACGCCGCATGCAAAGATAATACACGCCAAAATGCCCATTGCAATCCCCACTTCCGTGAAGCGCAGCGGAATCACGCACTTTAGAACTTCTTAGCGACCTCAAGGGAGCTTTAGAAGTTCTTGCGCGGGACAGTGCCCTTCGTCAGCACACATGACTCCTACTTAGGGCAAGTCGTTGAAATTGTTCTCACACCGAGGTCGTAGTGCCCTTCGTCAGCACACATGACTCCTACCCGCCCTCGTCGCAACCCTTTCCCTCATCACCGGTCGTAGTGCCCTTCGTCAGCACACATGACTCCTACACCATTTTTCTAACCACAAAATTGCGACGCGATGAACAGTCGTAGTGCCCTTCGTCAGCACACATGACTCCTACCTCGGCCTTGTTGAGGGAGGATGGATGTTGTTGTCGTAGTGCCCTTCGTCAGCACATCCCGACCAAGCTGCGCAACGCTTCGGCGTTTCCCGCCTCAACTGCTCCGCTAAGCCGGGACGTCGTTGCACGCCGCATGCAAAGATAATACACGCCAAAATGCCCATCGCAATTCCCACTCCCGTGAAGCGCAGCGGAATCCCGCACTTTAGAACTTCTTAGCGACCCCAGGGAGCTTTAGAAGTTCTTGTGCGGGATAGTGCCCTTCGTCAGCACATATGACTCCTACCCCTTCCTGAAGACAGCATCCACATCCGTTCTCTAGAAGCAGGTCGCAGTGCCCTTCGTCAGCACACATGACTCCTACTTTTGGAAATCATGAATGCTTCTTAGAATTGTATATCGAGGTCGTAGTGCCCTTCGTCAGCACACATGACTCCTACAAGACAGGCTAAGAGTGGAGTTAGCTGATACAGGGATGTCGTAGTGCCCTTCGTCAGCACACATGACTCCTACCAGCAATGTCTCCATCATAAAGTTCCTGGTTTCAGCGTCGTAGTGCCCTTCGTCAGCACACATGACTCCTACAGGTAGCACATCTGCGGCAGCTTCGGTTATCATGTCGTAGTGCCCTTCGTCAGCACACATGACTCCTACTTTTTCGGCCACCTCGGCTGATTATTATCTTGCTTCGGGTCGTAGTGCCCTTCGTCAGCACACATGACTCCTACACAAATACCAAGGGTCGCATTACCAGGTATTTAATACCAATGTCGTAGTGCCCTTCGTCAGCACACATGACTCCTACATTGGCGACAACCAGATACAAGTTGCGCAACACCTTGTCGTAGTGCCCTTCGTCAGCACACATGACTCCTACCTCGGCCTTGTTGAGGGAGGATGGATGTTGTTGTCGTAGTGCCCTTCGTCAGCACACATGACTCCTACACACTTTATTCTGGGTTGGGGACTGGTCCGTAAAATGTCGTAGTGCCCTTCGTCAGCACACATGACTCCTACAGTTGGTGGCAAGTTGCCACAAGTAAAAGTTTTTGTCGTAGTGCCCTTCGTCAGCACACATGACTCCTACCCTGTCGATTAACTAAAATACTGATAATCATTTTATTAAATATCATTTTGCTGGACAAAACTCGGCCTTCCATATATTATTCAATTACGAATTTGATAAAATCAGAGCATCAGCGTGTGTAATTCCCCGGCAATTTCAGGCCAGGTCGGGGGCGTTTGCCCCATAATTTCTATGGCATTTTTCATTCGGTCGTGTATGGGCAGATGGAGGATAGTATCCTGCGGCGCCCAGGCTTTTTGAAGCGAAAAGGCACTTAAATCCGCTTTGAGCTTCTGCACATCTTTATCGGCTAAGGTACCCATAAATACAGAATATTGTACCCGGTGCAGGCCGTAAAAATGCAACCTTTTTGAAATTTTCAACCGCAACCGGTCGTCTTCTATATCATAACTAATCAGGATCATGGGCTAAGGTTTTTTCCAGTCATTGATTGTTTTTGCGAAATCGGCAGCCGCTTTGTAAATATGCAGACGATGACTAAGTTGGCGATTTTGAAAGCGCTTGTTAGCATTCAGCCATTCGTTGAATAACGGAATGAATAGTTTTTTGCCTTGTGAATTCAGGAATATCCCGCCCGAGCGCGCATCGAAGAAAGTGGGTTGCACCACGCCGGGCATGCAAAATTGCTGAAGGAGTAACAAATCCACCCAGGGACGAAAAGCTTCGATGAGGTCGAAAGCCAGGGTAGGTTGATCGTATTCATCGGCGTGGAGCATACCGAGGTGAGGGTCGAGGCCTGCGGCAAACAAGGCCTGTTCGACAACGGTATAAAGCATGCCGTACAGGTAGTTTGTTACAGCATTATAGGAATCCTGGGCGGGACGGCGACTCCTAGTTTGAAAAGTAAAAGGAGGCGAAACCGCTTTGCCTACGGCCTGCCAATAGACGCGCGCTTGCTGGCCTTCCCATCCCATTAATTGCGGGCCAAACTGGGCCGCTGTTTGCCCCTCAAATTGATTCAAATCTGCCAATTCGGACAGAATCAAGTTGGAAGCCTCTTTTAATTCTGTGGCCATAGCAGTGCGCCGGTCTGCCAAAAAGGCCAGCACCGATATTTGGCCCTCAGTTTTGAGCCGAAATTGCTCAACGACCCAGGCGCCCCCTTCCGGGCTGTCACCGAAATACACCTGTTTTCGGCGCAGGGTTGCCAGGCTTTCAAAATAGGGACTGCGCAAACAACCCACCGCGTCTCCAATCTCATCAAAGAAGTAAATCGGAATGTCTTCTTTCACAGCTAGCTCCACAGCAGCCGAACTGACGAGACATCCAGCTGTAACGGCAATGCTGCTGAGTTGCTTGGGGCCAACAAGGCGTTGTTCTTCGCCTGCAAGCACTTCGAAGGCGCCCCCGCGAACGCGAAGGGTAAGACCAGGGGTATGAAGTACGAGTTGCATGATGTGGTTAAGGTTAAAGTTGATCAAAGCCTGTCCCGCAAAGCGGGGGTTAAAAATTAAAGGGGGGCAGACTACTAATTTGGAGCACTCCGTCTACCGTCTACCGTCAACCCTCTACCGTCCACCGCTTTTATCGAAAATCCCAATCATACCCAAACTCCAGCCAGGACAAGGCGCCGTAGCTTTCCGGCGGACGGATGGCATCGTGATACGTGCCGGTCAGGCGGCTGACCCAGTGGTGGTTTTCGCCGAGGATATGACGGGCGAATTCGAGTTTGCCGTGTACCCCCATACGCAGGTCATCCACCCAGGGGGAGGACTGGGCGCGCCCGCTTTGAACCTGTTGTTGGGCGCTGACGACCTTGGCCAAGTGGTCAATGGCTGCTTCCAGTGTAGGCAAATAGTCTTCAGGCAAGGATACGGCCTCGCCGCCTACCAGGAGACCGGTCACTTCTTTTTTGTTGTCACCAGGCCCGTACAATCGGGTTTTCAGCGGATTGAGTTCGTGTCCCCACTGCTGTGCGATGGCTTCGATGCGGGCGAGGTCCTGCGCATCAATAGGCGCCCGGGAAGAAAAACTCATGTCGTCGGCATAGCGGGTGTAGGTCCAGTGCTCTTGTTTCGCCAGCGCCATCAGGTCTTCGTCGAGTGGGATGGAAGCTAGATTGCTGAGCACGGGGCTGGTGGGCGCCCCCATAGGCAGGCGGCCTTTGTGGGTGCAAAGATTCGCTAAGAGCTCGCACACCTCATCTGGAAAACCGAACAGCGGCGCTGCAAATACTTCGCGCACCCGTTCTGTTGGAATGAAGTGAAAAAAATCCTCCAGATCAACATTGAGCAACCAGTCCTGCCCCAAATGCGCTTGTGCATTGCTCAGCACATGGCGCGGCTCGGGGTCGTCGAGCGGGCGCACTACAAAGCCATATGCGACAGGAGTTCGATGGGCGTAATAAGTCGCCTGTAGAAAATCGCCCAGGTAATCCAGCGTCCGCTTCAGCGGCGGAATGGGATCTTCGATGTAACGGAGACTGCCGTCTTTCTTGGGCACGGTAAATTCCCGGTATTGAGGGTTGGTTGCCAGAGCCATCAGGCGTTCTGCAGCAATGCCCAGCAAGCGGGCAAGGTCGTCCAGGGACCGACAGGCGAGCAGGGCTTCGTGCCGGCGCGCAAGGGCGCGGCGGGTGGGCTTTTTCTTCATTTTGGACAAGATTGTCCGCATTGGGCAATTTTTTGGATGCCCAATGCGGAGGTATTGAAGGCTTACACCATCACACCATCTCCAGCTCCGCCAGGCGCCCATTCCGCCAGCGTTCGTAACGTGCCGCGTCGCAGACTTCGCCAAATCCAAAAGCAGCGGCCCGACCAAGGCCAATACCTGTAGGCGGCAACAGGTTGGCAGTCGCCAGCACATCGAAACGAACAAGGCTGACACCATGCCAGCTGATTTTCTTTTGTCCGTCTACCCGAAGGATGCGCCCGACCACAGCCTTGTGGTCCGGCACGCCCATGGCCTCGGCAAAACAACGCAGGTGGCCGGTGAGGGCCCGGCTGAGGAGTTCCAGGCGCTCCGCTTCAGAGGCGGCAGCTTTCCAACTGCCATAGTTGTGCTTGTGCAGGGCCAACCAGCCTGACAAGACAAAAGGCTGGTTCTCAGGAAGAATTTCCGGTATATAGGACATGTCCCGGCATTCGAAACCAGTGATGGGATGCGTTTGGCCGGCGAAAGTCAGGCTGCCTTCCATTTTTGGCAGCAGGTGCTGGCGAATGGCCGCAGCGCCATCGCCCAGGCCAATAACCGTCGCTTTGCCCCGCCGTACCGCATACTGTATGAGGGGGTAAGTCCAATCGCGATCCGTATCCTTACGGTCAGGCCGGTGGTTGTGAAAACCGGTGTGTTCAAAGCCTGCGCGTTCAGCTATGCAGGCGCGAAAACCGGGGAGATCGCCCGGATGCAGGCGGAGGTCGATATTTAGAGTGCTGAGGTGCATGGTGTCTTTTTTTTTTTGAATGGATGGAGTATCCGTCCTACGACTTGGAGTTGTAAGACGGTTGTTATTAATCGCCAGTATAAGGCAAAACGCTTTTAAAGACAATATTGAGCTTCCAATTTGGTGCTCTACCGTCTTTACTCTGGATCGTCATCAAAAAAGTTTTGCCAATGCTTTCCGAACCAAGGTTGCGGAGGCTGGTTTTAACCAATTGATCCCAACCGTCAATGTCTAAGCGAATAAGCGCTTCCCTACCTTCAATTTTTTCTAAAACGCCTTTTACATCCACACCACCCCGTCTGTTAATGCGATCAATGTGCAGGCGAGCGGGCGGAGGTTTGGGAACATCTGGTGATGTATTCTCCTTAGAAGTCTGTGAGCCCGCAGGGGGTTGGCCTGATCGTTGTTCATCAGCCCGAGGCGTCTGCCGGACAATTTCAACGGCAGTTGGGTCTATCAGCCTTCCATAACCAACATTGGTTTTGGCGCCAATGCCAAAATCAGTGAGGATCGCCTGAAAAAGCTGCTTAGTCTCTTTTTTACTAAGCGCAAATAATCCATCCTTCGTTGTAAATGGTTGAAAAACAAACTGAAAACGAAAGGTCACTCCTGGCAGCACTTTCAAAAAACTGATGGGCGTAGGGTTGACCAAAGCATCGGGAATGCCATTGCCCTTCCTATTTTTGTGTGGGGTAATGTAATCATCCCCGAGATAGTATTTCTTCCGGGTACCATTGACGGTCATCCCTTCCGCTTGAAAAGGAATGGCGTCGTGGAAAACGGTACGGCCCGACATCGAAAGATCCGAACTACCGGTTTCATAACTGCCAAAAAGGAAGGTTTCCAACTCATCTACGGCTTCCTTTCCCCAGGGTTTACCGCTTATTTTTTCCAGATAATACTGGACGTAAGCGAGTGTTTGCTTTGCTTTTTCCTCCAGCAAGGCTTTTTCGTTGTCATTTTCCTTTCTTTTCTTCGCAGCTTTCTGGTACCCCTGAGGGAATGCGCTGCGCAAAACGCCTTTAACCGAAGAGCCGGGGATAACGGGCAGTCCGGTCGTGTAGTCAAGAAAAAAGCCAAGCTTCATTTCCCCCAGTAACCCTGAGCCATGGGCAATGCCGCTACCCAGCAACAAACCGGGGTAGGTGGTTTGGAGTTCGATGGCATCTAAACCGTTCTGATAGGAGAACAATGCCCCTGAAGGAAATTCACTTTGATGAAGCTTTTTATTCTTCTCTGTAAATTTAGCCTTGTTCTGATCGCTGTCCGAAGCTGCATGCCAATCAATATTTTCGTAATACTTTTTGAAATACAGCAGGCTGTTGTTGTATCCGCTCATGATTTTTTGAGTTTATAGGTTCGAATGGCAAGTTTAAAAGCCAAAGAAGCCTGCAGCAATTGCGCTTTCAATTCTTCCTGGGGGAAGCCTGGCTGCAAAGCATCTTTAAGGAGGGAGTCTTCATTATTAAGTAGCTCCTTGCCTGCTGCACTAAATCGGCTATCCTGATGCCCCACTATTTTTATCAAAACTTCCAGTAGTTTTTGCCGGTCAATATCAGCGTCGCTGTCTTTATCTGCATAAACAGCAAGGGTAGGCAACAGGCCCATTTGCAGCACGGTAGTGCCGAAGCCCGATACGGCACTTTGGTAGCCGGAGGGGATTGCCTCCAAGCCATACTTTGCCACCAAAACATCATCAATGGCCTGTAATGCCGCCGGAATGAGGTATTCTATTTTTCGGAGCATGGCTATATATTTTTGAATTCGCACAACCCATATCCTACTGTAGCATTCGCGCCAAGCTGGACTAAATTGTTGCTGTTGGTCAAAAAAGTATTCAAATCATCTTTGTCAGCATGCCGGGTAATCATGGTGTAAAAACGTGCCTCGCGGGGCACAACCTCTTCGTACCACAAATTGCTGCTAATGCCATTTACAAGATAATTGCGGGCAATGATGGGCAATTCAAGCGCGAGGGTATTAAAGTCATCGTCGTGCAACAAAGCAATGCGATCGCCCAAATAGTCCGTCAAGCTGCCCACTTGGCCCTCATCATGTTTTGCAGTCCAGGATTCAAGGGAAATATTGCCGCCTTTTGCACCAAAATAAACAGGCGCACCTTTGCTTACCGCTACCGCCTGTAAAGCATTTAAGGTGCCGATCAGCGGGTGCGCTGAACTGAATGTTGCCAAATCCTCTTTCAAAGCTGCCAACAAGGACGGGCAGGTAGCCACATAAAAGAAATGATGGCTGCTGCGTATGGGCAGGGCAATGAGCTTGCCGTCGAAGAAATTGTTGAGGCCCTGCTGGATATTTCCACTTTTCCTTTTTGGGTCGCCCCCAAAAATGGATAAAATGGCAGCTACTTTTTGTCCTTTTACATCTACATCCTGCGCTTGTTCTGCTTCGTACTCCATTGCCTCACGCAAAGCGCCTTTGATGCCGGATGCGTGAATGACCGGCAAATTGGTAACGGGGTCGCGTTGCACTTGTTTGTCTACTACGCTAAAATCGCCTTCGCCACTTCCGACATGGAGGTTGCTAATGGCGCGGATAAGATAAATATTGACTGCTTTCATAAGATGGTAAATTGATTGTAACCAATGTTTTGAAAATCTATATGCTCGAAGAGGTTGCTGATCGTTTTTTCGTTATTTGGATCGAAATAAATAACGGAGCCGCGGTCTAAAAGCTGGAAAAGTTTACTTTCCATAAGACTTTTGTCGCTATTGTCCCGACTAATCTTCTGGTGGTTTTCCGTATCCTCTGTGCTGGTCTGAAAAAACCGGAAGCTAAGGGATTTGGAGACAATCAGCCAGGCTAAGGGCTTTAGTTTGCTCATGTCCACGTACGAAGGACTTAGACAAACTAGTCGCTTGACGGTGACCCCCTTTTCGTCAGTGGTATGCCGGTAAGAAACAACTGGCAAGGGCATTTTCTGAAGCTTGGTTTGTTCAACGGTCATTTGGAAAGTACTGCGTTCGCCGCCAAATTCAACGATTCCGCTTTCTAATTTGTAGGGTTGGTCTTCAGACATCTCTACGTAAAAAGAAAACCGCTGCACACCGAAAGGGAGCTTGTTTTTGTCATCCGGCTTCCTGAACTTCAGAAAAGTTTGGTAATAGTAGCCGCTCTCGTCTTCTTTATCTTCTAGGGGTACGCCGTTGGGACGAACTGCTTTCGTAATTCCGACTTGCTCTATGGGCTCAAAGGCCTCTTCCAGCACTACTGATGGGGAAGTCAAATGCTGAATAGCATCATCCAAGCCCGCCTTTTCGTTGTAGTGGCGCAGTAAGGAATGGTTGTGCTCCCGGGCAAACACCATCGGAACAGGCGATTCGTTTTTGTCTTTCATCAGCACGTCATCCAGCGGCGCTGGCGGGCACAGGCTACCATCGGCAGATTCGAGATACACCGGCCCAATTTTTTGAATGACTCCAAAATTGCTTTTATAGCCTACCTTAAAGCCGTGCCCGCCGATCAGGGTTTTTGCAGCTGTTTTATCGGAAACACGGGCTGAGTTGTCCCAAAGCAGGCCATTCTGCAACAACAACTGGTTTCGGATCAATCCGAGTACCCCGGTCTGCTGTGGATAGTACCGGGAATGTAGGACATAGGTGGTTCTGCGGTCTTCTTCACGCCCCGCCTCGTTAAAGCCGGCTTCTCCGCCAAAGAAGAATTTACCCAGCGGCTGCAAGGATATTTTCAGTATCATGTTGATTGGTTTCTGATGGTGAAATGGTAAATTGAATAAGGCGCATCACCGCATAAAACAGCGTGGTCCAGGTTTCTTTGTCCTTTGATTCGCTATAAGCAGCCAGTAAAAGATTTTTTACTGCTTCTTTTTGTTTTACAAATCCAGGTTCCTGATCCCATTCACCGTAGAAATGATCGAGGGTGCTATCTACGCGCCTTTCGAGCATCGTTTTCGTTTTTGAAGCATCCTCAGCAGTTGTTGCTTCAACCCGTTTTGCAAGGTCAATCAGCAACTGCTTCAGGGTGAATAATTTAAAAATCAGCGAACTAACCACACTCGTTCGGCCTTTTGGCGCATGTTCTTCAAATACCGCCATTGCAGTGGAGGCAGCTTTAAGAAAATTCTTCGAAAAGACTGCAGTGAAGGCGCTGCCGCTGTGCTTGGTAAACTGAAAACTAACGGCATCTTTGCCAGGATAATCTTTGGCTTTTTTCAGAATGCCGTAAGCGTCGCCGATGGCTTCGAACAGCGGAAATTTGTAATAAACGATATTGAGTCCAAAGGAAAGCGAAGCGTCAGGGTGCAACTGATCCTTTGGAAAAGCATCATTGAGTTTTTGAATCAAATCAAAAACCGACGCCTCTTTTGTACTCACAGGCGCCAAAAAAAGCAGGTCGTCGCCGCCGATGTAGATCGGCTTGCCACCGTATTTGTTGATAATTTCGGCAGCCTCCTTGCCATAACGTGCCAGCGTTTCGGAAAAATTCCTGTATGCAGCGCCATCATTCAATTGTTTGATGGCTCCACCAATGTTGTCGCCATCGGCCTGTACGATGCAGAAGTACTTGTGGCGTGGCTTGAAATACTTTTTCAGGGCAGCGTATTCGCCTTCTCCTTTTTCGATCTGCTGGTAGAAGACTTCGTTTTTATCATCGTCTACAACCTCGCTTAGCTTGAGAAATGCTTGAGGGGCTTTTTCAAATAGCTCAAATGCGGCTATTTCGTGAGTAGCAGGGAAAAAGGTTCTGCCCAATATCTCTTTGTACCGCCCCCGGTTGTCATCACGCAAATGATTGGCCAATCCGGATTGAAACAATTCTTTGAATAGCAAGCCCATGAAGTCTTTCTGAGGTTCCTGGTGGAAGCAGGTGTCTTCCAATTCAAGCGTATCCAGAAATGGGCTTAATTCCAGGCTTAGTTTGCCTGCTTTGATGTCAGAAAGTGGGATCAACACAAACCGAATACGGAAGAATTGTTCCCAATAGGCAACTGCATCGTCAATTTTTGTGGAATTGGCAATATCCTTGGACAGCAGGCAATCTTTTGCTAAATCCTCTAAGCTTATCCGAATGGCTGGCTCTATATCCTCTTCGTTCAAGTGATCCGCTTCCATAAACAGGCGATCCGGATAAATACCGGCCCCGTAAAGCGTAGCGGTCTGCACATCGTTCGGAATTTTCGGAATGAGCAGGTGCGTACCATTCGGGTCAAGGTTGCGGGTAAGGTGTTGCATCAGCCTCGACAGCAAGTAGCTGGCCGCCCAAAGTTCACGCGTTTTGCGCGCTTCGAGCAGGGTTTTAATGACTGGGCCGATGGTGAGGGCGAGGTAATGGCTAGAAACGTTTTCCGTATTCATATTCTGCTGTTTTCAATTTCGGAATAAATACTAAGTAACAAATCAGCTATTGTACTTTGCCAATTGTCATGCTGATCATATTGCATGGCTTTTTCTAATTTATCTTCTGTCAAATAATGACTGAGAAAATGATCAAGGTCGAACTCTTTCCACATTGGAACCTCGCCAATATCTCTTCTATTAACTGCCATCTTAAATGTAGCATTCAAATAAGCATCGGGAATTGGTGTGGTCATGAAGTACACAACATAACCTGAAGCTGTTTTCACAGGCTTGAAGATTATTGGAGAAGCGAATCGATCAATCTTTTGATCAGCATCTTCCTTGGTGATTAATGCACCATTTGGCCCTCCAGGGTAACCTTTCCATGTCTGATCTGACGAAAGCCCTAACATGTCTCTTACAATTCTCTCCTTCTTACCCGAAACCCACAATGGCCACTTTTTTTGATCACTAACATCTTCGTAATGAACATCTTGTTGGTTACCAAGTTGGTTAATAAAAGACCGTTCTTTGATTACTTTTTTCTCCCATTTGATTTCTTGCTGCATGGCATAATCAAAAATCAAAGGTTTCATATAAAAGCCTTTTACAAAACGCCCATCCTGTGGTTTGATAGCGCCGTTTATTCCTCCCCGGATACTTTTATAGAATAGGTCTATTGTTCTAAACACCACTTTCCAATCACTAGAATTAACAGAAAACCTGTAAGCATTAGAAGGAGGGGGCGCACCATGTAACAAAGTAAAACTCCCAAATCCTTTGGTGCTGCGCATTCCAAAATTTGTGATGGCGAAAAAGGCGCCTAATGATTGCTTAATCAAATCAAGTAATTCCAAATGAAGGCTATGAATAATTAATTGTGTAGAATCATTCCAGGCTAATCCCCGGTCTTGGTAGTCTTCTCCCATATTAGCAAAAAACATGGGGATGTCTCGATCTCCTTTTTTAATAATTTGGCATTTATACCCTGTGCTTTTAATACTCATCTTATAGTCTAAAGCCTGGTGTTTGGAATCTTTTCCGCCAACAAGGAAGCGAGCATATCTGGATAAATCTGAGTTAAAGACATGCTCAATCAAGTACTTATCCAACTTCGGCTTCACCTCCGTCGCACGCAGTGTTGCCCCCGCCTGATCGTGCTGAAAATGAATAATGGGCGTGTGCTGTTTCAGTGGAATGATTAATTGAAATGGATTACTCATTATTTATGGTTTTTAGTTGTATCCACTACTACCGGGAGTGGCAGAGGCGGTTGTTGAAATGTATCCGTATCTTTTTGAAGTAGCGTTTTTTCCAATCGTTCTTGTTTCGTTTTATCTTCCTTTGCGTCAGTATGCTGATAATAAATGCTAATGACCAACGGAGCGAAAAGTGCTATGACTCCGGTAATCCAAAATCCTCTATTCTTGAGTGTTTGTGCCTTGAAAGCCTGGTGTGCGAAATATGAGGAAAACCCCAACAAAAATGGGAGCAGAAAAAAAATCAGCGTCATGAGCCAGCCTGGCTTCACATCGGGCATAATGCTGATCCCCCAGAATGCCAGAATCAGGGAAGGGGGGGCAAAAAATGCCAGCAAGCTATTAAGCCTACGTTGTTGTTCTTCTCTTTGCCGATCAAGTTCTAATATTTTTTTCTCTTGTTTTATCCTTTTTTCTTCCTGCTTTATCCGTTTCTCTTCCTGTCTTACACGCTCCTCTTCCAACATTTGCAAAACATAATTATGCAACTCGTGAATTTCTCCATCTAAATCTTTCACTTGCTTTTCTATACGACATTGCTGCTGGAGCATTTGGTATAGTTCTATTCCTTGAACCTGTGCAGTTGCTTCCCGGAAATAAACCTTGTTGACGAATCGAATATATTGACGGTAGAGGCTTCCAACCCTCATGGAAACAGAAGAATGATCATCGGTAGCATCTAGTCGCGAAATGTGTGTAACTTCTTCTGAAAAACGCTGCACGCTTGCGCGTTGGAGTAACACCAATTCAGCTAATTTGTAGTAAATTGTCTGGAGATGGGTGACAAGAAAAGACGCATAATTTTTCACTAATACGGGTAAACTACTTGTAAGTAATACAAAAGAGTAATCGGTTATACCGTAAAAAGTGTGATAGTTTGCCCATCGGGCATTAGTGGCCTGTCTTACTAATTCGACCTGCATGACTTCATTTTGACAGGTCAGATCTTGAGCGTCTACAAATACAAATTTATACCACCAAGGATGAATTAAGTAGGCCTCACTGACTGGTTTAACAAGCCTTTGCCCTAATTTTCCTTTTTTTGTTGATGCCCCATGGTACAATACGTTTGCCAGGTCGTCATTTCCATACCAGCATACAACAAACATGCGGTCGTCAAGTGCCGGATCAAGGTTGAATTCCTTAATAAATTTACTTGGCAGCAGTTTTTCAATAAATTGAGGGAGTAGGAAAGGGTTGTTTTGAAATTTGTTGGGCTTTTTATAAGTATCCCAGTTTTCAGAAAATGGTTCTTTGCCATTCACTTCCAAACTTATACAACCAGCTAATTCGCTGTAGTTAGGAAGCGTCCAGTTTGCATCATAATCGAATAATTCCTGATTGCCTACAAGATCAAGTGGCAATTGAAAGAAAGGCGGGTAGAGACGTCTGCCAAACTGATTAATTGCAAGAATATCATCCGGGCTTTTTTGCTGATCAGAGCGGTTTAGCAAATGAAAACTGAGCACTCCAACACCCGTGTTATAAAACTGAAGCAGGATACTATCAACTTCCAGAGAATAAGGTTGGCATCTTTTAGGAACACTAATTTTGTAAAAATGCTTTCCGTCCTTTAAATTATAACGGTAATGCCGCAAAAGGTTCTCAGCTCCACTGTCAGGATCATGAAGAGGGGCTCCATTTTTTCCGTCATGGGTGTCATAAAGGACCTCCCTTACATAATCGTAAAAATAATTATACTCGTTGAACTTTACAGGTTTATTAATACTGTATGGTTCGCGCTTCCAACCACTCTTAAGCGAAAAAAAGTCATCAATTAGGTTCAAGCTGGTTTGCTCTAAGAATGTCCCCTTACGGTTATCCTTTGAAAGCCATTTGAATGGAAAGATAAAAACATGGTGGCTGTATAATTCATCCTGGGCTTCTGGTACATGCTGGGTTTCTGGCATAAGGCGTTTCGTGTTATTTTGCTCTAACGCCTTAAAAAAACCAATTCGTTTGTCCAGACCAATAAATATTAAAATTATTTTTGGAGGGTACCTGATTGGGCCAATAATTTGCGATAACAAATGCTCAAAATCCTGGCATCCGTCAGCGCATTATGCCGGTTTGTATCGGCAGGTAACCCGGCAAGTGCCAATCGATCTGTATCCGGATCAAGTTGATGGGCCCGAAGCAGGGTAGGAAAATCCATCGGGATATAAAAGATGCTATCCGGAAGGTGTAAGGCACCCCCGAAGAGCTCACAGAAAAAGACCCAATCGTACGCAAGTACATCGGCCCATATCTCCACAGCCCCGAAAGGGGCCAGCCATGTTTGCAATGAAGCGACAATTTGAGTGCTGTCTCCCTGCATGAGTATACAGCCGGCAGGAATTTCCGGTCGGGCATAATTAGTGTTGAAATACAAATAAGGCAACACGTACTGATGGTGCCATGCCGACAACAAAGCAGGCGAATAATCAGTGAATTCCGCATAAAACCAACGTGCTTCTCCCGCAACAATAGCGATTGAAATCAGCTCCCCCGAACGTTCTAATCCGGTAAACTCTGTGTCCAAAAAAAGTGGCGTGCGCAGTTGTGTCATTCCCTATGTTATTTTCAGTACTGCAACAAGGTAGGAAAAACTCAGAAAAGTAGCTTGATTTTGTCGTAGTGCCCTTCGTCAGCACATATGACTCCTACACGGTGACACTTACGGCAACGTGAACGTAACCTTAGTCGTAGTGCCCTTCGTCAGCACACATGACTCCTACATGCATGGACTGGTAACGATGCTTTCGGTAATGTCGTAGTGCCCTTCGTCAGCACACATGACTCCTACGTTATGAAATTTTATTTTTAAATCAAAAACGATGTCGTAGTGCCCTTCGTCAGCACACATGACTCCTACACTAGGAGTCATGTGTGCGGCCCCCGTTTTTCTAAGTCGTAGTGCCCTTCGTCAGCACACATGACTCCTACAATCAATAGTTGGGCCGTTGTTGGCGGGAATGTGTCGTAGTGCCCTTCGTCAGCACACATGACTCCTACGAATCCCGGCTGAAGGAGTTGATTACAGGCACTGTCGTAGTGCCCTTCGTCAGCACACATGACTCCTACCTCTAACCAGGCGCCGGTTATTAATCAGCATAGTCGTAGTGCCCTTCGTCAGCACACATGACTCCTACTTTGCGAAGGTGAAAGCACCGTACTGACTGTGGTCGTAGTGCCCTTCGTCAGCACACATGACTCCTACTACAGATGCAAACTTTTGTCAAACAAGCGGAGTCGCAGTGCCCTTCGTCAGCACACATGACTCCTACCGTAATGCGGTGGTCGGTTTCTGCCAGCGGATGTCGCAGTGCCCTTCGTCAGCACACATGACTCCTACACTGTTACACCAATTGGTGATTGTGAGCACGAAGCTGTCGCAGTGCCCTTCGTCAGCACACATGACTCCTACTTGTATTAAAAGCCAGCGCAGCATTTGTGCTCGCATTCGTAGTGTCGCAGTGCCCTTCGTCAGCACACATGACTCCTACTCTGACCGTCACGAACTTGTGTGGATCTAACACGACCAGTCAATTTATGTCGCAGTGCCCTTCGTCAGCACACATGACTCCTACTTTCCGAAAGGGGCGGCGTACTCTTAATTTTATGTTACCAAACTGTCGCAGTGCCCTTCGTCAGCACACATGACTCCTACCTTTTCAGCAATGAAAAAGACAACGGAAATGTCGCAGTGCCCTTCGTCAGCACACATGACTCCTACCGAGTCATTTGACTTAACAAATTTACCCAGTGGGATTTATGTCGCAGTGCCCTTCGTCAGCACACATGACTCCTACTTACAGAGGTATTAGGTGACACTTGCTATCAAAATGTCGCAGTGCCCTTCGTCAGCACACATGACTCCTACCCTGTCACTTAAATAAAATATTGATAATCATTTTATTAATCATCATTTTACTGGACAAATCTCGGCCTTCCATATATTATTTAATTACGAATTTGATAAAATTGGCACAAAAAGAGTCCGCTTAAAACCCAAAAACAACCAACTGATCCTACAAAAATCATAAAAATTACAGCATAAACGTCTATATTTCCACAGAATTATACAAATGAATACAAGCATACCCTTCAACATAGCAGGCTTGGCTTTGCCCAAACGGCTCGTATGTTGGTCCGCTTCTCCGGCAGAAATTGCCAAACAAAAGCGGATAAGTGTATGGATGTCCAATGGCAAACGTATATTTTCTGGAAAAATGTTGTACTCAATTCGTTACTTTGCCAACAAAGTGACTTTTAATCATCTAAAAATCAAATACATATGAGAATCCCAGCGGGATCACAACAGCCGCAGATTTTTGACAAAATCTGCGGCTTTTTTGTGCCTTCTCGCGTAGCTAAATGTAGTTATAATAATGTGTTTCGCCTCAGATTGCCCGTGGCTTTTTCTACCATATCAACTTTTACTTCCGTAATAAATTGTATTTGCCAAATTTAGCCAATCAAGCTATACTACCGCTAAGCATTCCCTAAAACTTGATCATGCAACCTAAATTTATACACGCGCGTGCCAGGAGCCCGCTTCACGTGTTCTATTCCTCGAGGCTTCATCCACTCGCGAATATCTGCCTAAATTAGAAATTTTTGCCCCCCGGGAAATCGCCCATTAAACAAATTGTTTGTACATTGCGACAACATAAACATACCTTCTGTCACCCAATTTTAGCAAAAGATGAACATTCAAAACGCCTCCCTGCAATTTCTAAAAGACCTTTCCGCCAACAATAACCGCGAGTGGTTTCAGGCCAATAAAGGCCGTTACGAAGCTGCCCAGGAAAACATGAAGCAGTTTGTCAATGCAGTGCAGGCGGCACTGGAACAGAGCGACCACATCGAAGGCGCTACCCTGTTTCGCATCTACCGGGATGTCCGTTTTTCCAAAGACAAAGCGCCCTACAAAAACAATTTCGGAATGGGTTTTACCCGCGCAACCAACCGGCTCAGGGGTGGTTATTACCTCCACATTGAGCCGGGCGCTTCATTTGCCGGCGGTGGTTTCTGGCAACCAAATGCCCAGGATTTAAAACGCATCCGCGACGAGTTTGCAGTAGACTCCAAACCCATTCGAGAAATCATTGCCGGCGAAAAGTTCCAAAAATATTTTGGCGAACTTCGGGGTGAAGAATTGAAAACGGCGCCCAAAGGTTATGAGAAAGACCACCCTGCGATCGACCTGATCCGCAAAAAGAGTTTTACCGTTCACCGCCCGTTTTCGGATACGGAAGTTACCGGCGATAATTTTTTGCAGGAAGTAAAATCAACCTTCGAGGCCATGCGCCCCTATTTTGATTACATGAGCATGGTGCTGACGACGGATCTGAACGGAGAAAGTGTTTTGGATTGAGGGGAATTTTAGTGTCTGTCTTTACCTGCCGGCCGGCAGGCGGGTAGTCCGGTAGCTGCGTTACGCTCGGCACCAAAATCAGTCATCCCGCCCAGCGGGACTCCTAATTTTGGCGCCTTCTCGTGCCTTGCTCTCGAACTCCCTGCCTGCGGTAGGCAGGTAAAGTCCAGACATCCGACTACTATTTAGAGTTTTTAGGCTTTCACTTTAAGTAAGTCCCGCACTTCCAATGCTTTTTCCATGGCTGCTTCCGGTGTTGCTCCCAATACCGTCACGTGTCCCATTTTCCGGAAGGGTTTGGTAACGGCTTTTCCATACAGGTGCACGTAAACCCCTTCCATGGCGAGGCATCGGTCTAAGTTTTCGTAAACGGCAGGACCTTCGTAACCGGGTTCGCCCAATAAATTGAGCATCACGGCGGCAGGCACTTTCAGGCGGGTGCTGCCGAGCGGTAAATTCAACACGCCGCGGATGTGTTGTTCGAATTGAGAGGTATAGCAGCTTTCGATGGTGTGATGGCCGCTGTTGTGCGGGCGTGGCGCCACTTCGTTGACCAACAGATGGTGATCCGGGGTAAGAAACAACTCAACGGCGAGCAGACCGCAGATGTCGTAAGCTTCAATTGCCGTTCGGGCAAGTTTTTCCGCAGCAGCGGCAATTTCAGGGCTAACCTGTGCAGGGCAGGCCAAAAAAGTCACCAGGTTTGCGTCGGGGTCGAAAAGCATTTCTACAGGCGGAAAAGCAGCCGTTTCGCCCCGGCTGTTCCGCGCAACAACTACAGCGATTTCCTTTTCAATGGGCACCATTTCTTCCAGCAGGCAGGCGCCGGGCAACAATTTTTCTGCCAGGTCCTGTTCATTGCGAATGACCGACACCCCGCGCCCGTCGTAGCCATCGGTACGGCTTTTCTGGACAAAAGGGAAGCGCCATTTGTTTTGGGCCACGGCTTCCCGCACCGCTTGTTCATGCTCAAACAATTCAAAAGCAGCAGTAGGCAGCCCTTTGTCTGCATAAAATTGCTTTTGCAGACCTTTGTCCTTGATGATTTGCAAAGCTGCCGGTTTAGGGTGGACTACGAGGCCCTCTTTTTCCAACAGAAACAGCGCCTCCACATTCACGTGCTCAATTTCAATTGTCAATGCGTCGACTGTTTTGCCAAAACGCAGGACATCGTCATAATGATTAAAATTGCCCTCCGAAAATCCGGTGCAAAAAGGCCCGGCAGGATAAGTGCGGGTTTTATCGAGTGCAAAAAAAGGCAAATGCCAGTTTCCGGCAGCGAGGGCCATCATTTTGCCCAATTGTCCGCCGCCCAGAACGCCAAGGCGGGTAGTAGGAATCTCCATAAAAGCAATTTATTTAAGAGGGGCAAAGGTAGGCATCGATTCGTAAATAATCGCCCGTTGGTGTATCTTAGTGCCCAAACCCGCGTTTTGCTACGAGTTCAAAAAACAAAAGAACCCTGATATGCGTATCTTCCCGCTGTTATTGAGTGGCTGCCTGTTGTTGACAACCAGCGCGCTGAATGCCCAAAAAGACACCCTCAGGCTCAGCCTTGCACAAGCCATCGCCAAAGCGCAGGCTCAGGCCCCCGATGTGAAGATTGCCGAAACCACCTTTGGCAACAACTACTGGCGTTACCAGTCTTTCCTGGCTAACCTGCGTCCTCAAATCAACCTGAACGCAGAACTCCCGGACCTCAACCGTTCGATTGAAGCCATTACCCTGCCCAATGGAAATGCAGCCTTCGTGAGCCGGGCGCTCATGCGCAACAACGTCAGCATCGGCATCCAGCAACAGGTAGCGGCGACGGGGGGCACTTTGTTTGCAAGAACAGGTTTACAACGCATCGATATCTTCCCGACCAATGGCAACGACGGTTTTATTTCTTATTTGTCAACGCCGGTCAGCATTGGCTTCAGCCAACCCATTTTTGGATTCAACCGACTTCGCTGGGATCGCCGAATTGAGCCTTTGCGCTATGCCGAATCGGAAAAAGCCTGGTCTTTGGACCTCGAACAAACCGCTTTTCAAGCCGCAAACCTGTTTTTTGACATCCTGATTTCTCAACTCAACCTGGAGGCAGCATACCGCGACAAAGCCAATGCCGATACCCTGTATGCCATTTCCAAAGGTCGTTTTGAGGTTGGCCGGATCGCCGAGACAGAGTTGTTGCAAATAGAATTGAATGCGATGAATGCCAATGCTGATGTCTCGCAAAGCATGCTCAACATGCAGACCAGTGCAGAGCAATTGCGCGATTTTCTGGGCATCAACGAAGCGGTTCATTTTCAATTGGAAACCCCTTCTAACTTACCGGAATTTTTACTCGATGCCCAACAGGCTTTACAATATGCCCGCATGTACCGCCCGGAAGTCGTTGCTTTCGAGCGCAGGTTACTGGAAGCGCAGAGTAGTGTGGCTGAAGCACAGCGCACTACAGGCCCGCAAGCCGATTTGTTTGTCTCCTTTGGCTTGTCGCAAACAGCAGACCAGCTTTCTGATGCCTATCTAAATCCTCTGGATCAGGAGGTATTGAGCCTTGGCCTCAATGTGCCGATTGCGGATTGGGGTAAATCCAAAGCGCGTCGGGAGATCGCCCGCTCGAATGCAGAACTGACCCAGCTTCAGGTAGCGCAGGAGCGCGTTAATTTTGAACGGGAAGTGTTGGTGAAAGTGCAGCAATTTGATATTGTCCGGGAGCAGGTGCGCATTGCTTTCCGCGCCTATGAAATTGCGCAGAAACGGCTTGGCATTACCCGTCAGCGCTATTTTGTCGGCAACATTCTCATCACCGACCTAAACCTGGCGCTGCAGGAAGAAGCAAGTTCGCGAAGGGCTTACATTTCGTCTTTGCGCAATTTCTGGCTGGCCTATTACGACCTGAGACGGCTGACTTTATTCGATTTTGAAAACAATGTTTCGCTGGTTAGGCCAGCGCCAGATGTGAAATAAATAAAAAGGCTCCGAAACTGATTTTGCAATCCGTCCGAAGCCTCTCTTTTGCAGTATTCCAAAATATTAAGTCACATACTTTGTATGTATTTATAAAGACAGGGCCAAATTTGAAATAGTTGGAAAAAACGTAAAATATTTTTTCCAGATCGTAAAAAAGGCATGAAATATTTATAAATACCTGTCTGTCAATCAGGATCGAATCACTTTCAGCACGCGGGTATCGCTGTTTTGCCATACGCAAAGCGCATAAATTCCTGATGGCAGCGCCTGCATGTCAAAAATCAGGTCGGAATGACCTGTCATTTGTTCCTTTATCAAACGCCCGTTCACATCATACAGACGCGCGCCCCAGGGCCCGGCTAAATTTACCTGAATCGTCAATTGACCGGCTGTCGGATTTGGAAAAATACGCACCTTAATCGCCTCTTTTATCGGTTCCTCAGCCGCAACGGTCTGGCAGTTTCCATCGTGTAACTGACAGCACAGAAAGCGTGCGCTGTAAGCTATGATAGAATCTGATTCAGCCGCCGTAAAACCGTGGCCCCCGCCGGGAAAAGTAAGCAGGGATGCGTCCATCCCCAGACTGTCCGCTGCATGCAGAATCGATGCTGAGCCGTACACCGAAATACAGGGGTTAAAAAGCCCCAGATTGCGCAGGTTCTGAAGGACACAGCCATCCTGATAAGGCACAATATCATCCGCCGTACCATGCACCAATAACATTGGTGGGTCATTGGCGCCATCCAGATAATTCAGATCGGGTAGCGCACCAGACATGGGGATAACGGCTTTGATGGCAGAACTGACACCAGGGTTCCCACCCTCGCCTTCTATGTCGCCGAGATCCGTACAAATGGGTTCATTGAACCAGTTACCGCAATAATTTTGCTGAAAAGTGGCAGCGGGCCGTTCCGATTCATCGGTGAGATAAGCCACCCCCAGGGCCGTAAAAGCACCTGCACTATGCCCTGCGACGAAAATCTGATCGGGATCAATGCGCCAGTCCAGAGCATTGGCCCGAAAATAGCGCACCGAAGCTTTTGCATCCTGCATGGCCCGGTAAAATGCCCTGTAAAATTTATTTTCGTCCAGTTCGGCATTCCAGCACAGGATATTGGACGTGATGCTCAACCGGTAATTGATGGAAGCCACGACATAGCCTCTTTGCGACATTTGGTGGCAATAGGCAGCCAAATCCCGTTTGTCGCCGCTGGACCATGCGCCGCCGTGGATGACGATCAGTAGTGGCCGGTCGGTTTCTGTATCGTTGCAGGGTTCATAAACATCGCAAAGCAGATTTTGAAAACCATTGTAAGGTGGTAAGTTTCCGAACTGGCAAAGGATATTCAGGCTGCTCCAGTTGAGTCGCCCCTGGCCATAGATCACGTTTTCAGTCGTATCCACACAATCAAAAACCGGGTCAATGTAGCGGCCACTCTGGCAAAGGTTTTGGCTTTTCAAAACCGGGGAAAGCAGCAGGCAGAAAAAGGAAGTTGTTAGAATTAAGCGCATAGGCATGGTTTTGAATGGATGATTGATAAATTTGGGTTCACTGAAGACATGTATCATCCCGAATTTTCAAAACAGTGTTGGTGTAATAAGCAATCAATTCGTCAATTAAAAGTTGGCAGTTTGTCAGTTGGCAGTTTTCAGTCGGGTTTACTGCAAACTGAAAACTGCCAACTGCCCACTAACACGGCTGAATGATCGCGAAAACATCCTGTTTTTCGCCTGTTTTCGCTAAAAATTCGGGATGACTCATGTCCGGTCACACGACTATTTACCCGATACTTTTTTCAATTTCAGTGCTGTGAAAAGATCCGGATCCGCCAAAAGTTTTTTCAGCTGCTCATCAGTCGGATTGATCAGATAATCTCTACCCTCCCCGATTCTTGTAAAAGGCGTTATGGCATTGTATCGGTGCAGATTCTCATACAAATTGGCATTTTCGCCAATTACAGAATGCTTAACCAAAAGCTCATCATTGGGAAGACGTTTCAGATAAACCAATGACCATTTAGATTCGTCATTGTTTTTCACAGAAAACCAAATCTCCTCTTTATGACTTTTTGCGACCAGTTCCTGTACCGAGTATTGCAGGCTGTCTGCGGAAACTTTGAAATAAGCATCGTCATATCCGGAGGCATTACGTCTTTTTTCGAATAACAATTCTTTTCCGGCCGATAAATCAAAAGAAATAAGCATTTCCCTCGATGGAGACAACAACAAATAATCCCCGGCCGGCTCAAAAGAGATATAGTGGCCGCCACGTTTTTGTTCGTCGGCATCGTAGGCATCTTCCAGGAGTGTATAATAGGCACCGGATTCCGTGATAAAATAATCCAGAATTTTACCATGCGTTTTGTCTGCAGCCAATATTGCCGCCAATTTCGTCAAATCCCGACGCAAAAAGCCTTTCACCCCTGTCGCCACGAGCCTTTTATCTCCGCTCAATTCCAGCACTAACAAATCCCGAAAAACACTCCCGGGTTCAGGCTGGTCTCCTCCCTCAATGATCTCATACATGCCTGACAGGTGGTCTGGGAAAACTTCTAGTTTTTCTACTTTCTGAGGCACCGGGCTCTCAAAAAAGATGGAAGAGCAAGCACTTGAGGCCATTACCACGACAGCAAGCGACATTCCATAAATCCAATATTTGAAATTGCCGATCATAGTTCGCATTCTTTATAAAAATTACTTTCAAAAGCCCAGGGCAGCGATAAAGTGCCAGGAGCCTTGTAATTGAAAATGAAGATAATACATCCTTTGTAGAAACGCCGAAGAATTCAGGCGGATTATTCAAGTGTTTGCGCATCCGCAATAATGTTGTAGCTTTCGCACACTTGACAACAAGTGTTTGCTGAATTAAACCCGTCACCAATGCAATTTCCATCCATATCTGCTCTTCTTCAGCACATCAGGTATGCCTGGCAGCGTTTTCCCGCTGCCGCATTAATGGCGCTCCTGGGCATGGTTCTCTGTATGATTTTTGTCGAAAAGCAGTACCACGGACAAGCCGAAGACTGGATTCCCCGCATCATCATGACCATTGCACTGGGAATGCCCTTGTTGCTCGGCATTGCTGTTGCCGCAGAAGCTTATGGCTGGAGCATGGCCAGAACCTGGCTGACAAAAGGAATCGCTGTCGCCGCTCTGGGATGGTATTACAGCAGCCTTGATGTAAGCACCAATACCGATTCAGCAAAAGATATTTTTCGATTCATCGCTTTTGCGCTTGTCGCGCATTGCTGGATTGCCTCTGCCGCATTTTTCAGCAAAAAAGAAGGAGCTGTGCTCAGTTTCTGGGAGTACAACAAAATTTTACTCGCACAATGGATCGTGGCGGCGTTTTATGGACTGGTACTGTATGTCGGTATTAGTCTGGCCATTTTGGGAATTGATCAATTGTTTGGCCTCGACTGGCCTTTCCGGGTCTATGCACATTTGTTTTTTGTGATAGCACTTGGATTCCACCCAATTTACTTTCTGAGCCAGATGCCGAAAGTTTATGACTTGTCGGAGGAAGACCCTGCCTATACAGCTGCGATCCGCAACCTGGTGAAATACATATTGATTCCGCTTACCCTGTTGTATCTGCTCATTTTATACGCCTACATCGTAAAAATCGGCATAGAATGGGCCTGGCCCAAAGGTTATGTCTCTTCGCTGAGTCTGGGTTTTTCGATGGTCGGTATCTTAACCTATTTGCTTAATTACCGTCTGGTGGAAACCGATGACTCCACTTTTCTGGCGTGGTTCCGGCGTTGGTTTTTCTATCTGCTCAGTCCGATTGTGCCGGTTATGCTGCTTGCCATTGGCCGTAGGCTGAATGATTATGGCGTCACCGAACCGAGGTTTGTTGTCGCAACACTTGGCGCCTGGTTGTTTCTGGTTTGCCTGTATTTTATACTTTCCAAAAAAGACGACATCCGTTTCATACCGATAAGTCTGGGAGTCATTGCCTTTTTATGTATGGCAGGTCCCTGGGGAGCTACGGCTGTTTCCTGCAGGAGTCAATTTGGCGAAATGAAGACCATTCTGAGCAAAAACGGCATCCTTGTAGATGGCAAAGCCCAACCCGGCAAAGGTTCAATAACCGAAGAGGAACGCTTTAGGCTGTCTTCTGTCATCGATTTTTTGGCAGAAAGACACGCATTGCAACAGGCTCAGGCTTGGTTTAGTCCCAATCTGGACACTATTTTTCAAAAAAACGCATCACCTTATGGGGTTTCGACGGCAATTTTAGAATACCTGAAATTAGAGGCATCGGCTTCCCAAGCCCAAAACGGTTCGTTTTCTTTTGGACGCCTTACCGGTGGACTGCCTGCTAAAGGTTATGAAAAACTCTTCAGAATAGATCTTTACGCCAGTGCAGAACAAGAATTCAAAAACGACAGCATCACACTATCTTTAAACAATGAGGCAGGCCTTAAATTACGATCCGGCAAATCCGAGGAGTCTTTAGACCTGAAGCCCTATATCCAGGGTTTGCTGGATAAATACAAAGATGGTTTTTATTATGTCAACATAGAAAACCCGGCTGACGCTTTTGTGAATTTGAGCGGCAAGAAGTGGGAAGTGATGCTTATACCGGAAGGTATTGGATACGAAATCAACAAGCAACAAATTCGCATCAACAACCTTAATGGAACTTTACTGGTTAAAAAGCGTAAATGATTTTTTCAAACCACCATTCATTACTTATGAATGTAGTTGCCCGTTTTTCTGTTTTTTTTGATTTTTTTCAAAAAAAAGTGTTCCTGACCGGCTTTTTGTTTGCTGTAACCAGTCTATTCATCTGGGTAAGTTGCGACAATTCGAAATACCCACAGGGCGAAATTTTGTACACCAATTTTTGTGCCAGTTGCCATATGGAAAATGGCGAGGGTCTTAGAGGGATTATTCCGCCATTGGCGAATTCTGATTATGTAAAAAACAATCCGCTAAGTATCGCCTGTGCCATCCGAAACGGCCTGGAAGGCGAAATTATCGTGAATGACACGATTTATAATCAACCCATGGCAGCCATTCTCAGGTTGAATGATGTAGAAATTACCAATATCATCAACTACATTTGCCAGGCATGGGGTAATGAATATGGAAATGTAAAACTGGAGGATGTGAAAAAAACGCTGGAAAATTGCCGCTAATCTTAGCTGGCAAAAGGACAGCTCCAAAGTACAGCCATCAGTATTTCTGTCATTTACTTTGCGAAGCAGCTATAAAGCCGCGAAGCAGCGACTAAATTGTATCTATTTTTGAACGAACCCGATAAATTGGATCAATCCACTATGAGATCAGTATTTACGGCAATCTTTATGTGTCTTGCGGCTGCTGCCTGGGCACAACCGGTTAACGACAACTGCAGCGGCCTTATTGATCTGGGTGTAGCTCCGGCTTGCCCTGAAGGCGTATTTTTTACCAATATTAACGCTACCGCTTCGAATATTGGCGCTGACAACATTCCTTCCTGTTTCAACGGAGGCGGTGCGCAGCGGGATGTTTGGTTTGCTTTCACTGCGAGTGATACGCTTTTTGACTATTCCATTACCGTAACAGGTCTGAGCGATGGAACCTCAGCAGGAATGGTCAATCCCCAAATTGCGCTTTACAGGGGCGATTGCGAGACCGACGGGCTTGCGGAATTGCTTTGCGTGTCGGCTGATAATGGAGAGAGTATTGTTCAGATGGATGCACTCGGTTTAACACCCAATGTGGTTTATTTTCTTCGGATCAATGATTATTCAGCTACGGCAACGCCCAACTCAGGTACATTCCAATTGTGTGTTGGTCCTTTAGAACCCGTAAATACCATCGACGAAGGCGGTTCAACCCTTTGTTTTGGTGAACTATACGATTCGGGCGGGCCGGACGAAGATTATTCCAACAACGAAAATCATATTTTCACCATATGCCCTTCGCAACCCCATAGCTGCATCAATTTCACTTTGCAGTATTACAACATTGAGCCTTCCGATTTCGCTACAACAGACCAATTGATTTTTTACGACGGCGACGGTGCTAATCCTGGAACCATTATCGGCCAATTGGGTGGCGGCAACTTTCTGGATCCTGCTGCCGGAGGTGGCGTCTGCTATTCGGTTCAGGCTTCGAGTGGCTGCCTGACCGTTCAGTTCATTTCTGATGGGTCTGCAACTTTTGAAGGTTTTGCAGGAAGTTGGGAATGCTCCGCCGCTGCCTGCGATCCACCGGATGCCATTACAGTTGTACCGGATATCGCCAATGAAGACATCATCGACTTCATTTCAACGCCACAAACGATTGCAACGATAACGGACATCAATTGCCCTCAACGTGCCTATGGCTTGTTTGAAGCAGGCGATATGACGAACCTTGGCCTGGACAGAGGGCTGTTGTTAACTAGTGGTGACATCAACTGGGCCCCGGGGCCGAATACAGATGGCGGCGGCGGCAACTTCAACGACGACAACGGCGCTCCCGGCGATCCTGATCTGGATTACCTCTCGATTGCTTTTGGCGATGGTACCGAATCTGAAGATGCCTGTATTCTGGAACTCGATGTATTTGTGGCTTCCAATGAGCTGACTTTCGAATACATTTTCGGATCAGAAGAATACCCCGAATTCATCAACCAGCAATTCAATGACATTTTTGCCTTCCTCATTTCCGGTCCCGGCATCACCGGTGATCCAAACATAGGCAACCAATTGAACATCGCCGTATTGCCCAATGGAAGCAATACGCCGGTGCAAATCAACAGTGTGAATCACACTTTAAACTGGGAATATTACCGAAACAACGAGCTCGGACTCAGCACAGAATACGATGGTCTGGTTGTTGACGAGCTTGGAGTTAAAAAGAGTCTGACTGCCCGTGCTGCGGTAACACCCTGCAATACCTATCATTTAAAACTGGCGATTGCAGACCGCGGTGACCGCCGCTGGGACTCCGGTGTTTTCATATCTGAATTGCGCGGCGGTGCTCCGGATGTAGCGGTTCGGTACAATTCCGGAATAGAATATCTCATCGAAGATTGTACAAATTTACCCGACGAAGTAGTAGTTCGATTGAACAGTGCGCTGGAAGATACCGTTACCTACAAAGTTGTCATTGGCGGAACGGCAACACTCGGCGTGGATTATTTGCTGACCATTCCGACAGAAATCACTTTCCTGCCCGGGCAAACGGAGTTTTCTTTCCCGATTCAGGTATTGTCAGATCTGCTCATGGAGCCGACGGAATCCATTACCATTTCGCTCACCAATGACTTTGGCTGCGGCGAAGTGGTTTATGTAACCCTCGAAATTGAACTCCGCGACGAATTGGTCGTTGAAATCGCCGCCGGTCAGGATACCGTACTGGTTTGTGAAGGCAGCGGTGTTGTGCTGACCGCATCAGGCGGTGCAACCTATTTCTGGACGCCGCCAGGCTTGTTCAGTGATCCTTCCAGCGAAAACCCAACCTATACCCCACAAAACAGCGGCTATGTCAGCGTTGTGGGCAATGTTGGACCGATTTGCAGTGACATGGACTCTGTCTATGTTCAAATCGTCGCACCTGTCATCGCAATAAGTGCGCTGGATCCTCTGGCCATCTGCCAGGGCGACCAGGTTCGTTTGAGTGTTGCAAATAATGTTAACAACCAGAACCTCGTCTGGACCCCGGCAACAGGATTAGACGACCCGAACAGCCCTACGCCCATTGCTACGCCGCAGGTGACCACCACTTATACGGCTTCCGTAGAAGTAGCCGGTTGCATGGTCACCGATCAGATTACGATAGATGTTTCGCCGTTTGAATTTCCACAAATCGCTGCCGACACGCTCATCTGTGAAAATTACAGCACACAGCTGGCGGAACTTTTTGATCCGGGAGACGTCACCACCACCTATTCATGGACGCCTGCAGCCGGGCTTGACGATCCGACCCTGTCCGGACCGATCGCTACACCCGATGTCACAACTACTTACCAGTTGATAGCGATCAGCGCGAACGGAGCCTGCTCAGATACGGCTACCATTGTGGTCACAGTTGCGCCTGCCGATGTTGCGATCAGCAATCCTGATTCCACCGAAATTTGCCTCGGCACCACTGTTACACTGACGGCCATTACCAATACGGGAAGCGCTGAAAACCTGGTTTGGTCGCCAGCCGGAACACTCAGTGATACGAGCGGATTGAGCGTTGTTGCACAACCGACTGTTTCGGGATGGTATTTTGCCACCTTTAATGTGGCACAATGCGTTGTCTTCGATTCTGTTTATATCCGTGTTGATTCGCTGCCTAACGGCAACCTTATGGCAACTCCGGATAAAAGCCCTTATTGCGAAGGCGATATCGTTGTTTTTACATCGCCTACCTATGAGACCGGTAGTTTCCCGGACATTCAACATTCGTGGCTGGAAGGACCGGGTTACGAAACCAGCGATACGCTTTGGAATATGGTGTTGACTGCTGCCGATACCTTTACTTACCAGCGGGTCACCGTCAACCGGGCTTGCCGGGATACAACTGCCATATCCATCAATGTGGTAGAAGGGGTCCCGATGATGGTAGTCCCCTCCGATACAACGATATGTCCCGGGCAAAGTGTGATGTTACGGCTTGAATATCAGGGGCAGGGTGAAATAACGTGGGAACCTTCCGATAACCTGAGTTGCGACGATTGTTACAATACACTGGCTACGCCTCCCACCACAGTTGAATACCGGGTTCAGGCCAAAGAAGGGGATTGTGTTCAGGAAGCTTTTGCACAGATTAACCTGACTCCTTTGCCCATAGCAGACGTCATACCCAGCTTTGAAGTATGCCAGAGTAATGCAGGCCCGGTTCAACTGATGACTGCTGCCGATCCGGTATCGACTTACCTCTGGACTTCGCCGGAGAACCCCGGTTTCAGCTCCAACGATCCTTTTGTTCAGGTGAACCCACAAAGTTCCGCCACATATTCCGTTGCAGCAAGCAACGCCTGTACGACTATTGTCCGGCAGGTGCGCATTACCATCGTGGAAGCGCCGGATCTCGGCATCATTCCGGATCAGACAATTTGTAAAGACGACCCTGTCACTTTCACAGCGGTGTCGGATGCGCCGGCTGGTGTTAGCCAAACCTTCAATTGGTCTTATGACAACCAAAACGCAACCGGCAATCCTGTAACCGTTTCCAATATCAGCCAAACAACAGAAGTCACCCTCAATTATACTTACGGGCCAGGTTGTGGCACCATTCAGGAGACATTCAATGTGAATGTCGTGGACATCACGACTTCTATTGTCCAGCTGGAGGTTGCACGGGATACCATCTTCCTCGGGGACACCACACTATTGACGGCCACCGTAGAACCAGCCATCCCTAATGCGGTGTATAAATGGTTTGCAAATGGGGTTGAAATACCGGGACAGACTGCTTCAACGCTTATTGTACAACCCGATGAAGTTGGAAGAATCCAATACCGTGTAGAAGTCTTTTCTCCGGAAGGTTGCTCTCTTGAAGGGCCGCTGTTGTCTGTCTTTGTCCTGCAGCCTGAATTTGATATTCCCAAGGCGTTCACACCAAACGGAGACGATCGGAACGATGTATTCAGGGTGCTCCATTCCGGCATGGTGGAAGTGATGGAGTTTAAAATATACAATCGCTGGGGCCAGGTAGTCTACGAAAGTACAACCAATGAGGGTTGGGACGGCATGCATAAAGGCAATCCTGCTCCTTCCGACGTCTATATCTACCGGATTAGATTCAAATTAGGCGGCGTAGAGCAACCGGAACAGGCCGGCGATCTGACCTTGCTGCGGTAATCGAAGCGCGCGCTGCAGGGCTCCGGGTTATATAGATATAAAACCCGGAGTCCCCCAGCGTTTAAAAGGAGTTCTGGTGCCTAATCGAATTTCCAATGTCGAAGGGTAGCAAAACTGCTCCATTCTGCGGTTCCTTGTTCGGTATTCTGTGGTTCGACATTCAACAGAGTATTGAACCGCAGAACAGATGAATATCGAATTTCCAATGTCGAAGGGTAGCACAACTGCTCACTTCTGCGGTTCCTTGTTCGGTATTCTGCGGTTCGACATTCAACAGAGCATTGAACCGCAGAACAGATGAATATCGAATTTCCAATGTCGAAAGTAGCACAACTGCTCACTTCTGCGGTTCCTTATTCGGTATTCTGCGGTTCGACATTCAACAGAGTATTGAACCGCAGAACAGATGAATATCGAATTTCCAATGTCGAAGGGTAGCACAACTGCTCACTTCTGCGGTTCCTTGTTCGGTATTCTGCGGTTCGACATTCAACAGAGCATTGAACCGCAGAACAGATGAATATCGAATTTCCAATGTCGAAGGGTAGCACAACTGCTCACTTCTGCGGTTCCTTATTCGATATTCTGCGGTTCGACAATGGTAAATGGGTGAGTAAATTCAGGACTTATACAAACAGATTTTGCCTCTAATGGGCCTAAAAAAATAGGGATTACTCATGTAACCCCTATTTTTCATACGTTTAAGATAGCTCGGACAACGGCCATGATGTGATTTTTAGGCCTTTATTATTTCACCTTCTTCAACTCGCCATTTTCATCCATCACGATATAGGCGTCAACAAACCCGGACGCTTTGGCTTTGGCAAGTGCCTGCTGCGCTTCGCCCAGGGAAGTAAGCCCTCCAATGTATTTGATCGTGAGATTTCCGCGTTTGCGTTCTTCGATGCTTCCGATTTTCGCCGCTTTCGCCTCGTCGAAGTTTTTGAGGTTGGAATAGGCAGCCAACTGCACTTTATACTGTCCATACGTGGAAGTCACCCCCTGGTTCGGGCTTTTTGGGCTGGTATCCCCTATTCCTCCGGCTGAACCCGCTTCCTCTACAATGAAAGCCCCCGCATAGCCTTTTGCTTTTACTGAACGCAATACTTTTTCAGCATCTGCTCTGGTTGGGTATACCCCTACGCGCACCTTGTATTTGTTGTTTTCATTCACGGAATAAACATCTCCCAGACTGTTCAGGTTGTCGAACTTGTTGCCCGTATTGGAATTACTCAAAGCAGCTACCTGAACGGAATAGCCCGATGGCAGTCCCTGGTTTCCGGTATTTCCTGGGTTTCCGGTATTTCCCGGGTCCGGAATATAAGGACCGGGGTCTTGTCCGATATCTGTTGAAGGAATCAGATAAGTTACGCCCAGAATGTTGCGGTCAAAGCCGTCTTCTGTGCGAATAATTGAATTCAGGTCCCGGAAACCAGGGCTTGAAAATCTGACGGCATAAACGGCATACTGACTAAGAGCCAGCAGGTATTCCCCATTGCCATCACTAATGGCCTGCATGGCGCTTCCGGTTTGCTGATTGGTTGCCGTAATCATAGCGCCTGCAACAGGTTGGCGGGTCGTATAATTGATAATCCTGCCGGAATAAGCTTCCCCAAGCCGGCTCAGGTTTACTTCATATTCTTTGTTTTGATTGGTACCAACCGTATTGATTTGAACGGTGCTGCTGAGATAGCCATCTTTTTTGATGACAACCTGGCAATTCAGTCCCTGTACAGCCTGAAAGCTGTATGAACCGCGGCTGTCGGTTTGATAGACGCCTTCTCCACAATTGGTAAAATCAACAACAGCATTGGCAATGGGAGAACCATCGGCAGCACTTTTGATCCGCAGGACAATGTTATCCGCCGTACGGGTGACCCGGTAAATATCTTCGTATCCTCTTCCACCAAGGCGGTTTGACGTAAAATATCCGATGTTTCGGAAACTATCGTAGATAAAACCATAATCGTCGCGTGGAGAATTCACCGTGTTACCCAGGTGGTAAATGCGCAGCCAGCGTCCATTGGTTTGTTCAGCACGGAAGATGTCAAGCCCCCCCATTCCGGGATGCCAGTCGGAAGCAAAAAACAGCATCGTGCCATCAAAAAAAGGCGCCATTTCGTTGCCCTGCGAGTTCACAACCGGACCCAGGTTTTCAGGAGCGCCCCAATCTGTGCCGTTCCAATACGAAACATAGATATCATATCCGCCAAATCCATCCGGCCGGTTGGAAGAAAAATACAAAGCCCCGCCATCTGGTGAAAAACTGGGTTGCCCTGTAGAATAGCCGGTACCATTGTAAGGAAATGCTTTGGCGTTGAGCCATTCACCGTCATTGCCCACCTGAGCAGTCCAGATCGTCAGCTCCATGCCGCTGTTAGCAATCTGGCGGGTTCCGTCCACAAAGTTATTGCGGGTGAACACGACCTGACGGCCATCGGGAGAAAACGTTGCAGGGCCTTCGTTGAATTCGGCGCTAAAACGCTTGTTCAGATATGAAGGAGATTCCAGATAGCCACTGGGGCTTACATTGGCCTTATAAAGCTGATTGGCAATTTTTCCACCGGAGGATCCGGAACGCTGAATGTCCGTTCTGGCTGAAGAAAAAACCACCTGCCTGCTTCCGTAGAAAGCCGCGCCGAAGTCGCCCGTATTGGTATTCACAAACTCATTTGTGATCTGGTAGGAGGATGGAGAATTCAGTTGTGATTTGGCAAAATCGCAGGATTGCATGTAGTGGTTGCCAATCTCTTCGTTTTCGGTCCGTGCGTAAAGTTGGTACCACGATTTTGCTTCGTCGTAACGCCCCAAACCTTTAAGCACGTGTGCGTAGTTCAGAACTTGTGCTTTTTCTACTTTATCCCGGTCAACCTGCATGGCGCGGGCATAATTTTGAGCAGCTTCCTCTAACTGGTTGAGAAAGCGATAACTATCGGCAAGTCTGCTCAGGGCCTCAATGTCGTCTTTATTGCGCTTGAGCGCGTCCAGATACTCTGGGATCGCCTGCTTATAAGCATGCAATTCATAATACTTGTTTGCTTTTTTCAAATTGCTTTTGAAGAGTTGAGCTTGAGAAGGCAGGCACAGCAACAAAGCGGCAGCCATCATAAGGATCTTTCTGCTAATTCCCATAACATTACACATTAAAGTGGATTTAACAATGAATATTCAAAGTTAACGTTTTTTCAAACAAAATCAACATAACGCAACTTTCACGCCGCAAAAAGGGCAATATCCAAACGAAATTGGGATAGCCCCGGATTATCCTTTACCTTTACAAAAAAATTTCGGATATGAATCGCTACCACACCGTTCTTCTGTTTTTTGCCCTGGCCACGATGGCAGCCACCTGTAAAAATGCAGCCGGCGGCAAAGGCTGTATTGACCCGTCAAAAATCAACCCCGACGCCGCTTGCATGATGTTGTACAAACCGGTTTGCGGTTGCGACGGCAAGACCTATTCCAATGATTGTTTTGCTCTGAATTCCGGGGTTACCAAATGGACGGAAGGTCCTTGTTCGTGCATAGATACAACCAAAATTAATCCGGACGCACCCTGCACCAAAATTTACAAGCCGGTTTGCGGTTGCGACGGGCTGACTTACGCCAATGAATGTATGGCTACCAATGCCGGGGTTACCAAATGGACTGAAGGTGAATGCCAATAATTACAGATTTAGCCAATAAACGACCTTAAAGACCAATGTCTTGTTTTTCGGAGCAAAAGCACCTACCGATGAATTCGGAATGGCTTGCGCAAAAGAATTATCCGTATAAACAAGAAACACATCCGAAACCGGTGCAAATCGCCATTGGAAACGGGCGTTGAGGTTAAAATTATTTGCCTGTGTATTGTATTGCAAAAACGCAGTCAGAAAGATATTGCGTGTAAATGAAAAATCGGCCTTGCCCCCCAGCAAATAAAAATCGGCTGATGGGTAAGGCTCAGGCAACTGAATGTCATTGTAGCTGAACAGCAGGGAAAACAACCCGATGGGTTGCCAGCGGTAAGCAATTCCACCCTCGGCTGTCCATCGGCTACCATTGAAAAACTGCCCTGCGTTGAGTACAAAACTGCCTTGCCAGTCCTCGCTGGTTCCTGTCTGATATTCCAGCGATGTCCCGGAGTAATTATACTCGCTATTCAGGGGTAAAGGGGTAACCAGCTCTCCTGGCGCACGCAGCAGGTTAGTTGGATCAAATTCGCCAAACAGAAATGTGTAAGTATTATAGACGGAAAGAATTAACTGCCCCTGATCATTAAATGTCAGAAAAGTTGACAGCGTTGTTTCGCGATCAGTTTCCATAAAATCCAAATCCAGCACAGAGTTGAGCTGAAGCCCGATCCCCCACTGCGACAACATTCTTTTTCCCCAGCCTTTATTCGGGTAAAAATACTTTTCTCCCCTCAAAAAGATACTGGTCAGGCCTTTTCTGGGGACAAAACCAGATTCTGCAGTAAACCCTTTTCCAACGTGGTTCATCCCCAAACGGGTGGAAAACGAACGGTCGTTGTAACCCAAAAACGAAGCGAAGGAATCCCCTTGTTTTTCTTTATCCGGTGAAAAAGAGCGGTGATAATACCACTCTCCCTCCCATCGATTGTCTTTGGAATAGAGGTTATACTCAAGGCCGGCAACCCTGTTGAATGCGTCATGAGCGCTCCGCTGAGCGTCGTTAACAGAAGACAAAAAGTTTTCCTTGTTTACAAATATGGCACTGATGGCCGAACGTTCAAAGACTTTCCGCTGCAAACTTACTGCCGTAAAATTGGCAGAAGGAAGGGCATTGTCTTCGTCAAATATCAACCTGCGGGTTTGCATGTTCAGCAAGCCGATACGCCAGTTGTCGTTGAGCTTGCCGCTGATTCTGGCGCCAGCCTGGATGGGAACCTTGACATTCGTTCGCAATACCGGATCGTAGGCCAGACCAATTCTTCTGGAGAAAAAAGGTCGGGACTGCGGGAAACCAAAATAGGCAAACAAGTCACTGTTTTCTAAAAAAAACTGCCGGGTCTCCGGAAAAAACAGTTCAAAACGACTCAGGTTAGCCACCTGTCGGTCGACTTCTACCTGTGAAAAATCCGGATTGATGGTCAGGTCGAGGTTGAGCGAAGGCGTCAGGGCTATTTTAGCGTCCATCCCCACATTATGCGTCCAGTCTGTCGTTTTTTGCTCGGGTTCGAATGTTTCTTCATTCCGGGGATTTTCAATAGAATAAGCACCTGTTCCATAGGGAATTAAAGAAATATTCGTCGTGAGTTTCGGGGGCGCCTGCTCCCATATCAAATCCCCGGCAAAACCCAGATTGGCAGGATGCACATAACGTGGCGCCGGTTTCCAGGTGCTGACTTCAAAATTCTTCATTTTGGTGCGCACAAAGTTGATGCGCCACGAATTTTCGCCTTCATTAACTTTATACCGAAGGGTTTTAAAGGGAATCGCCATTTCAACGACCCAGTAATCTTCAAAATTCGTGACTTTGCTGTACCACTTGTTGTCCCAAATATAAGTGAGTTCCTGGCCATTGCTGATCAGCCCTTCCCGCTGTACATTTAGCGGGGAGACGGCAAAGATGAAGCCATTTAACCCGTCTTTGGAAGGATCCAGTGAAATGTTGATGACATCACTCGTTCCCCCGCCATAATCGCGTTTTAGCGATTGCACGGTATAGTCTTCCCGCTTTTCGCTGCAGATGGCGCCGACATACAGAAATTCATCGTCAAACGTCAGTTTTGCTTCCGTTGGCCAGCTTGAAAATGCCGTGTCGTTAGGAAAAGAGAGTTTGAAGGTTCGGGCGACATCTGCTGCTTGCCAATCGGCCTCATCGAGTTTGCCATCGAGGATTATCGGCGTACGGGCTTTGCGGATGTGGAGTGTGTAATTGTTTTCCTGGCTAAAAGCCGCCAGAAAAAAAAGCAGGTAAATTCCTGATAACAAACCTCTTTTCATACCAGTCGGATAGGTGTGCGGTAAATATTCGCGAAAAATAGGATATAAAGCTCAAAGATACACCTTCCTGATAAAAAATCCGGGGTTGTGCCAATCGACACAACCCCGGAAACAGGGATTTAGCATGCATTACATGCTGCTTCACCCGTTTTAAAACCGCATAGGCTGCTTTACTGCAGCATAAACCACAATTCATAGGTATGGTAATCCGGATTATTTCCACCGAAAGTATCCAATGATTGACGGTTCCATACATATTCGGAATTGTAGCGTGGCCGCAGGCGATAAGCCGGTTTTCCGCCATTATCCAGATAAAGGGTCGTTGGCAGGGTAAACCCGGTATAGACTGTATTGCTGTAGCGGTACCGGCGCATGTCAACCCAGGTTTCCAACGCGCCATGTATCCAAAGCGAAATGTACTTCTGGAGCATGATGTGGCTCAAAGTCAGATCATTAGCATTCTGCGGAACAGCAGCGCTGGCCATGTAAGCATCCCGGTCAGCGGCAGCCACGCCTGCATAGTCCATGTGCGCAATAATGCCGTTTTTAAACGCTTCGTACGCCATGGGTTTGTCGCCTTTAATGAAAGCGGCCTCTGCTTTGATGAACTGAATTTCGGAATAAGTAACCAGAGAATGCTTCGCTGCATCCCTGAAGATGTATTTGCCCGGAATCTGGGAAGCGCTGGTCACGGACGGTGAAACGCCCCAAAGCAATGGAATCCGGCGTGGATTGTTGTTGGTATTGGTCGTATCGCCAACGGTAGGCGTCACACCCCGGTATACCCCATCGGGCGAAGCATTCAACAAGATCGGCTGACGAGGATCAACGACGCCATTAAATATGGTTCCGTTCAGCAGGTTGTTGATAAACACTGTCGGACGATAGCTTCTCAGGTTGTTCCGAACTGAGCCAAAAAAGTTGCCATCTGAAGAACTCGTACCGGCGTGTGGCACGTCAAAATTATCCGCATTGGAGGCCAGCGATTTGTTGCAATAATCAATGACCTTATCCGCATTATACGATGATTTGTTCGAAATATGGTGCGCATTTCGCGCAAGTACGGCGTATACAAACTTAATCCATTTAGCACGATCACCGGCATAAACAAGGTCGCCGCGCGCTAAACCAGCCTGATTGACGCCACCGTCGGTCCGTTCCAGGTCCTTAATGGCATCCAGGCTCAGGCGTTCTGCTTCCGCATAAACATCTTGCTGAGGGTCGAAATCAAAGACGTAACGATTGGGTTCCCAGGCCTGGCGGAGAATCATTTCCCCGTTTACATCCGTTGTTGACTGCCAGCTCCAGGCGCGTATGGCCTTGGCGACGCCTACATAATCCCATTGTTCTTTTGCGGTTGCCTGTTCGATCACCAGGTCTATGTTTTTACCAATAGACCAATAGTGGGATCGCCATTTTTCACCGCCTGCATCACTTCCAGGCACATAGCCGTGCTGATCCCAGACGTTATTAGCGGCCGTGCTCGCCCAGTTTTGAATGTATTGGCCGACGAAGCGGGTATCAAAAGACTCGCCGCGAACCATTTGCGAAAAAATGGGCGGGAGTAAAGCAAATCCCTCTGCAATCTGAGGATTACTGGGGTCAAAATTGACATCCAGGTAATCATTGCAACTGTTGCTGACCAGCAACATCAGGGCTGCAATAATGGGTATGAATATTTTGCGTTTCATAATTCCTTTTGTTTTTCCTTTAAACCCCGGACTGTTTCAAGAAGGATCCAGTTCCGGAAGCCTCAAAGGCATTGAATGATTAAAATCCTGCCGTCAATCCGATAGAGAATGTACGAGGCAAAGATATTTTACCAAAATCCATCCCAAAACCACCTGCACCACCTGTTGCCGGGTTGGTTGTGCTGACATAAGGATCTGCGCCGGTGTAATTGGTTGACAGGAACAAATCGGTACCATTTACAAAAACACTCAGTTCTTTGATCGTTTTCTGAGTTCCGAGCCAACTTCCGCTCAGGTTGTAACTCAAAGTGACATCGCGGAGACGCACCCAGTTGATGTCCCGTTCAACAAAATCTTCCGGTTGTATGGCCACGCTGTAGAATTGTTCGTTGGCACTCGGAATGATTTCTTTTGTATTGACCGTAGGCGTTGCCGATTCTTCATTTCCATCGCGAACCACGCCGGGGAATACAAAAGGCTCATCGCGATTCAGTGTACTGGTGCTCAATCCATTGCGAACCAAATAGAATTCATTCCCATTAAAAATATCACCGCCTACGCGGATGTCCAGCAAGAAGGAAAGGCGCAGGTTTTTGCCGAAATTAAGTTCATTTACCAAACCCACCACAAAATCGGGGTTGCGGTCTCCAATAGGAAGGAAATTGGCGTTGCGCAGCGGGAAACCCGTGTTTGGATCTACCAGAATATCGCCGTTGCTGTTGCGCAGATAGCTCCATCCGCCAATGGCAGTTGCAGAACCGGCGCCACGGCTATTCAGCTCAGGATAGAACCGGTTGTTGACGCTGTTGAAACGGGCAGCCAGAACATCAGCCGGTGAAAAGGCACTGGCGCGCACGTTGTCGTAAACCCATGTATCAGAATCGTAGTATTCGCTTACTTCTGCCGGCAAACTCAGCACTTCTGTTTTGTACTTCGTAAAGTTGGCAAGCAGGTTCCAGCTGAAATTCTGTGTTTTAACCGGCTTCAGGCCAAGTTGAATTTCGAGTCCTTTGGTATTCAATTCACCGCCATTCAACAAACCAAAGATGAATCCGGTGCCGTAGCTCAAACGCTGTACGACGATCTGGTCTTTGATGGTTTTGGAAAATACGGCAACATCCAGCGAAATCCTGCCTTTGAAGAAACTGAGGTCGGTGCCAAATTCGTAACTCTGTACTTTTTCCGGTTTCAACGCTGGGTTGTCGCCGAAGAAGTCGTAAAGGAATCCTCCGCCGGTGCTGGTTTGAGGAACCAGACGCGCACGAATCCGATATGCGGGAGCCGGGTTACCAACTTCAGCATAAGAGGCGCGCAATTTTCCAAAATCCAGAATACCGGTTTTGTCTTTAAATGCAGGCAAATCAGTAAACACAAAAGTCAACCCTGCGGAAGGATAGAAATAAGATTGGTTTTCTACCGGCAGCGTGGAGGACCAGTCGTTACGGCCTGTAAGATTCAGAATCAACCAGTTCTGGTAATTCAGCTCTGCTTTCGCGAAAGCGCCAATCAGTCGGGTCCTGGTCAGCGTAGCCCGCGAACGCTGGGTGGTCGGGTCGGTATTGTTGATGCTGTTGAAATCCGGCAGGTAAACTTTTTCACCATAATCGCCGGATACCTCGCTGCGCCGGTCATCAGCCGATGTTCCCAACACCAGAGAAGCCCTGAAATCGCCGCGATCTTTCCTAAATGTCGTAAAAATATTGTAATTCAACAGGCGGCCAATGTCCGTATAGTTTTCAACCCAACCTGAACGGGGAGCGCCGATATTAGATTGAGGGTGGAAAAAGCGGTTGCCGGTGGTCGTAAAAACATCGGCGCCAAAACGCCCGGTAATTTTCCACCAGGGCTTTACGGTTATGTCGAGGGTGATGTTGCCTATGGTGCGGTCCGTGTTTTCCGTTCTGACATTTTTGTTGATGTTGAAGAAAGGATTATCATTATCAGCATCAAAAGTCGCATTGGGCAAAGTTAACCTGCGTGTGCCTTCAGGTGTCAGATAATCACTGGCATCCTGATCAGAGGGGTACTTCAATAAACCAATAAGGTACCCCTGCAAGCCACCCGGAGGCAGGATGTTGTTGTTGCGGGTGTAGCTAAAACGGGTGGAAGCAGTCAGCCAGGGCAACAATTTCGCCTCGCTGCTCAAAGCCGCGTTGACCTGTTCGTAAGTGTTGGTGGGAATCACCCCGTCCGATTTTAAATAAGCGCTGGACAAGCGATAGGTCAGGCGATCAGAACCTCCTTCATAAGAAAGGTCATGCCGCATGGTTTTTCCTTGCTGGAAAAAATTGTCCAGGTTGTCATAAAACGTGGTGCCTGCCGGATATTTTGGGCCAAAATAATCCGGATCGTTGGCTTCGACAGCCCCATTTCTGCCCCTGCCATAAACCTGCTGAATCTCGGGAAACAAATAAACGTTGGATACAGAGAATCGGTTGCGGTATGACAAGCGGCCTATGCCCGCTTTTCCTTTACTCGTTGTGATCAGAATAACCCCGTTGGCGCCTTCATTACCGTAAAGTGCCGCAGCTTCCGGGCCTTTGAGAACGGTAATGTTATCGATGTCGTTGGGATTCAATTCCGCCAAACGGCTCCCCGTATCGTCCCGGTTGTTGTTTACGTTACCGTTGATGCCTGCACCATCAGAATACAGCGTATGCTGATTAAAAGTGCTGCTGTTGATGGGCAAACCATCCAGTACGATCAAAGGCTGGTTGCTGCTGCCAATGGAGTTGACCCCCCGGAGGTTGATGCTGACAGATCCTCCCGCAGCGCCACTGGTTGGTGTCAGAGAGAGCCCGGCAACACGCCCTTGCAGGGAAACAAAAGCATTGTCGCGCTGCGTGCTCTGAATGTCTTCTCCTTTTACCGATTGGGTGGAATAGCTCAGCTTTCGCCGGTCCTCCTTGATCCCAAGTGCCGTGACAACCGTTTCTGCCAGTTCATAAACGGCATCTTCAAGGGCAATGTTAATGACAGTCTGGCGACCTACTACAATGGTTTGTGTGGTCATCCCGGTCATGGAAAACTCCAGTTCCTGTCCTTCACTGGCCTCAATGACGTATTTCCCGTCGGCCTCTGTGAATGCTCCCTGTGTGGTTCCTTTTACAGCGACGGTTGCACCTGCCAGCGGCGCACCTTTGCTGTCTGTAACAACTCCTGTTATGCGTTGTTGAGCGTGACCGGAGGCCAGACATCCAACACCGAAAAGCAGGATCAGTAGCGATTGTCTCAACGCCCTGAATGTGCTTGTAAAGCGATTCAACATGATGTGATGGTTTTGTTAAATAATAAGTTAGAGCATAATCGAACGACTATGGCTAATTGGAGTATCAGCAATTTGATTCGCTATACTTTAAGGTTTAGTAAAGCCGATATTCGGCAAGGCTGTGAGGGAGCGGCGAAGCTGTGTGATGATATGGCGGAGAAAAACTACTTGTTTCCTCTTGCAATTTCAAAAATATCCATCAAAAATTCCACAGAGGAGGCTTAAATGTAAATAGTCTTTTTAAAAAAACAAGACATAGCCATGAATAAAAAAAAAGCCCGTTGCAAAACGGGCCTCCCTGAAGCATGGAATATATCCTTTAACCTAATTCAAAATCAGGTATTTCATAAACCGTGCCACAAACGCGACACAGCTAAATTTTATTCATCTTTTTTTATTTGCGTTTTGGGTTTCTGATCTGTTTTTGGGGGATTTTTTCCTTTAATTTTCCCGGGATCCGATGCCTGATTGTTCACGGCCGGCACAGTTGGCGTCCAGGTGTCGTATTTAAAAGAGGAAGTACTGTCGGTTTGTATCGTTCCTTCCGGTGGTATCACAAAAGCAGGGTCTTCCGGAATGGCATTGCCAGCCTGATCTGTTTTCACGGGAAGGTTGCTGATGGCCTGATTCATCTTTTGTAATTGCTGGTCAAAAGGGTCCGTTGCATAGGGATCATTATAAGGCATTTGCATATTGGGGTCAAACTTTTCATAGGGCGAAGTACTGCCTGCCAGTTCATCCCAGTACCTCCAGCGATAGGGCTGGACTAAATGTTCCTGAAGGTAACTGTCGGTATACATACGAGACTCGCGTTTCATGGCGCTGAAATACCCGGCAAGACCTTTGGTAAGTCCGATGAGTTCGACCACCAACATCAAAATGGCGCTGCCGTCTACCTCCTCCCCTTCCACCTTTACGGATGCATCCGCCAGTGCCTGTTGAAAATTGGCGCTGTGATAATCAGCCAGTTCCTGCAGTTTGTAGCGAAGGCCGTCAGAGTACATTTCGGGAAATTCAGCAATGGTTTTCAACTTTTTAGGGAGCAAAAAATCTTGTTTGATGTTTTCAAGGAGTTGATTTGCCCGGATTGCCGTTTGATCGTAGGCACTGCGCAAGCGGAAAACATCAGATGGCGCCAGACCGCCGCTCTGGCTGGATTGAACGCTTAGCGCTGCGCTTTCTGCCATGATGCGCAGGTCGCGGTATTTGAGCATAAACTCTGTGTTCAGAAAACTACTCAGCGCCGGGCCCACTTTTTTGTTGGGCTGCGCAAAAACAGCACTAAAGCTGAACAGCGCAATCAGGATTGGAAATATGGCTTGCTTTTTCATAAGAAGGCAATTTTAGTATTTATGCCTTCCTGTGTTTGGTTGGTTGAAAAAGTACCCACTTTCCACCCCTTTTTTTCAGGAATAAAAGTGCCGTTCCGCCAAGGGTCAGAAAAGTAAAAAGCAGCCACCAGGGCCAGGAGGAAAAAAAAGTCAGAGGGGCCATTTCCCCCGTAGCTACAGCCGCGGCCCAATAAAAAGGATGCGCCTCATCATGGGGTCTTATTTTCAGATAATTTAGTTTTGCTTGCTGCAGGGCCTGATCCTTGGGCATGCCTTGTTTGATGCGTTGAAAAAACTGCACCATGAGGTCTGCATTCTTGGCGTCGTCCACGCTCCAGAGTGTGGCAACCAGACTTCTTACGCCGGCATGAAAAAAACCTTTTGCCAGGCTAATCACACCTTCGCCTTCCTGGTATTCTCCGAGGTTGGTTTCACAGGCACTGAGCACGACCAGTTCGGCAGGCAATTGCATCTGGTATAGATCCTTTACACTCATCTGGAATGCGCTGTCTGTCGGGCTGAACGCCAGATAAGACGGGACATTGGGGTTGCCGCTGGCTTTCCCGTGGGTGGCCAGCAACAGCATCCGGTATTGGCTGGCATCCTTTTGAAAAGCTGCGGAACTGGCGGCTGCGCCATCCCTTAAATCTCCTTTGAACATTGCGGAAACGCTACTTGCCTCGCGGCGGTTGTTCTGGAGGGCCGAAAGTCCGTATGGATTTCCCCTAAAATCTGGGGCAAAAGCCGCCATCGTTTTTGGCGCTTTTTGGTAAGGATGAACCAACAGGTCACAAATTTGCGTGGCAGAATAAGCATAACTGATGCTGTAATCGCGCAACAAATAGGCATGAGACTTGAAGCGGTGCACCACCCCGGGCATTTTGCGCAGCAGTGCCTCAAAAGGCAAAAAGGCCAGTTCCTTGTCCGGGACAATGGTCCAAAAAGCATGCCCGGCCAGCCCGGCTTCTTCCAGCGGTTTAACAAGTCTTTCGTACAAACGGGTGGCTGTAGCGGCATATACCATGGACAGGCTATCAGCAGCCTGACTGTTTGCTGTAGGATAAGCCTGAATGCTGTTCCGGACGGCGAGAATCCAATCGCTGAGTGGAAAATCCCTTTTTATACGAATGCCGGTAAATGTTTCAGGGGTAATCACAAAAGCAAAAAGGGAACTGTCGGCTACAAAATAAGTTGTCAGGGCTTGATTTTCCTTCAACAATACTTCCCTTATGAGGCTGGGTGTAGCGGTTTTACCGGAGTATTTCAGTCTGTAATAATCGGGATAATTGGTTTCAAAATCAGCCACCATGGCCCTCCACCTTTGTCGGTAGGTGGCGATGTCATTTTCAGTGCGCAACACTGCAGTCTGGTCGTTACGCTGCAACCAGGCCAGTCTTTCTTTCTCCAGACGATTGATTTCAGCGCCCAACGCGCGTTCTTTTGAAAGCATGGAATCCGGAATCCCGGCAAAGCTTTCAGCCTGATCTTTACGCAAATTCTCAAGGAGTTGCAAGCTTTTTCCACGTTCGGCAACAGAGAAGGCCGTTTCCAGAAAATCAGGTTTCCCGGTTTTTTCCCAAAGGGCAAAATTGGCTTCCAGAGCATCACTGAAAAGTGCATATTTTCGGGTCACCCACAGCAGGCGCGTATCTGAAGAAGTCATTTGAAGGCGCAGGCTGTCTAAATACCCGAGCGCCTGAGCCAGAACACCTGCAGCGGACCGCAACCTCGTGGTATCGCCGGTCAGTAAAGCATGTTGCTTTATCAGGGCGCCCTCAGCCGACAGCAATTCCAATTGCGCAGCCAGCTCTGTGTGGTTGAGGAGCTTCTCCGCCTGTTCGCATATGGCCAAAGCCTGCTCCCATTGCCCCAATCCGGCCTGTGCCAGCCCCTGATTTTTTAGGGTAATGGCTAAATCGGCATGGCCTTCAAAGGCATAGGAAAACTGCCGGAGTATATTTTCGGCTGCTAAAAACAGATTAAGCGCCCCTGCATAATCTTTTTGATCAAGCAGCACATACCCCAGATTGTTATAAGCCTGAGCGATGGACGGATGCCCGTTCGGGTAAGCGGCCTGAAAAATGTGCAGGGATTTCCGGTAATAAAGTTCAGCCTGTTCTGCTTCCTTTTTGTCAGCATAACAATTGCCGATATTGCTGTACAATTCTGCTAAGCGGGGGTGTTCCGCCCCGAGTTCCTTCAGAAACACGGAGACGGCACGGAGGTGGTACTGAATGGCCTGGACGTAGTTTCCTTTGTACTGAAAACACAAACCCATTTTGTGCCAAAGGGAGCTTGCCGCAAGAGAGTTTCCCCCCTGTACCTTGCTTTGAATGGAATAGGCTTCCCGGTAATTGTCTAAAGCGGCCAGATAATCTCCGCTGCCCGCACTGATGTCTCCGAGATTTTCTAATACACTGGCACTGGCAGGATGATCTGCGCCAAAATAATTTTTCCGTATGGCCAGCGATTGCTCATAATAACTCCGGGCCATGTCGGTGCGTCCCAGCTCGGCAAAGCAGTTCCCCAGATTGTTGTACAGAGGCGCCATTTTGGGGTGATCGGAATCCATTGTTTTTAGTCGAATTTGTAAGGCCTCTTCGAATTGAGCCAAAGCAGCTGCATAATTGCCCGACAAAAAAAGGCAGTTTCCGATATTGATGTAGCTCACGGCAAAGGCCGGATCGCCTTCCGGCAAAACCTGCTTCCGAATGTCCAATGCTTTTTGGTGCATTTCCAGCGCATCGCCGTATCTCCCTGTGGATACCAAACAATTGCCGAGGTTGTTGAGCGAGTTTGCAACTTCCTCATGAAGGGAGCCAAGGTATTTTTCACGCAAGGCAAGCGACTTCCGGTACAACTGCTCCGCTTCGTCGAAATTCCTTTTTTTATACTGGTATTCACCCAAACCATTCAAAGCTTTGGCTTTGAGTACGTAATCAGATTTTTTTTCAAACCACATCAGGGCCTGTTGGAACTGGTCAACTGCGGCTTCAAAATTGCCCGTTTCCAAAAAAATATCCCCCAGCAACAACAAGGCTTCTCCTGCTTTCAGGTCATCCTTATGCGCTTCCTGTTGATAATAATACAAAGCAGCACTCGCCTGATTCAGGGCTGACTCGTATTGTGCTGAATCGAAAAGCATCCGGCTTTCAAGCAACAATTCAGTCCCGCTTTTTTCCGGATTTTGCTGACTGCTGGCCAGCAACAACAAAGCCAACAAAGCGGTATGCAGGAAGATGTTCCGCATATGGCGGTGGTTTATTACCTTTATTGTTCGAAAACAAGACGTGTCTGACATTCGCCAAAGTTATAAAATCGCATCCGATTGTCCTTATTTCAAAAATAACCGGCCCCTCGCGGGTACTTTTTTCGCACCTAATACACCTTAAGATGAGCAACAAGGAATGGACAGAGGAAAACCTCCTGAATGGAATCCTGCAGGGAGGCAACGAAAGACAGGCAGCCATCCGCGCCATCTATAACGATAGTGGCCTGAAACGGATGGTCGCAGCTTTTGTCAGCAAAAACAAAGGCAACGATGCCGACGGACAAGACATGTTCCACGAAGGCATCATTGTGCTCGACCGCAACATCCGGGAAGGGAAATTCCGGGGAGAGGCGCCACTCAAAGGCTATCTCTACTCGATTTGCCGCTTTTTATGGATGAACCAGATGCGCAAACAGGCACACACCGACACCGTGGCAGAAATGCCCGTCAGTAGTGAAGCAGACACCCTGTCGCCGGAGGTTATTCTGGTTACGGAAGAACGGAAAGCCGTGTTGAACAGTTTATTGAGTGAACTTGGCGAGCGCTGTCAGCAAATTCTGAACCTTTGGAAACTGTCGTATTCTATGGAGGAAATCGCCGAAAAACTAGGCTTTTCCAGCCCCGATATGGCAAAAAAAGCAAAATACCGCTGCCATGTTTCGTTGTTGCAAATGATTCAGAACAACCCAACTTTACAACAACAGCTAAAAAATTGAACCATGAATCCAGACCTGTACATAGAACGCCTCGATCAATATGCCTCCGGCGCCCTGAGCGACGAGGAACGCGCCGCTTTTGAAGCCGAGTTGAAAGAAAACCCGGAGTTGCAGGAAGCCCTTGCGCTTTACCGCGAAAGCGAAGCTGTCATCGAACAAAGCATCGAAAACGACTTACGGCAGCAATTTCAGGCCTGGGCTGCAGCGGACCTTGCCACGCAACCCCTTGCAACAGAAAAGCGCGAGGCCAAAGTCATCTCCCTGAGAACGGTAGCCCTGCGCTGGGCCGCCGCCGCTGTTGTCATCCTCGTCTCAGGCTGGTTTATTTTGCAGCAGAGCAGCCTGGGACTTTCCGACACGGCCCTGTATGCATCCAATTACGAAGCACCGGACGGCAGTTTGCTGCGGGGCAGCGCACCGGAAGACCCGCTATCGCAGGGTGCGGAGGCTTTTACCCTCAAAAACTACGCGGTTGCCCGCACTTTTTTCAGTCAGATTCCACCGACCGATCCACCTTATGCTGAAGCGCAATATTTTCTTGGCCACATCGCCCTGCAACAGCAGGAATACGACAATGCCATCGCCGCTTTTGACAAAGCCATACAGGCCAACGACATTCGCATCACCGAAAAAGCGCAGTGGAACATGGCGCTGACTTATGTAGCAGCCAAACGCACAGAAGATGCTGCTTTTCAAACTTTGCTGGCAAATATTGCCGGGGATGAAAATCATTCTTATTACGAACAGGCAAAGGTTTTGGAAGGGAAGCTGGGGAGTTTTAGGAGGCGATTTGCGGAGTAGGAAAGAGCTCCAGCCCTTTGAATAGGAGACACAAGGCTGAGCCTTGCGCCAGCGGTGGCTAACTCTTTAATTATCAGAACCCCTGCAGGGCCCATGCTGCAGGGGTTCTGTGTTGTAAACCCCATTTTAACATTCAAAACCTCCCCCCTCATACAATAATCCGTCCCTTAAGGAGGTTCTTCTTTGACTTTGGCGGCCTGACACAGCCGCTGCTCATGAACATTAAAAACGCTTCTTATACAAAAATTCTACCGTTTTGCATGCCGTCCGGCATGCCAGAAGTTTGATCTGTTTATTTTGATCGGGCTCGAATTGTCATCCTATTTGCTCACTCTAAAATTCGAAACGGTATGAAATCCATGCTTCTTGAGAAGGGCTTGATTCCCTTATTTGCGCTTGCTTTGCTCTTGTTTACACAATGCGCAAAAGACGATGCGGACACCGAAAATGTAAGGCTCGAAATCACCGACGCGCCAATTGACGACGCCAATATTCAGGGCGCTTTTGTGACCATTGCCAATGTGAAAATTGACGGCGAAAACATGTCCGGTTTCACCGGCAGACAAACCATCGACCTGATGGCTTACCAGCAGGGTAATGTAAAAAGCCTTGGAGTAGGCAAACTGAATGCCGGGTCGCACAGCAACATAACGCTGGTTTTGGATTACGACGCTGATGCCAGCGGGAATAACCCGGGCTGTTATGTCCTGACCAGCGACGGCGTTAAACACGCGTTGCAATCTTCCGCGAACACCACTGCCGAAATTACCACAGCAGCCAATTTCGTGACGACTGAAGATAACCGTACCGACCTGGTACTCGATTTCGATGTTCGCAAAGCCATTGGATATGCTGGTGGCGGTGGCGCCAGTCAGTACCAATTCAATGACAATGCCCAATTGAATGCTTCTGTGCGGGTGGTGAATAAAGCCCAAACCGGAACGATCAAAGGAACCTGTACCGATGCTTTGTCGACTTCGGAAAAATTTGTGGTGTATGCCTATACAAAAGGCAGCTTCAATGCAACGACCGAAAAACAGGGACCTGTTCAGTTTAAAAATGCGGTTACCAGTGCTGTGGTAGACGCTCAGGGAAATTACACCCTCTCCTTCCTGGAAGCCGGCGATTACGAACTGCATTTTATCGGTTACGAAGATGCCAATAACGATGGCAAATTTGAACTGGAAGGCTCGCTGCTGCTCAACATCGCCGGTGCATTGGACATCGCGAACATTACCGTGGGGGCAAAAACCACGCTTACGGTAGATGTCGTAGTGACTGGTATTTTGCCACTATAACAAGCGCCGACATGGCTCCTTAACAGAACATCTGTTTATTGAGTAATGGCGGCATGAAACCATCGAGGGTGTCTCAAAAAAAGCAAAAAGCAAGACCTGTCCCGCTTAGCGGGAAGGCAAGTTTGCAACAGAGGTTCGAACGTTTTTTTAATAATAAACTGCGTTTCGAAATAAATTTTGCCTGTTTGTCCACTTGCGCAATCCTGCTTTTTGAGACGCCCTCTTTTATTTTCCGGACAATTCCGATTTAATTTAAATAAGGGGCTCACACCCATCTTCCAATTCGTTTATACGCTTGAATGCCCAACAATGGCAACAGGCTGGCTACAAAACATATCCCCCATATTTTTGCGGGTAAATGGGCAAGATTGAGTACCATGCGCAGTTGTGAAATCTGAAAAACAAGCAGCAATAAACCTGAACAAAGTAATAGTGCCAGCCAAATGAATTTATTTTTGGTGATCTCATTCACCACCAGGGGCGAATTGGCAGAAGACATGTTGAAGACATGAAAAAGCTGGGCCAGGATCAGGGTAATAAATGCCACATTATTCGCCACATGTTCATCGACTCCCATTGCCTCCCTGCAATAAAACACTGCCAATACCACCGCCAAGGTCATTACAATTGCGTAGGCGACGATGGCAATCCAGCTGCTTTTTGAAACTATGCTTTTATCCGGGTCTTTCGGCGGTATTTTCATGATCGCCGTATCTCCTTTGCCAACGCCGAGCACCAGTGCAGGAAAGACATCCGTTACGACGTTTAAAAACAAAATCTGCAAAGGAAGTAAAGTGGATGCCGGGGCAAGAAAGCCAAGTATGGTCACGATAAAAATTTCGCTCAAATTGCAGGAGACAAGGTAGACGACAAACTTTTTGATGTTCCTGAAAATAACCCGTCCGTGGGCTACAGCTGCAGTGATTGAGGTAAATGAATCGTCTTTGAGTACGATGTCGGCGGTCTCTTTTGCTACCTGCGTTCCTCTTTTACCCATGGCGATGCCAATGTCTGCTTTTTTCAGGGCGGGCGCATCGTTTACGCCGTCACCGGTCATGGCGACGATGTTACCGTCTTCCTGATACAAGGTCGCTATGTCTAATTTTTGCTGTGGCGTGGTCCGTGCAAAGATAGAAGTCGACAGGATTTTTTCTTTCCATGTCTGAGACATATCGTTCATGGCGGGCAAATCCATACCTGTGACGACCGCACTTTCCCCATCCTCCAACAAACCAGTCTTTCTGGCTATGTTAAGCGCGGTCAACGGGTGGTCGCCGGTAATCATGACAATTTTGATCCCTGCCTTTTTGCAGGAAGCAATGGCGTCTTTGATGTCTAAGCGCGGCGGATCGAGGAAACCGATCATCCCCACGTAGATCAGATCGGTAAGAAAATCAGCTTCATTGAAGGAGGCGCCCTCCTGATAAGCAAACGCCAGTACCCGGCTGCCTTTGGCGGCCATACTTTCAGATTCCCCCTTTATGGCAAGCCGGGTTTTCTCATCCAGATGGTCAATCTTTGAGCCCCTTTGCACCTTGTTGCATTTTTCCAGCAAATATTCAGCAGATCCTTTGGCGGCAACCCAAAGACCGTGCTTGCTTTTGTGCAGGGTGCCCATGATTTTGGCTTCAGAACTAAATGGGATTTCCGCAATGCGTTTGTATTGTTTTCTGAGCGCTTCCGCCCCCATCCCTGATGCATTCGTCAAGCGCACCAATGCAATTTCAATGGGGTCTCCTGTGACTTTTTCTGTTGCTGTTTCCGCGGGGGCATTGTTACATAGAGTGCCTATGAGCAGCAGCTTTTCAAAATTTTCTAGACTTTTTTGAATGGCCCCGTTTTCAAAAATCAGAGCATTCTCCCGGATGCTGACTTGCCGTTCCTCTTCCGGAAAAGAAAGGGTCTCTACATGAATGTTATTTTCGGTTAGCGTGCCCGTTTTGTCGGTCAGAATGACGCTGGTGCTTCCCAGTGTTTCCACTGAGGATAATTTTTTGACAATCGCATTACGCCGGGCCATTAACAGCATCCCGTACGCCAAAGCTATTGTAGCCACAATAGGCAATCCTTCCGGAATGGCGGCAACTGCCAACGCAATGGATGTTTTCAGGATTAAAACCAGGGCTTTACCCTGGATAAACCCTGTAATGGCAAAAACAGCGGTCAGGGACAAGGTAACCCAAATCAGTTTCCTGCTCAGATCATTGAGTCGTTTGTCCAATGGCGTAACCGTTTCGGAGGCTGAAGCTACCAGAGAAGTGATCTTTCCCAATTGCGTATGTTGTGCAATGGCGGTGATGACGGCTTTTCCGTTGCCATTCATGACAGAGGTGCCCTTAAACACCATGTTGAGCCTATCCCCCAATGCCGTATTCGGAGGCAATTTGTCGGTACTCTTTTTACTTGGCAATGACTCGCCGGTCAGGGCAGATTCATCGCATTGCAATTGGTTTAAGGCAATCAGACGGCCATCTCCGGGAATCACATCGCCAGCCTCGAAAAGCACCACATCTCCCGGCGTAATTTGCTCCGAAGGAATTTCCAGTATTTTTCCATCCCGAATGACTTTGGTATGAATCACATCCATTTCTTTCAGGGCACGCATGGAATTTCGGGCCTGCAACTCCATAAAGAAGCCGATCAGGGCATTGATCAACAGAACGACCATGATGGCAATCGCTTCCATATAGTCCCGGAAGTAGAACGAAATGGCGGCGCCTACGAACAACAGATATACGATAGGACTGACGAATTGCTGCAAGAGCATGCGCCAGATAGACTTTTGACCCTGAGCCTGGTAAACATTAAGTCCAAATAATTTGGTGCGAAGGGCAACTTCTTCTGCGGAAAGCCCTGAACTGGCATCTGTTTGAAAAGCCTGTAGAACTTCGTCAACAGCCAATGCGTGAGGAGCTTCAATTGGGTACCGGATATCCATCTCTAAATTTACCGCATTTTGTACAAATATGTAATAAACCGCCCTAATTTAGCAGGAAAAACATACCCATATGAAATCTTCCGGTGTCTTCTTGTTTGCGGCATGTATTGGTGGGACCATTCCGAATTTTGCACAAAATCCCTCCGGCATTTTTGAGCAAAGCACCGATGTCGGCCCTGTGCTGCACGCCGGAAAAACCGAATACGATGACAAATCCCAGAGCTATCGCCTCAGTGGCTCAGGAGCGAACATTTGGTTGGTTAAAGACGAGTTTCACTACGCCTATAAAAAGGTAAAAGGCAATGCCATCCTGCAATGCCGGGGCAAGCTACTGGGAAAAGGCAGGGACCCACACCGGAAATTCGGCTGGATGTTTCGCGGCAATCTGGATACCAATGCAGCCATGGTAGCTGCTACCATCCACGGCGACGGGCTGACGTCCATACAATTCAGAAAGCACGCCGGGAGTAACATAGAAGAAATAAGATCCCCCGTAAATATGCCCGATATCATCGAATTGGAGCGCCGGGGCAGAAGTTTTTTCCTTTCCGTTGCCCGTTTCGGGGAACCATTCTGGACGGTTGAAGTACCTGATTTTGACTTTCCCGAAGAACTGCTGGCTGGTTTGTTTATTTGTTCACACAACAAGGACGCGACCGAAAGTGCCGAGTTTGACAACGTCCGCATCGTCATTCCGGCAAAAGACGACTTTCGACCTTATCGCGACTACATCGGTAGCCATATCGAGTTACTGGATGTGGAAACCGGCTTGCGGAAGGTCGTTTTTTCCCATCCAAAATCCTTGCAGGCGCCAAACTGGACGCCCGACAATAAATCCCTGATTTACAACAGTGAAGGATTGATTTACCGCTTCGACTTCGCTACCGGAAAACCGGAAGTACTCAATACCGATTTTGTCAAACAAAACAACAACGATCACGTGCTTTCTTTTGACGGCAGGATGCTGGGACTGAGCAGTTCGAGTGGGGCGCCGGAGCAGGGGTCGCTCGTGTACACCGTGCCTGTTGGCGGCGGCAAACCCACACAGATTACTCCGATTGGCCCTTCTTACCTGCACAGTTGGTCGCCGGATGGGAAATGGCTCACGTTTACGGGTGGTCGCAACAATACGTTTGATATTTACAAAGTAAAGGCTTCAGGTGGTAAAGAAATCAACCTGACCAATTCTCCCGGCCTCGATGACGGTTCGGAGTACAGTCCTGACGGAAAGTACATCTATTTTAATTCATCTAGAAGCGGCAGAATGCAACTTTGGCGCATGAAGCCCAACGGCAAAGAGCAGGTTCAAATCACGGATGATGGCTTCAACAATTGGTTTCCCCATATTTCACCCGATGGAAAATGGATTGTTTTTCTCTCTTATCCACCTGAAGTCCCGGCCGATGAGCATCCATTTTATAAACACGTTTACCTGCGGAAAATGCCGGTTTCAGGTGGCACTCCTAAGGTGATTGCCTATTTCTATGGCGGACAAGGGAGTATTAATACGCCATCGTGGTCGCCTGACGGGAAGCAGGTGGCATTTGTGAGTAATTCGGTGGTGGATTAAACTTTAACCCGCTACCAAAAAGTGCAATGCCGGCTATTGCGCACCACAAATTTTTGCCATCCGGTCACGTCATTGCCCCTGCCATCGTTGGGAAACATCAGGTTGTTTTTGCCGTCGCGGTGAAGCAAACCACAACAATGGCCGATTTCATGAGCCAGGGTACTGTCGCTTTTTACTCCGGCCTTTGACACAGTCACATAATCGGTTAACGAGAGAGAGCTAATACAAAGTTATAAAAAATCCTTGCTAAATTGGCAGCATAAATACATTCGCATGCACCCTTCACGAGCTTGTTCCCTACTGTTCGCCAGCCTGTTTTTTATTCAGGGTCTTTCGGCCCAAATCGCCGTCAGCGGTTATAACCATGTCGCCCTTGCGGTGAAAGACATCGAAGAAAGCGCCCGTTTTTACCGGGAAATCATCGGCCTGGAGCCCATCCCGGTTCCGGAAAACCTGAAAGCCATTCGTTCCTGGTTCAAAATTGCGCCGGGGCAAGAGTTGCACCTGCTTGCAGGACGCGCTTTTCCCGTGACCAACAACGACCCCAACCTGGGGCATTTTTCACTCACCATTGCCGATGCTGACCCTGTGGAGCAATACCTGAAGCAAAAAGGTCTGCCCTATCTCCGTCAGCAGCGTTTTGACGGGGCTTGGCAGATTTACATCAGCGATCCGGATGGCTATTTCATAGAGCTGAACGAACCGAAAGTGCCCTGGCAATACCTGCTCAACGATAAAGACCTGAGCGGATGGGATGTTTATTTGGGTCCTCAATTTCCACCGGATAGTGAAGACCGGACGGGCGTGAAACCTATTGGTCTGAATAAAGACGAAAAGAAGGTGTTCAGTGTGGTGACCGAAGACGGCGCTAAAGCCCTCCGCATCACAGGCGAACAATTCGGCGGAATCTCGACGGTCAAGGAATTTGAAAACTACCACCTGCAGCTCCAGTTTAAATGGGGCAAACTGAAATGGCACCCCAGAAAAGATGCCAAAATGGACAGCGGGGTGCTCTACCATGCCAATGGTCCGCACGGCGCCGACTGGGGGTTCTGGATGCAATCCCAGGAGTTTCAGGTGCAGGAAGGCGATTGTGGTGATTATTGGGGCGTAGCTGGCGCGGTATTTGATATCCCTGCTTCAAAACAAGGTGAAAATGAATGGGTGTACGACCCGAAAGGTACCCGACTGACCTTTGCAGACAAATCCCCTAATGGCCGCCGCTGCATCAAGTCGCCCGACGCTGAAAAACCCTCGGGACAATGGAACACCCTGGACTTGTATTGTTACGGAGATACTGCTGTCCATGTTGTCAATGGCAAAGTGGTGATGGTGCTCTACCATTCCCAACACCCGAAAGATGGACGAATGGTACCGTTGACCAAAGGGAAAATTCAGCTCCAGTCGGAAGGCGCAGAGGTGTTTTACAGAAACATCCGGATTTTGCCGATTGATGAAATTCCATTTAAATAAAATGGCATTTTACGTACAGCACATTGCGGCAAGCATCCCGCAATGTGCTGTATTTTTGTTTTTTGCCTCACTCGATCCATATTGTGTATGCTGCGATTTCAACCGAACTTCATTTCGCGGGCCCTGATCCGCATTACAGAAACCTTCAGGTATCATGCCATGTTGGCACTTCCTCTATTGACGCTAAATACGGCATTCGCCGAATGGCGTAGTCCGGGTGAACTTATCTACGTGGAACCATCGCCTTACATCCTCTATTGGGGCGGCATAGAAGCGCATTTTGACTATACACAAACAACTGATACCTATGCAGCTGAACTCAAACTTTCCCCCGAAGCCATTTTGGAAGCCCTCAAAAGGGAACCCCGGCTTTGGGATGGAAAAACCCTGCTGGAAACCCTTTCACTGGAGATCAGAGGCATCGCAGTGCAAAGCGACTACAACCGTCCTGAAATTTATCAGGCCTGTTTGCCCCAATTAAAAGAGGCTTTGTCCGGGCTAAAAGAGGGCGAGCTCGTGGCCATCGAAAAGATTCCCTTTCCCGATGGTAAAACCGGAACCGTTCTGTTGACCGCGGGTCCATCCGAGTTTAAGGAAAATCAAGAAACAGCCGCCATCCTGCCGAACCTCATCTCCTGGGGGAAGTACCTTTTTCTGAAAAGTGAAAAACGCTTTATGACAACCGCAGAATTCTGGGACATGCTGCTGTTTGATCCGCAAGTGCACTATCCCAACCAAACAACCCATTCCCCGCAACAATGGAACATCAGCCTCTTTCATGAAAACATGCCCATCATGCGCCTGCTGTCGAACTGGAATGAGGCACTGGATTTAAACCAAATCCGGGAGCGCTTAGATCAGGAACACGAAAGCATCACCGCCGGCGCCATCATCAATTTCAGCGCCTGGGACATTGTGCAGGAAAGTCCTAACATCCGGTTTGATACCTTCTTCACCCTTGACCCCGTAACCCTTCAGGAAACGGCAACGATTGTTCAGCGTGGCAGTCCCGGGGCGTTTCGGTTTCCCGCTGATGCCCTGCTCTCCATTGTTGTCGTGGAAGATGATGACCCGAGGCGCTTTCTCAGATTCCCGGATTTGCAGGATTTTACCTTAAACTGGGGCCCTTTTTCAGAGCGCATTTCCGGCAAACAATTTGCACAATCTTACACTACTGTTTCAGGTGACTCCATCAGACACGTGTACGCCGACCGAAAATTAAAAATGTGGAACAACAAATACCCCAAAAAGGACATCCTGGCCATGCTAGATAACCCCTTGCAGCTTTTTCAGGGTACGACAGAACTGAAAGATTTCAGCCTCATCATCCATTACAAAAACAGGGACTTTTATGTACAAAATGGTCAGACGCCAAAGGAACTCACGGATATACTCCGGAAAGAAGTTAAAGCAGGGGATCTGATCACCATTTCCGGAATACATGCCAGCGTCAGGCCTTATCGGTATCTTACAGGACTTAAAACTGTATTGGAACAATATCCGGAACTGAAATCAAAAATTCAAAGCGCTGAAGTGGCGGAGGTTTATTTACCGGGTGAAAAACAATCCCTGCTTCGCCTGCGACTGCCTGTGGAAGAATTTGAAGTCCTTCGTCTAAAGCTGGAAAAGAAAGCCGGTATTTGGTTGCAGCATGGCGATATCGATCTAAATCCTTTTACTTTTGAAGTGGAGGTGCGCGATGAGGATCCGAAGCCCGAACTGCCTGAAAATGAAAAGCATTGAGACTATTTAAAAAAAACTTCAAAAAACGCTTGACTCTCCCCTTACGTCAGGGTTTATCTTTGTGCGCTGTTGAGCAAAATCATCCAACATGACCCTGTATGCTGTCAAAAAATTAGCCAAACTCGCAGGGGTTAGTGTGCGCACGCTACACCTCTATGACGAATTGGGATTGTTGAAACCTGCTGCCCGTACGGAAGCAGGATATCGCCTGTATGGAGAACAAGAACTGTTCAGGCTGCAACAAATTCTTTTTTACCGGGAGCTGGATTTTCCACTTCAGGAAATAGGCCAAATTTTATACAGCCCAGATTTCGACCTGGTTCAGGCGCTTGAAAACCATAAAACGGCGCTGCTATCCAGAAGAGACAGGATCAATGTATTGCTTGAAACCATTGCTCATAGCATTGATCATTTAAAAAACGAAAAGATGATGAATCACGAAGATTTGTACAAAGGCCTTCCAAAAGAAAAAGCAGCAGCCTGGCGCAGGGAAGCCACTGAAAAATACGGTATTGAGGCCGTCGATCGGTCTGAAAATTACCTTCGCCGCCTGAGCAAAGCGCAACTGGAGCAATTGAAACAAGATCAAAAAGACATTAATGCCAGATTGGTTGCGCTGATGCATGAATCGCCCGACAGTCCAATTGTACAGGATCAAATCGCTTTGCATTATGCCAATATCCGCGAGTTTTGGGGGACTGCCGGTTCAGGTGATCCCCAGGCAGAAGCCTATGCCGGTTTGGGGCAATTGTATGTCGACGATGAACGGTTCAGTAAAGTTGATGGCAAACCCAACAAAGCATATGTGTTGTTTTTGAGGGATGCCATGCAGTACTTTGCAGAAACCAAACTAAAATAAAGTAAAATGAAACCTTGTATCCTCCTCATCCTGATTTTCTGCACCTTGCAAAACCTGTGTGGTCAGCCCATTTTACTGCTTCCCGACCGGGTTTTCGACGGTGAAAACATGCACGAAAACTGGGGTGTGCTGGTTAATGGCGATCGCATCAGCGCTGTTGGGCCACAATCAACCCTGGCGGCGCCGAAAGGTGCAGAAAGCATCAGGATGGAGGGGGTTACCTTATTGCCCGGCCTCATCGAAGGTCATTCTCATTTACTCCTGCACCCTTACAATGAAACCGTTTGGAACGACCAGGTTTTGCTGGAATCAACGGCCGAACGGATCGCGCGTGCAACGGTTCATGCCCGTAAAACACTGGAAGCCGGGTTCACAACGGTGCGCGATCTTGGGTCCGAAGGCGCAGGTTATGCCGATGTAGGCCTGAAAACGGCTATTGAAAAAGGCGTAATTCCGGGTCCCCGAATGCTGGTGGCCGGGCCTGCCATTGTGGCTACGGGCAGCTATGGCCCCAAAGGCTTTGCCGACCATGTAGAAGTGCCTCAGGGCGCCGAAGAAGCGGATGGGCATGACAACCTGATTCAAACCGTGCGCAGGCAAATCGGCAAAGGCGCAGACGTTGTCAAGGTTTATGCCGATTATCGCTGGGGCTTGCAAAATCGGGCCATGCCCACATTTACGGAAGACGAATTGCACCTGATGGTAGAAACAGCTCAAAGTAGCGGTCGACCAGTGGTTGCCCATGCAGCGACAGCCGAAGGCATGCGGCGGGCTGCTATGGCGGGCGTCCGAACCATCGAACACGGAGATGGTGGCACGGCAGCCGTTTTTCAGTTGATGAAAGAAAAAGGCGTGGCCCTTTGTCCGACGCTGGCTGCCGGTGATGCCGTTTCTCAATACCGCGGCTGGCGCAAAGGCATTGACCCCGAACCTGAACGCATCCTGCAAAAGCGCATCAGCTTCAAATTGGCGCTGGATGCCGGGGTTACCATCTGTGCAGGCGGCGATTCCGGCGTCTTTGCACACGGCGACAATGCACGGGAACTGGAAATGATGGTGGAATATGGCATGAAACCCGTGGACGTACTTAGAAGCGCTACCGCCATCAATGCCCGCGTTTTTGGATTGGACAAAGAAGTTGGCAGCATACGCCCTGGCTTATTCGCTGATTTACTGGCGGTTAAAGGCAATCCTGAAAAACAGATAGCCGATTTGCGAAACATCGTGATGATCATGAAGGGTGGCAAGTGGGTTGTCAAAGCAAACTAAGAACTTCCGCCATTTTGTCACCTCCCTTCCTTTTGTGTCAGTTTTTTGGGTCGCGATCCAACCCTTTTGTCAGCATTTGTCTGTAAAACGGCTGTTCCTTTCGACTTGGCATACAGATTGATAATTTGTAAGCATTCACAGAACAAAAACAAAACTGCATAATATGGGTAAAATCATCGGTATTGACTTAGGAACAACCAACTCCTGTGTGGCGGTGATGGAAGGAAACGAACCGATCGTAATCGCAAACGATGAAGGCAGACGTACGACCCCTTCGGTCGTTGCTTTCATGGACAATGGCGAACGCAAGATCGGAGATCCGGCAAAACGCCAGGCCATCACGAACCCCAAACGCACCATTTCTTCGATCAAGCGCTTTATGGGCACCCGTTTCAGCGAGCGCACGGACGAAGCTGGTCGCTCTACTTATAAAGTAGTTAAAGGAGACAACGATACCATTCGCGTGGATATTGACGGACGGCTTTACACGCCTCAGGAAATTTCTGCGATGGTACTTCAGAAAATGAAAAAAGTAGCTGAAGATTTCCTCGGCTATGAAGTTACAGAAGCGGTCGTCACTGTACCGGCTTACTTTAATGACTCGCAGCGCCAGGCTACCAAAGAAGCCGGTGAAGTTGCGGGCCTGAACATCAAGCGCATCATCAACGAGCCGACAGCTGCCGCTTTGGCATACGGTTTAGATAAGCGCAACCGCGACATGACCATCGCAGTATATGACCTCGGTGGCGGTACTTTTGATATTTCGGTACTCGAATTGGGTGACGGCGTATTCGAAGTAAAATCAACCAATGGCGATACGCACCTCGGTGGCGACGACTTCGACCACGTCATCATTGACTGGCTGGCAGAGGCGTTCAAGTCACAGGAAAACATGGACCTCCGCAAAGATCCTATGGCGCTTCAGCGTTTGAAAGACGCTGCTGAAAAGGCTAAGATTGAACTGTCTGCTTCCAGCGAAACAGAAATCAACCTGCCTTACATTACGGCTGTAGACGGCGTGCCAAAACACCTGGTGCAGAAACTGACCCGTGCAAAATTTGAGCAACTGGCTGATAGTCTGGTTCAGCGCACGCTGGAGCCATGTCGCCTGGCGCTGAAAGATGCCGGTTTGACCAATGCGGACATCGATGAGGTCATTCTCGTAGGCGGCTCTACCCGTATCCCGCGCATCCAGCAGGCTGTGGAAGAGTTTTTTGGCAAAAAGCCGAACCGTGGCGTTAACCCGGATGAGGTGGTAGCCATTGGCGCAGCCATCCAGGGTGGCGTACTCAGCGGCGACGTTCAGGACGTCTTGCTGCTCGACGTAACGCCGCTTTCCATGGGTATCGAAACAATGGGCAATATTTTCGACGTGGTCATCGAATCGAATTCGACCATTCCGATCAAAAAGTCCAAAATTTATTCGACGGCTTCAGACAACCAGCCTTCAGTAGAAATTCACATTCTGCAGGGCGAACGTCCGATGGCTCGCGACAACCGTCCTGTTGGTCGTTTCATCCTCGATGGCATTCCGCCGGCGCCTCGTGGCGTACCTCAGATCGAAGTAACGTTCGACATGGACGCCAATGGTATCCTCAACGTATCGGCCCGTGATAAAGGCACCGGCAAGGAGCAGAAAATCCGCATCGAAGCGTCTACAGGTTTGTCGAAGGAAGAAATCGAGCGTATGAAAGCAGACGCTCAGATGAACGCCGACGAAGACCGCAAAACGCGCGAACGTGTGGAAAAACTGAATGCTGCAGACGGTCTGGTTTTCCAATCGGAAAAACAGCTGAAAGAATACGGCGATAAGATTCCGGCAGAAAAACGCAGCACCATCGAATCTGCGATCGAAAGTCTGAGAGCCGCTCACAAAGCGGAAGACCTCGATGCCATCGAAACGGCTACCGCAGCGCTCAACACGGCGTGGCAGGCAGCCAGCCAGGAAATGTACCAGGCTGCTCAGGACGGCGGAAGCGCTGACTTTGCAGCTGGCGATAATGGCTCAGCCTCCAACAATGGCAGCAGCGCGAACGCTGAAGATGTAACCGACGTTGAGTTCGAAGAAGTGAACGAAAGCGATAAGAAATAACGAAACGATTTGTCGAATTGAAAGCCTTCTCCTGATTTCGGGAGAAGGCTTTTTTATTTTTTTTCAGAAATATTGCCAATTTTATTTTATTGCTTTATATTGCATCAGTTTTAAGTCCGCAATTATTTATATAGTACTATTTTTTACAGTTCCTCCACTTTTTAGTATTCGTCCACACTTTTGAACAACACATTTAGTACTCAGGCCGGTGGCTTTTGTTTGCCTCCAAGCGATTTGTCGTCGGGTTCTGAGATGATTTACCTTAGAATTCAATTGGCGTAACCAATTGTATATTAGCTATTTATTTTTAAATATATTTAAAAAATTAGTTTTATGAAAAAATTAGTTTTATTAATTCCACTATTCTTTGTGTTATCCTGCTCAGAAGATATTCCTTCGCCACATGAGGTTTGTTTTTTCCGGATAAATCCGAAAAATTACGCACAGGTTAACGATCAATCCCTTTTACTTGATGAGTCTGCATTAACAACTCAATTCGGGAATACCCTGGAAGCATTGATTATTTTACAAAAAGAAGCATTAAATCAAGCGATAGAGGCAAATCGGATTGTCGTTCCGGAAAATCCAACTGAATCAGACCTGGAAATGATTTCTATTGTTCTCATGCAAGATGGTTTTTTAGATCAAATTCGATACACCCAGCTGGTCACATCAGTAAGTAATGATTTACAAACACTTTCTACTTTATTGTCGCAAAATGAACTGGAAAATTTAATTTATCTCCACGCGCTTCGTGCTATTGGATTTAGTCCATCAGGGGTGGCGGGTATATTGCCCTGCTATGATGATTATGAAGCAAACATTGCATTAGCAGGAATCGCCTATGGAACTTGTCTTGTTTTCAGCGGCGGCATTCCCGGGGCTGGTCTTTGTACTTTATTTTTTGGCGCTGCTGTCCAGGTAATTGAGGATAAATTTGAAACATGTCTTCAAAATACTTATCCTAACGGAAGTTCCGGATAATAATCTCTACAATTATACATTTGTCACTATCTTAATTCTCTATATTAAAAAAATTAATAATCATGAAAAATTTTAAAATTAGCACCCATTTTACACAGTTGACTTTTTTTCTCGTGCTCATATTAAGCATGGTTAGTTGTTCTGCGGAGCAACTTACCGGGCAACAAGAAATAAATAAAGAGACACTTTTAGAAGAAATGATTACAGATTCAAATCTTGCTGCTTTTCTGCGTATCACAGCGGAATCAAGTCGAATGATTGCAACGGGTAAAGTTGACCTAAAGGGAATTGACAAATTAATGGACCAGCCTGGTATGCCTAACTCTTTGTGCGAGGTAAATGACGATCTGCTGGTCAATATTAAAGGAGCCGTTGCGCACAAAAATTTGCGATGTAATCAAAGCCAGGCCATAAAGCCTTTTCTAAGAAAATATCCGGAGTTTAACAACATGTCTTCTGAAGATCGAAAAAAAGTAATCGAACAATGTAAAATTAATTTTGGTATGGATTATCGGGGTGAGGAATTAAGCAATGCTGCTTTAAACGAGCGAAGAAGAAATTAATGCAATTATTATGTCTCAAAATACTAAATTTAGAATACATGAAAAAGATATACATACTTGCCCTCTTTTCTTTTATTGCAATGGATATTTCAGCCGCAATTAACCGGGATTGTTTATTGGAATTCCAGATTGCAGTAGCAAGTGCTCAAACTCAACTTGAAGTAGATATAATTTACTGCGACGGGCAGCCTTTACCTGATAAATGTACCCGCGAAGCCAATGCTGCCTTCCAAAATTCAGTTTATAACGCCATCGTAGATTACGACGGTTGCACTGGTACGTAGAAAAGCTAAAATTTCAATAAAAGAGCCTCTTTTCATAAAGGGGCTTTTTTATTTTATCCTCACCATTCCTTCCAAAAATCATACATTTACCGGCATCAAAGACCTAACCCATCTGCCATGTTGTCTATCCTTCACGAAACGCCGCGCTGGCTTGCCGTCAACAAATCGGCAGGTATTGCTGTAGAGCGCTCGCCTTATGGCTACCCCTCCGTGGAGGACGAAGTCCGGGACTACATTTCCCAACATCACCGGAATCCGTATGTGGGCATCGTGCATCGCCTTGACCGGCCAGTAAGCGGAGTTTTGCTGCTGGCAAAAAAGCCAAGCGCGCTGAAAGCCCTGCACGAAGTTTTTCGGGAGCGGAAAGTCCGCAAATTCTATTTCGCCCTTGTAGAAAAAGAACCTCCCTCGCCTAAAGGGCAACTTCGGCACTGGTTGTTCAAAGACTTAAAAAACAAAAGAGCCGTCCTTTACGACCAGCCTGCCAAAAATGCACTGGAGTGCCGGCTCGATTACCGCGTCGTAGAACCAGTTGAAGGCTTGTGGAAAGTAGAAGTAGAGTTGTTCACCGGCAAATACCACCAAATCCGAGCACAATTGGCCGCTATTGGCTGTCCGGTCGCGGGTGATGAAAAATACGGCGCTACCCTGCCCTGGCAAGCAAATGCCATTGCTTTGCATGCGCATAAGTTGATTTGGAATGATCCGTATTCCGGGGCGCCAATTACGGTGGAGGCGCCGTGGGACTTTCCCACTATTTGATGCTTAATTGCTTTCCAAAACCGAAACATTGCCAACGCCATAGCTTACGCCTTTGGATTCAAAACCCTCAAGCGTGCCGCTGACACTGATGACAAGCGAGAATTTACCGTACAAATATCCTTTCATATCGATCCGGTATTCCCGCTGTATGTTATAGACTCCCTCCCCTTCTATAACGGGCGTTACATTTCTGGTATTTGCGAAACTGGTCGTATTTGACATCGGATGAATTTCACTGGCTTTTTGCCTGGCCGCCATATCCATGCTTTCATACAGGTCAGTGAGGCGATCATTCATCTCTTGTACCAATACATCCGCTTTTAACGTTTCGAGAACAGACAATCTATTTTCCAGTTCTGCTCTTCCAAGGGCATTCGGAAAGCTTTCAAAGAAACGGTTGATGTCCTGCGTTTCCTTCTTGATGTCATTTAACGTCAGAGATTCGCTTCTTCTTGAAATCAATCGGTCGTATAAAGATTTTTCTTTGATCAGACTATTTTCAAGTTCTCCGAGTTTTTGAAGGTAACCATTCAATTCTCCGCGTTCTTTCGATGAGGGGTACTCCGCCAGGTGGTCTTTGATAGCGCCCTTAAGTGCCCTGACGTGATTCATATAGGCATCATAATCCGTACCGGTCCAGCTTAATGCCAGGCTGTAATTGGTACTGATGTCCGAATATGATGCTTTTTCCTCAGAACTGCAAGCGAAAGATAAACACAGGATAAATACCAGGGTTCGAGTTGTCATTAGCGTATTCCATCTTTTCATTGTGGCGATAAAAGGTTTTATTTAGAGGCTAAGTTAAATGTTCTGCCGGAATTTCACTCCATATAGCAGACTTTCAGAGACAGCCCTATTGCCAAATACGGTCAATTTTTCAAAAAACGGCAGGAGCAAGGTGCTGTATCGAGCAGGTCCTTTTCAGTTGGTCGGAAATTTTCCCGCCAAGGGCGCGAAGGACACGCCAAGTCCGCAAAGCTAATTGCCCAAGGATCAAGTTCATGCAAAGCACGCTCAAAACTGCCAACTGCAAACTAAAAAAACTGCCAACTAGCTCATCGCCTTCTTCTTCTAAAATTCTTCACAAAAAATGTACTTTTACGGCGCACTAAAAAGGAATACACATGCCAGAATCAGACAAGAGCCAACCCGTGGGCGTTATCGGCGCCGGAAGTTTCGGTACGGCAATTGCCAATTTGCTGGCGCACAATACGGACGTGCTCTTTTTTAGCAGAAAGGAGGAGACTGTGGCGTCTATCAACAGCAAGCGGCACCATATGGGAGTCGATATCTCTGATCGGGTCCGCGCTACCAGCGACCCGGAAGAAGTGGCATCGGCCTGTACCCTTATTTTCCCGGTCGTTCCTTCGGTGAGCTTCCGGCGCATGATGCACAGCTTTGGGCCTTTTCTGCGGCCTGACCACATACTGATTCACGGTACCAAAGGCTTCGACACCAATGAAATCGAAGAAGAACTCATCCCAGGAAAAGGCATAGGCCGCAGGGATGTCAATACCATGAGCGAAGTCATTTTGCAGGAAAGTGCAGTCATTCGCGTGGGATGTCTTTCCGGCCCCAACCTCGCCAGCGAAATTATGGAAGGTCAGCCAACGGCCACGGTGATTGCCAGCCGTTTCGATGAAGTTATTGACGCAGGCCAGGCCGTTTTGAGCAGCCGCTATTTTCATGTTTTTGGTACCCATGAAATTCTGGGAGCAGAATTGGCAGGCGCCCTCAAAAACGTCATTGCAGTGGGATCCGGTATGTTGAAGGGTCGGGGCATGGGTAAAAACATCCAGGCCATGCTCATTACCCGGGGGCTTACGGAAATGGTGCATTTCGGGCAACGCCTGGGCGCCGGCAGCAAAGCTTTTCTGGGTACCGCAGGAATCGGTGACCTGGTGGCTACGGCTACGAGTAAAAACAGCCGAAATTATACATTTGGCTTCCGTCTGGGCCAGGGTGAAAAATTTCAGGATATCCGCGATTCCATGCCGGAACTGGCCGAAGGTGTTCGCACCCTGCGCATTGTGCGCCATTTGGCCAAAAACATGAAATTGCGGGTACCGATAATTGAAATGCTGTACAGCGTGGTTTTCGACGAACTTGACATGGAAAGGGCCATTGAGTTTTTGATGACCTATCCATACGATATTGATGTGGACTTCATGTAAGTAGTGTTTGTCTTTAGGGTCCGATAGCTGCGTTACGCTTGGCCCCAAAATCGGTCATTTACGCAAGTAAACCTCCGTTTTCGGGGCCTTCGCAAGCCTTGCTCTCGAACTCCCTGCCTTGCCGGCAGGCAGGTAAAACCCAGACACGGACTAAATGACCTGCCTACTTCTGGCAGAGTGTGCGGTAGTCGGGTATTTGAGGATTTGTTTATTTGAGAACCAAATAAATGTATAGACGCATAAACAAACAACCTCATAAACAAATAACCAATAAACCAAACCCGCGTTATCTAAAATCTAAAATCTGACATCTAACATCTGACATCTGACATCTAAAATCTAAAATCTGACATCTAAAGTCTCATTCATATGAATCGAATGTTTAAAAAGCTGTTTCCGCACATTTGCGCAATCCTCGGTTTTCTGATCATCCTGACGGCTTATTTTTTCCCGCAAACAGAAGGGAAAGTGGTTACCCAGGGTGACATTGTCCAGTATATGGGCATGTCGCAGGAAGCGCGGGAGTTCAAAAAACAAACTGGTGAAAACACGCTTTGGACCAACTCCATGTTCGGGGGGATGCCGACTTATCAGATTAACACGGTAAATGATGGCAACGCCCTGCAAATCGTAGACAAACTGGCTGCTCTGGGTATTAAAGCACCGATTGGCCGCTTTTTAATTGCCATGATCGGCTTTTATATTTTGATGCTGGTATTGGGGGTAAATCCGTGGCTGAGCATGGTTGGCGCTGTGGCATTCGGGCTCACCACCAACAGCCTGATTCTCTACGAAGCAGGGCACGAAACCAAAGTAAAGGCCATTGCCTATTTTCCGCTTGTTGCTGCGGGTATGTTGCTGACTTTCAATAAAAAATACCTTTGGGGCGGCGTACTTTTCGCACTGGGACTGGGTTTGGATATATTTTCCAACCACGTGCAAATGACCTATTATTTCTTCCTGACGGTTGCTTTTTTAGGCATAGCACAATTTGTTTATGCGGCTATGAATAATGAACTGGCGGCCTTCTTCAAAGCTGCGGGTGTGCTGGTCCTTGCCGGAATCTTAGCGGTTGGGGCTGCTGCATCCAACCTTTGGATATCTTACGAATACTCCAAAGATACCATGCGTGGAGATCCCATTCTGGAGGCGGAAGCCAGCCCGAATAACAATGACCTGATTCAAAGCAGCAGCGAAACATCGGGCTTGTCCTGGGATTACGCCATGCAGTGGAGCAATGACTACATTGACCTCTTTTCCTCCTTCATCCCGGGTGCAGCAGGCGGCGGCTCGCAGGAAGCGGTAGACCGCGATGGCCCGATTGGTTCCGCACTGAAAGCCAAAGGCTACCAGGCGCCTCCGGGGCTTAAAGCGCCGCTTTATTGGGGCGGATTGCCATTTACCAGCGGCCCTATGTATTTTGGAGCCGTGGTTTGCCTGTTTTTTTTCATAGGATTGTTTTTGGTAAAAGGTCCGGCAAAATGGTGGCTCGCGTTGGGCACCCTGCTCACGTTGATGCTTTCCATGGGAAAAAACATGGAGTTCATCAACCGCTTTTTCTTCGACTACGTTCCGTTGTTCAATAAATTCAGAACGCCAAACTCCGTACTTAGCATCACTTCGTTTCTCGTTCCGACGCTCGGTTTTTTAGCCCTGCATCATATCATCAGCGGCAAAACAGAAAAGCAGGAAGCGCTGCGCAGTCTTTATATAGCAGGAGGCATTACCGGCGGCTTGGCCTTGTTTCTTGCCTTGTTAGGCCCCGGTATGTTCAGCTTCAGCAACCCTTCCGATACGCAGTATGCCGCTCAATTTGGCAACATAGATCCAGCTGCTTTTGCAGAGGAAAGACAGGCTTACCTGCGCAGCGACTCGTTCCGAACCTTGCTGCTGGTTTTGTTGAGCGGCAGCCTGATCTGGGCCTATCTCAAAAATAAAATTAAATCAACTTTGCTGATTGCAGGCTTAGGGCTTCTGGTGTTTTTCGATATGTGGTCGGTGGGGCGCCGTTATCTGAACAACGACAGTTTTACCAGCAAACGCGACTATCAGGCTAATTTTCAACCCAATCCGGCCGATTTGCAAATTCTGGAGCAGGACAAGGACCCAAATTATCGGGTATTCGATCTCGTCGGGCAAAATCCGTTCCAATCCTCGCGGGCTTCTTACTTCCACAAATCGCTTGGGGGCTATCACGCCGCTAAATTGCAACGCTATCAGGATCTGATTGACCGTCAACTCAGCAAAGGCAACAATGAAGTGCTCAACATGTTGAACACCCGTTACCTCATTCTTGGCGAAAGTCAGGAAAAAGCACAGGTTCAACCCAATCCGGGCGCTGCGGGTAATGCCTGGTTTGTAGACAGCATCATCATGGTCAATACGCCTAATGAGGAAATTGCAGCCCTCGATTCTTTCATTGCGACTTCACAAGCGATCGTGCACCAGGAATTCAAAGACTACCTGAAAGGCCTGAACCCACAAAAAAACGGCACGATTCGCCTCCTCGATTACAAACCGAATCACCTGACTTACGAAAGCGATGCATCCAGTGAGCAACTGGCCGTGTTTTCTGAAATCTGGTATGGGCCCAATAAAGGCTGGCAGGCTTATCTGGACGGACAACCTGTCGATCACATTCGGGCAAATTATGTCTTAAGGGCCATGCTGGTTCCTGCCGGTAAACACAAAATAGAATTCCGATTTGATCCTCCGGCTTTCCGGCGTGGAAAAACGGTTTCCCTGATTGCATCCAGTATCATCTTACTGGCTTTTCTGGGATGCATCGGCTATTTTGGCAAAGACTATTACAAGCGCTTGTCAGAAATGAAGGAGGAGCCTGTTGTGCCGGTTAAGCCGGGCAATTCGGTTAAACCATCGAAAGGACGCAAGCATTCCTGATTTATTGTTTATTTGTTTATTTGGTGATTTGTTTATTCGGTTATTCGCATATCAAATAAACAAATCACCAAATAAATAAATCCTCAACTTGTTTGTCTATGAAAAACCTCTCCCTGTTTTTCTTCCTTTTGTTTGCATCTGCAACTTTTGCTCAGGTGCAAAAAGCACCGGATCGCAAAGAAGGCGACGGCCCGTATTCACAACTCATTATCCGCGGGGTTACCCTCATCAATGGGAACGGCGCGCCCCCAACCGGCCCGGTCGACATTGTGGTGGAGCAAAACCGCATCACTTCTGTGCGCAACGTTGGCTATCCGGGTGTTGCCATTGATTCAACAAGCAGGCCCAAACTGAAAGCAGGTGGAAAGGAACTGGACTGCAACGGCATGTACCTGCTGCCCGGATTTGTTGACATGCATGGACATATCGGCGGTACGGCACAAGGCGCTGATGCAGAATATGTTTTCAAGCTATGGATGGGCCACGGCATTACGACGATCAGAGACCCATCCTGTGGCAATGGTCTGGATTGGGTACTGGACCAAAAACGCCGGAGTGAACGCAATGAGATTACTGCGCCGCGCATCGAAGCCTATACGGTCTTCGGCCAGGGCTCTGATCAATCCATCATTACCCCGGAGCAAGCCCGGGCATGGGTGCGCGACAATGCCAAAAAAGGCGCTGATGGCATTAAATTTTTTGGGGCTGCACCCGAAATTATGGCCGCCGCCCTCGACGAAAACAAAAAACTGGGGCTGCGATCTGCCTGCCACCACGCCCAAATGGATGTTGCCCGCTGGAACGTGCTCAAATCAGCACGCGCCGGCCTTACGTCTATGGAACATTGGTACGGCCTTCCGGAAGCCTTGTTTACGAACCTGACCGTTCAGAATTACCCCCTGGACTACAATTATCAAAACGAACAGGATCGCTTCACAGAAGCGGGAAAATTGTGGAAACAGGCGGCTGCTCCTTATTCAGAGCACTGGAACAAGGTTATGGATGAACTGCTCGCACTGGATTTCACCATTGACCCTACTTTCAACATCTATGAAGCCAGTCGAGATCTGATGCGGGCCCGTCGTGCGGAATGGCACGAAGAATATACGCTGCCTTCGCTCTGGCGTTTTTATAAGCCAAGCCGCATTTCACACGGTTCTTACTGGCACTCCTGGGGTACGGAACAAGAAGTGGCCTGGAAAGAAAACTACCGCCTGTGGATGACCTTTATCAACGAATACAAAAACCGGGGAGGCCGCGTTACTGCTGGTTCTGACTCAGGTTTTATTTATCAGTTGTATGGCTTTGCCTACATCCGGGAACTGGAACTGTTGCGGGAAGCTGGTTTTCACCCGCTCGAGGTCATTCGTTCGGCAACCCTCAACGGAGCTGAAGCGCTCGGTATGGCAGATCAGATTGGTACGATTCAGGTTGGAAAACTGGCAGATATGGTCATCATCGAGGAAAATCCTTTGCAAAATCTCCAGTTGCTCTACGGCACCGGCGCCATCCAACTGACGGAAGACAATGAAGTTATCCGTGCTGGCGGCATAAAATATACCATCAAAGACGGTATCGTTTACGACGCCAAACAGTTGCTGGCCGATGTGCGCAAAATGGTGGAGCAATCCAAACAGAGGGACGATTTCGAAATTGTGCAACCGGGGAATTAGAGATCAGTTGGCAGTTGTTTAGTTGGCAGTTGGCAGTTTGAGTGTACTTCGGATAATCGATGAACAAGCGATAAGTATCCTGCAATGGAATAGTTGGCAGTTGGCAGTCTTTCAGTTGGCAGTTTGAGTGTGTACGATCAGCTTGGCGCCATTAGCGGTAAAGTGTTCTGAATATACAAAAAACGAGCAGCTCGAACTAGCCGGCTGATCCTGCCAACTGCCAACTGAAATCCTGCCAACTAATCAACTCCTAAAACGAGTTTCTTTCTGTAAAACAGCGCCATAAACTCCACGTTTTTCTCCTGTCCGTCAGCATCCGTAGGTGTGTGGTCTGTCAGCTCAAAGCCGTTTTCGGAGGCGTACTCCCGGATGCGTTCCAGGATCATGGCCCTGATTTGTTCATCTTTAATGATGCCCTTTTTCACTCGGCGTTTGAAGCCCATTTCAAACTGAGGTTTTATCAGTCCGACGACGTACCCTTCGGGTGTCAGAAATTCTCCGATATGCGGAAAAACCTGGGCCAGACTGATGAAGGAGACGTCAATCACGATGATATCAGCGATGTGATTATTCAGGTGTTCTGCCTTTAAATGACGGACATTCAGGCCTTCTATGGACGTAATTTCCGGTCGGTTTTGCAAAGAAGGGTGCAATTGATCCGAACCGACGTCTATTGCAAAAACCTGTTTAGCGCCGTGCTGTAGTGCACAATCCGTAAACCCGCCTGTAGAAGCGCCAATGTCGAGCACAACCGCGCCGTTAAAATCCAATTGAAAAGTCTGAATGGCTTTTTCAAGCTTCAGCCCGCCTTTGCTGACGTAACGCAACGAATCCCCAAGCAGAACGACGGTGTCGTCTTCCAGCGTGGCCTGCGCAGGCTTGGCAGCAATCTGTCCGTTTACCTGAACCACCCCGGATTGGATGGCAAAACGCGCTTTTTCACGCGATTCAAAATAGCCGTTTTGAACCAGCCAAACGTCTAAGCGTTCTGTTGCCATTTGAAGTTTTATTAAGGTGTGGATACCGAAACCGGCAAAATTTTCCCATTGAAAAGCCGACCGCCATTCAACGCAAACCAGGCTACAAAGGCGCCCATTTCGTCTTGATTCAGGGGCGCACGATAACCGGGAAAAGCAGCTTCCAGCATTTCCGTCTGTACGGCGCCCAGAGCAAGGCAATTGACAGAAACACCCAGATCGCGGCATTCTTCAGCCAGGCATTCCGTCAAATTGGCCAGAGCCGCCTTGGATGCACTGTAAGCGGAAAGGCCCGGAAATTTGGCGCTTCCCTGAAAGCCGCCCATGCTCCCGATGTTGATCACATGCGCAGCTTTGCTTTGCTCTAAAAAAGGCAACAGGGTCTGGAGCAAAGACACAGCGCTAAAAAGATTCACCGAAAAGCTGTTCTGCCAATCGGCCATCGTCAGATCGCGAAAGGGTTTGTTCAACAGCAGTCCGGCGTTATTCACCAGCACATCAAGTCCGCCCTGATGGCTCACCCAATCCAGCAAAGGCCTTGTTTCAGGCTGCAAAAGGTCATAACGCAGGGTTTCCATACTCCCCGAAGCACCTGCTGCGGCTTTTTCAAGTTTGGCCAGCCCGGCTTTGTCCCGCGAAAGTCCAAGTACCCGACACCCCTGCCGGCACAACGAAAGCGCCGTTTCAAAACCAATGCCTTTACTGGCGCCGGTAATGATGACGCGTTTTGGGTCGTTCATGGATTGAGGATTAATTGACCTGAGGATTTGTTTAGAGCTAACAGGTTTTGAAAACCTGTTAGCTCTAAAAACAAATCATTAGATATTCAAAAAAATCAAGCGATCTCCACACTCGCATTCCCGGCTACCAGGCAAGGCTTACCATACAATTTAATGGTCAATGCCTGATCGGAGCGGTTGGTAATTTTGACCCCACCTTTGCTGGCTTTTATTTCCAGCAAAGCGCCTCTAAACCGGATGTGGAACGAGTATCCTTTCCATTTTCCGGGAACAAAAGGGCTGAAATGAAGGGCATCGTCGAAAACGCGCATGCCGCCGAAACCTTTAACAACAGCCAGCCAGGCGCCGGCCATACTGGTAATGTGGCAGCCGTCTTCCGTATCGTTGTTATAATCGTCGAGATCCAGACGGGCTGTGCGCAGGTACATCTCATAAGCAACCGCTTCTTTTCCGATGCGCGCCCCCAGAATGGCATGAACGCAGGGAGATAAAGAAGATTCATGCACTGTGCGGGGTTCGTAGAACTCGAAATTACGGCGTATGGTGTCTTCATCAAACTGGTCTTCAAAGAAATACAGGCCCTGAAGCACATCTGCCTGCTTGATGAAAACCGAACGAAGAATGCGGTCCCAGGACCACTTCTGGTTGATTGGCCGGTCTTCGGGACGCAAATCAGCTACCGTGAGCAGGTTTTTATCCAAAAAGCCATCATTTTGTATAAAAATACCCAGCTTTTCATCGTGCGGCAGGTACATTTTACCGACGATGTCTTTCCAGAGCTTCGTTTCCGTAAATTCGTAGAACTTCGTTTTTTCCTCAATTTCCCGATAGCGTTCCGGTGCGGAAGCTTTCACATATGCCATCGCTTCCATCGCGTATTTCAGACACCAAACAGCGATGTAATTGGTGTACCAGTTGTTGTTTACGTTGTTTTCATACTCATTGGGGCCGGTAACGCCGTGCATGACATATTGGCCTTTCCTTTCAGAAAAATGCACTCGTTGCGCCCAGAACCGGGCGATACCGATCAGGACTTCCAGCCCGTATTCGCTCAGGTAATGCTGGTCGCCGGTATAGCGGATGTAATCGTAAATGGCATAAGCAATGGCGCCATTCCGGTGAATTTCTTCGAAAGTAATTTCCCATTCATTGTGGCATTCCTCCCCATTCATGGTCACCATCGGGTAAAGCGCAGCGCCATCGGTAAATCCCAGTTTTTCGGCATTCTCGATGGCTTTTTCAAGGTGTTTGTAACGGTACACCAGCAACTGGCGCGCTACTCTGGAATCTGCCGTTGACATGTAAAAAGGCAGGCAATAAGCTTCTGTATCCCAGTAGGTACTTCCACCGTATTTTTCACCCGTAAAACCTTTTGGGCCGATGTTCAGCCGCTCATCTTCGCCAGTATAAGTCTGATAAAGCTGGAAAATATTGAAACGAATGCCTTGCTGGGCAGAAACATCCCCTTCAATGATGATGTCGGCTTCTTCCCATTTTTTCGCCCAGGCTTCGGCCTGTTCTTTGAGCATCTGATCAAACCCTTTTTCATAGGCCGCTTCCAAACGTTCTGAGCAGCGGGTCATAAGTTCTTCTTTGGGGTAATTCAGCGAAGCAACATTGGCTCCATATTTATAAACCACCGTTTCCACGCCTTCTTCGCAGCGCAAATCCACACTGCAACCAACAAATTTTTGACGTTGAATGCGATAGGAATTAAACTCTGATTCCACGCCGTTTTGGAAAATGGTGAATTTCATGCCGGTACAAACCTGGAAAGCCGTTTTCCTGGTTTCTGCCACGACAAAACCCTTGCGCCTTTTGACACTGGTTTCTATTTCTACCCAGAATTTTTCATCGTAATTGGAATCCTTGTTCACGATATCGGCATCCACATATGGCGTCACCGTAAGGGTTCCGGAAAAATTGACGGGTGTGATCGCATAGCGGATGGCGCCGACTTCATCATCAACAATACTGCAAAAGCGTTTGGCAGACACCTTTACTTCTTTGCCGCTAACCATACGCGCGGTGAAGGTCCGCTCAAGATAGCCTTCTTTCATGTTCAGCACCCGGCGGAAGTTTTCTACTTCGCATTTTGCCAAATCCAGCGCTTCCCCGTCGAATTCGATTTTGATGCCAATCCAGTTGGCTGCGTTAAGCACTTTTGCAAAATATTCGGGATAGCCGTTTTTCCACCAGCCAACCCGGGTTTTATCCGGATAATAGACCCCGGCTACGTAGCTGCCCTGAAGCGTTTCGCCACTGAATTGCTCTTCAAAATTGGCGCGTTGCCCCATTTTTCCGTTGCCAATGCTGAAAACACTTTCAGAAATGCAGTTGTGTTCCCGATGAAACCCATCTTCGATGATGCACCACTCGTCGTGCGTTAGGTATTGTTTCATAAAGTAAGTGTTCGCTTGAGATGATTTAATTTATTGGTCTAAAACGACAATTATCAGGTATTTACGGTCGCAGCAATGGCATTAATTTGGTTCAGAACGGCCTCAAAATGCAGTCCGGCAAAACCAGGAATGACTAAATGAGCATGCCCCAAAACTTCCGGGCGCCCCACACCTACAGACAAAAAACCGCCTTTCAGTGCGGCTTCGACCCCTTTATCGGCATCTTCAAATACGATGGCGTACTCCGGGGCAACCCCCAAAGCAGCTGCCGCTGTCAGGAAAACTTCAGGATCGGGTTTGCTTTTGGTGTGCCGGTTTCCATCTATGACCACTTCAAAAACATCCGACAATCCAACCCTTTCCAGAATGGTGCCTGCATTTTTGCTGGCCGAACCGAGTCCAACCTTCACGCCGTGTTTTTTAACTTCGTCCAAAAACGCCTCTACACCTTCCAGCACATCACCGGGCTCCATTTGAAGGATGTATTCCCGGTACCATTCGTTTTTCTTTTCTGCCAAATCGGCTTTGGTATTTTCATCCAAAGAGATGCCTCCCCATTGCAAAATCAGTTCCAGTGACTGCATGCGGCTGACTCCTTTGAGCTGTTCATTCTGGGCTTCGCTGAAATCAAATCCCAATTCATTGGCCAGTCTGCGCCAGGCCAGAAAGTGAAATTTTGCTGTATCGACGATAACGCCGTCCAGATCGAAAATACAAGCTTTTATTGTGTGCGCCATGTGCATGCGTTTCTTTGGGCGCTAAAATAGTACATCCGGCGGGTATTAGGAAAGAAATGCAGGTTCGTGTTGAATCAACACATTAATGCGATTCGGCTATTGAAGAAAAATGCAGCCCGGCGCCTGCTGTTTCATCATCAAAAATGCAAGCGGTGTACGGTCTTGCGTTTCCAAAGCTGCGAGGTATGTCAAAGTTTTTAAGTCCTGATCATTATTATCCCTCGCGCAGTTTGTCCAGCCCGCTATTCAACGTAGTCGCTTCTTCAGCGCTGATGGTTTGCGCGTAGTTTTGTATCATTTGTTCGATGGCAAAACTGGCCTGCTCCAGCAATGTCAATCCGGCAGATGTAATTTGAACATCCACTTTCCTGCGATCGTTGTCGCAAGCTTCGCGGGCTACAAGGCCTTTGTTGCGCAGCTTTTCAACCAGTCGCGAAGCGTTGGACATTTTATCGATCATTTTTTCCGTCAGTAGTTTGACCGAGGCTGGTTGGGGATACATGCCGCGTAAAATCCGGAGTATGTTAAATTGCTGTGGTGAGATATTGAAAGGCTTCAGCGTCTGAAGGGTATTCTGATTGAGAAAAGAAGCAGTGTACAGAATGTTCACATGGAGCTTTTGGTATTCATTTTTGAACGCTTTTTGTTGAATGGCTTCTTCAATCTTCATCTTTGATCAGGTTTTTGAACGTAAAGATAAAACGGCAATGGCCAGCCCTGCTTCTGAGGCCTGTGGCGCCACAACATGCGGGCCTGCATTCAGATCCGAAAGCGCCTGGGCCGTCGTGGGGCCAATGGCCACTACCTTTTGGCCAGGAAGCAACAGGCGTTTCGAAAAATAAGCCTGCGCGTTTAGAGGGCTGGTGAATATGAGCACCCCTGCTTCAACAAAGGGAATATCAGACACGGGCGTATTGTCATAAACAACCACGCTAAACGATTCAACGGCATCTCCCAACAACAGTTGCACAGATTGCCTGGAATTTGCAGCGCCCGGGAAAATCACCCGTTTTCCGGCAGCAAGCGCCAGAAAGGCTTTCGCTGTCGTTTCGGGAATGCCATCACCCGTAAAATCCGATTTGGGAAGTGCAGCGGCAGTACCGGGGCCAATGGCGCCAAAACGCATGGATGCGGGTAAAACAAGTCCCATATCGTCCAAACCCTCAAAAAAGAACCGAACGCCCTGACTGCTGTAAAAGAATACCCAGTCGAAAGCCGGTGGTAATTCAAAGGAGGCGGCTTTGAATTCTACCAGAGAACATCCCTCTACAGTATATCCGTACGGTTCCAGTAATCGCCTGATTTCACTATCTGGCGGTGTCGGGCGCGTGATGAAAACACGGTTGGAGGGTGTATGTTGCATCTTGTTGGCTTACTTTTTTTCGTCGAGCAACGCAACGACCCGCTCTGCCAGTTCAAAACTTGTACTGGAGGAAAGGTGTGCCCGTCGCAGTGGCGCATCCCAGCGGTCTGCTTTGGCAGCCCAAACGTGGTAATTTCCTTGTGAATCCCGCTCACAATAAGCGCCGAGCGGCAGGTGACAGCCCCCGCCCATCAGCTTCAGGATGCCGCGTTCAATGTTGGTAACAGCTGCCACATCGGCCTGGTGTATGGATTGAAGCAGGCGACGGGTTGGCAAATCATCGGTGCGGGTCTGCCAGGCTACGACCCCCTGAGCCGGCGCAGGCACAAACTCACGGGGGTTGAACCGAACCAGCTCAAACTCCGATAAATCCATTTCTAATCGTTGCAAACCGGCAGCGGCCAGCAGGATGGCATCATAATCGCCGCGCCGAAGTTTTTCCACACGTGTCGGTACATTGCCTCTAAGGTCGCGGAGTTGGATATCGCCTCTGAAATCGAGCATTTGTGCTTTTCGCCGGGCAGAAGAAGTACCAACAACGGCGCCATTTTTCAAGCCGAAAAGCGCGCTTTTATCGATGGTATCTTTGCGAATAAGGAGCCAGTCTGCGGGGTTTTCCCGATAGGAAAGCGCTGTGATAACCAGACCTTCCGGCGAAGTGGTCGGCATGTCTTTCATAGAATGCGCAGCCATATCCACCTCCCCCTGAAGCAGGGCATCTTCTATTTCTTTGGTAAAAAACCCCTTCCCTTCGATTTTGTCGAAACTGAGATCCTGTATTTTATCGCCTTTGGTCTGAATGATCACCAATTCGGATTCAACGCCTTTCTCCAGAAGTTGGGCGCGGGTGTATTCAGCCTGCCAAAGTGCCAGTTTGCTGCCTCGTGTGCCAATGCGGATTGCCTTATTCAAAATTTTCCTTTTTTGTAGAAGCGCAAAGGTACAGAACAGGAAGCGAAAAAATAGTTGAAAACTACGTCGCGCAGGCTGCATTCAGAACATCCACTGTTTTTTCCAAAAAAGCCCGGGCTTCTTCATGGTTTTTGCCAATGCAAACCAGACCAAGTTTGCCGTATTGCGATAAGGCGCCTATCATGTGAAACATCACACCACACTGGGTAGCGCCGTCGAATTGAATCTGGTTGCAGTGCGCAATATCGATCAAATCATGTGGGGTAAGACCAATATACCTTTCACTCATGATGTTGTCGGAAGCAAAATAACAGCGGGATTGGCCGTTGGGCATGACATACAGGCCCTCTTTCCAGTTGAATTCGCCATCGGTCAAAAACTGCAGCATCAGGAATGGGTGGGTTGTACCGCCTTTGCGCAGGTTGATTTCGATGGCATAATGCATCCAACCGGATGCCACTTTTACAGAGATAAAATCGACGCTAAACCGCCCCAGAACGCCATACTCCTTCAATTCGTCAGCAACCTGCTTACCCATTTCGGCTATCTCCCGGGTATATTCGTGACTGGCCGGAAAAGTAGCGCCCAAAAAAACCTGCCCGCTTTCGCCCCCCAGCAACTGATCGTGCGTAGAGATTACCTCACTGACACCCAAAGGAGTGATGCGGCATTGAACAGAGGGAGATTCTTTGTTCTCTCCTTCGATAAAAGCTTCTACGATGCCGCCCATTTTCCTGAATTTACCAAGGAAAGCCTGGTAAGAAACATTGGCTGCCACAATACTTAGATGACCGGGCAGGGCGTTCAGCACTTCTTCAACCGGGTCGCGACCGCCCTGAAAAACATGTTCGTAGCGAAAAATAGCATTGCCTTCGCCAGAAAATCCGTCGTTGATTTTGACGACAGCTTTCCGCAAATCCGGATGTTCGCTTTTCAGGCAAACCAGTGCATTGGCAATGTCTTCTTCGGTATACAGGTCTTCAATGCCCGGAGGTAAATTCAGGTTCAGTTTTCTGAATATCCGACGACTTCCGGATTTATTGCCCATAGGCCACAAAGCCGGGTCGCAGCCGTAAATGGGAATCCCGAGAGCCAGCGCCAGTTGCGTTTCTGCCTCTGTTTCATTAAAGCAAATCATGTGGGCCAACTCCGGAAACTTGATCTGTTCTTTAATTCTTTTTATCAGACGCGGCCGACGGAGCACTTTACTGGTCAGGGAAACTCTGGTGGCATCGTAACAACTCAGTAAGGTTAGTCTTTGGCGGGCATGATAACCTGTTATTCCGGGCAAGAGGTGCAGATAATAATCCACAATGCTGTCGTCAACCGGAACGCTGGATACGAAAATCACCCGGGTTCGCGGCATGCGCAGCAACATCAGCATACAGAGCAAACGTTCTTCGTAATAGGAAGCCCCCCGGATGGTTCCGAGTATTTCAGGATCTAAGCTCAGACTTGGAATAACCACCACGGTTTTTTCAGCGAGGTCATTTGAAAAAATTTCCTCATAATGATTTGCAAACCGCTGCTGCAGGAAGGCAAAGCTATTTTCCGGATGTGTGGTTTCATCGTATTGCATCATCAGGCGAATCATGGATCATAGAAATGCGTACAAGTTAGCATTCAATAATTTAGACCAAAATGATTTAGGTCAAGCGCTTGAATGACATAATTCTATTGCCTTGTCGATTTCAGATTCTGAATAATATTTCCGAATTTCACCATTTAGGAACTTCTTAAAATCATTCCATGTCTGATTCACATCCTATTGAAAATCACCCCGTCGACGACCACATTGTTATTGCCCAAACTCAGGCATGGCTGAAAGCCGTGGTTGTGGGTTGTAATTTTTGTCCATTTGCCAGCCGGGAAATGCAAAGAGACAGCATCCGGTACGTTGTGCTGCGATCTGAAGAAATGGAGCGCTGCCTGGAAGCAGTCATTCAAGAGTGCGCCAGACTGGATGAAGACGGGGAAGTCGAAACCACTTTGCTCATTTTCCCGGGTGCATTCGAGGTATTTGAAGATTTTCTGGACTTGCTGGAGCTCAGCGAAAATCTATTGATTGACCGGGGCTACGAAGGCATTTATCAGATTGCCAGTTTTCACCAGGATTATCGTTTCGCCGATGCGCCACCAGATGATCCTGCTAATTTTACCAACCGCTCTTTGTATCCCATGTTGCACCTGCTCAGGGAGGCAAGTCTGGACCGGGTTCTGGAGCACTACCCTGACCCGGAAGGCATTCCGGAGCGCAACATTGCTTTTGCCCGCCAAAAGGGGCATGCGTATATGGAGTTGTTGCGGGAAGCTTGTTTGAAGACGATGAGTTGATGTTGTAAATTTTTATCGGGTGGAACCCGATGAATAAAACACGCGAGGCCGGAGCCTCCGCGCGAGCGCTTGTTTGAAGACGATGAGTTGATATTATTTTCTAACTTTCCTTTGGAATAGAATCTGTCAAAACCGCTAATTCTGTTAATATGTACCCGTTCTACAAACCTTTTTTTACACCTATGGTCATGCTTTCTTTTTTGATCGCATTGGCAACCACACAATTACCGGCACAAACCAAAGACCCAAAACCCATTGACCCTCCTAAAAGGTTTGAGCAGCAACACACCATCATCCTCGACAAGAAGCCTTTTACTTACCGTTCAGTAGCGGAAGAAATATACCTTGCAAACGATACCGGCCAATATGTGGCCAGCTTCTGGTGCGTATCCTACTTACCCGGTAGTATGAAAGCGCCGGTTGACGCTACCCGGCCCGTTACATTTATTTTCAACGGAGGTCCCGGGTCTGCCTCAGTATGGCTGCATTTGGGCTTTTTTGGCCCGAAAATCGTGCAGATAGACAGCGATGCCCGTCAGGACGATGGTGCTGCACCTTTCAAACTCAATGACAACCCCCATTTCATGATCGGACAAACCGATCTGGTGTTCATAGATCCTATAGGGACCGGCTTCAGCAAGGCCATAGGCGTCGGGAAAAACGAAGATTATTGGGGACTAAATGAAGATGCAGCTTCCATTGCCAAACTCATACGGACCTGGATAACGGAGAACAAGCGCTGGCAATCGCCCAAATACATTGCCGGTGAAAGTTTTGGAACGACCCGGGCTGCAGCAGTGGCTAACGCACTGGAAGGCGGCGGGCAAAACATGGCACTAAATGGTCTCATTCTGATCTCTCAGGCTTTGGATTATGCCGGTTCTACTTCTGTACACGATAACATCACCTCCTATTTCACCTACCTGCCTTCTATGGCAGCAACAGCCTGGTACCACAAAAAAGCCGGAACGGGGAAATTATTGGCGGATTTTGTACAGGAAGCGCGCGATTTTGCCTACCAAACCTACCTGCCGGCCTTATACAAAGGAAGCCGGTTGCCGGAGGCTGAAAAAAAGGCTGTGGCTGCTCAACTGGCATATTTTACCGGATTGCCGCAAAATTATATCGAAAAATCAGGCCTGAAACTACTCATTCCCCGCTTTCGCAGCGAACTGCTCCGCGATAGCAACCTCGTGATCGGGCAGCTCGACGGGCGGTATACTTCTGAAGAAATTGACCTCGTTGCGGAAAGTCCCAACCTGGGCGATCCGGCCGATTATCAGATCGAAAGCGCTTTTACAGCTGCTATGAACGAATACCTCTCCACCGATCTAGGGGTAAAAATGGATCGGCCTTACCTGACCGGGAACGATCAGATTTACAAAAAATGGAATTGGAAGCCTTTGGGAAAAGACGATGCATGGGAGCCTTCCTATGTAAATACGGCGCCCGGCCTGGCCCAAACCATGCGCAGAAATCCGCAAATGGACGTGTTCATTGCCAGCGGCTATTACGACCTGATTACCCCGTTTTTCGATGCGGAATACACTTTTTCCAGACACGGATTTAAGCCCTCGCAGTTGATTTTTAAATACTACGAAAGCGGGCACATGATGTACAACAACCGCGCCGTATTTGACAAACTGGCAGAGGATATTTCGTTTTTTTATAAGCTAAAATAACGATTACAAAGGGCCAGTTTTATCAGTCTTTCATTTCCTTCCCAAGCTTAAAGCCCCGCTTTCTCATCAGGGCGTCCGTATTGGGATCGTGGCCTCTGAATTTGCGGTAAGCCGTAGCTTCATCCATTGTGCCGCCAACGCTGAAGATGTAATCCTTTAGCTTTTTAGCAACAGCCTTATCATAGGGGCCTCCGACTTCTGTGAAGGCTTCGTAGGCGTCGGCGCTCAGAACATCAGACCACAAATAGCTGTAATAGCCGGCAGAATAACCGTCATCGGCAAAAATATGGCCAAATTGCGGCGTTCGGTGGCGCATCACGATCTCGGATGGCATGTTGATGGCCGCCAGATTTTCTTTTTCAAAAGCATCCGGGTCTATTTTGGCAGAACCGGCCAAATGGAGTTTCATGTCTATCAAAGCGCTCGCAATCAACTCTACCGTTGCAAAGCCCTGGTTAAATTTGGAAGCATTGTTGAGTTTATCCACCAGAGCTTGCGGAATGGCTTGTCCTGTTTTGTAGTGGAGCGCGTACTTTTGAAGCACTTCCGGAGTAGCCAGCCAACGCTCCAGGATCTGCGAAGGAAACTCCACGTAATCGGTGGCCACATTGGTGCCTGAAAGCATGGGGTATTTTACTTTTGAATTCAGTCCATGCAGCGCATGACCAAACTCATGAAATAAGGTTTCTGCGTCCTCCCAGGAAATCAGCACCGGCTCGCCCGGTTTCCCTTTTATGAAATTGCAGTTGTTGGAAACAATCGTGGTAATGTCGCCATTTAGGGTTTCCTGCTCCCGATAAGCCGTCATCCAGGCGCCCGAACGCTTGCCTTCCCGTGAATAGGGATCGAAATACCACAACCCGATTTGTTTACCGGAGCTTTTGTCTGTCACTTTATATACCCGGACATCAGGATGAAAAACCGGCACATCCGTAACTTGTTCAAAACCAAAACCAAACAATTCGCCGGCTACAAAAAACATGCCTTCGCGCAGTTTTTCCAGCTGCATATACTGCTTCACCTCATCCTGATCGAGGTCGTATTTGGCTTTACGTACTTTTTCGGCGTAGTAGCGGTAATCCCAGGGTTCAATTTTAATTTTATCACCCGCTTTATCTGCCAACTGCTGCATGTCTTTCACTTCTTCCTTTACGCGGCCAACTGCCGGTATCCACACCGCTTCCAGCAAGGCCATTGCTTTTTCAGGTGTTTGCGCCATTTTATCGGCGAGGCGCCAGTGGGCGTGCGTTGGGTAGCCCAGCAATTTTGCCCGCTCAGCCCGCAGTTGCAAGATTTCTGTAACGATGGCATTGTTGTCGTTTGCATCGCCGTTGTCGCCGCGGTTGACAAACATACGCCAGGCTTTTTCACGCAAATCGCGCCGGTTCGCATAAGTTAGAAAGGGCTCAATGGAAGAGCGCGTATTGGAGATGATCCAGGCGCCTTTTTTGTTTTTAGAGGCAGCAGCTTCGGCAGCGGCAGCTTTGAGGTCTTCGGGCAGGCCATCCAGCTCCGCTTCCGTCGTCAACTCAAGGTATTTGTCACTTTCATCTGCCAGTTGGTGTTGGCTGAATTTTGAAAAAAGCCCGGCAAGTTGCTGGTTGATCTCAGCCACCCGCTTTTTGCTGGCAGCGTCTAGTTTAGCGCCGGCCAATACAAAATTGGTATAGTATTTTTCCAGCAGTCTTTGCTGTTCAGGCGTCAGATTTTTTTTGCCGGGATCGTTGTTGACCGCTTCGATTCGCATAAACAGCGCCGTATTCTGCGTAATCGAATCCGCATAAGCAGCCAGAAGCGGCTCAAGGGTAGACTGAATGGCTTCCAGTTCCGGGGAGCTCATGTTGTTTTTCCAGACGTCGTAAATAGCCTCAACGCGTTTGAGTGTCAACCCGGATTTTTCCAAAGCTTCAATGGTATTCGCAAAGGTAGCCGGTTCGCTGTTGGAAGTGATCTGCTCAATTTCTTTGCGATTTTCAGCCATTGCAGCTTCAAAAGCAGGTTGAAAATCGTTGATTTTTACTTTATCAAACGGCGGCACGCCATTGTACGGGCCTTCCCATTTTTGCAGGAGTGGATTGGTTGAAGCTGCAGCCTCTCCGGCCTTATCTTCTTTATTTTGCATACACTGAGAAAAAATTAATGAGACAGAAACCAGCAGGAGGAAAGCAGGAATTCTACGGACCATGTTATGTTTGTTTTAGAGCTTATTCGGGATTTTCTGATTGAGCGAGTGTTAGAAAATTTTGTTTTAAACGAGGCGAATTTTGCAGACATAGCCAGCAGCTACGGCGAAGAAATTCAACGATGGATAAAACAAAATTTGCAACACGCAGCCAATTGAGGAATTCTCGAACAAGCTCTTTTTTGGAAAGCTGCATAAAAGTAAGAAAAGATTGTTTGATAGAAAAATTGGTTTTTATCTTGTCTGCAATGAAAAAAACCATATTCCTTTACGGCACCTTGCTTGCTTTATTGGTCTGGGCGCTGAAGTGGATGGAATACCGCTACATCCTGCGCGATTTGTCCCTGCAGTTCTATCTGGGACTGGTCGCACTGTTGTTTAGCGGACTGGGCATCTGGATCGGCCTCAACTTCCTGAAGCCTAAAACCGGAGCTGCGGAACAGAAAACCACCACCGCTCCTACCCCGGCTGTTCCGGAAGCTTTGCTGCGGGAACTGGGCATCAGCCCCCGCGAATACGAGGTGCTCCAACTCATGGCTGCCGGGCTTTCCAACCAGGAAATTGCCGACCGCCTGTTCATTTCCCTTAACACGGTGAAAACACACACTTCCAACCTTTATTTGAAATTAGACGTGCAACGGCGCACGCAGGCGATCCAAAAGGCGAAAGAAGGTGGGTTGATTTAAGCCCTCCCACTTTCGGGTGATTTCACCAATTTTCCTCCAAATCGTACTTTCGGGTGAGGGCAATTTGCCTTTCCTACCCCCATCTTTGGGCCATTCTTTTACACCAATACAAAATCAATAAACATGAAAAAGATTGTACGGAATTACGGCTTAATGGCCGGCGGTATTCTGGCTGCTGTCATGCTCATCACGGCGCCCCTTTATTCAAGCGGAAAAATGAGCATAGAAGCCGGCGGATGGGTGGGTTATATCTCTATGATCGTGGCACTTTCGGCGGTGTTCTTCGGCGTACGCGCTTACAGAGACAATGAGGCTGGCGGCGCCATCAGCTTTGGCAAAGCCTTTCAGGTAGGAATACTCATCACCCTGGTTGCCTCGATTATTTATGTGGCGGTTTGGATGATCTACAGCAGTTTTGGCAGCGGAAATGAATTTATGGATCAATACTATCAATACAGCGTGGAGCAGTTGCAGAAAAGCGGAAAATCAGCGGCAGAAATCGAACAGGAAATTGCCCGCATGGAACAATTTGCGGAAATGTATAAAAACCCGCTGGTGAAAATCGGGTTTACATTTCTGGAAATCTTTCCGGTGGGCCTGATCATTTCGCTGTTGTGTGCGGCGTTGTTGAGGAAGAAAGTCTCTCCTGAGGCTGCATAAGGGGTAAAATAAAGACGGGGCGCAATTTGCAGATTGCGACCCCGTCTGATATGTGATATGTTCTATTCTTAATCGAAACGGATTGTATGTGTTGATGTTTCAATTAGGCGAACAAGTCGATTGCTTTTTTATATCCGGGTTACCCCATTTCAGAAACAACTTCCTGAACTTCGGGTACCATGCGCTTGAGCATGCCCTCGATCCCGGCTTTAAGTGTCACTGTAGATGAAGGGCATCCACTGCAGGATCCTTGCAAAGTTACAGTAACTATTCCTTTATCAAAAGATTTGAACTCAATATTTCCACCATCCATTTCAACAGCGGGTTTCACATAGGTATCGATCAAATCTTTGATCTTATGAACCAATACGGCATCGTCCTCTGAATAAGTGATGTCTGAATCGCGCGCTGCTTCCAGTTTCGCCATTTCTTCTGCAAAACCATCTTTCAGAATTTCACCGCCTTCTTCAATGAAGTTTTTGATGAAATCCTTCAATTTCAGCATAATGTCGGGCCACTCGTAGTTAAACTCTTTGGTCACCGTGACGAAATTGCTGCTGATGTATACGCCTTTTACGTAAGGAAGTTCGAAAAGCGCAGCAGCTATCGGGGACCACTCCGCCGCCAGCCCAGCCTCTTTAAAATCAGCCGTGCCCCGGTACAGCATGCGATTCGTAACGAATTTTAGTGATTCCGGGTTGGGCGTTTGTTCTGTATAGAGCATCACCGCACTTTTGGCAACGATATTTTCCATTGTTCTTATTTAGATTGATTACACAAAGGTAACACCCAATTCCAATCAGTGGTTTTATTTTTTCGTTGAATTTTTATCCACACAGAAGATTGTCTATCTCACGTTGCCAAGTTTTGGGCCAATTAGATTTCCGAAATCTTTGAGATTTCGGAAATCTGGCACTAGCATGTTGTAAAGTACCTGATGGCTCGTAATAAAATAAATCGCAGGCCATCAGAAAGACTGCAATAATCATTACCGAAGCTGAAAAACCTGCACAGCAAGATTGTTCCGTGCCGCAATGACGAAAGGTCTTCCTTTTGCATTCCTGACAACGGCCAGACTTCTGCCTTCTCCCCCACTGATGAATCCGCTATCCTGGCGTTTGATTTCAACAAATGCTCCGTTGCCATCCTTTTTCAGCAGATGCCCCCAACTCGCATCGTAGCGCCCCAATGCAGGATGAACACTGAAAAAATTCCCGGTAGCCAAAACCTCCGGCGTGCCGTCACCATCCACATCAAGTGTCGTGAAAGCAAAAATGGGTGCAACCTGAGCCGTTACGGGCAGGGCTTCGAGGCTAAACGTTCCGTCCCCTTTGCTTTTTGCAATGGAAGAAGCGAAAATAAAGGCATCCAGACGTCGGGCACGTTCCAGTTCATTGGCATCAAATACCTCGCTGAAAATACTTTTTGCGTACGTAGTGTATTGGGTGAATTTTTTCCGGAGCATAGGCATTTGCATGCTCAGTTCATCCATGGAGACATAGGGCTGCGCTTCATTTTGTTTATAGTAGACCAAAATGGGTTCCGTGAAATAATTGTGATCAAAATCGTGTACAAAAAGCGATACCGGTTCTTCCCGGGTAGCCCTAAGGTCAGAATTCAGTCCCAGGTTTCCGAGCAGCAATTCTTCATTTCCGTCTTTGTCAAAATCACAAGCCAGAACCGCATTCCACCAACCTCCGGAGTTTGGGGTTTCTACTTTTTTCCAATTTTCAGAGATGCTGAAAGCAGTTACGGGCATCCATTCTCCGACAACCACCAACCAGGGCTTACCTCCCATGTGCACCAATGCAGCATCTGTCACCATTCCTGCTTTGGAAAGCGCCGGCGCCAGTGCAGCCGTTTTGTCAAAAAACTTTCCTCTCCCGTCGTTCTGGAGCAGCGCTGATGCTGGTGGAATGCCATAACTGCCAACCACTGACCGTGTGCCGATAAAAAGGTCGAGGGCGCCATCTCCATTAAAATCCAGCGGAACCACACAACTGCCATTAGCATAGAATGGGGGTAAAGCGCCTTCTGACAAGGAAAAAAGGCCCGTTCCGTCATTCAGATACAGCCGATCCAGCAAAGCTTCCCCTTCTCCAACAACTTCGCCGCCACCGCTCACCACGTATAAATCAAGGTCGCCGTCGCCATCCGCATCAAAAAACGCAGCATCGGTGTCCTCTTTCAGAAGGTCATTTTCCAAAGCAGGTTGCCCGATTTGTCGGAATTTTCCAGTGTCCCCGGATTGAATAAAAATTGCACCTGCCTGCCCTTTGGCGCCGCAAATGAACAAATCTTCCAGTCCGTCACCATTGACATCACCGGTAGCCATACGGGGCCCTTGCGTAGATAAGGCATGTGGAATAAGCGGTTCACGGTCGAAATCAGTGAATTCATTTTCAATATGGCCGAAGACCAGACCCGATTTTGCCGTAATCTCTTCGAAAATAGTTTTTGGACTTGCTGCCCGGGTACCGGAAACTTCGCCTTTTTTTTCATAAGCGATGGTCAGTGTCTTATTTGCGGATACGCCGTTAAGTCGTTGTACATGCCCATCCGGCCAGCGAATTTCTACTACAGCTGCCTGTTTGGCCTTGCCGAGGCCAAATGTAAGCACCGGTTCAACAGCAGACTGAAACCCGCGAGTGGTTTGCAACTCCTGAATTTGCCGAACGCCTTCCGACTCAACGGTCACTCGGGCGCCGATGCCAAAAACGTTGCTGCCATTTCCTTTTAAATTGATTCTGAGGTAATTATTCTCGTTAAATTCCCGGGCGCGGTTTTCAAAAATAGACGCCGGTGCATTCAGGTTGTTCGTCACCAGATCGAGGTCGCCATCACCATCCAGATCGGCGTAAGCTGCTCCGTTTGTACAAGCTTTCAGGTCGAGGCCCCATGCCGTAGCAACCGGTTCAAAGCTCAGATCGCCTTTATTTCTGAAGGCGTAATTTGGAACCACTCCCCCCGGCATTTTTGCGGCGATATCGAGGTCGGTGTCCGATTGCTGCACCTGAGTATTGGCTGTAAATTTCAGATAATCCAGGTCGTTGGGCCGACGAAGAATGCCATTCCCAATAAAAATATCTTTCCAGCCATCGCCATCGAGGTCACAAAAAAGGGCCGACCAGCTCCAATCGGTGGCATCCACTCCAGCCATCTGCCCGATTTCTGCGAATTGCGCACCTTTGCCCTGAAGCTCTCCAAGGTTAAGCTGCAGCATGTTGCGCGGATACTGATAGTGGTATCCGAAGCTGAGTTTGTAGCGGTAGATGTTATAAGGGTCGGCACCAACAGAGCTTTTCAAAACAAAAGCATCCTCGGGTTTCATATCCAAAGTCAGAAGGTCCAATCGGCCGTCGTTGTTAAAATCAGCTGCGTCGTTCCCCATGGAAAAGGTACTGGTATGGCCAATTGAAGCTGTAATGGCCTCCCGGAAAGTGCCGTCCCCGTTGTTGTAGTAGAGGTAATCGTTTTCATGAAAGTCATTGGAAACATATAAATCCGGGAGTCCGTCGTTGTTGAAATCCGCTACAGAAACGCCCAGACCATAACCTATACGACTGCCGAAAATGCCCGCCTTTTCACTGACCTCCGTAAAATGCCCACCGTCATTCCGGTACAGCCGGTCGCCGGAAAGCGGTTCGCGGCGCTGCCGGATGCTTGATTCGCTGTAATTTTCGGAAGCGTGAACAGAGTGGTTAAGCAGATAAAAATCGAGATCGCCGTCGCCGTCGTAATCAAAAAAAGCAGATTGGGTAGAAAATCCCTGAAAATCAACGCCATATTGTGTAGCACTTTCCGTAAAAGTCAGGTCGCCGTTATTGATGTACAATTCGTTGCGCCCCTCGATGCTTTTGTATTTGCCAACCTGGCATACGTAGATATCCAGCCATCCATCGCCATTAACGTCGGCCATCGTAACGCCGGTTTTCCACATACCCCCTCCTGCCACGCCTGCTTTTTCGGTGATGTCCTCAAATTGCAGCTGGCCTTTATTCAGGTAAAGTTTGTTTGGAAGCTGGTTGGCCGTGAAATACAAGTCAGGGAGCCCATCATTGTTGATATCGCCCACTGCAACGCCGCCACCATTGTAGTAATACAAGTACTGAATGATGTTAAACGACTCGTTTTCATTAAGTTGATTGATAAAATCAACTTTTGTAGTAGAAGCATCCAATGCTCGAAACAGCTTGGGATTTTCGGGCTGTTTCTGTTTTGAACAGGCAACAAATATTAAACTTATGAGCAAATAGCTCCCCAAAGTATCAGACATCATACGATTATTTCTCTTTGTTGCACGCTATTTCAAAATGCAACATTTACGCCCAATATCCAGGAACGAACCGGCCAGTGCGTCGTCCTTGAATCAATCCCCGGAATGGTCAAATCCGGCCCCGGAGCAAAGGTACTTTGCCCCCTAAGGCGCACTTCAGGATCCGGGCCATTGTACCCTGAGAGCGTCATCAGATTCTGTGCTGCAACATAAACTTGCAGGCTGGAAAGGTAACGGTTATTCCCGAGATCAAAGCGGTAGCCCAGACGTAAATTGTCTAAGCGCACAAAGGAAGCATCCTGCACAAAGAGGCCGGAGAAAGGTGTAAACTCCTGAGAAATACTGGTGGCAGGAGATTCAAGAGCCTCACTCAAAATATTGTGCCGGGGTGCCCCTCCCTTTAAGCCAAGGCTAAACTGCGTTTCATTTGCCAGGCTATGCCCTTCTACCGCCCTCAGCCGTAAACCAAATTCAAATTTTTTCCAGGTAAGGGTACTCCCGATGCCCCAAAAATAAGCAGGCAGTGCATTTCCGAGAACCGTTTCGTCCCCGAAAACGGGAAAACCATTCTGCGCCCCTTCAAATTCAAAACCGAATAGCTCGCCGACCCGGCCTCCTTCAGCTATGCGAATGGCCTGGTTACTGCCGGAACTGGCAAGAAAACCAACGCGGACAGGCTCAAAAGCAGGTTGCCCGGGGGCCGTTAGATTGGCATATTCTGTGCGATTGGCGCCAAAATTAAGATCCAGCAGCCAACTCCAATCCCCTTTGTTCATGAGCTCCGTTTGAAATGAAAGCTCTATTCCGGTATTTTTTATGGCCGCATAATTTTCGGTAATCACGGTAAACCCGACCGGAGAGGTGATGTTGAGGTAGTTGAACAACAACCCCTCTGAATGACTTTGATAGTGGTCAACAGTGCCCCGGAAGCGCCCGTCGGAAAAACTAAAGTCCACTCCGGCATTAAAATCACGGCGACTTTCCCAACGCAAATCAGGATTGGGGGCTGTTACCGCACTGTAATAAGGAATAAATTCACCGTTAAAAAAGAAGGTGCCGCCCTGCTCAAACAATACGCCCGACAAGATATCGTCTGCAGGCAAATTGCCGCTCAGGCCATAAGACACCCGGACTTTCAACTGGTCTATGCGATTGTTTATCCATAATTTAGCAAAATCGAATCCGGCTCCAATACCATAAAACAAGCCCCATTTGCGGTTAATCCCAAAACGGGAGCAGCCTTCATAACGTGCATTGGCAGACAGGAAGAACTGATCGTTGTATTGGTAATTCATTTGCCCGCGAAATGCAGCCAGGCGAATACCAAGCCCTTTATTCGATACATTGATTGCCCCGTTGCCATCATCCGGACTCAAATCTTCATAGTTAAAATCCCCGGCGCTATACCCCGTAAGCTGAAAACGCTCCCTGTTCCTTTTGATGTATTGATAAGCATGGCCCACATCAATAATGAATCTATGTTTTCCGGTGACAAAATCATACCCGATCATGGCTTCTGCTACCCGGTTGTCTTCTGTATTGTGTTTGTAATCTGCAAATCCATCGTCATTAAAGCCCCGATAAAAACTTTCTCTGGGTGCATAAAAGCCTTCGGTACTTTCATCTGACTGCCAGGCCACCCGCCCGCCAATACGCAGGCCTTTCCATACATCCCAATTGGCATAAAGGTTCGCGGTATAGGTTTGAAGGTTGCCGCCGTGTTCTGTCTGCTCTAAAATGGCAACCGGGTTGAAATAATTAAAGCGTTGTTCCTGAAAGTAGTCTCCAAATGGCTCCTGAGTGCCGTCACTGCGGCGGACCGGTGCAGACGGATTGAATTGCGCAGCGTGAAAAAAGAGATCGGGGCGTGCCTGCCTGAAATTGCGGTAATTAGCTGCCGCAAGCAAACGGATATTCAACCGGTCTTTAAACAACTTTTGGCCAAAATTGATCGACCCGTTGATTTGCGAAAAACCGGCAGCAGGAACGATGTCTCCCGTTCCGCGCAGGTTAAGGGAGGTGCGGATAGAGGTTCCTGCTTTAGACCAGTCGCCACGAACATTGCTGTAATGAATGAGGCCTTTTCGGGTAATGGCATCACGCCAGTCTGTTGAACTCCCCCAGTTATCAATATTGGCACTATTGGGAATATCTACCCGACCGCGCAGCGCCACATACGTTTCTGCATTTAATACATCCGGGGTATTGGCTACCTGCTGAAACCCGGTATAGGTGTGAAAAGCCATTTTCAGTTTTCCTTCTGTATCCCCTGCCGCTTTTGTATTAATGAGCAGTACGCCATTTGCTGCACGGGGACCGTATACTGACGCAGCAGCGGCATCGCGAAGCAAGCTGATCGAAGCGATATCCTGTGGATCAATGGTGGTTAAGGACACGCCCGGAAATCCATCAATGACCACTAGCGGTTGAGCATCTCCAAGCAATGTGTGCAGCCCTCTTTGTTGCAGGTCAAAATGACCGGAGGGGTCATCACCGGGCCGGGAGACCAGTAGCCCAGGCGCTCTGCCCTGTATGAGTTGCAGCGGATTGTCGATATTGCCGTAATTAAAGTCTTCAGTTTCAAGTAAAGTAGCAGCAGTACTCAGGGTATGCAGCGGCTGTACGCCATAACCCATGTCGATTTTTTTTTCTGAAATTCCAGAGGTTGTGTTCCTGATGTTCCTGCCTTTGGTAGTAAGGTTGAGGATTTGCTGGTCGCCGACGATCACCTCAAAGGGCCTTTTTCCATAATGAATCAACAAAGTATCTCCGGGTTGTGCAGCAATGCTAAAGGCGCCTTTATTATCGGTCCGGGCCATAGCCTGGCCCCTGTTTTTTTCGATCAACACCCTGCTCAGGGGAACACCTTTTGCATTTTTCAGGGTACCAGTAATGATTTGGGCATCTGTTCTGGATACGGTAATGAAAAGCCAAACACAAAAAAAGAAAAGTGATTTGAGGGTTGAACACTTCATATTCGGAAGATTTTACAAAACAAAATACAGCAAAATCCAGCATCAGGCAGGCTTTTATTCAGTTTTGCAAAAAAATTACCCGAAACGAATAGAGGTAAAATAAAAAAGCCTTCCCGCCAAAACAGCGGAAAGGCTTTTATTCAAAAGCAGTTGATATTACATCATGCCGCCCATACCACCGCCGCCATGCATTGGAGGAGGTGCAGCATTTTTATCTACTTTTTCGCTGACCACACATTCTGTCGTCAACACCATACCTGCAATAGACACAGCATTTTCGAGAGCGATACGCGTCACCTTCGTCGGGTCAATAACACCGGCTTTTTTCAGGTCTTCGTATTTGTCAGAGCGGGCATTGTAGCCGTAGCTGCCTTTTCCGTTCTGCACTTTCTGCAAAACAACAGAACCTTCTACGCCAGCATTTTCAACAATGGTGCGCAATGGAGATTCCAGCGACTTGCGGATGATGCTGATGCCGATCGTTTCGTCTTCGTTTTCACCTTTCATGTTGCGAAGCGCATTGATGGCGCGAACCAGAGCAACACCACCACCGGCAACGATGCCTTCTTCAATGGCAGCGCGGGTAGCGTGAAGTGCATCATCAACGCGGTCTTTCTTTTCTTTCATTTCCACTTCCGTCGGTGCGCCTACGTAGAGAACAGCAACACCACCAGACAATTTAGCAAGGCGTTCCTGCAGTTTCTCCTTATCGTAGTCTGAAGTACTGGTTTCGATCTGTTGTTTGATCTGGTTGATGCGTGCCTTGATTTGCTCCGCATCGCCTTTTCCGTTAACAATGATCGTATTGTCTTTGTCAATGGTTGTTTTTTCGCATTCGCCGAGGTGGCTCAACTCTGCATTTTCGAGTTTGTAGCCTTTCTCTTCGCTGATCACAGTAGCGCCGGTCAGTACAGCGATGTCCTCCAGCATGGCTTTGCGGCGGTCGCCAAAGCCGGGAGCTTTTACAGCAACTACTTTCAGGCCTGCGCGGAGACGGTTTACAACTAAGACACCAAGCGCCTGGCTTTCAATATCTTCTGCGATAATCAGGAATGGACGTCCCGTACCCACAACTTTTTCAAGGATGGGCAGGAATTCCTGCATGTTGGAGATTTTTTTGTCGTAGATCAGAATGAGCGGATGTTCGTATTCTGTCACCATTTCTTCCGCATTCGTCACAAAGTAGGGAGAAAGGTAGCCACGGTCGAACTGCATACCCAGCACTTCTTCGACATAAGTGTCGGTGCCTTTTGCTTCTTCTACCGTGATAACGCCGTCTTTTGACACGCGTTTCATTGCATCAGCAATCAGTTTGCCGATTTCGTCGTCGTTGTTGGCAGAAATGGCTGCAACCTGGCGAATTTTATTGAAATCATCGCCGATGGTTTCAGACTGCTCTTTCAGGTTTTTAACAACAACTTTCATCGCTTTGTCCATCCCGCGCTTGAGATCCATCGGGTTGGCGCCGGCAGTTACGTTTTTCAGACCGGCATTGATCATGGCCTGAGCCAGAACTGTCGCCGTTGTTGTACCGTCGCCGGCAATGTCAGCCGTTTTGGAGGCAACTTCCTTTACCATTTGGGCGCCCATGTTTTCCACGGCGTCTTCCAATTCTACTTCTTTTGCAACCGTCACCCCATCTTTGGTGATCTGTGGTGCGCCGAAACTTTTCTGAAGCACAACATTGCGGCCTTTAGGGCCCAACGTTACTTTTACAGCATTGGCGAGCGCATCTACGCCAGTGCGCAACTTCTCGCGCGCATCCCTATCAAAGCTGATTTCCTTAGCCATATTGGATTGATACTTTTTTGAAACAAATAAAAAAAATGATCAGACTGCCGTTGTGTCAGATCATTGCAGGATTACCAGGATATCGTCTTCACGCATGATGAGGTAATCCTCACCTTCGTAATTCAATTCCTGGCCGGCATATTTGCCGTAAAGTACGATGTCGCCAACCTGAACGGTCATCAGGTTTCCCTCTTTACCAGGACCAACAGCAACAACTTCACCTCTTTGCGGCTTTTCTTTAGCTGTATCTGGAATGATGATGCCGCCTTTCGTTTTCTCCTCTGCCGGAGCAGGCTTGATAACTACTCTGTCGTTAATAGGCCTCATAAGTTAAGGTGTCTATATTTTGGTTAAACAATGTGATTCAAAGACATTGTTGCCTTATCATAAGCCGTGCCAAAAAGGGATTTATGCCATTTTTTCAGGCTATGTCAGGAAAAACGTGCCAAAACAGGATAGGGATGAAAAAATTGACACTTATGACTCATGATAGGAATCGTGTTGTAGCTTGTAAGTCAGTACATCTTAAAGTGCTGATTGTTAATACTTAAACTTCAAAAACAGGCTCTGTAAAGCTCGTAATCGGGGGGAATTCTCATTTATCCTGCTCTGAATTTTGCGCCACCTTTGGAATTGGAGCCATGCCGAATCCGCAAAACAGAGGATAAATCGATCTGACGGCGGGCAAAAACAAGATAAATGAAGCTTACAATATGCAGGAATTAAATACCTACAGCAAACACATTACTCAGGATAAATCACTGCCCGCAGCACAGGCGATGCTGCATGGCATCGGCCTCACGGAAGAAGATTTAAAAAAAGCGCAGGTAGGCATTGTCAGTACCGGGTGGGAAGGCAATACCTGTAACATGCACCTCAACGATCTGGCAGCACTGGTGAAACAGGGGGTCCAAAAAAGTGACCTCGTTGGCTTGATTTTCAATACGATTGGCGTCAGCGACGGCATTTCTATGGGAACCTCAGGGATGCGTTACTCCCTGCCCTCCCGCGAAATCATAGCCGACTCCATCGAAACAGTAGCCGGCGCACAGTGGTACGATGCCCTGGTTACCGTGGTGGGATGCGACAAAAACATGCCTGGCGCCATGATGGCCATTGGTCGGCTGAACCGTCCGGCAATTCTGGTATACGGTGGTACCATCAGTGCAGGGTGCCATGCCGGTAAAAAACTTGACATCGTCTCAGCGTTCGAAGCGCTGGGGCAAAAAAATGCCGGTAAAATTGATGCTGAAGAATTTCAGAGCATCGTTCGGAATGCCTGTCCCGGTCCCGGCGCCTGCGGCGGGATGTACACGGCCAACACCATGGCATCTGCCATCGAAGCGCTTGGAATGAGCTTGCCCAACAACGCCTCTTTCCCTGCCATTACAGAAGAAAAAACACAGGACTGCCTACGGGTCGGTGCTGCCATCCGGAACCTTTTGGAAAAAAATATCCGGCCTTCCGACATCATGACCAAAGCCGCTTTTGAAAACGCCATCACGCTTGTCACCGTCCTGGGCGGCTCTACAAATGCGGTTCTCCACCTCATAGCGATAGCAAAAGAAATAGGGGTTCCGCTTAGCATTACTGACTTTCAGCGCATTAGCGACAAGGTGCCTTTTCTGGCTGACCTGAAGCCAAGCGGAAAATATGTCATGGAAGACCTTTACCGGGTCGGAGGCGTTTCGGCTGTAATGAAAATGTTGCTGGAAGCCGGCTACCTGAATGGCGATTGTCTGACCGTAACCGGCAAAACCATGGCTGAAAACCTGGAGATGGCAACCGGACTCAGTGCCGGACAAGACATCATCCATCCGCTGGATCAGCCCATTAAAGCCACCGGGCACATACAGATATTGTACGGCAACCTGGCAGAAGAAGGCGCCGTGGCAAAAATCACCGGTAAAGAAGGGGAAGTATTCACCGGTACAGCGCGCGTTTTTGACCGTGAAGACGCAGTGAATGAGGCCATTATGAACAAAGTGATCCAACCCGGCGATGTAGTGGTGATCCGGTATTGTGGTCCCAAAGGTGGACCTGGTATGCCTGAAATGCTGAAACCAACCTCCGCGATTATGGGTGAAGGGCTGGGTGACAAAGTGGCACTCATTACCGATGGACGTTTTTCAGGCGGCACGCATGGTTTTGTTGTGGGCCACATTACTCCGGAAGCACAAACCGGCGGGCTGATTGCCTTACTGAAAGACGGAGACCGGATTACGATTGATGCCAGGAAAAAATTACTACATGCAGATTTGGACGCTGCCGAGATTGAAAAGAGAAGGGCTGCCTGGAAAGCACCTGAAAATACTGCTCAAAAAGGATGGTTGCGCAAATATGCACTTCTGGTTGGTTCAGCCAGCGAAGGTTGTGTAACTGGATAAAGACATAACGTATTGCTTTATTGCAGTACTTCTAAAATCAAGAATGCCATGACCAAGATACAGCATCAGGCCAGTATAGCACCCATGGAAATGCCAAAGCCACTCAGGATGAGCGGTGCTGAAGCCATCCTTACTTGTTTGCTCGAAGAGGGGGTAACGACTATTTTTGGCTATCCCGGAGGGGCCATCATGCCCGTTTATGATGCGCTGTACCACTTTTCAGATCGCTTGTGCCATATCCTGCCCCGCCACGAACAAGGCGCCATCCACGCAGCCGAAGGATATGCTCGGGTAACCCGCAAAACAGGCGTCTGTATGGCCACTTCAGGCCCCGGAGCAATGAACCTGTTGACAGGTCTGGCGGATGCGATGCTCGACTCAACCCCACTGGTCTGCATCACAGGTCAGGTATTCAGTCATTTACTGGGGTCGGATGCGTTTCAGGAAACCGATGTTATCAATTGTACGACGCCGGTAACAAAGTGGAATTATCAGATTACCAATGCTTCCGAAATCCCGGAAGTATTTGCAAAAGCTTTTTACATAGCCAACTCCGGCCGTCCTGGTCCGGTCGTCATTGACATTACCAAAAATGCTCAGGTTGAGTCGCTCGATTTCACGTACTCCCCCCGTCCGGTAATCAGGAGCTACCACCCCTTTCCGAAACCCGATCCGGGCGTTTTTCAGGCGGCAGCCGACTTAATCAATCAGGCTGAAAAGCCAATGATTCTTGCCGGCCACGGCATCCATATTGCCCATGCACAGGATGTCTTCAAGGATTTTGTTGAAAAAAGCGGTATTCCGGTAGCCTGCACAATTCACGGCCTTTCCACGATCCCGTCCGATCACCCGCTCCACATGGGCATGCTGGGAATGCACGGGAATTACGGCCCGAATATGAAACAGAATGAATGCGATGTACTGATCGCTATTGGCATGCGGTTCGATGACCGGGTAACCGGAAACCTGAGCCGGTATGCCCGGCAGGCGAAAGTCATTCACATCGAAATAGACCGCTCTGAAATCAATAAAAATGTAAAAGCGGATGTGGCTGTACACTCGGATGCAAAACTTGCTCTCGAGAATTTGCTGCCCCTGATCAAGGAAAAAAAATACCCCGAATGGATCGCTGCTTTTCACGCCTGCGACCGCATCGAAAAGGAGAAAGTTCACAGCCGCGACCTGACAGCTACTGCCGAAGGAAAATTGCGCATGGGGCAGGTTGTTCGCGCCGTTTCCGATCACACTGCAGGCCAGGCCATCGTGGTTACGGATGTCGGCCAGCACCAGATGGCCGCAGCCCGCTATTACGAATATAAAGGCAGGGATCAATGGGTATCTTCCGGAGGCGCCGGAACCATGGGTTACGGATTGCCGGCTGCATTCGGGGCAAAGAAAGCCCACCCGCATCGCGAAGTTGTCGCTTTTATTGGTGACGGCGGATTTCAAATGACCCTTCAGGAACTTGGGACTTGTGCTCAATGGGATGTTGGGGTTAAAATCATCCTGCTCGACAACAACTTTCTGGGTATGGTGCGCCAGTGGCAACAACTGTTTTTTGATCGGCGCTATTCTTCAGTAGAACTCCAAAACCCTGATTTTGTCAAGATCGCAGATGGCTTCGGCATAAAAGGACGTACCATAGAACGGGAAGATGAATTGCATGGCGCCATCGCAGAAATGCTGGCCTACGATGGTCCTTACCTGCTCCATGTCAGGGTGGAAAAAGAAGGCAATGTTTTTCCAATGGTGCCTTCCGGCGCAGCTGTTGACGAAATCATCCTTGAGTAAGATTTGTTTGATGGTTGATTTGTTTTGCCATATCCTTAGCCTACTTTTGCTGCCTGGGAGAGCTGATAGGTTTTAGAAACCTAACAGCTCTGTCATCCAGGCAGCAACAGCGTCAACAAGAAACATGATCCAAACCATCAAGTACCTTTACCGGGCCTACCGTTACCGTTATAAGATTGATCCGGTAGAAATAGCCTATATTCTCCGCAACCTGCATCCTGGTGAAACAGCAGTTGATATCGGCTGCCACAAAGGCGGCTACCTTTACTGGATGCGCAAACGCGTCGGAAAAACCGGACATTGCTATGCTTTTGAACCGCAACCAAACCTGTACAAATACCTGACCGGCATTCTCAGCGCTTTTTCCTACAGAAACATTGTCCTTGAGAACAAAGGGGTTTCTTCTACATCCGGCTCATTTCAACTTTATATTCCCAAAACGGCAAGCGGTACTTCCCCGGGAGCTTCGCTGAATACTCCCGATCCAGGCAACGAAAATACAGAAACGGTAGAGGTGAAAACCGTAACTCTTGACACTTATTTTCTCGAACGGGGCATCATTCCGGCGCTGCTGAAAATAGATGTCGAAGGGCATGAAGCGGAAGTATTGAAGGGAGGCGCTAAGTTACTGAGCCAGTACCGCCCGCGCATTCTGATGGAATGCGAAAGCAGGCACCTTGGAGGCGGAAGCGTTATGGACATCATGCGCATGTTACTCGATTGGGGCTATCGCGGTTATTTTATACTCGAAGGCAAATTGCGCTCCATTGAGACCTTCGACCCGGCGATCCACCAGAAACAGGAAAAAGACAGGTTTTGGGAAGCGCCCGGATATGTCAACAATTTCATATTTGAATAGTATTCGCTATCCAACTTTCCAAACCAAACCAAGGTTCCAGCGACTGGACAGGCCAATATTGCGCCCGTTGAATATTTGCGCAAAGCCTACAAAAGCGCCAAAATTATTGGTCACCGGATAGTACAGGGTACCGCCGCCTCTTAGCCAGGTAGAGCCGTTTCCGGCAGAAACCGTCAAGTCCTGGCCTGCATTGAAAGTGTGGTAATATTCCATCCAGCCGTCCAGATAAAACCAGGAGCCGCTGAAACCCAGTCGAAATACAACAGGCAGGGCATATAAATTATCCGGCGAAACCCGCACATCAAGCCCGCTTTGCAGGTGTGCAAAAACACCAAACACTGAATTATATTGCGCCACTACCCTACCCTGAAGCTGGGTGGCGCGAGCACCAATGGGATTGCTGACTTCTGTCGGGTATTGGGAAAGGGGGAAAGTAGCCCCCAGAGCACCGATCAGGTAAAGCTTTCCATTGACGCCTTCATTCTGATAAGCACTGTATTTTAAAAACAAAGAACCATCCTGAAGGCCCCGGTTTTCACCAATCCAAATATAAGGTGCGGCTAAAACGAGGCTGCTTCTGGCCGACAGCCCATGCTCCAGAAAAAAGCTGGCATTGTGCTGTGTTTGAGCGATTTCCTGTTTTTGAGAACCAAAATAATATTGGTTAAAATATTCATAGGAATAAGTGATTGCGAGGTCAGTTTTACCGGCTCCGGGTAAAAAACCACTAACCGGACCCTGCGCAAACAGCGAAGCAGCAAAGCAGCAAAATAAAACGGTGAGGCCTTTTTTCATAGGTTATAAATTTAGAGCGAATATCCGTAAAAAATGTTTGAGCCGTATGCGAAAAAGCGCATCATTATTGTAAAATCTGTGTATTTGGAGACATTCAGACTTATTCCAATTGTAGAAAATTGATCTATATTTGGGGCTTCATTCATCTCAATCGGTATGTTTTGTCAGACAGCTTAATAATCATCCCAACGTATAATGAAAAAGAGAACATCGTTCGTATGATTGAAAAGGTGTTCTCACTTGGCTACCCCTTCCACCTGCTCATTGTGGACGATGGTTCTCCAGATGGTACAGCCGATCTGATAAAAGCCCAGCAATTGCTCTATGAAGATCGCCTTTTTTTATTGGAGCGCTCAGGAAAACTGGGCCTGGGAACAGCATACATTGCTGGCTTTCGCTGGGGCCTGGAGCGGGAATATGAGTTTTTCTTTGAAATGGATGCAGATTTTTCACACAACCCGGAGGATCTGATACGCCTCCTGGAAGCTTGTTCAAAACGCAAAGCTGATCTGGCTGTCGGCTCGCGCTATGTTCGCGGCGGCAAGCTCATCAACTGGCCTGCTGACCGCGTTTTTCTTTCTATTGGCGCCTCTCTCTATGTACGCCTGATTACCTGGATGCCGGTTAAAGACCCCACGGCAGGATTCGTTTGCTACAAACGGGAAGTGCTGAAGTCTATAGATCTGAATAAGATTCGCTTCGTCGGTTATGCTTTCCAGATCGAAATGAAATTTGCGGCCCGGTCGCTCGGTTTTTGCATCGAAGAAGTGCCCATTACTTTTACAGACCGTGCAGAGGGTGCTTCAAAAATGTCTAAGGGCATTGTACGTGAGGCCATTCTTGGCGTGCTGCAAATGCGATGGCGCAGCTTTTTCAACAGTTACGCCTGAGTATTCCCATCACCAATTTATCTTTCTAACACATGAAACGCCTCCAACACCTCTTTTCTCAAAAAAAAGACCAGCTTCTCAACATCTATTTTACGGCCGGATTTCCAGAACTCCGGGATACAGAAACCATCATCCTTGCCCTTGAAAAAGCAGGGGTAGACTTGATTGAAATCGGCATGCCCTATTCCGATCCGCTTGCCGACGGACCAACCATCCAGCAATCCAGCCAGGTCGCACTGGCGAATGGCATGACCTTGAAGCTGCTCTTTGAACAAATTCGTTCCGTGCGCCAAAAAACAGAAATCCCCCTCATCCTCATGGGGTATTTCAATCAGATGATGCAATATGGTGAAAGCGCATTTTTGGAAAGCTGCAAAGAAGCAGGAATAGACGCGCTCATCATGCCGGATTTACCATTGGATGAATATGAAAAACACTATAAAGCCCAATTTGAAAAGCTCGATCTGGGCATCTCTTTTCTCATTACCCCGCAAACCAGCGAAGCCCGGATAAGAAAAGTAAACGAACTGACACGCGGTTTTATTTACATGGTATCCAATGACGCCATTACCGGAGGAAGCAGGGAGTTTTCCGAACGCCAACTGACTTATTTTCAACGCATCAGCGACATGAATTTGCCGCATCCCCGGCTGATAGGCTTTGGCATTTCTGACCGAAAATCATTCGAAACAGCCTGCCGCTTTGCACAAGGCGCCATCATCGGCAGCGCTTTTATCCGCGCACTAGAAAAAGCTGGCGATGTAGCGGCAACGGCAAGTGCTTTTGTATCTGAAATCCGTTAATGGTCTTTACAAATACCCCTTAGCCTGCAGGCGAAAGAGTTCGGCATATTTACCGCCTTGTTCCAGTAATTCTTCATGGCTGCCGATCTCAAGCAGCTGCCCGTTTTCGAGAAACAGGATGCGGTCGGCCATACGTACCGTGGAAAAACGGTGCGAAATCAATACCGCTGATTTTCCTTCAATGAGCTCTGAAAAGCGCTGGAATACTTCAAATTCAGCGCGGGCATCCAGAGCAGCCGTCGGCTCGTCGAGGATCAGCAATTGTGCGTCGCGCATGTAAGCGCGCGCAAGGGCTATCTTTTGCCACTGACCACCGGAGAGCTCGGTGCCGTTGGCGAAGCGTTTGCCCAGAAACTGTTCATAGCGTTCCGGGAGTTGATCAATGACGGTATTGGCCAGGCTCTTTTCGGATGCGTTGTGAATTTGCGGCATGTCTCCTACCGCTTCGATGTCGCCAATGGCAATGTTTTCGCCGGCTTTCAGTTGAAACCGAACATAATCCTGAAATATGACGCCAATATTCCGCCTCAGGGAGTCAAGGTCATAATTCCGGATATCGATTCCATCCAGCAAAATGCGGCCTTCATTGGGTTCGTACAGACGAGCCAGAAGCTTTACCAGCGTCGTTTTTCCGGCGCCATTTTCGCCGACAAGGGCCAGTTTTTCGCCTTTATTCAACTGGAAAGACAGGTTGCGGATGGCCCATCGCTCGTTGCCGGGGTATTTGAAACTTACATTTTCAAAGACAAATCCCTGCTGCACTTTTTCCGGAAAAAGCACCCCGTCTTCAGGCGAACTGATTTCGGGTTTGATGGCAAAAAAATCAAACAAATCCTGCAGGTACAGTGCGCCTTCTGCAATGCGCGAAAACCGGGTCATAACCCCCTGGAGCAAGCCATGCATCCGGTTAAACGACCCCGACAAAAACGTCAGGGTACCAATGGTGATGACAGCACCTGCAGCCTGAATGAGGATAAAAACGTAGGCGCCGTAATAAGACAGCGTTCCGAAGGCCGTCAGCAGACTGCCCCACCCTGCCCGGCGAATGGCCAGTTTCCGGTTGGCGATGTAATACCGGTCCGATACTTCCCGAAAACGGTTGGATAAAAATTCCGCTAAATTGAACAGTTTGATTTCTTTTGCCGTTTGATCGCTGGCGCCAATGTATCGCAGATAGTCAAGTTCGCGTCGTTCAGGCGTCCACCCCCGGGTCAGGGAGTAACTTTCCTGATTAAAATAAGTCTCCCCCAGAAAAGAAGGAATGACCGCCACAATCAGGATCAGGATGAGCCACGGATTGAACACCACGATACCTGCTCCCAGAAACAAAAGGGTAATGATGTCCTGACATTGGTACAGCAATTGGGACATCAGCACAGTACGCCCGGTTGTCTGGCGGCGCGCCCGCTCCAATTTGTCGTAAAACTCTGAATCTTCAAATTGGTACAAATCGAGCGTAGCAGCATGCCGCATCAGTTCCACGGAAGTTCGATTGGAAACCAGGTCGCCGAGCAGACTGTCGAGCAGGTTGATGCCCCGGCTGATCAGGTCGGAAACAATGGCCAGGATGGCTTCGATGGCAACCAAGGTCCAGAGATAAGAAAATTGTGCGTCTTTGACTTCAACAAGCCGGATGACCTCATCAATGATTTCTTTAGCGACATAAAGGGTTGCAAGCGGAATCACAGATTGTAACAGGCGCAGGCAAATATTGCCAATAGCCATTCCAGAGTGGGTGTTCCAGATGAGTTTAAAAAATTCGGGTAAATGCCGCAGCGCGGAAACCTGTTCTTTAAAAGCAATCGCCATATTTGCGTGTTAGTTCTACCTCGTCCTTCGAAGCCGGGCTCTAAAATTAATTACCTTCGTAAATACAAATCCTTTCATCAGATTGTTTAGCCTGTATGTCATCAGAAACCGGGAGCGAATTGGAGCGGTTACTCGCTTTGCTCAAAATTGAGAAAGAAGAAGATTTTGAACAACACCGCATTTATGTTCAGGGCTTGCCCCTGGCTGAGCGCGTGGCAAAAGGCTATTGCTGGTATCCTGTTGCCGTGGTGCGTTCAGGATATTCCGTTGGCGACCGCGCTTTTGTTGTCGTGGAAAAAAGTGATAAAATAAAAGAACACCAGTTTCGGGCAGGAAAAACTGTAAGCCTTTTCACCCAGCAGGCTGGCGCCAAACGCCCCGAAATCAGCGGTGTCATACACTACACCGACAAGCGAAAAATGCACATAATCCTGAACACGGAATACGTGCCGGAATGGGCGACACTCGGACAGGTTGGGGTCGATTTGCTTTTTGACGAACGTAGCTATGTGGAAATGGAAAACGCTTTGAAAAAGGTCATGCAGGCCAGCAACAACCGCCTTGCAGACCTCCGGGATGTCATTCTTGGAAAATTTCCAGCCAGGTACAGTGAATTCAACTCCGCGATAGAAATCCCTTCCCTGAATGATTCCCAGCGCGAAGCCGTCCGTGAAGTCCTCGCTGCTCAGGATATCGCACTCATTCACGGGCCTCCGGGAACCGGCAAAACCACAACATTGGTCCAGGCCGTCAAGTTGTTGTGCAAAACAGAAAACACCGTACTCGTCGCGGCGCCCAGCAATGCTGCCGCTGACCTGCTCACCGAACGCATCGCCGCCGAAGGTTTATCGGTTGTCCGCATCGGCAATATTTCACGGGTTGATGAAGATCTTTTGCAGCATACCCTTGAAGTGCAAATGGCGCACCACCCCGACAGCAAGCACATCAAAAAAGTAAAGATTGAAGCCAATGCTCTGAGACGGGATGCCAAGCGTTTCCGGCGAAAATTTGGCCGCGAAGAACACGAAGAGCGCAAAAATCTTTTTCAGGAAGCCGGCGAACTGATGGCCTGGGCCAATCAGATGGAGGAAAGGCTGCTCGACCAGATACTCGATGGGGCGGATGTCATTACCTGTACGCTTGTGGGCGCTTCCAACAAGGTACTTGAAAAGCGAAACTTCCGGACTGTTGTCATAGATGAAGCGGCACAGGCCTTAGAGCCTGCTACCTGGATTCCCATCCTCAAAGCTTCCAAAGTGGTGCTCACCGGCGATCCGTTTCAGTTGCCGCCAACCGTGAAATCGGATGCGGCACAGCGACAGGGATTTAACATTACCATGCTTGAAAAATGCCTCCAACGTTTCACCCGTTCCAGCCTGCTGAATGTGCAGTACCGCATGAACGCGGTCATTATGGGGTTTTCCAACTTTAAATTTTACAACAATGCGCTTATGGCGCATGCTTCTGTATCTCAACGGCAGTTGCCCATCGAAGCCAATACACCGCTTGTGTTTTTAGACACCGCCGGCTGCGGTTTTGAGGAACAGGTTCACGAAACCTATCAAAGCCGCTTTAACCCCGAGGAGTTTCAAATTTTGTGCGAACACCTCTACCAACTCATTGATGCCTATGGCGACCATCCGCTACCGGAAATTGCCGTCATTTCCCCCTACCGCGAGCAGGTTAACTGGATGCAGCAAAACATCGCTCAGGACGAGCGCCTCGCTAACATTTCCATAGAAATCAACACCATAGATGCCTTTCAAGGGCAGGAATGCGATGTGGTTTACCTTTCTCTTGTGCGTTCCAACATGAAAGGCGAAATAGGTTTCCTCAGCGATTACCGCCGCATGAACGTCGCCATGACCCGCGCGCGATACCAGCTGATTGTCGTGGGCGACAGCGCCACCATTGGCGGCCACGCTTTTTACGAAGATTTTTTGCGCTACTGCGAGCAGGAAGGCGCTTATCAAACGGCGTGGGAGTTTATGCAGTGAAAGCCAAAAAGGATTTACAATTTCCGGATAATCCTGGGTTTTGTAAAGATCTAATCGTTTATCGCAGCATCTTCATACCTCAGAATCCGCATGCTCTCCTGAGTCGCATGCCGGGCAAGGTAGTCATCCAGAAGGGCCTTGCGCGCTTCCGGGCTCATATCAGGATGCTGGTCGTAATAGCCTTTTACCTGCCGCTGGCGGTAGGCTTCGTAAAGGGAAACGGCACAGGCAACCGAAATATTCAGGCTTTGTGCCATGCCCATTTGAGGGATGATAAAATTCCCGTTAGAATAAGACAAAGCCAATTCAGACAGACCAAGGTGTTCGTTCCCAAAAATCAGGGCAACAGAATCGGCGAGATCAAGATCGTAAACGCTGCAGGCGTCGGCAGAAAGGTGGGTACTCCAGAGGTGCCGGTACTGTGTTTTTACTTTTTCAAAACAAGCTTTTGCATCTGTAAACAGGTGGACATCCACCCATTTTCGGGCGCCGGCCGAGCTCCGTTTTCCCACGGCAATAAAATGGCGCGCCAGATCGGGGTCGGTATAGAGTACGTAAATTTCTTTGATGCCGACCGAGTCGCAGGTCCGCAAAACGGCGCCGATGTTGTGGGGATCGTGTACGTTCTCGAGCACCACCGTCAGATCCGGCTGACGGCGGGCAGCGAGTTCTTTGATTTTATCGTAGCGATCCGGATTGATTTTCATGATTGAGTACAAAAGAGAGGTAACACCTTGTTAAAAGGCATCACCTCTCTGATATCGTAAGGACGTTAATGATCAATTGTTGCTCCCAGTTTTTTTCTTATCCGCTTCAGCTTTCAGTTTCCGAAGATTTTCCTCGGCTGCTTTTACCTGAGCCTGCAAATCGGCAAGTTTTTTGTTCTCCGCAGCAATTTGCTGGCTCACTGTTTCCGCACGCTTTTGTTCTTCCAGAATTTTTGCATCGGCATCTTTCCGTGCCTGAGCAACCTCTGCTCCGTATTGTTTTTTCGCGGCGTCTGCTTTCGCCCGCTCCTCCGTAATCAGCACAGCAGTTTCCTCTTTCACTTTGGTGATTTGCATGGTAGACTGCTGACGCGCTTCATATACGGCGTCGGCCGCTTCTTTGCGGGCAGCGGTGATTTCCGTTTGCGACAACTTGCGGGCATCTTCGGCTTCTTTGGCATATTGCATTTTTTGAGCCTGGCTGGATTCCCTTGCTGCTTTTACTTCTTCGGCTGCTTTGGCACGCATGTCAGCAATTTCCTTTTTAGCCAAAGCATCCGCATCTGCTACTTCTTTAGCAAATGCTGCTTTCCGGTTTTCTGCTTCCGTCCGTGCCCGGGTAATCTCATCTGCGGCAGCTTTCTGAGCCGTAGCGACTTCCTGTGCGGCAGTTTCACGTGTTTTTGCAATGGCTGCTGCTGCATCTTCGCGGGCTTTCAATACGGCTAAAGCCTGAGCTTCTTTCTCTTTAGCCGCATTCTCGCGGGCTGTCTTTACGTCATTTGCTGCTTGTTGGTTGGCAGCAGCGATTTCGGCAGCGGCGCGTTCCCGGGCAGCAGAAACTTCATTGGCGGCAGCCTGGCGTTCAGCGGCGCCTTTTTCGCGGGCAATGCGCACACTTTCCGCTTCCTGTTGCTGAATCTGGTTGATGATATCGGCTGACTGTTTTTTGGCTTCAGATACCTGATTGGCAGCCGTTTGCTGAGCTAGCGCCTCCGCTTCTCTGGCTTTTGCAATTTCCCGCGCAGCGTTTTCCCGCGCAGCTGTAATTTCGCGGGCAGCATTTTCGCGGGCAGCTACCACCTCTTCAGCAGTAGCGTTTTTTATTTCGTTTTCTTTAGACTTCGCATCCTGAATGGCACGGGCAGCTTCCTCCTGAATCTGCTTGATGCGCTCCGTAGCCGTCTTTTGTGAATTGGCGACTTCCGATACATACTGCTCTTTGGCAGCACCAGCATTCTTATTTGCTTCCTGAACCTGTGCTGCAGCCATTTCACTGGCTTTGCGCACTTCTTCCTGGGCGCGGGCGCGGGCGGCAGCCACTTCCTGAGCAGAAGTCGTGCGCACTTCTTCTTCCTTGGCCTTCGCAGCGGCTATTGCAGCCGCCAGCTCATTTTGTATTTTTGTTATTTCCTGGGTGGCGCGTTCTTTTGCCGTCACAACTTCCTGTCCTATCGATTGTTTTTCCTGTTCTGCACGTTGCCGGGCTTCCGCCACTTTATCCGCTTCCTGCTTGTTGATTTCCTGAATGGTCAATGCCGCTTTTTCACGGGCGGCAGCAACTTCGGCTGCAGACTGCTGGCGGGTAGCATCGGTTTCCTGGCTGGCTCTTTGCTTTTCAGAAGCAACCTGCTGTTGCGTCAGGCTAATTTCTTCGGAGGCCCGCTTTTTTGTATTTGCCACATCGGTAGCTGCCGCTTCTTTTTCGCGCGCTACATTCTCCCGAATCTGTGCGACTTCAGCGGCATTTGCTTCCAGAAGGCGGGTTTTTTCTTCCGCAATTTTCCGGCGCGTTTCGGCAAGGTCTACAGCCAATTTTTCCTTTTCCAGCGCTCCGTTTTCACGAATATGTGCTACTTCCTGAGCGGTTGCTTCCTGCGTTTGAAGGATTTGTTCTGCGGCCGTTTTTTTCACGCCGACTACTTCTTCTACGGTCCTGTTTTGCTCCAGTTTAGCCTGTTCCCTTGCCTTTTGAATGGCGGCAACCGACTCCTCGCGAATCCGCTTGATTTCATTGGTTGAGTTTTCACGCGCTGAGGCGACTTCGTCGGCATATTCCAACTTGGCAAGATCGAGTTTTTCTTTGGCTGCCTTCAATTCAGCAGAAGCACGCTCACGGGATGCGGCAATTTCCTGTGCAGATGCCATCTGCGCCTTTTGTACTTCTTCCGCTGCTTTTTGCCGGGCTTCTGCCACATTCTTATTGATGGCCTCCATTTCGCTGCCTGCTTTGGTTTTGGCTTCCGCCAAAGCATCCGCCATTGCTTTGCGAGCCTGGTCTATTTCTTCCTGCGACTTTTTACGGGCCTCCAGTACTTCATCGGCATAAGTTTTCTTTTGCTGAGCAGCCTGCTCCCGGGAGAGCGCGACCTCATCCTGTATTTGTCGTTTAATTTGTTCCGCTTTGGTGCGTTCGTCTGCAATTTCCTGACGCAATTTGGCCTTCACTTCACTCAATTCCTTGCGCAAAGCTGCCAGTTCGTCATCGTCCAGTTGGCTGATATCGGCTACTTTCTTGGGTTGGCCTGAAGGCTTTGCTGGCGTACTTTTGGGCAAAGACCCCGAAGTAGAACTGATGGGTCGGTTTCCGGTAGCGGGTGCAATTTCACCCCCGGAAGCTTCAACCTGTACAATTTTATTTTTGTCCAGACGCTCATTGAAACAGATAGAAGCAGCTTTGAATTCAGCCCGTCGATTGTCGTTCACAGCAAACTTGCGTATCTCGTTGCTGGTGTTGTTTTTAATGTAAATCGTTGTGATGTCCGAGCTGACAAACCATTGAACAGCAGCAATATCCAGTTGAACAATATTGTGATGCAAGGGCGTCCCCCGGTCATTGCCCATCTCCCCCATTTCTATGAAGCGATAGCTTCGGCGCACCATATTGCTGTCCATAAAAATCAGTTCATCATCCTGATTAAACTCAACGCCCCCTTTTGAGAACATCCTGGCAGTAATGCCTTTTTCGCTACTGATTAATTCCATTCCATAGCTGTAGTTCCCGCGCAAAACCAAAGTCAACGTTGTTGTACGCAACATGTGGGTTCCTCCAATAATGCGATCATCGGATATTAAAGTATTGCAATTTTGGGAATAGGCAATTTGCTGAACGCATATCCAGAAAAGGACAAGAAAGAGTAAAGACAGCCTGCATTTCATAAACCGTTGCATTTTAATTGGAAAAGTAAGGTTTTTATAGTGCATTAATAACAATTGGCCTAAAAAAGTACGCCAAAGTGTTGGGAAAGGCACTTTTTCTTCGGAAACTGAGGGAATAGATCAGGTATGACAGATACAAAAGGCATCACAACCACTGCCCAAAACGCAGCTATGGCGAAAAAACGTCTTTTCCCGGATTGGAAAATGTGACCTTATGGTGAATTTGTTTCTAATCCGGTGGGGGAAAGGTGCGCCGTGACGTAATTTACGACCCTTCGAACCGTTTTTCTGCGAATTTCACGCTCGAGGTCACGGTCAATGCGGTGCAGTACGTATTGGAATTTAAGTTCCAGGCTATTTTTGGTGATGGTTACTGTTTTAAGGTTAAAACTGTTTTTTTCAATGTGTTTGTGGTAATCAGATAAGGTTTCAATCAGCTCAGCTTCCAGGGCTTCGATCGTTTTGAGATGCTGGATGTTTATCTCAAACTCAATGCTGACTTTCCGGATTCCTTTTTTGGTGTAATTGATGATTTCACTGGAAAAAACGGTGCTGTTCGGGATAAAGATGACGTCATCGTCGTCATTCAGCAAAGCAATTTTTGTAAAGTTGATGTCTATGATTTTTCCTTTGTAATCGCCGATTTTAAGGTAATCCCCAATGTTTACCTCTCTCGAAAAACTAATGATGATGCCACTGATGATTTCAGAGATAAAGTCCTTGGAAATGATGGCAATGGCTGCCGCTACGATGCTGAGAGACGTGAAAAGTTTGACGTAATCAATGCCCCAGAATCCCAGCGCCGCCATAAAGACAGCGCCTGTCAACAGGATGTAATAAATGTTTTCCAGCCCGAGGATGACATTGTCTATCGAACCCCTGGGCATTTTTTTTCGCTTTCGGTAAAAAGCAGACAGCAGAATAATAATCAAATTAGAGGCAAAAGCAAAAACCAGGAAGTCTAAAAGCACAATCAGGAAGTTGTCCAGGGGATGGTCAATCCTTTGTACCCAGATATTCCGGCTTAATTCTGCCGCAATCAGCAGGGTAAGTACGATCAATTTCAAGGTAATGGTCAAATTCCTCATTTGTGTACGCTTCTTTCTTTATTCAAAGTAACAACTTTTTGGCGTCAACCTCAAGTAACCTTAACGGACAGTTGCCATCTTTGGTACAGGTTTCCCGCTTTAGAATGTCATACCAACCGTGCTCTGCCAATTTCCCCTTACCTTTGCCGCTCAGAAAATGACAAAAATGCAATTTCAGCGTATTCAAAAAGCACTGGCAGATTACGAGAATTTCCTGAAAAGTGGCTCTCCTTCTGAAACACGCCTTTATTACTGGGAATCCCTTCGCATTTTTCAGGAAAACTGGAACATCGAATCCACCGATTTTGCTCAAATGTTTGACCAGAGTTTGCAAAACACCCAAACGCGCCGGCTTTGGAACCGAGAAAATTATGAGCCCAAGCGCATCATGTTGCTTTTCATTTCCATGCAAAGCGATTTTGTCCGCCAACTTTTCAGCGACTTATTCAATGAATCCAGAGACATTGCCGGCCGCATGGATCGCTTTGTGTTTTATTGTGAAGAATTGCTCGAGGATTATCGGCGAATGAATCCTGTAACGAAAGAAAACAGTCATTTTCACAACGACAATTACCAAATGCTATCCCTGTATCTGGCTTTCAGGTACCCTGAGCGTTATGCCCCCTATGATTTTCAGGTTTTTCAGGACCTGATGATCCGCCTGGGTAGTCCCGATATTCCTCAAAACAATGATCCGGAGCGCTACTTCAAAGTCATGCGCACACTTCAGGGCCTGCTGCACAAACAGAGCAACCTGTTACAACTTCATGAAGCCCGGATCAATGCCCCTGCTTATTATGCAGGAGAAAGCCTGCTCCTCGCTTTTGATTTTGCCTGTTTTTGTACGGGTAAGTCTTAGAAATAATACCTTTGGGTGACAGATAAACCGGATTTTAGCATGTATCGAATTCTAATAGCAACTTTCTTTACTTTACTGGTCATTCAGGCCCGGGGCCAGGAAATTTTTCCCGCATTAAGCGGTCAGGAATTGCGGAATGCCCTTGTCCAGAATTACAAGCCCGCCACCGTGCTGCCTTTTAACGATGCGCGGGATACCTTGTTTTCGCGTATCTATGCCCGTAACGACAGTTTGCGTTGTGTCTATACCGGAATGACCATTTATCTCAACCCCGCTTTAGATCCGACCATTGCCGCCTTCGGTGACGGGGGCGTCAACGGCATCAATACCGAACATACGTATCCGCAATCAAAGGGTGCAGAAACGGGAAATCCCCGGGCCGACATGCACCACCTCTACCCTACCCGGGTTGAGCCAAACGGCACAAGAGGAGATGCGCCTTTTTCAGAAATAACTGACAATCAAACAGAAGAATGGTTCTATCTGAATCAAAAGCAAAGCAGCATTCCTACCAGCAACATCGAACGTTACAGCGAATACAAAGATTATGTTTTCGAACCCCGCGAAGATCACAAAGGCAATGTAGCGCGAGCCATGTTTTATTTTTATACCATGTACAAGGCAGAAGCCGATCTTGCCGACAACTCCTACTTTGAATCGCAACGCTTGACCTTGTGTAACTGGCACCTGCTCGATCCGGCCGATCAGGATGAAGCGGTACGTACCTGGGCCATTGCCGGCTACCAGGATGGAAAACCCAACCCTTTTGTATTGGACTGCACCCTGGCGCGTCGTGCGTATTGCCCTGGTCTGGCGACTGAATGCACTTCACCAACAGCAAGCGTTGATCTGGAAAAAATTCCCTGGTTTACGTTGGAAAACAATGCCCCGAATCCCTTTCGGGAAAGGACGGACATTCGTTTTCACACTTCGCGCGATTGCCACATCCTGCTTGAAGTATCTGACCTGACGGGCAAACGATTGGCAACGCTTTGTAATGAAAATCGTGGCGCAGGTTATCATGCCATTCCTTACTACCATCTTTCAGGAACGGCACAAATGCTCTTCTACCGGATCACCATAACGGAAAACGGAAAAAGCTGGACCGGATTGAGGAGGATGATTGCGCAATGAGTAATATTACCATTGCTGCCCAGGATAGGCGCGCTGCATAAACTGCATTTCAGCAAGAATGAAGCCCAGGTGTTCTGTGTGGACCCCCGTTTTTCCGCCTTTCTGCATCCACGGATTAGAGGGTTGTTTTAAGGTGGCTTCGCTGAGAATCGCATTTACCTTATCCGTATACGCCCTCCGAACGGCGTCCAGATTGGCGCCAATGCCAGCTGCCTGAACCAGTTGATCAACTTCATCTGCCGTTGTTAACTCTCCGGAAAATGCCCACAGATCATCCAGCGCAGTTTGCATTTTCTGGTGACTGGTTTCAGTACCGTCGCCTAATCGGATCACCCATTCTGAACTGTAACGCAAGTGGTAGGTAACTTCTTTGAGCGATTTTTGAGCAATGGCAGCAAGGTGTTCATCTTTGCTTGTGGTCAGCTGTTGCAGAAGCGGCAGGTGAAAAGCATCAAACAAAAATTGCCTGATGATCGTATAAGCCCAATCCTGATTCGGTTGCTCAACCAGCAATACATTTCTGAAATCCCACGCGTCGCGCAGAAAAGCCAGGTCGTCTTCACTCCTGCTTTTTCCTTCAACCTGGCCGGCATATTCCAGTAAACTCCGGGCCTGACCGATAAGATCCAGTGCAATATTGGTGACCGCAATATCCTGTTCCAATACCGGGCCGTGTCCGCACCATTCACCCAGGCGCTGTCCGAGGATCAGGGCATTGTCTCCAAGGCGGAGCAGGTATTCGAAGTGTGCTTGTTGCAGGGTCATAAGAAGTATTTAGTATGAAGGCGCCATAGAGACGCCTTCGTACGAAGAAACAGACAAATGCTATTTATTTATCATCGCCAAAAAAAGCGAGGATTTTATCAGCGAGTTCAAGACCGATATTGGCCTGAGCTTCGAGTGTAGCAGCGCCAATATGGGGCGATACAGAGATTTTAGGATGGTTCAGCAACTCGGTTCTTGGCGTCGGTTCACCTACAAAAACATCGAGTGCAGCGCCTGCCAGTTTGCCGCTATCAAGCGCATCAAGCAGCGCATCTTCGTCTACAGCGCCGCCTCTGGAAGTATTGATGATGAAAGAACCGGTTTTCATCATGGCAATTTCTTCTGCGCCGATAACTGGTTTTCCTCCGCTAAAAGGAACATGAAGCGTCAGGAAATCACTTTGCTTGAGCACTGTTTCCCAGTCGGAAGTTTGTAAACTGACCGAAAGACGAACATCCTGGCTTTTGTAGAGATTGATGTCAATATCAGCTTCATTGACCACCAAATCTACCGGCAAGACATTCATGCTCATGCCGAGGCCAATGCGCGCCACTTCCTGTCCAATACGTCCAAAGCCAATGATGCCCAGCGTTTTTCCACGCACCTGGATGCCTTCTGAACTTTGATTTTTGAGCTTTTTGAAATCGGTAGCGCCTCTTACAGGCATTTCCCGGTTGGATACCTGCAACATGCGGGCAAGGGAAAAAATATGGGCAAAAACGAGTTCTGCAACGGCTTGAGACGAAGCAGCGGGAGTGTTCATTACAGCGATGCCTTTGCTTTCAGCATATTCAACATCTATATTGTCCATCCCTACCCCGCCTCTGGCAATAATTTTCAGATTTGGGCACAGGTCAATCAGATCTTTGCGAACCTGTGTAGCCGAACGAACGATGATAACATCGTATTCCGGAAGTACACGGGGCAAATCTTCCTGTGGAACCCGATCAGTTATTACTTCATAACCAGCCTCTTCCAGCAGGGTTTGGCCATCCTGATCAATACCATCGTTGGCAAGTATCTTTATCATTCTTTGCACTTATTTTAGTAATTCCAAAAGAAAGTGCAAAGAAAGAGAATTTTAGGCAGGAAAGTGGTGCTCTCCTGCCTAAATGCACGTAAAAAAACGGTAAATTTTATTAAAAAACAGCGCTTCTGTTATTCAGATAATTTTTCAACAAAAGTTGGAAAGGTAGCGCCGGTGTAGTGAGAAAACTTCTTTTCGCTGGTTTTATTTAACTTGTAACGGTTGATGAAACTTGAAAAGAAAGCGCTGAGTTCAGCGGTGTTGATGTTGCGGGAATCAGAACGCAGCAAATAGCCAATGTGATCAATTTTTCCGTCAGCTGCCCAAAACACGTGCAGGCGAAGTTTGACCCCTTTCAGATCAAATTTGATTTTTTCAGCGTATTTTTCCATCTCTTTTACCATATCCAGCCATTGTTCAAAGGCCATATCCATGTCATTGTTGCAAACCTCCAGCAGGGATTGAGCATAATCCTGAGTAAGTTGCTCGTAGGCTTTTTCATTTTCCCCCATCAGGAATACTTTAGGCATAGCCTCCTGAGCCTGACCTTGTACGCTATACAGGGCGAGCATAACGATTACAGAAACAATTGTTTTCATACCTGAAAAATTTACTTATAAAGATGACTAAATGTTAAAGCTGCACAAACTTACACAAAAAAGACTATAGCGGTCACCTGCATTAGGCAACGGTTGCAAAAAACTGGTTAATGGATGTTGAAGCGTCGTTTCATGTCTCTGAGCAGTGGCTTATTAACGCTTCGTCCCGGTACAAATTGTAGTTTTTTGTGTACATTAGCCAAACTTGGCTTACATTTATACTTGAATTGGTGTTACAGTAACCTGGCCACGGGGTAATTTCCACCCCGATTTTCGCCTGTATATCGAAGAATATGTTACTGTCATCCATTAGTAGAGTCAAAATAAGTGTATTGTCCATTAACTTGGGGTCGCTATGACTATCATCGATATCTTTTTTGGCATTGTCGCGATCTACGGTTTCTACAAAGGATTCTCGCAAGGAATTATCAGAACCGTATTCACCATCATTTCTGTCCTGATTGGCATCATCGTTGCCGTCAAGTTCGGACCGGATATGACTACTTTGCTGGAATCTCTTTTCAGTTCTGACTATGCCCTGATGTTCCTCGCCGGAACCCTGCTTACTTTTGTATTGACAATGATCACGATCCGGTTATTTGCCAGTACCCTGGAAAAAGCGCTCGAATCTGCCAACATCAACATCATCAACCAGGCTATAGGAGGTTTCGTACTGGCAACACTGATGATTGCCTTATACAGTGTGCTCGTACTTTTTGCCGATCGCTCCCGGCTCATTTCCGAAGAAACCAAACAAGAGACACTCACATACAACCTGCTCATGCAGTTTCCCGGGAAAATCATGAGCGCCGGCCGGTATCTGCAACCTACTTTCGAAGAATTCTGGGACCGTTCACTGGATTTTATTGACCGGGTAGACAAAGATGCTGCCGTTGAGCGTCAGGAAACGGATCAGGTTTATGACATTGATGATCCAAACAATACCCCAAAGTCACCGCAGCGGCGTCCTGTCAGAAACGATGGCGAATGAAAGCGTCCGCTTCGATATTCCTAGGACTTTTTGGCGTTGCTGCCGCAGCCAATCTCATCGCAGAGTATCTGCATTACCAAAACGGCATCTATTTTTCCAAACCCTTGCTGATGATCTTTCTGGGGCTTTATCTCTGGGCTTCCACCCATGGAAAAAGCCGAATCAGCCGTTGGGTGCTTTTCGGACTGGCCTGGTCAATGGCAGGCGACACACTGCTCATGTTTAATGCCCCCGGCAGGGATTATTTTTTTCTCCTTGGCCTTCTTTGCTTTTTATGCGCGCACCTCTGCTACATCTTCGCATTTTGGGGATATCAAAAAAATAAACCCGGCGCATTCGCTAAACAACCACTGCTGATTTTGCCGTTTCTGGTTTTTCTGGCCGGCTTCCTTTTTTATCTCTGGACGGGTATCCCTACAGCTTTGAAAGTACCCGTGGCGGTTTACAGCACTGTAATTATTGCCATGAGTATGAGTTGTTTTCAACTGATGCCCAAAATTGACAGCAAGGTGTTTTTGTGGCTATTTTCAGGTGTTCTGCTGTTTGTGCTGTCTGACAGCATGATCGCGCTCAGCAAATTCCAGACCGCCAATTGGCCTTCTCCCCATATGCACCTCTTCATTATGATCACTTACATCGCGGCCCAATACCTCATTGCTTCGCGAACAGTGGAACTGGCCCCGGGCGAATCAGCCTAGAAACCGGAAATATCCTGCCCTTTAAACCTGCTGGTGGTTATGGGTCGGCATCGTTTACTTACACATGGCCTTTATTGCGCAGGCGCCAGACGGATAAAATCATTCGAAAAGGAAATACGATGGCGCTAATGACACTGGCTACGCCAAAAAGGTACATTTCGTTTTTTATGTAATTCATCATTCCTTCCTGCTCTTCTCCCGGTAGTTTTCCAACAAGGGCTTCGAGGTTTCCATAGTCCAGAAATTCGTTAAAGGTGTGAATCCCCTCAATCAGGTAAAAGATAAAAGGGATGGATATAAAAACACAGGCAACCTTTCCAACTTGCCAACGACCGAGAAAAGTAGAGGGCAATAAAAAGATATAACGGGTCAGGGTAATGGCCGTGATGATGTAAATGGTGTTGATCCGGTAAAATGGATAAGCCCCGAGCTTGGTGTATAGCGGGTATAAAAGCAATGCTGCGACCAGACCTGTAAATACCCACCAAACGATTTCAAGGCGCAAATAAAGTCCTGATTTAGAAGACATGTTCCGATTTGTCATTTTAGATGCTCCACATAAGCAGCGAGGTCTTTGTCGCCTCTCCCCGAAAGGTTGACGACCAGAACATCGCTTGCACTGAATTGAATTTTTTCCAAAGCAGCCAGTGCGTGTGCTGTTTCCAAAGCAGGAATGATGCCTTCAATACGGGCCAACTGATAAGCCGAAGCCAATGCTTCATCGTCCGTAATGCTGACGGCTTCCGCTCTTCCCGAATTGATCAGATGGGCATGCAGCGGGCCAATGCCCGGATAATCGAGGCCTGCAGAGATGGAATACGGTTCAATAATCTGGCCGTCTTCGGTTTGCATCAGCAAAGTACGGCTACCATGGATGATGCCTTTGGTGCCTAAAACACTCGTCGCAGCAGAATGTCCGCTGTGAATGCCCTTTCCGGCAGCCTCCACGGCAATCAGGCGAACATCATTTTCATTAAGGTAGTGATAGAAAGCGCCGGCCGCATTGCTGCCTCCGCCCACGCAGGCAATAATGGCGTCGGGGTTTTCCCGTCCGGTTTGCTCCTTCAGTTGCACTTTCATTTCTTCACTGATGACGGATTGAAATCTGGCAACAAGGTCCGGATAAGGATGTGGCCCAACAACCGAGCCAATAATGTAGTAAGTATCGTCCGGATTGTTGATCCAATCCCGGATGGCTTCATTGGTGGCGTCTTTCAGGGTTTGACTGCCACTAAGAGCAGGCCTCACCTCGGCGCCCAGCATGCGCATGCGCGCGACATTGGGCGCCTGCCGTTCCATGTCCACCCGCCCCATGTAAACGATACACTCCAGGCCCATCAAGGCACACACCGTTGCCGTTGCTACACCATGTTGCCCGGCGCCGGTTTCTGCAATGATGCGCTTTTTGTTCAGGCTTCGGGCCAAAAGAATCTGGCCAATGGTGTTGTTGATTTTATGCGCGCCGGTGTGCATGAGATCCTCGCGCTTCAGGTAAATATTGGTTTGATAATATTCTGACAGGCGCTTAGCCAGATAAAGCGGGGAGGGCCTGCCTACGTAATCTCTGAGCAAGCTGCGGAATTCGGTCTGAAAATCATCCGTTTGCATGATTTTCAGGTAATTTTCCCGCAACTCTTCCACATTGGGATGAAGCATTTCCGGGATATAGGCGCCCCCAAATTCGCCATAATATCCTCTTTCATCTATTGCCACCATAACAAGAAACAGTTTTGCCAAAAATACGCCCTGCAAGGTAATAATACGTCAATACCGGGTCATATTTCTGATTAAAACAACAGGAATCCGGCTAATAAGGTTAGCAGGAGTGCCGTTGTAAATAGAAAAAGATAGGAAAAGTTCAGCAAGATGAATTTTATAAATGTGCGAATAAATCCTTGCTTATATACCCGGCGCATTGCGACAAATAAATAGCCCAAAATAAAAATCAGGGCCCAAAGTTCAATAAACCCAAACTCTTCTTCATTTGAATTACCTAAACCTGCGCCGCTCATCAACAAAGCAACAGACATGGCCAGAAAGGAAAAAGCATGGTAGTGGTACGAAAAAACAAGATGCTCTACGAAATAACGCTTTCGGCGGATGTAAAGCAATTTCAGGATAAAGGCCAGAGCAGGCATCATCAGCAAGACCATCCAAATCAGTTTTCCCAGAATAAAAGCCGGAAAACCATCGCCTGATTTGTACAATTTTATAGACTGCACCAACTGAAGTTGTATCCATGGGTCTTTGATGCCTGCTTCTTTGATGATTTCTTCGGCCTTTTTTTTGCCAAATATGTCCTTCAATGCAAAAGTGACTGTATTATTAGGCCCTGTTGGTCCAAGGCCCTGAAACACAAAATAAGTGAGGGTCATGCTGTCAGACGCGGGCTTCATTTTGATTATCAGAGAATCCAGCGCTTTTGGAATGTCTTTATCTCCCGGGTATTTTGCCAGTATGGTATCTTTTTCCAGATTTAATTTCGCTACAAAATCAAGTTGGTGTATCTGTTTCCTGTTTTCGTCTACCAATTCCGTTATGCTCTCAAAAAAGGAACCGATTACGTTGCTCAATACCGCAAAATGGATCACCGCTGTTATAAAGAACAAACGCAGGGGTTTGGCGTAGCGTTCGTGTTTGCCTTCAAAATAGGCTTCTGTAAGCTTGCCCGGAATAAACAATGCGCCCAGCGTCCTGAAGAACCTGGAGTCCACATTGAGCACAGTTTCCATCAATTCATTCAACCATTCCCTTAAAGTAATTTTGCCATCTGTGTTTTTCTGGCCACAATGCGGGCAATGCTTTGCAAAAGGCGGCAAAGGGCGGTAACAATTCAGGCAATATGGGTGTATTTTCCCAACAGGTTTACTCATTGAACAAAGTTATTCCGGTTGAACGTTTTATACAAGCCCGACACATGGCATTGAGCGTGGTATGTTTTCCTTCGAATCGGCTATATTTGCCGACAATCACCATAAAAGTATAAAATATGATACAACGTATCCAAACTCTTTTTCTACTGTTCGCTTCCGGCTCCGCTTTTGCGATGCTGGCCTTACCTTATGCGTCTGGTTCCGGTGGAGCAATTTTCGCAGACGGAGTCTACAAAGCCGATGACCAGTTAGGCGTCCTTGTTTGCTATGCGGTGTCCGGGGCTTTGGCGCTCGCGGCTATGTTGCTGTATAAAACCAGACCCGTTCAAAGCCGCCTGGCATCCTTTTCTGCAGTTGCCAGCCTCATCGGTGTTGGCATCGGCGCCTGGGCGTACTGGGAAAGTGGATTAGTGGCGACCAGCTGGAGCTTTTCGATCGGGCTGCCGGTAGTCATCGTCATCCTGGCTCTGCTTGCCCGGCATTATATCCGGAAAGACGAAAACCTCGTGCGGTCCATGGATCGGCTGCGATAGTTAAGCGCACATATGGAAAAGGCTCCGAAAACCATCGTCTTCGGAGCCTTCCAGTATGCTAGTCAAGTCTGAAAAAGGATTATCCTTCATCAGGGCGTTTTTTAGCGGAATAGTTTACTTTGAGCTGGCCGTATTTGCGCAGCTGCGTTTTTACATCCTGGACAATCCCCATGGTAACTTCACCGTCAACCCGAAGGGATGAAGTGATTTGTCCGTGGCGGGATTCAGGCACTTTTGTTTTATGCCTTTCCAGGAACAAAGGAATTTCATTCACTTCCGCGAATTTATCTCCCAATTGTATACGCGGCTTGGTGCCATAAACCTCCCGGTAGCGATCATTTGGCCGTCCTACATAGATGTAATTGACCAAAGATTTTTCTTCCAGTTTGTTTAATTCCGTCGCAAATGGCGTTTTCACTTTTACCTTCAGTTCAGAGTCTCTCATCTGGGTAACCACCATGAAGAAGAACAGCAACATGAAGATAATGTCGGGAAGAGATGCTGTGGATATCGTTGGCGTCGCATCCGATCTCTTCTTTTGAAATTTTTTAGCCATAACTTAGATCATTTATTGGCGCCCCGGAAGACGTCAGATTTGTTGCTCAGGAAATCCCAAACAAAAATTGCTGTCGTCTGCAAGGTTCCATGTCCGGACAATATCATTTTTCAGTGCCGTACGAAGTTGGTTCAGCCTCAGAAAGAACGAAAGGAATTTCGTCTTTGATCGCTTTTCTGATTGCTGTAGGCAAATCTTCACTGTAAGGCTTACCATACTTTCGCTGGCACATCTCATTCCAAAGGTTGTTATATGCCGCCTTAAGTTCGTTGTAAACATTAAGGTAGGTCTCGTAATTGGTGCCCCTGTCGTTTTTCAACGAGATGATGGCATTTTTTGGAGACTCAGCATAATCGTCCCTCTGCCCCGGATTTGCAATGAACTCTTCAGCATTTTTGCGAAGCGACCGTATATCCATGGGTTCGCCACGCACCAGCAACTGGTTCTGTGCATTTACCAGTACAAGGTACACGTTACGTCCTTTGAGCTTAAGCTCTTCCGGTGGTTCTTCTGACCACGGCGGGAGTTTCACGGTAATCCCTTTGTCTTCAACGATAGTCGTCGTAACCAGGAAGAAGATGAGCAGTAGGAAAGCAATGTCAGCCATAGAGCTGGCATTGATCTCATTCTTCATCAAGCCACGAGACTTAGATCCTTTAGCCATAATCCAGTTATTTAAAGATGTTCCTGACTTCAGAGGCAACCAGCGCAAGCACAGCAAGGCCAAACATGACGTACATGGTTGTTAATCCGCCTCCCAGCAACTTCTGGGTACTGTCAGATACGCCCATTTTTACTGCAGCGGCGCCAACAATTCCTGTATGATCAGGTTGTGAAAGCGAATAAGAAACAACAAATATGGCAACCATGGCAACAATACCGATGATGCTTTGCAGCGATTCTCTGAAATTGGTAGCCGTCTGATAAATAGCAAACCCGACAGCAAGAAGGGCTGCAATGATAAAGTAGCCAAATGAGCCAAGTAATCCGACATCGAATATACCTGTTGTGTATTTTGTTTCTTTAGGCAATGCATCCAAAGACTCTTGCCCTCCGAGCCAAAAGATCAGAAACAGGATGGCCAATAAAGCCCCTAATCCGAACGCCAGCAGCTGCCCGTTTTTTGTTAGAAATTTATACATAGCAGATCAGATTCTTATTTCTTGAAAATGTTGTTTGCAGCCAGAATGTCCATCAAACCAATAGAAGAATCTTCCATTTTGTTGGTGATGCTGTCAATCTTACTGATGATATAGTTGTAAAACAACTGAAGAATGATGGCTACAACAAGACCGAATACCGTTGTCAAAAGGGCAACTTTGATACCACCCGCAACAACTGTAGGAGAAATATCACCTACTGCTTCGATTTTGTCAAAAGCCCCGATCATCCCGATAACCGTTCCAAGGAACCCAAGCATCGGCGCCAAAGCGATGAACAAACCGATCCAAACCAGACCTTTTTCCAAAAGTCCCATTTGTACGCTACCGTATGAAACGATGGCTTTTTCTACAGCTTCAGGGCCGTCTTTGGTGTTTTTCAGGCCTTCGTACAAAGTACTTGCTGCTGGTCCCTGAGTTGCTTTGCATACTTCCATGGCGCCATCCACATTTCCGGTTTTGAGTTCTTCATTGATTCTATCCAACAGCCTGTCCGTATTGGTAGAAGCGATGTTGAGGGAAATGATACGTTCAATGCAGAGCGCAAGGCCGAGAATCAAACACAGCAAAACGGGCGACATCCACACAGGGTCACCATCTATGAAGTACTTCTTGATCAACTGATAGCCTCCCGGGCCTTCAGCGGCAGTTTCAGCAGCAGCATCCTGAGCATAAACCGCGAGGCTGCCGTAGCACACAGAAATTACCAGTACAAGCAAAAGAGTCACTAACTTTCGCATAGTCAATAAGGTTTTACGATTGTTCTTAATGAAGAGTGAAAAAAATTGATTTCTCATTTAAAAAATCCGGCGGAGAGAATGGGATTCGAACCCATGATACCCTTTTGGGGTATACACACTTTCCAGGCGTGCCTCTTCAACCACTCGAGCATCTCTCCGAATTATGGGTTGGGTATTGTTGGTACCCTACCGGCAAAAATAGACATTAAGAATTGCTTAACAAGTCCAAGCGCTGCAAAAATGAAAAAAAAGATGTAACAATTCAAAATTTTTTAAAAATCAGGCTTTTTTTTGGTTACGCCGTCAATGTACAAACAATCATTTTGAAAAAGCCAACTTTTTTTCCTCAAATATTTTTAAAGCATTGCGGGTTGTCTGTTCTGCAATGACTTCCATGTTTTCCTGTTTCACCTCTGCCAGTCGTTCTGCCACGATGCGGACATAGGCGCTTTCATTGCGTTTTCCGCGAAAAGGAACCGGCGTCAGGTATGGCGAATCGGTTTCTAAAACTAAGTGTTCCAGACCGATATGCTTCAGCGTTTCGTCCAAACCCGATTTCTTATACGTCAATACGCCGCCGATGCCAAGCAGAAAACCCAGCGATATGGCCGTTTCGGCCTGCTGCACCGTGCCGCCAAAGCAGTGAAAAATGCCGCGAAGCCGCTTGTCCTTTATCGGTTTCAACAAATTTACAACTTCATCGAATGAGTCCCTCAAGTGGATGATGATGGGCAAATCATATTCCAGCGCCCACTCCACCTGGGTTAAAAAAGCGTTTTGCTGTGCCTCAAAGAACGTTTTGTCCCAGTACAAATCGATGCCTATTTCGCCGATTGCACAAAAAGGACGCTGCTCCAACCAGTATCTGACTATGCTCAGTTCTCTTTCGTAATCTTCCTTGACGGAACAGGGGTGTAAGCCCATCATGGGAAAACACCTGCCAGGGTAAGCTGCTTCAACAGCCAACATGGCCTCAATGGTCCTGCTGTCTATATTGGGCAGATAGACGCGCGCTACCCCCGATTCTGATGCCCGTTGCATCATGGCCTCCCGGTCTTCATCAAATTGTTCCAAATAAAGGTGCGCGTGTGTGTCTGCCAACATCATGTCTGTACAACTGTTTGTACAAAGGTAGAGATTATATTTGGATTGGTTTTGGTGGGTGAAGGGAAGAAAAATTTGAAAATTAGTTGTTTTGAAGATTTGGGAATTGATCCTGTCGCTAATTTCAGTTTTTGATCAGCCGTTCTGTTTGCCGGACATAGCCATTCTCTCTCAAGGTCAGGAAAAACAAACGCCGAGGCAAATCCAGTTGTCGAATGCCAGCGTTTAACGTTCGCTGCTTTTCAAATACACAACAAATTCCACGCATCTTTTACCTTTACCCGCGTTTACAAAAAAGAACATCTGCCAAACATGTCCGCAAAACAAAAATACTACGTCGTCTGGCAAGGCTATAAGCCGGGGATTTATACTTCCTGGCCGGCCTGTCAGGCGCAGATTGACGGTTTTCCCGGCGCGCGCTACAAGTCATTTGAAAGCAAAGCCGAAGCAGAAGCAGCGCTCAAGTCAGGCCCGGCAGCGACTGCGAAAACGGCTGGTTCCAAAAAAAGCACTGGCATCGTCTCCCGATCTGCTATCATCTGGGACAGCATCTCGGTGGATGCCGCGTGCAGCGGAAACCCCGGGGTGATGGAATACCAGGGGGTAACCACCAAAGGCGCACAACAATTGTTCCATCAGAAATTTGACCTCGGCACCAACAACATCGGCGAATTTCTGGGCATTGTACACGGATTGGCCATGCTGAAAAAAGAAGGGCGCAACATCCCGATTTACAGCGATTCCATGACCGCGATAAAATGGGTGCGCGATAAAAAAGCCAAAACCAAACTGGAACACACGCCGGAAACGGCCTACTTATTTGAACTCATCGAACGCGCCGAAACCTGGCTAAAAAAGAACAGTTATTCCAACCCCCTGCTTAAATGGGAAACCAAATCCTGGGGAGAAATTCCGGCAGATTTCGGGAGAAAGGGCTGATCAAAAACCAGATGTATTGCGATTAACTCAGATAAATCAGGTAACAAATACCAAACACCACCACCGCTGTCACAATCCCTCCCAGAAATATGGTGTAACATATCCGCAACTGGCGGTACTTGTGCCCCAGTGATTTACCCAAAAAGAACAAATCGCGCATGATGGCATCTTCCAGCACGCCGTCGTTGTCGATGGTGATGTGCATGCCCTCTTTAAACTTCGCCAGGTCCATTTTGTAAAAATTGCCGAAGAAAAACAGGTTGGCGCCTTTTTCTTTGATCATTTGAATATCGGTGAGTCCGGACATGTGGATGGGTCGGGTAGCCAGGGTCGCAAAAACAATGGAACAGAGGCAGGTAGCCATCAACAGAATCATCGGCGCCAGCATGTACAGGTTGTTTTTGACGTAAGACGCCGCCAATGGCATCACAATGGTAAGAATCAGAGCATTGATGCTGAGCATGATATTCGCCTTGTTATCGGCAAGGCTGCTGAGGTCAAGGTGGTTGCGCAGCGCGGTTTTAAACATCATCTGCGCACTTTTATTGTCTGAAATATGCGGAACTTCTTTCTTTTTCTTTTCCGGTCTGGCGAGTTTTTTCAGGCGCCACTTATTGAGTTCAAATTGCTCGCCATACAGGCTTCGTGCGGCTTCTGTATAATACTGGTGCTGTTTAAAAAAGCGGTGGTTCAGATCATACCATTCGGTATCGGAATAGTGTTGCCCCAACATTTGGGCCCATTCCTGGCGCAACCCATGCAAAATATCCAGATAACGATTGCTGCCCAAATTGCTCAAATCCGCATCTTTCATCACCTCTTCCATAAGATTGACGGGCACCCGATCTATTGCGGTAACTGCAATACAGGACAAAACTTTTTTCGTTTTTTCCGCCGGATAGCCTTGTTTTTCCAGCAATTCCTGTGCAATGCGCATGCTCACCGCTTCATGTCCGGCGTATTTTTCGGTAAAACCAGTGTCGTGAAACAGGGCAGCTAATTCCAGTATTTCCAACTCTTCCTCACCCAGTTTCAGAATGCCGCCAAGCTCCAGTACGGCTTTTTGAACGGCGAGGGTGTGGGGGAGATTATGGTAGGCATGCCCCTCACTTAATTTTTCGGTCAGGAGTGTAGCAACTTGTTGTTCAATCAAAGAAACAATAGACATCAGCTGGATTTGTTTATTTCAAGGCCGTAAATCGGTTGTGCACTTACTCATACTGCAACAAGTATGCTTTTGTTACATTTGCAATAAGTCTTTTTTCTACAGCATGGGCAAATATAGTTGGGCTCCTCAAAAAAGTATGTACTTTTCACAATCGCTTTCGCAAACGGTATAAAACAAAGGTAAATGGCCACTTCTGACACCACTTCTGCAACTTTTGTACAAAACCTTATCATTGGAGCCGGTCCGGCCGGACTGGCAGTTGCCGGACGTCTGAGGCAATTGGGCATCCCTTTTGAGATGCTTGAAAAAAGTGAACGCATCGCCGATGCCTGGCACCGGCATTACGACCGCCTTTGCCTGCACACGGTAAAAACGCTGTCGCACCTGCCGGGTCTCCCCTTTCCGGAAGACTATCCGCTCTATGTGCCGCGACTGAAACTGGTTGAATACTATCAATCTTACGCAGATAAGTACCAATTGCACCCCATGACCGGCCAGGAAGTGGTGCATCTTCGCCGAAAAAAAGGCATCTGGCTGGTGCGTACTCCAAAGCAGGATTTCCGTGCGGCCAATGTCGTCATCGCCACAGGCGCCAACCGCGTTCCGGCCATGCCCCAGTGGCCCGGTCAGGAAACATTTAAAGGGAGCCTGTTGCACAGCAGCGCCTACCAAAACGCAAAAGCCTGGTCCGGCAAAAAAGTACTGGTGGTGGGTATGGGCAACTCCGGCGCCGAAATTGCGCTCGACCTTTGTGAAAATGGCGCTGAAACTTTTCTGTCGATTCGCGGCCCGGTCAATATTGTCCCGCGCGACTTCTGGGGTAATCCAACCCAAAAAACGGCACTGATGTTGTCAAAACTACCCTATTGGCTGGGAGATGCGATTGGGGTTCTGCTCAGAAAAATTACTGTCGGCGACCTTTCCCGTTTTGGCATCCGCAGTCCGGACATCCCGCCGTCTAAACAATTGCGCGTTCACGGAAAAACACCCGTGATCGATATTGGTACCGTTGCAAAAATCAAATCCGGCGAAATCAAAGTACTACCCGCCATTCAGCGCTTCACTCCGGATGGGGTCGTTTTTGAAGATGGAACCCAACTTCCTTTTGACGCCGTTATCCTGGGGACAGGCTACCGCACGCAGCTGACGGATTTTATTGAATATACCAAAGGCCTGCTCGACGAGAACGACCTGCCCCGCAAGGTGATTGGAGAAGGAGAATTCCATGGCTTGTATTTTGTAGGTTTCGACAATTACACAACCGGAGGCACCCTGGGCGTCATCAACAGGGATTCGGAAATCGTCGCCAATGTCATTGCTACTCAGGGCGCACAGTGGGCTGAAGAGGCAGAATTACCGGAATGAGCTTTCCTTTTTCAGGAAATTAGCCGCATTTTTGCCGCCCAAAATCATGAAAGCATGAACAGCAAACGAAATACGGCCATACTTCTTACGCATTGTCCTGATCAACAGGGCATTGTAGCTGCCGTATCCGATTTTTTATACAAAAACAACGGCAATGTGCTCAACCTGGATCAACATGTTGACCAGAATATGCAGCACTTTTTTATGCGGGTGGAATGGGAATTAGACGGTTTTTCCATCCCGGAATCTAAAATTGATGAGTTTTTCGGGACGCTTATCGGAAACAAGTTCAACATGCAATGGCAATTGCACTTTTCCGAAAAAAAGCCCCGCATGGCCATCTTTGTTACCAAAATGTCGCATTGCCTCTATGACATTCTGCAGCGTTACATGTCGGGAGAGTGGGCAGTAGAAATCCCGGTAATCATTGGAAACCACGAAAGCCTGAAATACATCGCCGATCGCTTCGACATTCCTTTCCGGCACTTTGAGATCAATGCCAATAACAAAGCGGAACAGGAAGCAGCTCAAATTGCCCTTCTTCACGAACTGGAGGTCGATTTTATGGTGCTGGCCCGGTACATGCAGATTTTGTCCGGCGATTTCGTAAAAACGTTCCCAAACCGAATCATCAACATCCACCACTCGTTTCTGCCGGCTTTCAAAGGCGCCCGCCCCTATCATTCCGCCTACGAACGCGGCGTCAAAATCATTGGCGCCACGGGACATTATGTAACGGCGGACCTCGATGAAGGCCCCATCATCGCACAGGACGTCACGCATGTTTCGCACCGCGATTCCATCGAAGATATGATCCGCAAAGGCAAAGACCTCGAAAAAGTGGTCCTTTCTGAGGCCATTTGGCTGGAATTACAGCACAAAGTCTTGCCTTATGGCAATAAGACCATTATTTTTGACTAAATTCGGCTTCATCTAACATCTTATATCTAACGTCTGACCTATGAAATCCATCATCCCTGCCCTGTTGCTGCTATTGATTGCCTCCTCCGGTTGTGTATCCAGCCGGAAATACGAAGATTCTGAACTGGCGCGGCGCAAACTGCAAGCTGAATACGACGATGCGCGTAAAAAAGCAGCCAATTACGCTGAAGAAAATTCAGTCATGAGAACCACGCTGGAAAAAGCGCAAACAGACGTCAGCAACCTGCGCAGCGATCTGACTTTGTCCCGCGACCGCTACAACCAATTGGACAAAACCAATAAAGACCTGCTGGAGCGCTACGATCGCTTGCTGGCGCAAAACGACATGTTGCTGAAAGCCACAGCGACTGAAAAACAGGACCTGCGTGGCCAACTGGCAGCCAAAGAACTGGAATTGAACGAACGCGAACGCCGCACCCAGCAATTGGAGCGCGACCTCAACGCCCGCGAGCAACGCGTTCAGGAACTGGAAGCCGCCATCAGGGACAAAGAAAACAAAATTGCCGATCTGCGCGGCAAAGTGATGCAGGCATTGCGCGGCTTTTCTGACGCCGATTTGAGCGTTCGCGAAGAAAAAGGGAAAGTATACGTTTCGCTGAGCCAGAACCTGCTTTTTCCTTCCGGCAGCAAAACCATCAATACTGCCGGACGGGAGGCCTTAGCCAAGCTATCCCAGGTTCTCAATACCAACCCTGAAATCAACATTACCGTTGAAGGACATACCGACAGCGATGGCGACGACGCCCTCAACTGGGATTTGAGCGTGGGTCGGGCGACCTCAGTCGTGAAAGAACTGACTAAAAATAATGTGGATCCCAAACGCATCATCGCATCCGGCCGGGGCGAGCATTTTCCGGTAGCCGGCAATGAAACAGCCGCAGGCAAAGCGCAAAACCGCCGCACGGAGATTATTTTGACGCCGAAATTGGATGTGTTGTATCAGTTGTTGGACTGATCCATTACCGGGCCACTATGACTCGTTGCACCTCCCTGTGTCCGTTCTCAAACCTAAATTCGAGCAGGTAAAGTCCAGAATCGGGCAAGTGAATACGCTGGGAATAAGCAGTTGGCTCAACATCATTCACCAACTGGCCGGAGGCATCGTAAATGCGTATTTGCAAAAGCTGATTCGCCTGACCGTCAATGGTCAGGTTAACATTGCCTGATGATGGATTGGGGGAAACTTGAACCGAAAACAAATTTTCCCCGGGTTCTTTTGCTGTTACGATGAAGCAATCTTCATTCCCAAATTGAAATAATCCGGTTGCAGGCGTTCCATAACAACGCAAAGTCCGATCATATTCTACATCACAGAGTTGTGCTTCCCAATTAAACAATTGGATAAAGCTTCCGATATTTTCAGCGACCACATCGGTATATTCACCAAAGTAACCCCCTGGATCGTTATCTACTATAGATGAAATATACTGTATGGGTAAATTCTGGCCTTGCACCATAATATTACGTACGGAATCTACCTGCAACCTCAACACCGTATCTCCTACAAAATGCTCAAGATCCATTTCATGCATGATGGACCAGGGTTCAAGATTGTATTCATCTCCTTCTTCTGCATCAAAATCATACATCAAGGTAAAGCGCTGCTTGTATTCATTGTACACCCATACCTTGCCATCTTCTTTGTAAGTATAGAGAGGCATATTGGCTTCAAAATAGTTGCAGGAAAATCGCTCTTTCCGGATTACACGGCACAATTTGCCTTCAAACAAAACCTCGTCATCTACCCACAACCTGTTGTAGGTAACTTCAGGAAATGAAAAGAAGGTGTGACGGAAATACCATTCGGCACCGACGGGCGCCCATTCATCAAATTGTCCGAAACAGGGTGTCAAAGCAAATAAGAAGATGAGCGGGGAAAGAAAGGAACAGGTTTTCATGGGTATTGATTATTCGTGTGGATACAAAAATGCCTTACCTGAATAAGCACAATTCGGGATGGCTAAAGTTAATCCAGTGCTTAGCAAGAGTCTTTTCTTACTTAGATTTAAGTAAATCTGACGACAAAATAACTGCTAGGAATAGCAGTGTCCCGGTGCAGTAACCTACACGCCTGCTTTAATACCCGATCCCAATTTTTTTATAAATAAAGTGCAGCAACCACGCCGGGCCAATTAACAAAAACTGCACATCCTCCAAAAAAGACGGCTTCTTGCCTTCAATTTTGTGGCCAATGAACTGACCGATCCAGGCAACCACGAAGATGCCGAGGGAGACCAGCGCCATTTGTCCGGCATTGCGCCCGATGGCTTCAAAAATGGCGTTGTTGCCCAGTAACATGGCGCCACCCACCACGATAAAGCCAAGGAACATAGGCAGGGATAAACGCAGGTAATAAGCCAGTGCAGCCAGTAATAAAACGGCTGCCCAGTTGAAAAATAACGTCCTTTCAGTGAAAAAAGGAATCGCATACAACATGCCAAAAAGGCTGAACATAATGGCCGGTACACATACCCAATGGATGAGTTTGTTGGTGGCGTTTTGGTGGCTTTCACCGTACTTCTCTAAAAACCAGTGTATTGTCTTTGCCATATCCCAAAAATATTTAGTTAGCAGATCGAGGGAATAAAGTTAATCAGTTTCTAAATTATTACTCTACTTTTGCAGCGCTCTTAAGCACTGGTTCTGATTTGTTCATTATAAAAGTATAGCCAACAGTGACCAACAGATACTTTGATCTCATTGATCAGACCTTTTACTTTCCTCAGGAGGGGTTTGATATTGAAGAGGGGTATTTGGTATTCAACGAGATACCGATCATTCATCTGATTCGCAAGTACGGTACGCCGCTCAAGCTCACCTATTTACCCAAAATAGGCTCTCAGATAAAAAAGGCCCGTAACATGTTTACGCGGGCCATGAATTCTCTGGGTTACAATGGCAAATACTACTATTGTTATTGTACAAAAAGCTCCCATTTCAGCTATGTGCTCGATGAAGCCCTGCAGCACGATGTGCAGCTGGAAACTTCCTCCGCGTTCGATATCGACCTCATCCGGCGCCTGCACGGCCAGGGAAAACTGACGAAAGACATCATCATCATCTGCAACGGATTCAAACCGGTCAACTACCTTGAAAAAATTGTCGGCCTGATCAATGATGGTTTTGTGAATGTCATACCGGTGTGCGACAACGTCACAGAAATAGATTATTACAACGAACACATCAAAGGGGAATGCAAAATCGGCATTCGCGTGGCTACGGAAGAAGAACCCAATTTTGAGTTTTATACCTCGCGCCTGGGCATCCGAAACGCCGATGTTGTTCGCTTCTACACTGAAAAAATTGCCGACAACCCGAAGTTTCAGCTCAAAATGCTGCACTTTTTTGTGGATACCGGCATTAAGGATACCCTGTATTATTGGGGCGAATTGAAAAAAGCCATAAAGCTTTATTGTGAACTAAAGCCCCAGGCCAGCTCGCTCTCTGCCATTAATATCGGCGGCGGCATGCCGATTCGCAACTCGCTGGGCTTCGAGTTCGACTACAAATACATGGTAAAAGAGATTGTCAACCTCATCATGAATGCCTGCGAAGAAGAAGGCGTTCGCGAACCGGATATCTTTACGGAATTCGGGAAATATACGGTGGGTGAAAGCGGCGCTACCATTTTTTCTGTGCTGGCGCAAAAGCAGCAAAACGACGCCGAGATGTGGTACATGATCGACAACTCCCTGATGACAACCCTGCCGGATACCTGGGGCATCAGTGAGCGGTTTATCCTGCTGCCGATCAATAAATGGAACAACGAATACCGCCGGGTCAACATCGGCGGTCTGAGTTGCGACAACTCCGATTACTACAATGCCGAAGTTCATGAAGGCCAGGTATACCTGCCTGCGGTAAACGGAAACGAAGAAGAACCTCTGTATATCGGATTTTTCCATACAGGCGCCTACCAGGAATCCATCAGCGGATACGGCGGCATCAAGCATTGCCTGATTCCTTCACCAAAACACATCCTGATTGACAAAGACAGTCAGGGCAACCTCGTCGACTGGCTATACCAACCAGAACAAACTGCGGATGACATGCTGAGGATTTTGGGGTATTGAAGGGGATTCAAGGGTAAAGGTTAAAGGTTAAAGGTTAAAGGTTAAAGGGTAAAGGAGACAGTCTGCTTGTTTGAAGCATTCTACTCCGTCCTCCGTCCTCCGTTTTTTAGGTTAAAGGCTAAAGGAGACAGACTGCTTGTTTGAAGCATTCTACTCCGTCTACCGTCCACCGTCCACCCCCGATATCTCGGGGCAAGCTGTCCACCGTTTTTTAGGTTAAAGGAGACAGTCTGCTTTTTGAAGCATTCTACTCCGTCTACCGTCCTCCCCCGATATCTCGGGGCAAGCTGTCCACCGTCCACCGTCCACCGTTTTTTAGGTTAAAGGGTAAAGGAGACAGTCTGCTTGTTTGAAGCATGCTACTCCGTCTACCGTCCACCCCCGATATCTCGGGGCAAGCTGTCCACCGTACCCCCAAATTGAGCCATAAATTCCTTCAACTTTTCCACGTCTTTTACCCCGGGCGCCGTTTCAAAACGACTATTGACGTCTACTCCGTACAATGCAGGTATTTTAAGCTGCCGGATGGATTCTGCTGCCTCTACGCCAATGCCACCACTCAGGAAAAACGGCGTAATGCCACTGTATTGCTGAAGCAGCGACCAGTCGAAAGTTTTACCTGATCCACCATGCTCGGGGGTTTTGGTGTCAAACAGAAAATAAGCGCACCACCCTTCGTATTGCCTGGTTTCTTCAAAATCGAAATGCTCATCTACGGCAAATGCTTTGATGATTTTGGCCGGATGGAGGGTACTGATGCTCCAGTATTGCTTCAATTCGCTGCAATATTCAGGACTTTCATTGCCGTGTAGTTGTACGTAATCCAGCTGGTAATCGTGGACGATGTTCAAAACCCGTTCGATTTCGGCATTGACAAAAACGCCGACTTTCTTCACTGAGGCAAACAAATGATCGTTTTTATGCACCCAGGATTCGAGGCCCGGGCTATCGGCAAAACGGGGCGATTTTTCGTAAAAAACAAAACCCATATAATCCAATGGCAATGCCAGTACCTGTGAGATGTTTTCCGGCTCCCTCATGCCGCATACTTTCATTTTCATGTTGTCTGCTTATGACTTGTTTTGTACTGGTTAGAGCCTGGTATCCTCAAATTCCGAAGATGTACCCAAAGTAATAGATGATCCAGGCGGCCACATATACAGAGGTTGCCAGAACAACGCCCCGCATGGAATTGACAAACCGCTTTTTCTGATAAAAATTCAGCGGCCAAAGATTGAGGCAGATGGCAACAATGGCAGTAGTCCGGTGCCGGAAATCGGTAGACAGACCCCCCGGCTGAATCCAGCCCAAGGCTTCCAACTGCTCGTACAGCATCATCAATACGGCATACCCCACAAAGGGAAGCAGCAATCCGATAAGCAATCCGATCCAAAGTTGATTTCGATCCAAAAATGAGAACATAACAATCGCTTTAAAAGTATGGTACAAATGACTCCGTACAGAATGCCGTTTTGAAAAAAGGATACGCTATTTTACAAATTCCAGGTCCCTCATCAACTCCACTGCGCGGTAGTTGGTCAGGTCATGATGCGAAGGCACCACGGAAAGGTAACCATTTTCCAGCGCCATGATATCTGTATCCGCCCCCTGGTCTTCGTTTACAAATTTTCCGGTCAACCAGTAATAGCGCTGTCCCCGTGGATCAATTGCTTCAGAAAACTCTTCAACCCAGCGGGCGTCAGCCTGGCGGCAGACTTTAATTCCCTTGATCTGGTCTTCCGGCAAATTGGGAATGTTAACATTCAGCAGACTGCCGTGCTCCATGCCGTTTTCCAACACATAGTCCATGATGCGGCGGACAAAAGGTTTACCTGCTTCGAAGTTTGCAGAAAAGGAATAATCCAACAGGGACAAACCTATGGAGGGAATTCCTTCCAGAGAAGCTTCCATGGCAGCGGAAAGTGTTCCCGAATAAATGATGTTTATGGAGGCATTGGAGCCGTGGTTGATGCCCGAAACGCACAAATCAATGGTCCGGTTTTTGAAAACCACGTTTTTGGCCAGCTTAACGCAATCAACAGGAGTGCCGGAACATTCGTAGGCTTCAATGTTGTCAAAAACCGTTGCCGGACGAAGCCGGATGGGGCGGTCAATGGTGATGGCGTGCCCCATGGCAGATTGTGGAGAATCGGGAGCAACCACGACCACATCTCCCAACGTGCTGGCTATTTCTACCAGCGCACGTATTCCCTGTGCCGTGATGCCGTCGTCGTTGGTGACTAATATTAAAGGCTTTTTCATGTAATGCTTATTCTATAAATGTTGAAGGTGCAAAAATAAGCGGGTTTAGCGATTCAGGGCTACTTTTGCGTCATGAACACGATCACCATTCGCAAAGCAACCCTGGCTGATATTCCGGCCATCCATGAGCTGGTCAGAGAATTGGCCATTTATGAACAGGCAGAGGACGCTTTCACCGCAACACTGGAGGATTATTCCCGCGACTTTGAAGCCGGGCTTTTTGAAGTGCTGCTTGCCGATATTGCCGACGCCGGCGTCATTGGCATGGCTTTTTATTACATGACCTATTCCACCTGGAAAGGCCGGATGTTGTGGCTGGAAGATTTTGTGGTCAAAGAAGCGCATCGCCGATCGGGCGCCGGACAGCTCCTCTTCGACGCTTATGTGGCAGAAGCCCGCCAACGCGGATGCCGCCTTGTCAAATGGCAGGTATTGGACTGGAATCAACCTGCACTGAATTTCTACCATCGCCAGCAGGCAATCATCGAAACCAATTGGTGGAGCGGCAAAATTTTCCTGAATGATCAGTAAGAAACAAATCTTTAAAAAAAATTATTTGTGAAAACTGAAAATTACTTTCTATTTTTACCGCGCCCTGTTAATACAACAGGTTTTCATTTGCTGTTTTTAGTAAAATGAAATACCTGACAGTCATCCTTCAACACAAGAAATTGTTCTCCGACCTACCGGTCAAAATGACCCCGAGCTACCACATTCTGATAGTCCTCTGAACATTCAAACGGTCCTTTTTTCAACTTTTGCAACAGTTGCTGCTGCTGGATTCCTTGCATGCTGTGCAGGCTTTCGGCCTCAGCCCAAGATAAATATAGTGTTTCATAGTGTGAGGAGTGGCCGCCCCGGCGGTTGCTCCTACTTTTTTTAAGGGTAAAGGGTAAAAAAGGGTAAAGGTTAAAGGGTAAAGGGTAAAAAAGGGTAAAGGGTAAAGGGTAAAGGTTAAAGGGTAAAGGTTAAAGGTTAAAGGAGGGAAGCAGACTGCCTGTTTGAGCACTACCGTCCACCGTCCACCGTCTACCGTCCACCGTCCACCGTCTACCGTCCACCGTCATAACTCAATACCGGCGTCAGCCACCTTTCTGCTTCTTCCACCGGCATGCCTTTTCTGCGCGCATAGTCTTCTACCTGGTCTTTGCCGATTTGGCCCAACCCAAAATATTTGGAATCGGGGTGTGAAAAATACCAGCCGCTGACACTGGCAGCAGGATGCATGGCAAAGCTTTCCGTTAATCGGATTTCTGTGTGCTCATCTACCTTCAGCAGTTGCCAGAGCGTTTGTTTTTCGGTGTGTTCCGGACAAGCAGGGTAACCCGGAGCAGGCCGGATGCCCTGATAGTTCTCTTCAATCAGTGCGTCCGTATCCAGTGTTTCCGATGCAGCATAGCTCCAGAATTCTTTTCGGATGCGTTCGTGCAGACGTTCGGCAAATGCTTCAGCCAAACGATCTGCCAGCGCTTTCACCATGATGGCATGGTAATCGTCGTGTTCGCTTTCAAATTTTTGGACCCAACGCTCAATACCCAGGCCTGCGGTAACGGCAAAAGCGCCGATGTAGTCCCGGCGCCCCGTATGTGCCGGAGCAATAAAGTCAGATAGACAATAATTGGGCTGGCCGGGCGCTTTTTGTACCTGCTGCCTCAAATGGCGGAGGGTATGCAGCACTTCTTTTCGATCTTCATCTGCATAAACTTCTATATCGTCATCGCCAACGCTGTTTGCGGGAAAAAGTCCGGCTACCGCAGAAGCAGTCAGCCATTTTTCATCGATGATGCGGCGCAGCAGGCTTCGGGCGTCGTTGTAAAGTTTTTGAGCTTCCGTGCCGACCACCTCATCTTTTAAAATAGCCGGAAACTTGCCCGCCAATTGCCAACTGGAAAAAAACGGCGTCCAGTCGATGTATTTCGCCAGCTCTTCCAGGGAATAATCCGCAAAAGTCATCACCCCCGTTTTTACAGGCACAGGGGGCGTATAATTGTTCCAGTCAATGCGCAGTTTGTTGGTTCTGGCCTGGTCTAAGGTCAAAAACTGCTTGGAAGACTGCCGGTTGGCCCGGGCCTCCCGAACGCGGGCATAATCAGCTTTGGTGTCCGCTATGTAAGCCGTTCTGGCCTCGTCGTCGCTGCCAATGAGGGAGCTGACCACTGCCACACTCCGCGAAGCATCAAGCACATGCACTACCGGTCCGCCTGTGTAATGCGGTTCAATTTTCACGGCGGTATGGGTCTTGGAGGTCGTCGCCCCGCCAATTAACAGCGGAATGGTAAAACCTTCCCGTTGCATCTCTTTTGCCACGTGCACCATTTCGTCTAAAGAAGGCGTGATCAGACCACTGAGTCCAATGACGTCGGCGCCGATTTCTCTGGCTGTCTTCAGAATTTTATCGGCAGGAACCATCACACCCAGATCGGTGATGTCGTAATTGTTGCAGGCCAGCACCACTCCAACAATGTTTTTCCCGATGTCGTGCACATCTCCCTTGACGGTGGCAAGCAGGATTTTACCTTTCGTGCTTTTTTCACCGGCTTGCTTTTCGGCTTCGATGAAAGGGGTCAGATAAGCCACCGCTTTTTTCATTACCCGGGCACTTTTGACTACCTGGGGCAAAAACATTTTCCCCGAGCCAAACAAGTCGCCCACCACGTTCATGCCGTCCATCAATGGACCTTCGATGACGTGGAGCGGCCGCGGATACTGCTGCCGGGCTTCTTCCGTATCCACTTCAACAAAATCGGTAATGCCGCGCACCAGGGCATATTCCAGCCTTTTGGCCACCGGCGCTTCCCGCCAGCTGAGGTCGCGCTGTACCTGCCGCCCTCCATCCTGTTTCACCCTTTCGGCAAATTCCGTCAGGCGCTCCGTCGCATCTTCGCGGCGATTCAGCAAGACGTCTTCTACCAGATCCAGCAATTCTTTAGGGATATTTTCATAAACTTCAATCATTCCGGCATTGACGATGCCCATATCCATGCCTGCGTGGATGGCGTGGTAGAGAAAAGCCGAATGCATGGCTTCGCGCACGGCGTCGTTGCCCCGAAACGAAAAAGAAATATTGCTGACGCCGCCGCTGATCTTCACCCCGGGGCACAGCTGTTTGATTTCGCGGGTGGCTTCGATAAAATCCATCGCGTAGCCATTGTGCTCTTCCAGACCGGTAGCAACCGCAAAGATATTGGGGTCGAAAATGATGTCCTGCGGCGGAAAACCAACCACCTCTGTCAGGATGCGGTAAGCCCGGCTGCAGATTTCTACCTTCCTTTCTTTCGTATCTGCCTGGCCCTGCTCATCGAAAGCCATCACCACAGCAGCTGCCCCATAGCGGCGCACTAATTTTGCCTGACGAATGAATTCCGCTTCGCCTTCTTTCATCGAAATGGAATTCACCACACATTTTCCCTGCACGCATTTCAGCCCCCTTTCAATGACGCTGAACTTGGAGGAATCGATCATGATGGGCAATTTGGCGATTTCCGGCTCCGACATCACCATATTCAGGAAGGTTTCCATGGCTTCTTCGGAATCCAGCAGGCCTTCATCCATATTTACATCCAGAATCTGCGCGCCGCCTTCCACCTGCTGCTGGGCAACCGCCAGCGCTGCTGCATAATCGCCGTTTTTGATGAGCTTGGCAAACTGCCTGGAGCCCGTCACATTGGTCCGCTCTCCCACGTTGACAAAATTGGTATCGGGGCGTATGATCAGTGGTTCCAGACCACTCAACATAGAATAAGGCGACGATTTTGCTATTTTTCTCGGGGCTACATCGGCAACATGGGTAGCGATGTGGCGGATGTGGTCGGGCGTCGTACCACAGCAGCCCCCGACGATGTTGAGGAAACCGCTTTGCGCAAATTCCTCAATTTTCCCGCACATCTGGTGGGGCGTTTCGTCGTATTCGCCCATCTCATTGGGCAGACCGGCATTCGGATAGGCATGGACATAGCAATCGGCAATTTCCGATAAGGTCTCCAGATACGGCCGCATTTCACTCGCTCCGAGGGCGCAGTTGAGGCCGATGCAAAAAGGCTTTACATGCTGCATCGAAATCCAGAAAGCTTCCAGCGTTTGCCCGCTGAGGGTTCTTCCGGAAGCGTCGGTAATCGTTCCCGAAATCATCACCGGAAGCCGGATGCCGCGTTCTTCAAAGAGGGTTTCAATGGCAAAAAGAGCCGCTTTGGCATTCAGGGTATCGAAGATCGTTTCTACCAGCAGGATATCTGCTCCGCCGTCCATCAAACCGGCCGCCTGGTCGTAATAGGCGTCGCGCAATTCGTCGAACGAAATGGCACGGTAGCCCGGGTTGTTGACATCCGGCGACATGGATGCCGTTTTGTTCGTTGGTCCCAGCGCGCCGGCCACATAACGCGGCTTATCCGGCGTTTTTTGGGCGTAATCGTCAACAGCCCGCCTCGCGATCTGGGCTGCCGCCAGATTCAATTCATAAGCCAGTGACTGCATGTCGTAATCGGCCAGCGCCACACTGGTGGAGCTGAACGTATTGGTTTCGATGATGTCGGCGCCGGCTTCCAGATAAGCTTTGTGGATATCTTCCACGATGCGGGGCTGAGTCAGGCAAAGCAAATCGTTGTTGCCTTTGACGTCTTTGTGCCAATTGGCGAAACGTTCACCGCGATAATCCTGCTCGCCAAGGCGGTAGCGCTGGATCATGGTTCCCATAGCGCCGTCTATGATGAGAATGCGTTGAGCAAGTTGCTCGCGGAGTTGACTGAGTTTGGTCATGAATGCTGTGGATTGTGTGAACCTGCGATCAAATGCACAAATCTGTTTGTACTTAAGCTCTGATCGAGAACGCAAAAATAGGCTCTTGGTTGAGAAAATTCCCCCTTTTACACGAACTCAGAAAAACCGGAACGATTTTTTTTCGCGTGATGTTTCCTAATTTGCCAATCATGACATACATTTGCGCAGATTTTGAAAAAAGGGAGAGATGGCAGAGTGGTTTAATGCGGCGGTCTTGAAAACCGTTGACTGTAACAGGTCCCGGGGTTCGAATCCCTGTCTCTCCGCCAAAGTCTAGATGGGGGCCGTCATTTTGACGGCCTTTTTTGTTTGTAGGACATTCAGCCCAAGCGTGCTTGAGGCTGGAGGTTCTGCGAACAAAAAAGCAGCCGAAAGCGCCCATGTAGGCTTTGGAACTCCCCCTACGTGGGATCACCGCAGGTAATCCCTGTCTCTCCGCCAAAGTCTACATGGGGCCGTCATTTTGACGGCCTTTTTTGTTTTCCGGCTCACCGGCCAAGCGTACATAAGAATACCTGTATATTTGCCCACCTATGTACACCAAACAAGAGATATCCAAACAAAAGCAGGCTTTCTGGACCACCTTCGGCAGGTATATGCAACCCATCCCTTCGGCAGATGGCGATAAAGTCAACTGGATCAATTATAAGACAGGCATATCAGGCATTCACTTCAGAATGGATGCAAACCATCAACAAGCGAGCATCGCCATCGTTTTATCCGAGAGCGACCTCGACTTGCAAAGTCGCCACTATGATCTGTTTGTACAGTTAAAGCACCTGTTGCAATCTTCCCTGGCAGAAGACTGGCTTTGGCAAGCGCTGATACAAAATGAATTTGGCAAAACCATCAGTACGATCAGCAAAACAAAAAGCGGCGTAAACATCAACAACAACGAAGACTGGCCGGAAATCATCTCTTTCTTAAAGCCACGCATCATCGCTTTGGATCAGTTTTGGAGTCTATCCAAATATGGATTCGAAGGGATTAGATAATGATAAACTAATTGCTCACCCTATAGGGCATCAGTCTCTGGAATTCCCTTCTGGTTTTACTTCCAGGTCATGACAATGAAAAATGATCTTGACACAGGTATTTGAGCAATCCCTCCCAACATCAAAAATCATCAATCATGTAATCGTCAATCATCAATACCCCCCTCGCCTACCGCTCCAAAAACAGCTTAACAACCCCTGCCACCAATCCAACCAAACTCACCCCAATAACCCAGAGCCCGCCTCTCCTCGTCTTTTCCCCAAACTCAAAATACCGGTCACCATTGGGGTCTGTGCTTTTGGTCCGGTGATAATACCCGCCCATGGCCATGCAGATCAGCGAGATCAGGATAATGAGGTGGTAGCCGGAAAGGGCGCCGACCCCACCGTAAAAAAACAGCCAGAACGGCTGAATTTCTCTTGGCGTGCGAATGGCCTCAATGCGATTTTTCCGGGCTTGCTGGATGGTTTCGGGTTCTACCGACACGCCCCGCAATTGCAGGATGCCTTTAGCAGCAGCAACCGCTTCAAAACTCCATTCATCGGGCTTCATCAAAACATCCAGCAGTTCAGCAGAGGACAAATCATTCAGGTAGTGTTTTTCCAGATCAGCCGTGGAAACCGCTTTTTCAGATTCTGATTCCAGCAGGGCATTTACATTGGGAAAAGCTTCGTTCGGAACCTCTACCCAATATTTGGGCGCAAGGTTCGTACCGACAATGACCGGATCGATGAGCAGCTTCTGCTCCCCGGTTTTGTAGGGGATGTCGTGGCGATCCAGCAGCTCCGTAAAGAAGGCCATTTCTTCCGGCGTATGGAAAGACTTATAGATACTGAATTGCAACCCCCGTAGGGCTTTATCGCCGTCAAAATGATCGTCCAGAATATCGGTATGTTCCATAGCCTGAAAGTTAGTGTTTTTTCGCCTTCTTCCCCATTTGCCAACCGCGATTTTTCTCCGTCCTTATACAGAAGAAGAATAAATAATGTCGCAATCGCGCCCGGGGCCAAAAAACAATTTGGCAAATTTGAATTCTCAAAGTATATTGACACCCGATTTCAATACGATAAAAATACAGACCTTGGAGGCGACCAATATTAAAGATCCGGAGTACTTCCACAAAGTTGTGGATTGTCAATATGCTTGTCCTGCTCATACACCGGTACCGGAATACATCAGACTCATTGCAGCCGAACGCTATACGGAGGCTTATATGGTAAACTGGGAATCCAATGTTTTCCCGGGCGTACTCGGCCGCACCTGTGACCGTCCCTGCGAACCAGCCTGCCGGCGCGGCCGTGTGGAAGAGGAACCTGTGGCCATTTGCCGCCTGAAGCGCGTTGCTGCCGACAACAAAGGGGAAGTGAAGCACCTGATGCCCCGCCCGGCCGAACACAAGAACGGCAAGCGGATTGCCCTCATCGGCGGAGGCCCTGCTTCTCTGACGGTAGCCCGCGATTTGGCGCCTTTGGGTTATGAAATCCACCTCTACGACGAGCAGGAACTTGGCGGCGGCATGATGCGCAGTCAGATTCCGGCTTTCCGGCTTCCGGAAGAGGTGCTCAATGAAGAGGTCAATTTCATCCTCGACATGGGCATCCATACCCACCTGAAAACGTATGTGTCCAGCATGAAGGAAATGCTGGAAAAAGATTACGACGCCATTTTCGTTGGCACCGGCGCCCCACGGGGACGCGACCTGCCCGATTTGCCCGGACGCTGGGATGCACCTGAAAGCGTTCACATCGGCATCGAGTGGTTGGCCAGTGTTGCCTTCGAGCACCTGAATAAAATCGGCAAAAAAGTCATCGTCCTCGGCGGCGGGAATACGGCCATGGACTGCTGCAGAACGGCGCGCCGACTTGGGGGTACCGATGTAAAAGTCGTGGTTCGCAGCCCGTTTTCAGAGATGAAAGCTTCGCCCTGGGAAAAGGAAGACGCCATGCACGAAGACATTCCGATCTTAGACTGCCACGTTCCAAAATCCTTTGTCACTGAAAACGGCGTGCTGAAAGGCATGATGTTTGAAAAAGTACACGCCGTTTACGACGAAAAAGGCCGGCGTTCGCTCGTTCCAATCGGCGAACCGGATGTATTCATCGAAGCCGATGAAGTACTCATGGCCATCGGCCAGGAAAACAGCTTCCCCTGGATAGAGCGGGACCTGGGTCTCGAATTCGACAAATGGGAAATGCCGACAGTGGATCCGGTAACGTTCCAATCCACACTGGAAAAAGTGTTTTTCGGCGGCGATTCCGCTTTTGGGCCCAAAAACGTCATTACTGCCGTGGCGCATGGCCACCAGGCCGCCGTGTCGATAGATTTGTACTGCCGTGGCGAATCCCTGCAAAAACGCCCGGATCCGATGACCAATCTGGTGAGCCAGAAAATGGGCATCCACGAATGGAGTTACGACAGCGCTGTTGTGGAAGACGTCCGCTACGTCGTACCCCAGGCCGACAAACGCGCCACCCTCAGCAACCGCAAAATGGAAGTGGAATTGGGATTCAGCCAGGGTATTGGTTTTAAGGAAGCCCAGCGTTGCCTCAATTGCGATGTCCAAACGGTATTCAATACCAGCCGCTGCATCGAATGCGATGCCTGTATGGACATTTGCCCGACTTCCTGCATCACCTTTACGACCAATGGACCGGAAGAAGAACTGCGCATGAGGCTGATTGCCCCTGCGCCCAATACCGATCAGGATTTGTACGTTTCAGACCTGCTGAAAACAGGGCGGGTTATGGTAAAAGACGAAGATGTTTGCCTGCATTGCGGCCTGTGCGCCGAACGCTGCCCCACCGCAGCCTGGGACATGCAGCAGTACCTGTATTCTGTAACGAAAGCGTGTAAACTGCCCGGAGCAGTGTTGTAAACCAGATACCTACACAAGTAAAAAGAATTGAACGATACATCCATGCAACATTCCTCAGCGATCAATGATTTTGTAATCCGGTTCGCCAATGTCAACGGAACCGGTTCGGCCAGCGCAAACGGCCTTTTTGCCAGAGCCATTTTTCGGATGGGCATTCCCGTGACAGCCAAAAACATTTTTCCTTCCAACATCCAGGGACTTCCAACCTGGTATGAAGTGCGGGTCAGTGAAAAAGGGTACCTCGGACGCCGCGAAGGCATTGACTTTATGGTTTGTATGAACCCTCAAAGCCTGGCGAAAGATGTCGCTTCGGTAAAACCCGGCGGATATTTCCTTTACGACAGTACCAAAAACCTGCACAAGGAATTTATCCGCGATGACATCCACTACATCGGCATTCCGCTCATGGGCATTTGCCTGAAGGAATACACCGATCCACGCCAAAGGCAATTGTTCAAAAACATCATTTATGTGGGCGCTTTGTCGGCTTTGCTGGAAATCGAATTCGAAGTGCTGACCACCCTGCTGGAAGAGTTGTTTCAGGGTAAAGAAAAGCTGATTGCTCCCAATGTCAAAGCGATCCAGTTGGGCATCCAATACATTCACGACCATTATGAATATCCGCTCGATATCCGGCTGGAACGCCGAGACCTGATTGGTAAGCGCATCATGGTTGACGGCAATACCGCCTGCGGACTTGGCGCTATTTATGCGGGTGCAACGGTAGCCGCCTGGTATCCGATCACACCTTCTACTTCGGTCGTAGAGGCTTTCGGTGATTATGCAGATCAGTTCAGAACCGATCCGGAAACGGGGCGAAAAAATTTCGCCATCGTTCAGGCAGAAGACGAACTGGCCGCCATAGGCATGGTCATCGGCGCCAACTGGAACGGCGCCCGCTCCTTTACGGCCACCAGCGGGCCCGGACTTTCGCTGATGTCTGAGTTTTTAGGACTCGCTTATTTTTCTGAAATCCCAACGGTGCTCATCGACGTGCAGCGTGCGGGGCCATCAACCGGGATGCCGACCCGGACCCAGCAGGCCGACATCATTGCAGCCGCTTATGCTTCGCACGGCGATACGCGCCATGTTTTGTTATTTCCAAGTACGCCAAAAGAGTGTTTCGACGATACCGCCACCGCATTTGACCTCGCAGAGCGCCTGCAAACGCCGGTGATTGTGATGACAGACCTGGATCTGGGCATGAACGACCACCTCACCGATCCTTTTGAATGGAACGATGACCGGGTTTATGACCGTGGCAAGGTGTTGGATGCAGCGGGTTTGGACAAGATCCAAAAATTCGGACGTTATCTGGATGTAGACGGAGACGGCATTCCTTTCCGGACTTATCCAGGCACACATCCCCACAAAGGCGCCTACTTTACCCGGGGCTCCTCACACGACGAATACGCCGCTTATACCGAAGATGCCGGCGCTTATGTTCGCAACGTGGACCGGCTGCTCAAAAAATGGGAAACGGCAAAATCACTGGTTCCCGCTCCTGAAATCCATCAGGGCGCCCTGCCAAACGAATGCGGTATGGTGTTTTTTGGCACCTCTATTTATGCCGCTGAAGAAGCCATCGATTTGTTGGCTGGTCAGGACCTGAAATTAGACCGCATGCGCCTCCGTTCGTTTCCGTTTAATCAGGATGTTGCCGATTTTGTCGCCAGCCATGAACTCATTTTTGTCATTGAACAAAACCGGGACGCCCAAATGCGCTCCCTGCTGATCAATGAGCTGGGAATTGATCCCCAAAAATTAATTGCGGTGCTCAACTACGACGGCATGCCCATCACCGCAGATACCATTGTCAAACAGATCATTCAAAAATTTGCTACGGTATGACTTACGTAAGACCAACGTTCCGGAATCCGCATTTGCCGACCAATGAACTTGGATATACCCAGAAAGACTACGAAGGCGCGCTTTCTACACTTTGTGCAGGCTGCGGCCACGATTCCATCAGCGGCGCCATCGTTCAGGCTTGCTATGAACTGGCCATCGAACCGCATCGCGTAGCAAAACTGTCGGGCATAGGCTGTTCTTCTAAAACACCGGCTTATTTTTTAAGCAATTCGCACGGTTTCAACTCGGTACACGGGCGCATGCCTTCCGTGGCAACCGGCGCTTATTTAGCCAACCGCGACCTCGTCTACTTTGGTGTTTCCGGTGATGGCGATTCGGCCTCCATTGGCATGGGGCAATTCGTACACGCCATCCGCCGCAACCTGAACATCGTTTATGTCGTCATGAACAATGGTTGCTACGGACTAACCAAAGGCCAGGATTCTGCCACAGCTGATGCCGGTTCGAAAAGCAAAGCCGGGCATGTGAATTTATTTCAGGCCATCGATCTGGCAGGACTGGCACTCGAATTGGGCGCCAGCTTTGTTGCGCGCAGTTTTTCAGGCGACAAAACCCAGTTGATTCCGCTGCTCAAAGCAGCACTGGCACACCCCGGGTTTGCGTTCATTGACGTCATTTCGCCTTGCGTGACCTTTAACAACAATGTGGGTTCGACCAAATCCTACGATTATGTGCGGGAGCACATGGAAGCTACGGCAACCATGGATTTTGTGCCCATCAAAGAAGCCATCACGACACAATACGACGCCGGAAGCAGCAAAGACATTACCCTGCACGATGATTCAATGATCCGTTTGCACAAACTGGCAACAGATTGGGATCCGCAAGACCGGCAATCGGCCATGAACGCCATACACCACGCCCGGGCAAAAGGTGAAATCCTGACCGGCCTGATCTATATTGACGAAGGGCTGCAAGACTTACACGAAGTCATTCAAACCGCTAAGCAACCACTGAACGCCATTGGTAAAGAGGTGCTGTGCCCGGGGTCGAAGGCGCTGGAGACATTGAATGAAGGATTCAGATAAACAGCTGCATTCAATCCAATCTAAAATGGTCAGGATTAAGGCGGTGTTTATGCCTTTCGTACCAATCGCCCCAGAAAGAAAAGCCCAACTCAGGAAGACCTTCCAGGGGACGGTTGTAGATGTATGTCTGGCAATCGATGTCCCCCTCAGTCGTTTCAACGGGCACTGAAAAGCGCAGGTATTCGCTTTGTTCCGGACTTTCAGGATAAAAAGCTTCGTACGCATCGAGCCTTTCAAAGACGGATTGGGCATCGGCCAACTCAAAAACATGGCCCCTCACCCACTTCTCCTGCCCCGGCAAATAAACCAGTCCCGGGTAGCCCCCCAGATCGTACAGGCAGCCCGGCAGGCGCCCCTCGCACAGAAACCGGGCGTTTTGCTCCAGGTAAGCTGCCATTGGAAAAGGCATGCCACGCATCAGGGTGCCGTAGACAAACAACTTCACGACAACCTCCTTTTGTAATCCTCATAAGTGAATCGCCGGACCACTTCCAGGGTATCGTTCTCATGCCAGATGCTGATATCGGGATGCTTTACGCCATTAAACATGCTGGTTTTCACCATGGTGTAATGGATCATGTCTTCAAACACGATGCAGTCTCCCGGTTTTAATTCGCGGTCAAAGGAATAGGCTTGCATGTAATCTCCCGCCAGGCAACTAACCCCTCCGATGCGGTAGGTGGGTTTCCCTTCAACCGGTTCTGCGCTGGCTCCTATGATGCGGGGTCGATAGGGCATTTCCAGCGTATCCGGCATGTGAGCGGTAAAAGATACATCTACAATCGCCGTCCGGACGCCGCAGCTTTCGATGATGTCCAGAACAGTAGAGACCAAAACGCCTGTCTCCCAGGCGATAGCGCTGCCGGGTTCAAGAATTACTTCAAGGCCGTGGCGTTCGCGAAAACGGCGTAGCAAACCAATGAGATGGTCGATGTCGTACCCTTTTCGGGTCATCAGATGGCCGCCTCCAAAGTTAACCCACTTCAGTTGGGGAAAAAATCCGGCAAAACGCGCTTCAAATGCCTCGAGGGCTTTTTCCAGCGCATAAGAAGACGATTCGCACAAGGTATGAAAATGCAGGCCTTCTATCCCTTCCGGTAAACCCTCGCCAAAAGCATCGACCATTTCGCCAAGCCGGGAGCCCGGGGCTGCCGGGTTGTACAATTCCACCTCGACTTCTGAATACTCCGGGTTGACGCGGAGTCCGGCAGAAACGGGCTCGGGAGCGTTTTTTAAGGCCTCGCGGTAAAGCTGGTATTGTGCGATGGAGTTGAACGTAATGTGGCTGCTGTAACGCAGGGTTTCTTCGAATTCATCAGGCAGATATGCCGGCGAATAGGTGTGGGCTTTCACCCCCATTTCTTCATAAATCAGACGGGCTTCGTTCAGGGAACTGGCGGTGGCGCCTTTCAGGTATTGGCCCACCATGGGAAAAACGCGCCACATGGCAAAGCCTTTCAGGGCCAGGATAATGTTGACCCCGGCTTGCTCCTGGACGCCTCGAATCAATTCCAGGTTTTGCCGCAGCAGTTTCATATCCAGCACATAAGCCGGAGAAGGTATTTTTTCGTAGGGAATTGGCATGGTTGTATTCGTCTATTCAGCATCAATTAAATTACAAAAAGCGACTGCTTTCTGGTGGAAGTTTCCATCGTCCGCAAAGCTACAGCTATAGCGTTAATTATACTCCTTTAGCATAGCGTTATCCAACGCATTTCATGTAAGCTTCAAAAAATAGGTATCCAGGTGTAGCACCCCCAAACAAGCCAGGCTTTTGCTCAGTGCATCTGCCTGAATTCTTGCTGAAGCCTAACCGACAGGTCTTTACTCCTGATTTTATCTTACTTTTTGTCCCGCCCAAAAAGTAAGCAAAAAGGCTCGTTGCCATAAGGCGCCTTTGTTTTCAGGCTGAGTGGGAGGAACCATTAACGATTTGATCTATTATCTGGTTTCAGGTTGGCTCCTCGGCTCGCCGCTGATTTTTGCCTGGTTTCAGAGTCCGATCTCATTGGGTATTTACGTCTGTTCTTTGCTCCAAAATCCTGCAGATTTATGAAAGGCAAAAAAAGGCGCCCTTTCTCCCAAAGGCCAGCCCACCGCGAGCCGATACGCCCATCGGGGCGCTGTATGGCAACAGGTCCACAACGAACACTAGTGTTTCTGACAATCAGCTGTCCGCACGTTTGCATATGACATTCTAAGAGCTCATTATCAAAAGGGAGTCGAGTCGGGAACTGCTTCTTGTTTACAAAACCCTCACTCATTTATTCCACTGCGAGTGTGGCTTGTCTACCGAAGAGGTAGGTGACAAACTATTAATTGAGAATTGAAATGTCTATCATTGAGTAAACTCTAAGTATACCACACTGCTCATAAAAATAGGTACAATTGCATGGCTTCAAAGCCTTTTAATGCAAAATTTCAAAGAGGGAAATTATGCCAAGGAAGTCCTCCCAAAACTCACCGCCACCTGCCCCGCCAGGCGCGCATTGTTCAGCGCCAGTTCAATGTTGGCATTCAGGCTTTTGCCCGCAGTAAGCTCCGAAATGCGCGCCAGCAGAAAAGGCGTAATGGCTTTGCCCCGAATGCCCTGATTATCGGCTTCCTCCAAAGCTTGTTTGGTGGCACTTTCAATTTCCCGGCCATCGGCTTCCACTATGGCAGGAATCGGGTTGGCGATCACGACCCCGCCGCGAAGTCCGAGGTCCCACTTCGCATGCAGCAAGGCTGCAACTTTCTGTGGCGTATCTACCTGATAATCTGTTCGGAAGCCACTGCTCCGGGTATAAAACGCCGGAAATTCGGGGGTTTGGTAACCGACTACCGGCACCCCCATGGTTTCCAGATATTCGAGGGTCAACCCAATATCGAGGATGGATTTTACGCCCGCACAAACAACCGCCACATTGGTTTGCGCCAGTTCCTGCAAATCGGCAGAAACATCCATCGTGAGTGCTGCGCCGCGGTGTACGCCGCCAATACCTCCTGTCGCAAAAATGCGGATGCCCGCCAGGTCGGCCGCAATCATAGTAGATGCAACTGTCGTGGCGCCATCTTTGCCTTCTGCCATCAAAAACGGGAGGTCACGTCGACTGGCCTTTGAAATTTGCGCGCCATTGCGGGCAAGGTATTCCAGATCGGCAGGTTCCAGCCCTACCGCAATTTTACCCCCAAGAATGGCAATGGTAGCCGGAATAGCGCCTGCTTCCAGCACCGATTTTTCCATGCGTTGCGCTGTTTCAAGGTTGTGCGGCCAGGGCATGCCATGTGCAACGAGGGTTGATTCCAGGGCAACTACCGGCTTGCTGGCGGCCAGGGCTTCCCGGACATGCTCAGAATACTGAAGGTATTGATGTAAAGACATAAAGGCTTTTTTATGATACAGGCCTGGTGTTGAGTAAAGCGTCGAGTATTTGAAATAGCTGAACTTTATCAACACCAATAACAATCATTATACAAATGCACCATTTCAACCAATTCAACCATTTCAACTCATTCAACCAATCCCCCCCTTTCATCCCTCATTTCACCGAGCGCCCTTTCCAGGAATACCGTTTCCGGAACATCGACGCCACGCCGATGAAGGCAATATAGGCAATGTGCAGCAACTGGGAAGGCCAAAAAGAGCGAAGCAGGTCGCGGCGGCCGAAGTGCCGGCATGCGGTCGACAAAAGCGCATAATCCGCAGCCGATTTGAAGGCAAAAAGCAATAAACCTGCATAAAGAAACCCCGTTCCAAAAACAAGGGCAAAAACCGGGCTGAGTATAATGGCCCAGCACAGCAAAAACACCACGCTCAGCGTCCAGAGTAAATCCGGGCTTCGGAAAGCGGCAGACTTCGAGGCCCAACGCAGCCGCTGGCTTAAAAATTCAGGAAGGGTGCTTTTAGCGCGGGTCCGGACAAGCGCCCCGGCATTTTTTACAAACCGGATGTGGTCAGGAGGATATTGTTTTGTTATTTTCTGTAGCAAAAGCATGTCATCGCCGGATGCGAGGTGGTCGATTCCGGAAAAACCGCCAACAGCTTCAAAAACGGCTTTGGGATAAGCCAGGTTGGCGCCGTTGGAAAGGTTTGCCTGCCCGCGCCGGATCGCCGCACCGGTCAGGATCATCATGCCGAGGTAATCCAGTGACTGAAAGCGTTCCAACAGGTTTTGTTCTTCACAGAACCCAACTGGTCCGGCAATAAACACGGCCTGGTTTTCCTGATATTCGGCGGCAAACATGCTCAGCCAACATTCCGGCAGCACGCAATCGGCATCCGTCGTAGCGATCAAAGTTCCGGAAGCAGCGGCGATGCCCGTTTCAAGCGCCTTCTTTTTGAAGGCATTCCCCCTTTCCTCCGACATAAAATTGCGAAGCTCCAGCAAACGCACGCGCGGGTCTTTGCATTGCAGAACGAGGTCGGGCGTACCATCGGTTGAAAAGTCGTCAACGACAATCACTTCCATTTCCCCGGGTGGATACGACTGATTCAAAAGGGATTGCAGGCAGGCGCCGATGTTTCGGGCTTCATTCCGCGCCGGGATGACGACTGATATTCGCGTGGATATTCTGAAATCCGGGACTGGCTCATATCCGGGCAATTGTTGCCAGTTCCGGAGGTTGCGTGCAATTTCAAAAACGTAAGCGAGCGCCAGGAAAAGCCCGGCTGAACAGATAAGCCATAGCATGAAAGCGGTCAAACGGTCATGTCATCTTCATCCTGGCGGCGACGGGGTTCCATTTCCGGAAACTCGAGCGGCCGGCTGTCCATCTCTTCATAATCGATCAGATCGCCTTCCCGAAAACGGCGTTGTTCTTCTCTGGCGCCTTTTGTTTTTTTAGACAACCAGGCTTTTCCAAGCAAATAAGCGCTTACAAAAGGGAAAAGCAGGAGCGACGCCACGATGGCCAGTACGCCGGAAGCCGTGTTGCGTTTCACCAGGTTGATGAGCCATTGCCCATAGCCAAGCACCGTTTTGTAATCAAGTGCAATCGCTGCAATAAACATCAGGGGGGAAAGCAGGTATAACAATTTGAGAATAAACCGGGCAATGATGAAAAGACCTATAAAAAAGACGATCATAACCACGACCCCCGTAATCGATCGGGTCATGTTGTCGCCATTATTTCCTTGCTGGTATGCCATTGTGATTCAATTTTTATTCAAATTCAAAAATACGAAGAATAAACAAGCCCCATACCGGTTTAATAGACAATCGATCGTTTTCATTCGTCAAGCATCACGCTACATCGATAAAACAGAATCTTTGCATTTACCAATGTTTCACCCTATTTTTGCGACAAAATTTGTGCTATGAAAGTTTTTGGTTTGAGTTTTTTCGCTTTGCTGCTGGTGCTGGCCCCACAAAATAAAGAAACGGTAACAGTCACCTGCAAAATCCAGAATTGCGGCAATACCTTGAAATTGTTTCAATTTAATGGGGTGTATTTCAAAGAGGTACAATCTGTAGTTGCCTCTAATCCTGATACTTACGAATTTCAGGTTCCGAAATCCGGACAGAGTTTCTATTACATCGGCAATGACCCAAGCCAGTTGCTTCCCGTTATTCTGGGCAGCGAAAGCGGCGTAACCGTTACCGGAAACTGCGTCGGGATGCGCAGTGCCAAAATTGAGGGCTCAAAAATAAATGCCGGTTACGACAAACTGAAAAGTGAAATCAACAGCCTGCGCGATCGCAGTAATTTTTTCAACCGGCAGTTGCAGAATGCAGAAAGCAACTCTGCCGAAGAAAAAGAGCTGTCCCAAAAATTAAAAAGCTTAGACGACCGGAAACTCTTTTTGCTGGACTCACTCAAAAAAGCTGACCCGTTCCTGGCACGCATTACCGCACTGAATACTTATCTGAGCTTTCCCCATTTTGGCAAAGCATATCCGGATGAACTCTCTTATTTCGCAAGCGAATATTTCCGCTATGCCGATTTCAAAGACGCCGGATACAACCAGCTTCCCTGGGTATATGAGGCTTTTAAAAGCTATACCAGTACTTTGGTTGCCGCTCAGACACCTTCAGCCCAATTGCGCACTTACGTTGAAAAAGCCATTTCTGCCATTCCAAAAGGTTCTGATGCTCACAAAATGGCATTGAGCGGCGTCATCAACATCCTGCAACAGCAAAACAATCCGGAGTTTGTCTATTTCGGCGAACTGTTCATTGCCAATTTTAAAGCCAAAGACCCCGGCGTTGTGGCTACGCTGGAAACCGAACTGGATCGCAAAAGAGCCTTTGTAGAAGGTGCAAAGGCGCCGGATTTCACACAACCTACCCCCGACGACAAAACAAAAAGCCTGAGCAGCCTTCGTGGCAAAATTGTACTTGTTGACTTCTGGGCAAGCTGGTGCGGACCTTGCCGTCGTGAAAACCCGGCTGTTGTCAAACTCTACGAAACTTACAAAAGCAAAGGCTTCGACATCCTTGGTGTCAGCCTCGACCGCGATAAAGAAAGGTGGCTGCAGGCCATCGAGCAGGACGGCCTGGTCTGGAATCACGTCAGCGATCTGAAAGGATGGCAAAATGAGGTGGCTCAAAAATACGGGGTATCTTCTATTCCGCACACGGTGCTTGTTGATCGGGAAGGCCGCATCATTGCAAGGGGACTTCGCGGACCGGCGCTGGAAGAAAAGCTGAAGGAATTGTTTCAGTAAACATCTCCAATCCATAGTGGGCTCTACCAGTAATCGGCCCGATAATCAGTGTTATCGTTGTGATCTCCGTCATCAGCGTTCCTAAACACAACCGGAACGCTGATGACGCTAATGACGCGGACAACACGGATGAAGACGCCGTCCATACGGCTGATGTTGGAATCGATAGCGATGGAATAACCATCTAAAGAATCAATCAGGCCGGACGATCACGAATATTCTGCTCCTCGTGTAACGAAAACGCCCGTTTTACGTTAAGGAGGCATCTTATTACTCATTTTTTCTGCCAACGAAATATTAGAATTACCCGGAATTGCGTTGCCATTCCGATCATCTCTTATTTCGGCATTCCCGCGATCTGGTAACGAATAATTACATTGAAACCATGCGTAGCAAACCAATCCTGCTTTTGTTCCCGGCTTTATTCAGCCTTTCTTTTGTCTGTGCGCAACCCAAAAACAAATTGGACAAAGAGCGTTTGGAGAACTGGCCTCCCATAGGTTCTCACATGCGCTTTTCTTTAGGTTATGCTTTGCAGGAAAAATTCAAACTCCATACTCAATATTGCGGGTTCAATCTCGGCGACGGGAAGCGCGACTATGTCCCACAGGACATTACGCGCTTTATCGGCAAACGGACCCTGCGCACCAAAGTAGAGACTGCGGACATTCGTGGCGGCGGACTGTTTTATTATATTTTTACCGGGGATGAAAGGCGGCGCCTTTTGCAGGACATCAAATTTTCGCCTTCCCGTCTTTTGCGCACAAGCGCTTTGGGCGAAGAATTTGACCTGAATCCCGATAAAAATTTCGACGCCTTCCTGATGACCAAAAACTGTAGCGGTTACCTCAAAGCAGCATTAGATGCCGGTATTGAGCCGCCGTATACAGCTTTCAAAACGGCCCTCGACCGCGATGAACGTCGCCAATCAACCGTTGTGGGTCTTTGCGGTTCTTTTATTTCTCCACTGCGGGAAGTTTTTCAGGCCAACGATGCCCGCACCACTGAAGCCATGCTTTTGTTATGGAAGTTTTATTCCGACAATCCGGGCGCGGTCAACAATGCCTATTACCTGCGTGAGTTTGAAGGCGTTTTGCTGAAACACATTGCCACTGCTGAAGAAAATGCCAAAGTAGAAGCAGAGCTTGGCATCAATTTCAACGGCCCCTTGTCTTCGCGCATCAGTGCAAGCCTTGGTCGTGGAAAAGCATCGACGACCTCCTTTGCCGGTACAGACTGGGAGACCATTGTCTTTGCCGATTTTGACAACTATTATTCCAAAGAAGGGCTGTTCGAGGCGCTCCCCTCCCCTGCTGATATCCGCAGCTATTTTGAGCGCCTGGAAATCACCTCCAACCACGATGGCAGCCAACTCATGACAGAAGGCGCTATTCACCAACACGAAGTTACGGTAACCGGCATTCCTGAGTTCATGGCAGACGGTTTTTGGGAGATCGTGCCCGTCAACACGGATGCCTACGAAGGCGCACCGTCGCTCCAGACGCGTTATTTTTTCAATGAAGAAGACCAGCGTTTTGGATGCAATTTTACGGTCAGCGGCAAAGCTTCTCCCCGGTATTTTCAGGGGCCACTTTCGGGCAGACCAGTCAGCCTGAGCGTCAACTATCAGATCCGCAGTAAAAAACCTGTTGGGGGCCAATTCCTTAGTTTCTACGTCAGCGAGGCCATTCAAACCAGTGCCCAGCCTATTGTGAGCATGAATGGCGGAGCATTTGACCTCAGCAAAAAAGAAGACCGCCGTTTTGCCCTGCAATGGAAATGTGTGGTCAATGTAGAGGATAAGGAAAATCCCGTGGATTTTGGGGCGCAGCCTTATGTCGACAACATTGTAGCCCGCCGCACCAACCGGGAAACGCCCATGCGCCTGACTGATGTAAGGGGAGATGCCCAGAAACATTGTTTCTATCTGGTATTTGAAACGGCAGAAACATTTCCGCTTGATAAGATAAACGATGCGGATATGGCCACACTCAATTTTTCTTTTAACATACATCTGAAGAACAGCCGCACAGGTACCCGAACGATGCGCGCTTTGCAGGGAGATATCAACCTCCCTTCGACTTTGCCATCGGGACCGCCTGAAGTGCTGGATGGAAATTAAGTCGAGTTGGCTATCTTTGGTCTAAAATCCGGAGCATGCGACAGGTTGTTTTTTTCTTACTCGGCGCCGCATTTGTAGTCGTTTTGTCGCTCCGAATCGAATTGATTTTTTCCTGGCATTACGACCTCGGGGGCGTTGAACAAGACGAAATTTATACCCTGCAGCGGGTGCTCGCCGGATATCCGGTGTACGAAAACCCGGAATTGCCGCCGTTTGCCGTTACGCAAAAAACGCCTTTATACCACTACCTGTGTGCCGCCATTGGCAAAGCCTGCTCTGTCAACCCGGAAATGCCCTTTGAGGTGTACCTGCTCAGCCGCTTCGTTTCCCTCAGCCTTTGCCTGCTGACTCTGGCGCTCGCTTTTTTGCTGCAGCGGCGCTTGCTCGGAACACCGGTCAGAGAGGCTTTGATGGCCTGTATGCTCGTTTTTTTATGTTTTGAAGAGCACGCTTTTGACCGCCCCGACAGTTTGTATACCTTCCTGTTTTTAGCCAGTGTGGGCAGTTGCCTGGCCGCCCTGCATTACCGGAAAACCCGATTTTGGCTATGGGCAAGCGCTCTGTGTGCAACGACCTTGTTTGCCAAACAAAGCGGTATCCTGCTCCCGGCCCTGTTGTTTGGCTATTTGGCGTTGTGGCAACGCGCCTGGCGTCAGGTTTTTCTGTGCGGCGTGGTTTATTTCATCACTTTTGGCCTTTTGTTGTGGCTGCTTAAAGGCGAAAGTTTGCTGGTTTTTAAAGCGAATGTCATCAACGGGGTGCGCAATGGGATAGATTTGGGTTGGATATTCGATTACATCTACAACAAAAGCTATAAGAAATTTGCCATCCTTTTTGCGGTGGGCTTATTCATCGGCGGAGAGTGGCTGTTGCGCAGGCAAGTGGCGGAACAGATGCGTTTTCTCGGCGTTTGCTTAGCCGGGACATTTTGCTTTGCCCACCTCACAGGGCTGAAATCGGGCTCCACGCCCAGTTATTTCACCGAGTTCAACCTGCTGACGCTGATGAGCGCGCCTTATTACTGGCGAAAATACCTGCTCCCGACGGGCATCGAAGAAAAACTGGCCGAGCGCATCCGTTTTCTTGCCTGGGGGTTTGTACTGGTGTTGATTCCATTGCAAACTTCCGATAAAAACCTTCGGGCTGGCCATAACCTGCAAGATAAATCGGTTTTTGAGCGCAGCCAGCAATTGCGCCAACACCTGGATCTAAAGCCGGGAGAATATGTACTGGCAGACCACCCCGTTCCCAAACTCTACCTGTACCGCAATATCTTGTTGCCGCAAAACGACATCGCGATGTCCCTCATGGTGTACAAGGTCTATGATTACCAACAACTAAACGCCATGCTGGAGTCCGGGAAAATCCGTTACTTCATTTCCCAAACCGAAACCATTGACAAAATGGCCATCCTGGAAGGAAAGATCGATTTTGCACCTTACTTTCAATATGACCACAGCTATGCGGGGTTCTGTATTTTTGTTCCTGTGAAGTGAGGGCGAGTGTAAGGGGTAAATCAGCAAGAAGCAAAGCCTGTCCCGCTCAGCGGGAGGATAACATGAGTCATGCGAATCAGAAGCTAACATGCTTTTAGTGACGGTGTATTTGTATTACTCCCCTTTACTTGTCAAGTCAAGCTAATACTAAGTATATCTGCCTGAATGCTTGCCGAATCTTAACCAACAGGTCCTTGCTTTGGGGTTTATCTTACCCACCTGCCGGGGCGCTGTATGGAAACAGGTCCTCGACAAGTAGTCATTTTCTAACAACCAGCTGCCCGCCAGTTTTCATAGGATATCAACATACGAAATGCGGGATCTAATGGCATTAGGTTCCTCCAGAACCGGCCTGAAAAAATCTGGAGTATCTCCTGTTTTTGAGAAGGTTAACCAATGCCCGTCCATAACTCGTGTCTGTTCTTTAGAGTTCGAGGGCAAGGCACGCGAAGGCCCCAAAAATAGAAGTTTACTCACGTAAATGACTGTTTTTGGGGCCGAGCGTAACGCAGCAATCGAGCTATAAAAACAGACACTATATTTCAGGCACATCTTTGCGACGCATCACTGGCACATCCTTTACCACCATTTGCAGGGTATTGCGCACGCGTTCTTCCATCATGACCACCTTGCCGCCTTTCAGGCTCTCCAGAATTTCGTGGTTGTAGTGGCGAACCGTGATCAGCTCCAGGTCGCGGTCGAGAATGACTTTAAATTGCGCTTCAATCATTTCGATAAAACGATCCACTTTTTCATCCACATCATTGAAACAGACCACAAAACTAATGGCCGTATTTTGCATCATGTTGACCTGAAGGCGCAAATCAGCGATGAGGTTGAACAAATAACTGATGTGGTGCTCGGCTACAAAAGAAAAATCGCGGGTGGAAATATGCAGCAGCGCCTGGTTTCGCTCAACAGCGACCATCGGCGGGTAAGTATCTTCTACTTCGCTGGAAATGAACGTGCCTTCTCCATCCGGGTTGATGAAAGATTTCACATACAGCGGTATGCTTTTATTTTGAAGCGGCTTGATCGTTTTGGGGTGAATGACCTTGGCGCCGTAGTACGTCATCTCAATGGCCTCTTTGTAAGACAAGCGGTCGAGTTTAACCACGTTCTCAAAAATGCGCGGATCGGCTGTCAATACACCCGGAACGTCTTTCCAGATGGTCATGCTTTCTGCATCCAGGCAATAAGAGAAAATGGCTGCCGTATAATCTGAGCCTTCGCGGCCCAGCGTTGTGGTGAAATTTTCAGTTGTGCTGCCAATAAAGCCCTGGGTGAGCACAAAGCCGCCTTTATCGATCATGGGTTTAGCCGTTCGTTCACAGCGGGCTTCTGTCTCATCCCATTGCACCCATCCTTCCCGGTAAATATCATCGGTCAGGATGACGTCGCGCGCATCAAGCCATTGGGTTGGCAGCCCTGCTTTTACCAGATAAGCCTGCACAATTTTGGAAGAAACCAACTCGCCGACCGATACGATCTGGTCGTACATGAAATCGTAATTTTCGTGCGGCGCTTCTTCCAGCACCCACTCTACCTCAACAAAAGTGTCGTTGATGGCGTCGTAAACGGGATCGCCTTTTTCAAACAACTGATCGGCGATGTCGTAATGGCTTTTCTTTACCAACTCCAGCAACTGGTAGGCTTCTCCGTTTTGGATTTTATGCGCTTCTACCACTTTCTCCAAAGCATCCGTCGTTTTGCCGATCGCTGAAACAACGATCAGCAGGCGGTCGTCCCGGAATCTTTGTAAAATATTCGCGACGTTTTTAATCGAATCCGCATTTTTCAGCGAAGCGCCGCCGAACTTAAAAACTTTGATGATTGGTTTCATGCTCTATTGAAGACGTTAGACATTAGATTTTAGACGTTAGACGTCAGACATTAGATGTTAGATGTTAGACGTCAGACATTGGATACGGGCTTTTCACCCCTATCGTAAAAGCCTGCAAATATAGCACATTGACAGAATTGCATAGCATCAACATCCTGATCCTCTACAAAATCAATGCGATTCCTTAAGGAAATGACAAAGTGCAAAGGATAGAAAGTAGTAATATGCCATCAGCAGCCAGGCCACTTAAACGCACAACTGTTCTATCCAACTCTACTGCGCTACAACAACACCTCCGGTTTCGGGGGCAAATCCGCAAAAACGCGGTAAACCAATTCTGAGGATGGGAACACCACGACCCAGGCGGTGAGCAACAACAATTTCAGGTCGGTGGCAAAAGACTGATTTTGCAGGTACCACAATTCCAGCGCACCTTTATAGGGCGCAATGTGGTCCGCATAAAAAGCTTTCGGATCGATTCCGGGGCGCGAGAGCAGGCGCTCTTCGTCGCGAAAAATGATGGAACCAATGCCGGTAATGCCCGGGCGGACATTGTAGATGACGGCGCGAACCGCATCGGGATAAATATCAAAATCAACCTGCATCTGCGGGCGCGGGCCGACAAAACTCATGTCACCCGACAAAACATTGATCAGTTGAGGCAATTCATTGATTTTGGTCTTCCGCAGGTATTTTCCCAGGGGCGTGACCCGGGGATCGTTGCGCAGGGTCAGGCTGCCGGTTCCCATGTTGGGACTGTTTTTCAGCATGGTGGCAAACTTCCAGATGCCAAACATGCGGTTTTGCCCCCCCACCCTTTTTTGTTTATAAAAAACAGCGCCTTCGCCCGTCAGGCGGAGCGCCAGCATGATGGGCAGCAACAGCGGCGACAGCAGCAACAAAGCCAGCAGCGCAAAAACAAGGTCGAAAAACCGTTTGACGATCGGATACATCCTTACATTTTCTGATCCAGGCCCTTTCCCGTTTCTACGTGCCGAAACGTCGGTACCAGCTGCGAAAGTACATCAACTATGGCTTCCTTGGACAAATCGGGCTGCTCAAAAAGGATTCGCAAATCGTCGCATACCTTACGGATGCCGTCAACCTGATGTGAGGCCCGGCCCTTCACGATGCCCAAAGTCTGGAAACGCAGCCAATCCAACTCTTCTGTTTCCGTATAAAACTCCTCAAATGACTTCTCCCCGGAGGTATCGGAGTCGAAAAAATACACCGGCCAGTTTTTATCGCCGGCGCGTTTCGAAGCTGCTTTTTCACGGGCTTCCGCTTCGGTGGCACAATGCTCGGGTTCGTACCCCATTTCCCGCAGCAACGCCTCTGCGATGGCGGAAAAAGTCAGCATTTGCGGACTTTCCAGCCTGGGAAAGAAGATGTCTCCGGGTGCGCCCAGCATACAGGCCAACAGGCACAACTGGCCACTTTCCGCCGGGGAAACAAAGTAGCGCAAAACATCGGATGGCGCAGAAAGGGGCTGTTTTTTTGCCAAACGCTCTAAAAAACCGGCAGGCAGGCTGCCATTGGAAAATGCAACATTGGCAAAACGGGCCGTAACAGCAGGCAACAAACCGGCGTAAGCCAGCACAGCTTCTTCCATCAACTTTTTGCTGGCGCCCATCACATTTGCCGGATTAGCGGCTTTATCCGTTGAAACACAGAAAAAATGCTTCGGAGGGTTTTCCAGCAGCAAATCCAGCAGGCGCACCGTGCTCAGGACGTTGTTTTCCAGCATCGCTTCGATGGAGTAACGGTCCTTTTCACTGCGTACGTGCTTGTGGGCGGCAAAATGAGCCACAATATCGAAGGGGCCTTCCTGGCGCATCAAACGCCCGAAAGTACGGTCGCCAAAACCAATCGGATAGGTCTTGTAGTCTGCGGGAATAAATTGACCGGGCGCACTTCGCAAATCGCGGGTCAGTTCCGTCAGCCCGTTTTCGCTGAGGTCCACCACGTAAAGCCGCGAAGGTTCATAACGCAGCAAAGCCCGGATAAAAGAAGCGCCTATTGTCCCGGCGCCACCGATCACAAGAACCGATTTACCGGAAATCCGCGTCGTTAACGCCGTCTCGTGCGCCGCCAAATCGGCAGCAAACAAACTGTTTTCCCGGAAAGTCACCCAGCGGGAAATAAACTGCTCTAAAGAAAAAGAAGCGGACGTCATACCTTAATGTCTGTGTTTTCTACTGCTTCACAAACCGCCCCGATCACATAATCCACCTGGGCATCGGTCAGCCCGTTGAAAAGTGGAAGCGTGATTTCATTGGCATACAAAGCATAGGTTGTTGGATAGTCTTCGATGTTATAGCCCAGCGACCGGAATAAAGTCAGCATGGCCATCGGGATGTAGTGGACATTCAGGCCAACGCCGCGTTCGGCAATTGCCTGGATGAGGGCGTCGCGGTGTTGCTCGCCAGCACCGGAAATACGCAGCATGTACAGGTGGCACGATGACTCGCGCTGGTCCGTCCGGTACGGCGGCAAAATCGCCCATTCTTTGCGGGAAAAAGCTGCCTGATATCGCTCAAATATACGCTTGCGGTCCGGCAGCAATGCCGCTTCGTATTTCCGGATTTGTGCCAGGCCTATGGCTGCACAAATATCCGGCATGTTGATTTTTAAGCCCTGATCAATAATGTCGTAACGCCAGGCGCCGGGCTGGTTTTTTTCAAAAGCGCTTTTGGTTTGGCCATTGAGCGAAAAAGCCCTCAGAAACAGGTATTCGGCTTCGTTGTCAAATGGTTCGGGTAAATTCAGGCAGATGGCGCCGCCTTCTCCGGTTGTAACATTTTTTACAGAGTGCAGCGAAAAAACAGTGGCGTCTGCCTGCCGGCCATTTGACTGTCCTTTATACCGGGAACCAATGGAATGTGCGGCATCCGACAACATGAAAATCCGGCCCAGTTGCTTCTGCCGCTCCGAAGCCGGCCGGAATAAATCTTTTACTTCAGGTGATTCGAGTACGGCCCGAATGGCGTCATAATCGCATGGCCATCCTCCTATATCAACCGGAATGATGGCCTTCGTTTGCGGGGTCACCGCTGCCCGGATGTTTTCAGCCGCCAGGTTAAAATCAGGACCGACATCCACCATCACCACTTTTGCACCGATGTTCATGGCGCAAAGCGCCGTTGCGCTGTAGGTATACGCCGGAATGATGACTTCATCCCCCGGTCCGATGCCAAACCAGCGCAACATCAACATCGCGCCGGAAGTCCAGGAATTGACGCACAATACCGGTGTTCCGGTCATTTTGCGGATTTCATCTTCCAGTAAACGGACTTTCGGTCCTGTTGTCAGCCACCCCGTATTCGTGAGGCAGTCGTTGACTTCCGCAATGACGTCAGCGTCGATGAGGGGGAGGGAGAAGGGGATGGTCATGTTCGTTGTTGGTTGTTGGTTGATGGTTGTTCGTTGATGGTTGATGGTTGATGGTTGTTGGTTGATGGTTGTTGGTTGATGGTTGTTGGTTGTTCGTTGGGCAGTGCTATTTCAAGTTTTTCAAATAATTGATATATCCATTTGTCAGCTGGATGGCCCGATCAATGAGTTGCCTACCTTGATTATACTCTTCATAGTCTATGTATTGTTCTTCAAATGTAGTAATGACATCGTCTATCAGTTCGAATAATGACCCTCTTGAAATGCGGCAATGTTGTGTATTTTCTTTATGATGATGCCTGCCAAATCCTTCTGCAATGTTTCGGGTAGCAGATCTGGCTGCACGTCTCAGATTGTCTTTTAGATCATATTTTTCATCGTTAGGAAATTTTGCACTTATTTCCATCACCCATCTAACCACTTGCCTGCAAGCCTTCCAACATTCCAGCTCCTCAAAACTTTTTAAAGTTGCCTTAAGGTTTATATTTTGGTTAGTTGCTTGTTGTAACAATCCATACTATACCCATAATTTCGTTTCGACTTCGCTCAACAAACAACGCTCAACCATCAACGCCCTCGCCCCCTCCAACCTGCTGCCTGGAAAAAAGCCGGTAAAACAAGCCTTTGGCAGCCATCAGTTCTTCAAAAGTGCCGGCCTCTGCCATTTGCCCCTGGTCGAGTACAATAATATGGTCGGCCTGCATTAAATGATAAAGCCGGTGGGTAATAAAAATAACGGTTTTTGATGCTTCCAGATTAAAGATTTCTTCAAAAATCTGCTGTTCTACCAAAGGGTCAATGGCGCTCATTGGTTCATCCAGGATCAATACATCTTTATCGGCATAAAATGCACGGGCAATGGCAACCTGCTGCCATTGGCCTCCGGAAAGTTCCACCCCACCGTAAAAAGTATTGCCGAGCAAGGTATCGTAATGACGGGGAAGTCCATCGATGGCAGACGCAGCGCCGGAAGCACGAGCGGCTTCCTGAACCTGGCGTAGATCGGCGTCCCGGTGCAGGTCACTGATGCTGATGTTCTCCAACGCCGTAAACGGATACCGGTAAAAGTCCTGGAAAACGATGCTCATTTTGCTGCGCAAGTCATCCTGAGCACATTCCCGCAGGTCAACCCCGTCCAGCAAAATACGCCCTTTATCCGGATCGTAGTAACGCGCCAATAGCTTAACCAATGTGGATTTTCCGGAGCCATTGGGGCCCACGATGGCAATACGCGCGCCACGCTTCAATCCGAGGTTCAGGTCTTTCAGAATGGGCTGATGCTGGTTGGGATACGTAAAAGTAAGGTTTTCAACACGAAATCCTTCTGCAATGACACCGGGCAGGGGTTTTGGCGATGTCGGATCCTGCACCCTCGGTTTCAGGTCAAGAAAGTCAAAAAGGTAAGTCAGGAACAAGCGATGGCCGTGGAGGGCTGCCAAAGCGCCGAGCGCGCTGCGCAACTGCGTCATCCCGCGTTGAAAAGCCTGTAAATACATCACCAAAGCGCCTACGGACAAAGCGCCGGACAAGGTGCGAAAGGCGATCCAGGCCACCAATCCTGTCAGGGCCAGAACTTCCGACAACTGGCTAAAGGCGTCGAAAATGACCTGACGGGAAAGCAGCGTTCGTTTGTCTTTGAAAAGCTGTTCCCGCAATGCCCGATACCGTTGTCGGAAATGAACTCCGGCGCGGTAAAGGCGCAACTCCCGTGCAGCCGAAGCCTGAGTCAGCAAGTCGTGCAAAAACCAGCTTTCCCGCTCCCGGTGTGCCCGCTGCCTGTCTAAGGCAAAATGCCGCCTGGAATAATACATCCGCACCAGTAACCCCGGTAACCCGGCCAGTACGAGCACCGGAATGAGCCACCAGGCAAGGGCAAAAAGGAAAACCATCACCATTCCGAGGTAAAAGCTGCTTTGGAGCAGTTGATGCACCGATTGCAGCAATTGCCAGGGTCTGTATGCCGCTTCGTATTGTGTTTTGTAGAACGTATCCTGAAGCTCGGGGTTTTCGTAGAAGGCCATATCCAGCCGGATGGATTGCTCCTGAATGACCCCGGCAATGTAATCGTTGAACTGCAATTGCTGGAGCTCCTGCAGCCAGTTCGTTGCGATCCCCATCAGGCCGTTAATGAACCAAAGTCCGCCCAGTCCCAGAAGAAAAAATCCCAGACGGCCGCTTTCCAGTTCACCGGCCCTGAAAGCATGGACGAGTTGGTCAATGATCAGGCTGGTCAGGTAAAATATCGCCAACGGCAAACTGGCCTGAAAAAAATTAAGGGCAATGCTGATGCCGGTCCAGACCGGATTTGACTTCCAAACCAGCTTCAAAGCCCGGCGAAACACCTGCAGGGCCGAAAATCCGGAATGTAGATAAGTTTGGAAGGAACTCATGCTGACTTGCTGTGTTGGGGCATCACCCTAAGCGGGCTATTTCGCTGTAGCGCTCCAATCGTCCGCCCCCAACCAGCACCTGCTCTCCGACAGAAAGCCAGGCATGGGCGCCCAATTGACCGGGAAGGGTATTTTTATAGACACCGAGGTGTATCATACAGGGTATGTTCCTGCGTACCAGCATGTTGTATGCAGCCAGTGTCCTGACCAAACAGGTGGAATTCCAGGGAGTGCGGCGGGAAAGTCCTTCGATGACGCCGGCAATTGTTTTGGCGGCCTCCATCATTGGGGCCGTAATGACCGGAACGCCTGCCTCCGAAGAAGGCCGGGGTAAATAAGCAGCCGATGATTGAAAACTCACGGCCAGGCGCGCCCGGAGCAGGAAAAAAAAGGATTCGGGAATCAGGCGGATTTCCTTTGCAGTAAGAGGGCGATGGGGCAAAAAAGGGTATTTCACACGAATCATGGTCTAAACGAGTTTGATTCCTTTTGGCCTTACTTCAATAATAAGGCAATTATGATACTGATAAGGAGTTTACTCATCGATTGATAGTTCAATACTCAATAAATATCTGTTACTTTTTTCATTGCCAAAACATGAGTCATACGAATCAATGGCTAAAATGCTTTTAGTGCCTGTTCACTTATCAAGCCAGGTAAATGCTCGGTGCATCAAGTTAAATGCTTGCTGAAGCTTAACTGACAGGTCATTGCTCCTGATTTTATCTTACTTTTTGTTGCCGCCCAAAAAGCCGTGCCTGCCGGCAGGCAGGTAAGCAAAAAGGCTCGTTGCCATAAGGCGCCCTTGTTTTCAGGCTTGGTGGCTGGAACCATTAACGATTCGATCTTTTATCTGGTTTCAGGTTGGCTCCTCGGCTCGCCGCTGATTTTTTGCCTGGTTTCTAAGTCTGCTTTCATCGAATATTAACGTCTGTTCTTTGCTCTAATATCCTACAAATTTCTGAAAGGCAAAAAAAGGCGCCCCCTCCCTCAGGCCAGCCCGCCGCGAACCGATACGCCTGCCGGGGCGCTGTATGGCAACTGGTCCACAACAAGCAGTGGTTTTCTGACAATCAGCTGTCCACCCCTCTGAAATGGCAACTTAAGCGTATGATCAAGTGGAAGTCAGGTCGGGAACTGTTTCTTGTTTACAAAACTCCAGGTCAATTATTCCTCTGTGCGGGTGGCCTGCCTGCGCACTGTTTGACGGAGGAGGTGCTGTGTTGAAAACCAAGCGAAAAGGAGTTTTTTTTTTCAAAA
>CALEYL010000076.1 GCA_937926205.1 uncultured Saprospiraceae bacterium
TTGTGCGAAGGAGCGTGTTATGATTTTTATGGTCAGCAATACTGTGCTTCGACCACGGTATCGCAGGAAGACAATTGCACCATATATGTACAGCAAATCATTGTTAATGCGCCGGATACGCTGGAATTGGGCGTGGTGGGAACGATTAGTTGCGGGCAACCTTGTTTCAGTTACGAGGGTCTCGATTATTGTTCGCCGGGGCAGTATGTCCTTTCCGCTGCTTGTACAGTGGCTCGATTTGAAATTGCGTTTACACGGGATACGCTGGAAATTGGCCAGATTGGCGAGTTGAGTTGCCAGCAATTATGTGTATCCTTTATGGAAGACTTATACTGTGCTGCCGGAGATTACACGGCTGAGGACGATTGTACAGTCTATCATTTCAGCATTGGAGAAAACCAGGATCCTCCGGGTTACAGCAACCCTGTCCTGAATTGTTTGCCTGACAACCAGCAATATACGGTTGGTTTTGTAATCAACGGCACCCCGCCTTATAAGGTTAATGGAGAAACGATAGCGGGTTCTTACTACCTGTCAGCTCCGGTCATAAACGGCGACCCTTATGCTTTTGTCATTGAACAGGTCAACAATGGTTGTCAGACGGTAATCAGCGGCGCCTACGATTGCTCTTTTATGTGTACCGGTAATCCGGGGATGATGGAAAGCAACATGTTGCATGTTTGTATCGGGGACGCAGCGATAGGGGCGCCATTGAACCCGTCGCAACCTGCTTCAGGCCAGGAAGCGCGTTTTATCCTGCATACTTTGCCAGGGGTAACGCCGGGCACTATTGTTGCAGAAAATGCCGAAGGAGTATTTTTTTTCGATGCAACAGCTATGACACCAGAACAGGTCTACTACATCTCCCCGGCGGTGGGAGGGTTGTCAGCCAGTGGCGCTCTGGATTTCAATAACCTGTGCACCCGAATAGGCTCCGGTCAACCCGTGGTGTTTCATGAACAGCCCCGCTTTGGAGAAATTGTGCCAAAAGATCCGTCCTGTTTTGGCGCGGCCGATGGTTCCCTGAACATCCTGTCAACAACGGGGGCCTTGCCACATGCTTTTGCCCTTAACGACGGTCCGTTTGTAGTCACGTCATTTTTTAATAACCTGACAGGCGGAACCTATGACCTTGTACTGCGTGACGTTTTCGGCTGTGTAGCAGACACCGTTTTGACCCTCACTGAACCCGATTCACTTTGGTTGAGTCTGGGGCCGGATCGGGAAGTTATTCGTGGAGAAACCGTATTGCTGCAGGCAGAAAGCAACATCGAGATGCCGATACTGAGCTGGTCTAATAATCAGAATACGTCCTCCCAAGAGGGAGTCGAATGGTTGGTTCAACCTTACGTTAATACGCTGTACACCTGCATAGCGCAGAATGATCAGGGATGTGCCGCTACCGCAGATGTTCTGATAAAAGTGAAGTCGGGCAGCGTCTATTATCCTAATGTTCTGAACAGGGGCAGTAGCGAACCCGCAAACCAGTACTTCACCCTGTTTGCAAGGGATGGCTACGTTCAGCAAATAAACAGCCTGAAAATTTTTGACCGATGGGGTGGGCTGACCTTTCAGCGCAATTTTTTCGCTCCAAACCTGCCAGAGTTAGGCTGGGATGGCTCTATTGGCAGCAGGCAGGTCAACTCGGGCGTCTTTGTTTTTGTGGCAGAAGTGTTGCTTTTTGACGGCACCATTGAAGTGATCAAAGGAGATGTAACGGTGTTTTAAGCCTTTTTAGCAGAACCGCAGAACAAATGAATATCGAATTTCCAATGTCGAAGTGGAGCAGAACTGCTTCCCTTCTGCGGTTCCTTGTTCGATATTCAGTGTTCGAAATTCAAAAAAGAATAGCCCCTGATTCGCAAGCGTCACGTCTTGCTCACCGCTATGAGGAATATTGCCGGCGGTAAACAAAATGCTTGTCAAGCACTGCTTAAATCTTCAACGTTTGCCGGATATAACGGGAATACTTACGGCGGTAAACCTTGTATATGCGTTTGAGGTGCTGGTAGCTGTAAGGTGAAGTCTGGTGTAGTTCATCTGTTGGCGTTGGGAGGAAACCCTGCTGATTCATCCAGTCGTCGTTGTAGATTTTTCCGAGATAACGACTGCCATGGTCGGGCATCAGAACGACAACGACGTCTTCAGGTTTAAGGTGTTTCCTGAGCTTAAAAACCCCTTCCAGCGCTGCGCCACTCGAATAGCCAAGCATCAGGCCTTCTTTGAGCGCCATCTGACGGGCACGAACAGCACTGTTGCGGTCGGTGACTTTTACAAAGTCGTCGATCAACTCGAAAGCAACATTTTCCGGAATGATGGTTTTTCCCAGGCCTTCTACTTTCCAGGGATAAATCTCGGCAACATCGTAAGTGCCTGTTTCCCAGTATTTTTTCAAAATTGAGCCATAGGCGTCAATTCCAATGATTTGAATGGCAGGATTCTGCTCTTTTAAGTACCTGGCGGTACCGGATAAACTACCGCCTGTTCCTACGCAGCAAATAAAATGGGTAATTTTACCCTCCGTATCACGCCATATTTCCGGACCGGTGGTATGGTAATGCGCGTTGGAGTTATCGAGGTCGTAGTTTTGTCCCAGATAATAAGAGTTGGGGGTGTCACATGCCAGCTGTTCCGCCTGCGAGTAATAAGACCGCGGATCATTTGGTGCGACATCGGCCGGACAGACCACTACTTCAGCGCCCATAGAGCGGAGTAATGCCAGTTTTTCCTGAGAGGCTTTGCTGGTCACCGTCAATACACATTTGTACCCTTTCATGCCGCAAATCATAGCCAGGCTAAAGCCTGTATTGCCTGACGTAGCTTCAATTATGGTATCTCCAGGTTTGATTTTTCCTTGTTTTTCAGCGTTTTCCACCATGAAAAGAGCGATTCGGTCTTTGGCAGAATGCCCTGGGTTGAATGCCTCTATTTTTCCGAGTATGGTTCCTGGAATTTCTTTACAAACCCGGTCCAGCCGGATAAGTGGTGTGTTGCCAATAGTTGCTAAAACGTTTTCGTAAACCATAGTTGTTTCCTTGTTTGCCAGAAATGTAACCAGCTGACTTAGGGAATTCAGATTACAAGTGAGATAGTTAAATATTTTTTCGGGGCAAAGTTTTTTCCAAATGCAAAAATATACACAAGTTTTTGCTTCCTCACGCAATATATGAGAATTTTGAAAGACGTCTGTTAGTTTTTTTGAAGGGGATGCCATAACCCGGTTGAATACCCTGATCTTTCAGAATAAGAAAAATCCTTTTTAACATTTAACCAAAGCCCTTTTTTTCAATCAAAGAATAAATTTTTAGAACGAGGCAACCCTTTGCCGGATTATTGCACCAACCTATTAAAATGCAGTATTTGACGTGTCGGAAAAACAACTCGTAGAACAATGCCTGAATGGAAAGAGAGGCGCCTGGCAGGAGCTGTATGAACGGTACAAAACCCCCTTGTTTCGTTTGTGTCTACGCTATGCGGCGAACCGGCAGGAAGCTGAGGATTGGCTGCAGGATGCATTCATCAAGGCTTTCGCTGACCTGGCTCAATACCGCGCCGGCGGCCCTTTGGGCGCCTGGCTGAGAAAGGTCTCCCTGAATACAGTGCTGCAGAATCTCCGAAAAAAGAAAGCTTTTTTCACCGACACGGATATTACAACGCTTTCTGATAACCGGGAAGCCGAAGACGTCCATATTCTGGCGGACATCGACGCGAAGGAACTGATTGCGCTGATGCAGAAACTGCCGGATGGCTACAGAACGGTTTTTAACCTCTACGTAGTCGAAGGTTATACGCATGATGAAATTGCACAGATGCTTGGTATTCAGACTGGTACTTCAAAATCTCAGCTATCAAAGGCAAAAGTAATGCTAAGGGGGCTGCTGGAGCCGAGTTCTGAAGGAGGGGTAATGATTTGAATTTTTGATAATTTGAAAATGAGCGGTCTTGGATGGGCATAGTAAGCTGCAAGACGCACGAACAACGAACAACCAACAACCAACAACCAACAACCAACAACCAACCTGCCGGTAGGTAGGCAGGCCATCAACGATCAATAACGAATCATGGATAAACAGCGACAAGATGAATTTTGGGAGGACCGGCTGAAGCAAACCATTCGGGAGGCTGAATCGAATCCGGATGCGCAGGCATGGGACACGCCTTCGGATGCTGTGTGGGCAAAGGTTGCTGAAACGCTGGAAAAAAAACGTCGTCGGATCATTCCGCTTTATCTGGTATGGGGCAGTCTGGCCGCTGCACTTTTACTAACCCTTGGCGGCATCTGGCTCAACACGGAAGGCTCCGTGCCGGATGACGCTTTGACTGCAGAAAAGCCTGCCCTGAATACCAACGTGAATGCGTCTCCCAACACAAATGGGGCTATGGATACAGAACCCTGTGCACCAATAGAACATCTGACCGAAATGCCTCTGCAAATTCCGAATAGAAATGCCCCATTGCGGCATGATCCTATTGAGGTAGTTGAACCTCAAATTAACAATACCTCAGGAAATACGAAGAATATACAAACTACGACACCGCCATTTGCGCCCCATGAAGTCCCCGAAAACTCCCCCGTGCAATCAAATCAAACAACGAACATAGCTGCTGCTCTGTTGATTGCCCCCTTTGAAAAGCTGGCTACCTTATCAACGGAACTGCTTGAGAGGAAGGCAGAAGAAACGGGCTTTGACCCAATGCCACAAAAAAAACAACCCGGAAAAATTCAATGGTGGGCCGGGGTTCACGGCGGACCCGTTTATGCGGCCAATTCTGTTCGCACCAGACAACCCGGTTCTTTATTTTTCCTGAATCAGGAAGTGACGCAGTGGTCGTCGGAACGAGGGATAGATGTCAAAATGGTGTTGCCTTCAGGCTGGTATGCTGGGGCAGGCGTGGGCCATTACAGCATTCGCCAGAATGCAACGCAGGTATTTCGTCTCCGTTTTGCAAGGGCCCGTGAAAGACAATTGCCTTCAGGAGAGTGGGAGAGTACCTATGCACTCAGCGTTCCCTCCTCTTTTGGAGATACGGAAGCAGAGTTAGACCTCCGCCGCGACGACAGCACCCCATTGCAGGAAGGGCAGTTGCTTGTGGTTGAAACCCGCAGTACGCAAGCCCTGCAATATTTGACCTACAACATTGGCACGGGGTTTCTGAAAGCCTCCGGGCGCTGGCAGTTCGGCGGTGGGGCGGGCATTGCATTCAATGTACTGCAAGAACGTAAATTCACCCTAACTGCACGGGCCCGGCAAGCCGGTATACGGCTGCCTGTGGCCAGAACGCGCAGTGTTTTCAGCGACGCCAGTGGTCATTCCACAGATTTTCAGTTGAACGCATCAATCGGCTATCGGGTAAATTCGCGTTGGATGCTTGGAGTAGAGCCGACCCTTCGCCACAGCCTCAGCCCGGTTGTTCAGCACAGTAATTTTTCAACAGCTGCTACAGCAGCCTCACTTCAGTTGAGTGTACACTATCTGCTATAAAAATTTCATCAACAATCTAAAAATCAAACTATTATGAAAAAGTTGTTTTGGCTTATGGCAATCGTCCTGCCCCTTGGAGCAATGATGATTTCCTGCGAAAAAGAATCCGTGATGACGGACGAAGCGCTCATTGAAGAAATTGCATTTACTTCCAGCAGGGAAGCGGTAACGCCTGACGTGCTACCTGCAGAAATAGTAGAAGAACTGACAACTGCCAATTTTGATACGTACGTGGAAAGCGTTTTTTACCTGCGTGGACGTGGCTACGAGATCAACCTTGGAAATGGGGAAACCCTTTATTGCACCACAGATGGCCGCCGCTTAGATTTTCACGGCACGGTGCGCCCGAATGGTCCTTTTGGGCCTGATGGCCCGCACGGACCTTGTCACCGTGGGTTCGGACGCCCTGTTGGCATAGATGCTTTACCACAGGCCATTATCGATTATGTTGCCGCTACCTATCCGGATGCTACGATCAGGCGCGCTATGACCCGTGCTGGCAATTTCTATGTGCTGATCAATGGCCGCATTGTATTGAGCTTTGACAGCGAAGGCAATTTCATTGGAGAACATTCTCCGTTTTTCCACTGCCTGCGCCCCTGCCGTGAAGTGGTGAGCGCCGACGAGTTACCGGATGCTGTTGCAGCTTACATCGCTGAGAATTTCCCGGATGCAACTTTCCGTGGCGCCTGTGACCGTGCCGGCCGCATTCACGTACTGTTGTTTGTTGGAGATGGCCGTGTACTGCTTGTATTTGGTGAAGATGGAACCTTGTTGTTCCAAAGAGGATAATCTCTCTGATTTTTGAGTAAACTGTGATCAATGGGCCGTCCGGAATCTGTTTCCGGACGGCTTTTTTCTTTTTATCTTTATTCACGACAGGAAAGATCGGGAAAAGACGTCGCTATCTTTGTACTTTTGAGAATATCGTTCATCTTTGCGTAGATGGTAACACCGAATGCAGTTCAGTGATCCATGCAGAAGAAGCTCCGAACATTGTTCGGCAACACAATAACGAAAACCAACGCGCATATTTATGGCCAAAGTCATCAATTTCAGCCTCCTTACAGATTTTGATTCCTCTTTATTCAGTGCTGGTAAGCATTTTCGACTTTACGAGAAACTCGGCAGTCACATACTGGAAGTGGAAGGACAATGGGGAACTCATTTTGCAGTTTGGGCGCCCAATGCAAAGGCGGTTTCTGTTGTCGGCAATTTTAATAACTGGAATCAGAAAGAACACCAGCTTTCTTCCCGGTGGGACAGTTCAGGGATTTGGGAAGGTTTTATTCCTGGTGTTGGCAAAGGCGATTTGTATAAATACTTTATTGTTGGACCTGACGGGCGACATTTGCAAAAAGGCGATCCTTTTGCCCGTTTTTGGGAAATACCTCCAAATACAGCTTCCATTGTCTGGGACGAAGACTATTCCTGGGAAGACCAGGACTGGATGAAGCAGCGCATGGAAAAAAACAGCCTGGAAGCGCCATACTCGGTTTACGAAGTCCATCTAGGATCCTGGAAAAAAATGCATGGCGGCTCGCGTTCGCTCAGTTATCGCGAAATGGCGGATGAACTGGTTGCTTACGTACACGAAGCCGGATTCACACATGTTGAGTTCCTTCCTGTGATGGAACACCCTTATTACCCCTCCTGGGGATATCAGGTTACCGGCTATTTTGCGCCCAGCAGCCGTTATGGCACACCGCAGGATTTTATGTATCTGATGGATAAATTCCACCAGGCCGGCATCGGCGTTCTGCTTGATTGGGTACCGTCGCATTTTCCTGCTGACGCCCACGGGCTTGCAGACTTTGATGGCACCCACCTTTATGACCACGCTGATCCGCGCAAAGGTTTCCACCCGGACTGGAAAAGTTGCATTTTCAACTACAATCGCAACGAGGTACGCAGCTTCCTGATTTCCAATGCCTTGTTTTGGCTGGATCGCTTTCATGCCGATGGCTTGAGGGTAGATGCCGTGGCTTCCATGTTGTACCTCGACTACAGCCGAAAGGAAGGGGAGTGGATACCAAATATTCACGGCGGAAATGAGAACCTGGAGGCTACCAGCTTTTTGCGCGAATTCAATGAAACGGTATACCGCGAGTATCCCGATACCATAACCATCGCCGAAGAATCGACTGCCTGGACAGGGGTATCACGCCCTGTTTATAGCGGCGGACTAGGTTTCGGCCAAAAGTGGATGATGGGATGGATGCACGACACCCTGAATTATTTTAAAAATGACCCCATTCACCGCCGTTACCACCACAATGCCATTACATTCAGTTTGGTCTACGCCTTTACCGAAAACTTTATGCTGCCCCTTTCGCACGACGAAGTGGTACATGGGAAAGGGTCGCTGATTCAGCGCATGCCCGGAGATGAATGGCAGCGTTTTGCCAACCTGAGGTTGATGTTTGGCTATATGTTTACCCACCCGGGAACAAAATTGTTGTTTATGGGGGGCGAATTTGGCCAAACCAGCGAATGGAACATCGAACGCGGACTGGAGTGGTGGCTGATGCAATTTGAATCGCACAAAGGCATACACGCCTGGATTAAGACGCTCAATAAATACTATAAAACGACCAAAGCGCTTTATGAGAAGCAGTTTTCTCCGGATGGTTTTGAATGGATCAACCACGGCGATCACCAGACAAGCGTACTTTCCTATTTGAGAAAAGGCAAAGACGCAGAAAATCCTGTCGTTGTCATTTGCAACCTTACCCCGGTCGTTCGGCAAGGATACAAACTCGGCGTACCTTTTGGCGGCAGTTGGAAAGAAGTATTGAACAGCGATAGCCGCGATTTTGGCGGCAGTGGTCATCATTTCAATGAAAAACTGGAAGCTGTTGAAGAAAATTATGATGGCCGTCCTTATGTGGTCAGCCTGAATTTGCCCGCACTCGCTGTCGTTGTGTTGGAGCGTACATCGACTAAAGCGAAGAAAGCGAGTTCGAAAAAAGCGGCTGTAGCCGTTGCAGCGCCTGCATCTAAGCCTGCGAAAACAAAAGCCGCAGCAAAACCAAAACCGGCTAAGGCTAAGTCAAAGGCCGGGTAATCAAATAGTTGTCCGGCGTGGCATTTTGAATTTGCCGGTTCGTTCTGTTTTTTCGAATGGAAAATGATTTCGTCAACTAGGTTTTCCAAAAACGCAACAACAGACCTTCTGCTGCCAGAAAAATAAGGGCCAGCAGAAGGCATAAGCGCCAAAGCACCACACCCTGGCTACGCTCTTCTATATTTGCTGTCAGTAAGGCTGCTTCGTTGATGTCGATTACATTGACTTTGTCGGTAACAAGCGTCTCCAGTTCCTCCGCACTGAAATAGGAAAGGTCCGATTCTTTGCGGTCAAAATTAAAAGCAAATCGGTGCAGCAGGGTGTCCTTGTTTAAAAATAGGTCGTAAATACCCGCTTCGAGAACCTGACCGTTGATGCCCAACTGCACTTTGGTACCCGTCGTTTGTTGTTCCGGAATAAACTCCCCCTTGGCGCCTTTTAGCTTGTAAACCAGTTCTCCGCTGTTGCTGAAATGGTTGGCACTCAATACATCATCGCGGCCAATTGTATAAGCTATGCGTTCTTCGGAGCCTCCTGAAATGGCCATTTTATAAACCATTGGGATGAAGATTTCACCATTTTGCATCAGGTTGCTGAAGTTGTCATCCAGAGGAGAAGCACAAACGTAAAGCCGGCCCTGTTCACTGCGGTATTTCGATAGAAACGATGAACCATCGCGGTAGCTCAAAAGTTGCTCTTCGTTTCTGTTGCTGAAGGTGCTGAATTTAAAGTTGCCCTTCGTTGCAGGCAGGCGGAGGTTGAGGCTTTTGTTTTCAAAAACGTCTTTGAAGATAAACTCGTCGGTATTCACGGTTCCTACCATTCGATCCTGTACTTCAAAAGCAGTTAATTCATTTGCCGGAAAAGCTTGCAGAAAGGTTTTGTAGCTGTTCAGGTCGCTGTTTCGGCCTGGAAATACCAATAAATTGCCTCCGTTTTTGACATAAGAGGCCAGCTCAAAAGCAAGTCCGGAAGAAACGGTATTCAGGTTGTTTAGTACAATGAGCTGGTATTTGCTGAATTGTGAATAATCAAGACTCTGGCTTGTCGAATTGGTTAGTTTGAAATAACCCGTTCCCGAAAAAGCAGCACTCAGATAGCGATTGGGTTGCGACTCATTGATGGCCAGCGCCAGAATGTTCTCCGGTACCAGAAAAGCAACAAAATATTTATCGTCGAACTGAACAGGGTAGTCGGTTACGCTCAGTTCGGCCTCATGCCAGCCGGTTCGCAATACCGTCATGCTGACTGTATCCGTAACGGTACCACGCGCCGGGATGTTCAGGGTGCCGACCGGTTTATTCTGGCCTTCATAGCGTATGGCCAGGCGGATGTTTTCTACCGGTTCGTTGGTCCAGTTATGAACCTTCACCAGCAGGCGGTTGGTTTGTCCGACCAATTGGACAGGGGCTTCAAACCAGGCTGAATCGATGCTGACATTGCGCTCCTGTACAGCCTGTAAAGGAATGAGGTTTACGGCAATTGTTGTGTCAGATTGCTTTTCAAAATCAGAAACATTTTTTTGGAAATCAGATATGATATAGGCGCTGCGGTTTTCGGTAGTAGCCGTTTGCAGGGTCTGCTTCTGACGGGCAACCACTTTGCTCATTTCTTTTACTGCCGGAGTGGAACTGATTTCATCTATCAGCAGTTGTGCTTCTTCTTTTCCGATCAGTCGCTGGTGACGGCCTTCAAAATCATTGGTCAGAATCTGAAATTGATCATCTACCGCAAAGGCATTGACAATTTCGCGAGCCCGTTGCTTTGCCTTTTCCAGCAAGGGAACATCCTGGCTCAGGGCGTTCATACTGAAGGAGTTGTCTACAAAAATGCTAACGGCCTTTACCCCGGCTTTTACTTCTTCATTGCGTGGAATAAAAGGCTGGGCAAACGCAAATACCAAAAAAGCAAGGGCCAGCAAGCGCATGGCCAACACCAGGAGGTTGCGCAATTTTGACCGGGCGCTTTTTTCCTCCTTAACCTCTTTCAGGAAGCGCACATTGGTGAAATAAACCTTTTTAAAGCGCCGGAAATAAAACAAGTGAATGATGATGGGTATCGCCAGGGCTGCTAAAGCAAACAGAAACGTCGGGTAGAGGAATTGCATAAATCTGGTATCTTCTTTTAATCACCTTCTATAAACGCCATTTTGCAAAAGAAGATGCTTGAACGAGGTATTAAAGTTGTTTTAGGCGGTAAAATTAGTAAAAGCGCGTGTTTATTTACCAAATAGAGGGGATGTTGCCTTGAGGATAGCTGCCAAAAAGTCGCTCCCGGGAGGAATTAGTTGATTAACAGTCGTTTTTTGGCAACACCATCAGAACAAAGTATCTCAAGCAGGTAGATTCCGGAAGGTAAATTACCAACAAAAAGGTCAACAGGCGAAGTGGCAACAACTTGCTGGAGTACCGTTTGCCCCTGATAGTTGAGTAATCGCAATGTTGTTTGTCGCCCTGACGGATTTTCCCGTTCCAAAACGATTCGGATATTTGTGGAAGCGGGATTGGGAAACACCTTTAAAAGAAGCTCCTCTTGTGTTTCCTCTGTTGGGTTGGGGGTTCCGGAAAGCGTAAAACGCCTGAAAAATTCCCAGATTTCACGACTTGCAAGGATGTCCCTGTTGGTATTGCCAAAACCAGAATTGGCGCTTCCTGGCCAGGTGTGGCCCCCATTAATAATTTTCATCAAAACGACTTCGCTATAGTCAGAACAGGGTCTGTAAACGCTGCGTTCAACCCGCGAACCTTCATTTGCAATATCCGGCAGCAGAATGGTTTCCGGAAATTGAGGGCAATTGTTTTGTCCAGTCCAGTAACCGATAACCTCGCTGATGGATTTGATGCCCGTTGCGCCATTGTAATTCACAATCAGGTCAGAAGTGCCGTGGATTTCCAGCACAGGAACGGCCCGCTGAGGATGGCAGGTGTTAAAAGTTTCGGTCGTCATGCTGCCGGCTACCGATGCAATGGCTGCAATACGCCCGCTGAGTTCACAGGCCAGGCGGTAGCTCATAAAGCCCCCGTTTGACATGCCACAGGCATAAATACGTTCGGGATCAACGGTGTATTTGTGGCTCAAGGTATCAATCAAGGCATTCAAAAACCCAATATCGTCAGCCCCGGTTGCACTGAATCCTACATTCCACGTCAGGTTGACTCCGTTGGGGTAAACTGCGATGAAGCCTTCTGATTCCGCAACGGCATTAAAGCCAGAATAGGCCATGATACCCTGGGCTGTTTGGGTGAAGCCATGTAAAACCAATACTACCGGGATCGGGCTGTTTTGAGAAGAGGCGGTTGGAACGTAGGCAAGGTAGTTGCGGTTGACGCCATCAAACGTGAAAGACCCGGAGACCTGCGACTTAGCCGGTAATGCGAGAAACAGGATACTGAGACTTAGCAAGCAGCTGTGTTTCATGATGATAATGTATTGGTAACCCTGGCTAAAATTCGGTGAAAGATATGAAAAACCAGCTAAAAGATATAGCATTGCCTGTGTTTTGTTCGGTCGAAATTCAATTGAAATCTGCGGGCATGTGCTAAAAAAATGCCACATTTGCAGCGCTTTAATGATGTGGTTATCTAATTATTAATATGTTTTTTATACCAGGTTGATGCCTTGAAAAGACTTGTCAGGATCACAGACGCCATTCGCCTTGCCTTTTCCATATTAGGTATTGTATTAGTCATCTTTGATGACGGCTGGCAGGGTGATGCCGGTATTGCCCGCCACATCTGGTTGCTTTATGGCTTGTTGTTTATCAGCATTTCACTCACCATTGGTGCTTCTCTGGTTTTTCGCTACAGGTGTAATCAACGCATTCGAAAAGGGGATTTTACAATGGTCGTGGCCTTTCTCCTGGTGGGCGGTGCGGCGATGCTGGAAGGGCGTAACACGGATGTAATCAGTGCGCTCAGCACTGTTTTTTCGCTCTTTTATTTTTTGATAGAGATTTCGAGGATTTCTTTTTCGCTCCAGCGTCGGGCTTTCCGGCCAGCCTTACTTTTTGTACTCAGCTTCCTTTTTCTGATCACCGGAGGCACCATGCTGTTGTTGTTACCAGGCGCCACGGTTTCCGGAATTACATTTACGGACGCCGTTTTTACAGCCACCTCAGCCGTAACGGTTACCGGGTTGGCCGTGCTTGATACAGGAAAGGTTTTTACGCTTTTTGGCCAATTTGTCATCATTTTTCTCATCCAGGCCGGCGGATTGGGCATCATGACTTTTACCAGCTTTCTGGGCTTTTTTTTCAAAGGGCGTACCTCTATAGAAGAACAGATGCGGATACAGGACATTGCGAATGTCAACCTGGGTAGTGTGCGGAACTTCATCATTCAGGTGGTTGCCTTTACGCTTGTGGTCGAAGGGGCCGGGGCTCTGCTCATCTACCTGAGTACGCCTGCGGGGATATTTGAAAGGACTTTTGACCGGGCTTTCTTTTCGATCTTTCATTCGGTTTCTGCTTTTTGCAATGCCGGTTTTTCCACCCTGAGCGCCGGGCTGTACGAATTACCTTTCCGGTTCAATTACAATGTACAACTGGTGGTCGCTTTCCTGTTGGTAACAGGAGGATTGGGCTATGGCATCATTTTCAATGGATTCAGCCATTTGTATACCAATTTCAAGCATTTTTTCGGGCGTTTGTTGTTTAAAAGACACTACGAACGGAAAGTCTGGTTGCTCAATCTGAACAGCATTATTGTGTTGAAAACAACCGGAATACTCATTGTTTTCGGCATGATTTGCTTCTTTATCTTTGAATACAACAATGCCCTGGCTGAGCACGTCTCCTGGTATGGTAAGGCGGTAACGGCATTTTTCGGAAGCGTAACACCGAGAACGGCCGGGTTTAACACCGTTGATATGGCGGCACTTAGTGTGCCAACACTGCTGATTTATTTTTTGCTGATGTGGATTGGCGCTTCACCGGGATCAACAGGCGGGGGTATCAAAACCACTACCTTTGCCATTGCCACCCTGAATATTTTCGCTGTTGCCAAAAACAAGGATCGTCTTGAAATCAAGAACCGCGAAATTTCAGACTTATCCATACGGCGGGCTTTTGCAACGATATGTCTGTCGCTGATTGCCATTGGGATTTCTGTTTTTTTTGTCAGCTTTTTTGAAACAGGGAAACCGTTGATGAGCATCGCATTTGAGTGTTTTTCTGCCTACAGCACGGTAGGTTTAAGTACGGGCATCACAACAGATCTGGCTACCGGCAGTCGTTATGTTCTCATCTTCACCATGTTTATCGGCAGGGTTAGCATGTTGATGATCATGATCGCCATACTGCGTCAGGTCAGCAGCATTCCCTATCGATATCCAAAAGAAGACATTTTAATTAATTAGATCATTACATACCATGAAAGCCATAATATTCGGACTCGGCAATTTCGGCCGCTCCCTCGCTGTAAAACTTACGAATCTCAGACACGAAGTCATTGGAGTGGACAGCAATCTTGAAACAGTTGAGGATCTGAAAGACCAGCTCACCATCGCCATCTGTATGGATGCCACCGATGAACGCGCCGTAAAAACCTTGCCACTACGGGATGTAGATGTCGCCATAGTGGCCATCGGCGAGAATGAGGGGGCTTCCATCCTGACTGCCGCGCTGCTTAAAAAACTGAATGCCCAACACATCATCGGCCGGGCCATTTCTCCATTGCATCAAACGGTATTGGAGAGTATGGGTATTTCTGAGATCATTCATCCGGAAGAGGATTCTGCCGAGCGTTTGGCCCTGCGACTCAACCTGAACAAACTGGTAGATTCGTTCGATTTGCCCGGAGATTATTCCATCATAGAAACGGCTGTTCCGGATCATTTTATCGGAAAATCCATTGCCGAAATTCAACCGCGTCAAAATTATCAGGTGAACATCATCACCATCATACGGAAGGTTCCCAAAATAAACATGATCGGCGCCAAATATGAAGTCATTGAAGTCATCGGCGTTCCTGAGGCGGATCTGGTTTTTTTGGAAAAAGACATACTGGTGATTTTTGGCGCCAATAAGGATGTCCAGAAATTGGCAGAAGAGTAAGCTCATTTATACGGGGTGCGCAATTTTTGCGTTTATCCAATTGTTCATTTTTTCATTGTTCTAAAATTATTCATTAAAAGCATGAGAACGTTAACCACGGTTATTGCTATCGCAGGGATGTTATTGAGTGGAAGCATTCAGGCGCAGGAATTAAAAACACAACAGGATTCCATCAGCTACAGCATCGGCCTGCTGATGGCACAAAGTTTGAAGCAGCAGAGCATCGATAACATCAATACTGACCTTTGTGCGAAGGCGATGAACGATGTGCTGACTAACGCTGAACCAAAAATTTCCATAAACCTGGCCAATAAAATCACCCAGGATTATATGAAAGCGCAGCAGGCAAAGAAATTCGAAAAGAACATGGCTGAAGGGAAGAAGTTTCTGGAGGACAATGGCAAGCGCGCCGGAGTGACGACCCTTCCCAGTGGTCTTCAGTATGAAATCATGAAAGCCGGAACTGGCGCCAAACCTGCAAAAACGGACAGAGTAAAGGTACATTATCACGGTACGCTCACTGACGGAACTGTTTTTGACAGTTCTGTTGATCGCGGTGAGCCGGCTACTTTCGGCGTTACTCAGGTAATCCAGGGTTGGGTGGAAGCGCTGCAACTGATGCCCGCCGGTTCAAAATGGAAACTTTTCATTCCTTACAACCTGGCATACGGCGAACGCGGCTCACCGCCCAAAATCGGACCTTATTCTACGTTGGTTTTTGAAGTTGAATTGCTGGAAATTGTGAAGTAATCCGTGTCTGTCTTTTCCTGCCTGCCCTCCGGGAGGCGGGCCGGCCGGCCCGCCTCCCGGAGGGCAGGCAGGCGGGAAGTCCGATAGCTGCGTTATGTTCTGTCCCAAAATCGGTCATCCCGCACAGCGGGGCTTCCGTTTTGGGACAGAACATGCCTTGCTCTCGAACCCAAAAGCGCAGACACCCGACTAAATGGACAGGCACTAAATAGACAGACACTATTTAAACTAAAATGACAAGAGACGTCTCGGTTTTCCGGGACGTCTCTTGTCATTTTAGTCAGCTCTTTGGCTTTTAATAAATTTCCGTGAGTTTAGTGTCTGTTCTTTACCTGCCTACGGTAGGCAGGTAAAGAACAGACACTAATTAATTCACTTTCACAAAACGCCTGGTCAGCAGGGTTTCACCATCCTGGATGTTCAGGAGGTAAACGCCGCCGCTCAGATTCAGCTCTGACAAGTTGAGTTTCATCAGGTTTGAACCCTCTCCAACGCGCTCAGAGAAAAGCTTTTTACCATTCATATCCATGATTTGCAGCATGGCTCCTGCCTGAATCGTGGAAGGAATGATCACTTCCAGTTCGTTTACAACGGGGTTCGGGCGAATCGAGAGTTCGCTGCCATTTTCGTTGCTGTCGAACAGGTTGGCGCCTTCCGGCATTTCACTAAGGGAACCATTCCCTGCAGACGTCAAATGCTCATTAATCGGCGTTGTGCCATCGTGTAGCGGACGGGAAAGCTCTCCTTCAGAGCCAATGATGTTCACATTACAGAAGTTGGCCGTTGTGTTAACGCCGTCTACATTGCTTTCAGTGATTAAGCCGATAAACAAACACTCTTCAAAGTCAATTTGAGACTGGAACATCAACTGCCAGGCGCTGCCATTGGTTGAGATATACCCTCTAAACACATTACCTGTGCGGGTAACGCGCAACCAGTTGCGGTTTTGGCGTGGCTTCGACTGGAACTGCATAGCCGCTCCGGTAACGCTGCGTGTAAACCAGTGTGCATTCTGGCTGTTTTGAATCAGGAGTGATACCTGCTTTGAATTGGCTGCAGCCGATTCGCGGAAAGTTAATCCGGCAAAGCCCGATCCACTAATGCCACACATTCTCGTGATGATTTCGCCATCGCCACAGAACTCCTGGAAGACAAGGGTATGATCATCAACGCCTGAAGACAAATCTTCGTAACAATCAGAGGACAGGGTGAACTGACCGGCATTGTAGGCTACACTGCCTGAAGAGCAACCGATGTTGAAAGGATTCCAGCCAAAAGGAAGTCCTGGTTGGCAAGACGTTTTGTGGTAGCCTAAGCCCCAAAAAGTATTTTGTGGGTAAGTTTCCCACTGCAATGCAGGGTTGAAAGCATCCGTGCCATTGTTGTCGCCTTTCTGAATAAAGGAGAACCTGCGCAGGGTTTGTTCCGATGTTTCGATGCCGAAACTGCTCCAGTTGGCGCCGGGATCTACCCCTATCTGACCGATGACGTCTATGGTACCGGCATTGCTCACCAAAGCAACAGCATCGTCTCCGTTAAACCAGCCGCCGCCGCCAATCTGGTCGGCCTGCCCAAGAAAATCTGCAGCAGCTCCCGAGTTGCAAACCACGTAGACGTCGCCGGGCTGGATAACACCTACCAGGTTAACCGTCAGGCCAACGCTACCGGAGCCATTGAAGTACATTTCAACTTTATAACCGCCTGCTGCCAGGTCTATTGGCGAAGAGGTCGGGTTGTAGATTTCGAGGCATTTGTTGTTGCCGCTGCCCTCAATGTATTCAGAGAAGAAAGGCAAAGCACAATTTGGAACAACGGAACAAGGGGGAGGCGCTATCGCATCACTCACGGTCAATGTGCATGTCGGGTCTGCGCTGAAATAGGCTGTTACGAAGATCGGAGTGCCATCGGCAGGCGTTGTCAAACCAAGATTACAATGTCCGACTGTGCCTATAGCCCCAACAGGAACGGAGAAATTTACGTCGCCGGTTACGACTAAATTCCCCGTGGTTGGCCTGTTGGCGTAGTTAATACAGATAGAAACTTCTACATAATCGTCACTGGTGTTTAGTGGCGTGCCATTGTCACGGCAAGAGCCAATGGTATAATTGATGCTGTTGATGCTGCATGAAGAGGCACCTACGCAGGAACTGCTGTGGCTACCCAACCCGGATACGTCATTTATGTCAAAGCCATCCCATTCTGTCCCCAGAGTGGTAAAAGCAGTAGGGCCTGTTCCTGAAGGGTTGACAGTTACACCACCTGTGACGGTAGATCTGCGACGCAAGGTTCGGTCTGCAGTGGATAAGCCGGTAGCAGTCCACGCTGAACCTGGGTCGTCGCCTATTCTGCCGAAGATATCAACCACAGATGCGGAGGAAATTTTATAAAGATCATAGGCGTCGTCACCGTTGTGGTTGACCACAGTAGAACTTACGATTCCTCCGGTGTATCCGGTTGCAGAACCATTCCTTACAACAATTGTGGCTCCGCTGGCCAGGGTTCCACTGAGTGTCAGGGTTTGGGAAGGCGTGGATGCACCATTGGTGTAAAGACGTAGTTGATAATCCGATAGCGTAACGGTACTTCCGGTCGGGTTGTAAATTTCAATGTATTTTTCAAAACTGCTTCCCTCCACATACTCGGAGAAGAACAGGTCTGTACAACCACTTTGGGCAGCTGTCGTGCCGAAAGAGACAAGGGTCAGTAACAGCAAGAGATAAAGTGCTCTCATAAATTTTAGCATTTTATAGCGTTTAGTATTAAGGAATCAAATTCTGGTTGAAATACAGAAAACCCACAGCAGCCGTATATGCAACGCCAGCGCAGGCATCTAAAGGGGGGAGTGTGTTTGTTATTGTATTCGGTATGTAGCAGCACCAAAGTGGCTAACAGAGATAGCCAGTTCATTTAGGAGGCTCTGTAAAGGTACGGAATTGTCGCTATTTTGTTACAAGGTAAAGCCATAAATGCTGGAACTTAATATTCGTTTAACCGTTTTTTTACAGGAAATGATGGCACCCTGCCTTAATTTATTGACTGGTACTTAGGTGGTCTACGGACTACCCTCTATATTTGGCCGTTTATAACTTTTGCGAATGCCTGGACATAAAATTACGCTGAAAGTACGACTCATCCTTTACCACAAAGGACAGATTCTGCTTTTAAAACAAACCAATCCGAACGGGGGAAATTACACCCTGGTAGGGGGGACCATTGAACGGGGTGAGTCTGCCCGTCAGTGTTTGATTCGTGAGAGCTTTGAGGAGGCAGGAATCCTGTTGAAGGAAAAAGACCTGCAATTGGTGCATGTTTTGCAAAAGGTAACTGCAAGAGAGCAGCGTATGGTCCTGTATTTTAAGGCTTATCGCTGGGAAGGAGAATTAAAAGCGCGCGAAACGCATAAATTTAAAGAAGCGGAGTGGTTCGATCTGGACGAATTGCCCAAAAACCTGACCGGAACCGTGCGTCAGGTACTGAATGAATACCGAAAAGGCAATTTGTATTCTGAATTGCCTAAGAAGCGGTTTGATGTTTGAATTTGAAATGAAAATGGGCAGGAAACAAAAGGTTGTGGTAATTAATTTCCAGCACCCTTTGCCTCTTGCCCATTTGCATTTTGCCAATTTATTGGATTAATCCTGGTTGCTTACCAGTTTGGCAGTAGCTGCTTTTTTAGTTGTCGTCGCTGCAGCGGAAGCGCTTGAAGACTTGCTTTTGTCGCAGCAAGAAGCAGAAGCGGCTTTAGCGCCCGAAGCGCAACAACCTGCACCGGCGCTGGCGTTGCTTACTTTCGTTGCTTTGGCAGACTTGGAGCAAGCTGCTTTTTCGCTCGGCGATACGTTGATGAACTTACCGCTTTTGCTGCAATATTCTACTTCAGTATAGGAAACTTTGCCGGTTTCGGCAGAAACTGTCTTTTTCATATAGCTCACCTGGCCACTGTGAGGGCAAGTGCGCGTTTCGATGGAAGCATCCATAGATGCCGTTTTGGCCGCAGCAGAAGCGGTGCAGTGGCTGTGCTTATCGTTGCTGGCAGAAGCAGATTTTGCCCCCGAGCATTGTGCGTTGGCTGCAAAGCTTAGTGCGCCGGAAAAAGCAAGCAACATGAATAACTTTTTCATAGATCAGATTTTATTACAGTGAAGAAATATCCATTCAAGGCGCTAAGTTAAACAACTCTCCCTTTTTTTCGTGTTATGGAAAAATTAACGTTTTCTTAAAATACACAACCTGACTGCGCAAGGCTTCTATTGGCAGGCGTTTCGCCGGGGGCAGCCAACCCATTTAAAAATCAAATATTTTAAAAAACTGATAGTCAGGTCTTTGCCATTCCCGTTTTGAACTATAAAATGTGGTAAAAAATGCGTTTTTTTGCGGCGTTTTGAAAACCATAATAACGCCTGAAGCCAACGCAAATAAAACCGAAATTATACATTCCATGAAGATAGGACTTATCCGGGAAGGGAAAACGCCGCCTGATGCGCGTATTCCGCTCACACCGGCACAATGCGCGCGCATTCAGGCTGCAAATGCGATAAAAATTGTCGTCGAACCCTCCCCGGTTCGTTGTTATACTGACACAGAATATCAAAATGCCGGTATTGAATTGGCTCAGGATCTTTCGGATTGCGACATTCTTATGGGAGTCAAAGAAGTGCCTGTTAACCAACTGATTCCGGAGAAAACCTACTGCTTCTTTTCGCATACCATCAAAAAGCAGCCACACAATCAGAAGTTGCTTCGGGCAATTCTCGAAAAACGCATCCGCATGCTTGACTACGAAGTGATGACGGATGACAAAGGAGAGCGGCTTATTGCTTTCGGCCGGTTTGCCGGTATGGTAGGCGCTCACAATGCACTGTACACTTATGGCCGCCGTACGGGCGCTTTTTCCCTCACCCGGATGAAAGATTGCCATGATTATGCCGAAGCAAAATCCATTTACGCCCAGATACACTGGCCTGCCCTGAAAATCGTACTTACCGGTTCAGGCAGGGTAGGGAAGGGCGCCGCACAGGTTTTGAAGGATATGGGTATCAGGGAAGTCAGCGCCGCGGATTTTTTGAACAAAGACTGGCCGGAAGCTGTTTTTACACAAATACATGCTTCTGACTATGTAGCCCGAAAAGACGGGCAGCCATTCGACAAAGCAGATTATTATGCCCATCCCGAAGCTTACAAGAGTGTATTTAAACCTTACTATAAGGCCGCAGACATTTTTATCAACGGGATTTACTGGGACGATCGTGCGCCTGCTTTTTTTACGGTAGAAGAGATGCAAAGTCCGGATTTTCGCATTCGCACGATTGCAGACGTTACCTGCGATCTTGCCCCGCTTGCATCCATTCCGTCGACCATAAGGTCTTCGACCATTGATGAACCCATATTTGGTTTTGATCCTTTTTCCAAAACAGAAGTGGCCCCACATCAGGAACATGTCATCGATATGATGGCCATAGACAACCTGCCCAATGAAATGCCGCGCGATGCTTCTGAAGCGTTCGGAGAGCAATTTATTGCCCATATTTTACCTGAACTGCTGAAAGCGGAAAGCTCCGTCATTGAGCGGGCGACTATCGCTCAAAATGGCTGCCTGACAAAACGGTTTGAATACCTGGAAGAATATGTCGGGGTAGTTTGTTGAACCTAAAATCTTGAACATGAAAAAACTGGCGCTCCTTCCTGAAAACTTAAATGCCGATCTGGCCTTACTGACCCTGAGACTGATTTTTGGCTTTTGTATGGCCTACTTGCACGGCACTTCCAAACTGAATACCTTGTTTGGGGATAAACCAGTTGAATTCATGAATTTTATGGGCCTTGGGGATACTTTCTCTCTTGCTTTGGTCGTATTTGCAGAGTTTTTCTGCTCTATTTTACTGATAATCGGTTTATTTACACGGCTGGCATCTTTGCCCCTGATGTTTACCATGCTGGTGGCGGTACTTTATGTGCACAGTAACGATCCTTTTAGCGACAAGGAACACGGACTGCTGTATTTAGGCGTTTATTTTGTATTGTTTCTGATGGGCCCCGGAAGGTATTCAATAGATGCTTTTCTGAGTATCAGGAAAAAAAGCACTTCTCAATAAATTGGTTTACTGAACCTTATAACATGAGATATCCACTTTTAGGTCTGATTGTTTTATTGGCTTTTTCTGCTTGTAAACAAGACCAGACAAAGCAACCTGCCACTTCCCGATATGTGGTGCTGGAAGGCGAAACGATGGGTACTTACTACGGCCTCAACTATGGCGACAGCCTCGGTCGTAATTTCCAGGCAGCGGTGGATAGTTTGCTTCTGGAGATCAACCTCGGCGTTTCTACTTACATCGAGTCGTCGGTTATTTCAAAGTTCAACCAGGCTGAATCGACTTTAAAACTGGAAGACACTCTGCAGGGGCCGGAGCGCTATTTTCTAGATAATTTTTATGCTGCAAAGTCTGTTTTTCATCGATCAGGCGGGGCATTCGACCCTACCGTTATGCCTTTGGTCAATTACTGGGGTTTTGGTTATACCCCCAAACGCCCGGTATTGTCTGTAGATTCTGTCAAAGTGGATTCCTTGCTTCGCTATGTTGGATTTGATAAAATTTCCCTGCGCGGAGGGGTTTTAACCAAATCTCTTCCCGGGGTTCAACTCGACTTTGGCGGTTGTGCCAAGGGCTATGGCGTAGACGCAATGGGGCGCCTGCTCGAAAGCAAAGGCATTTACAATTACCTGGTCAATATTGGGGGCGAGGTACGGGCCCGCGGTGTCAATGCCAAAGGACTGGTCTGGACCATAGGGATCAACAAACCTGTCGAAGATGGTTCGCTGGAAGACGTTCAGGCAACACATACTTTAAAAGACAGGTGTGTCTCTACTTCAGGTAATTATCGCAACTTCTACGAAGTAAACGGAGTAAAATACAGCCATACCATCAACCCCAAAACCGGTTTTCCTGAGCGCACCACTTTGTTAAGCGCCTCCGTATTTTCAGATAGTTCCGTCATTTCTGACGCTTTCGGTACGGCTTTTATGGTATTGGGAAAAGAGAAAGCTTTCAAACTTGCCCAAACCCTGAAGGGGGTAGATGCCTTTCTGATTTACGGAAAATCGGATGGCAGTATGGGAACTCAGTTTACGGATGGTCTGAAAGATGAATTTTAACTGGAGTGGCGCACCCCGTTTTCAAATTACCAAAATTGCCTAATTTTCAAATCAAATCTTTCCATGCGGATTATTGGATACATTGAACATCCGGCCATGAAAATCACGGTATTCAAAATGGACAACCGTTTTTCTGTGAAGTTTGAAACCGGCATGCACGAACAAACCTATAAATTTCGCGCAGGTGAATCTGTTCATAGCATGGAAGACATCCAAAGGATGGTAGACAGCGGATTTCAGGAAGCTGTGCTGGAGATCTTTAAATCCATGCGATTGAACAGCATGGAGGCGCAGGCACGCCATTCGCAGCGGCCGGCAGCAGACGAGTTTGACCAGATAATTTAGTAGCTGCCTTTACCCGCCTCCCGAAGAATCGGCAGGCAGGTAAAGACAGCGACCATTTATGCAATATTCATCGCATCGTAAACATCCATCACCGCACGTACATGTCCGGCTGAAGTATTCATCAACGCCATTTCGGCATCGTTCAGTTTCAGTTCCAAAATCTGGGAAATACCCGATTTGCCTAATTTTACAGGAACGCCAAGCGCAAGATTTTTGAGTCCGTACTGACCATCGATCATTGCACAGCAAGGGAAAATGCGGTTTTCATCTCGCAGGATGGCTTCTACCATCTGAGCTGCCGCCGCACCGGGAGCATACCACGCAGAAGTGCCCATCAGCTTAACCAGTTCACCACCTCCGTTTTTCGTTCTTTCCACAATGGCATCAAGAGAAGCCGCATCTATCAGTTCCGTGACCGGAATACCGGCTACAGTGGTATAACGTGGAAGCGGAACCATGGTGTCGCCGTGGCCGCCAAGCAACATCGCCTGAATGTCTTTGGGGGATACCTGAAGCGCTTCTGCCAAAAAGGCACGGTAGCGCGCTGTGTCCAAAATGCCCGCCATACCGAAAACGCGGGAAGCATCAAGCCCCGAGCTTTTGTAGGCAGCATAAGTCATGACGTCAAGCGGATTGGAAACCACGATGATGATCGGATTCTTTGAATGCGCCATGATCGATTTTGTCACAGAAGAGACAATTTTCGCGTTGGTCGAAATCAAATCATCACGTGTCATACCCGGTTTGCGGGGTACGCCTGCAGTAATGACCACAATGTCAGAATCGGCTGTTTCCTTGTAGTCTTCTGTTCCCCGAAGGAAAGTGCTGTAGTTGTCAATAGGAGCTTGCTGCCAGGTATCGAGCGCCTTGCCGCGAGCCAGGTCGCCTGCGATGTCGAGCAGGACTACTTCTTTTACCAGGTCTTTGTGTGCCAGTACATTAGCGCAAGTGGCGCCTACATTGCCCGCGCCAATAACGGTTACTTTACTCATGTTAGAATGATCTTATTGGTTGTCAAAGAATTGTTTTTGCATGAATAGCCAGAGGCCATTTGCGCCGCAAAAGTAGCCATTTTTCTTTACCTTTTGTTGGGATGCAGACCAAAGAAGCAGGATTATTTGAAAGATAAGAAGTCACTATTTTTTCTAACTTTGCCCGCGCTTATCCTGAATTAAGGATGAACATTTTCTCCAACTCAGACATTTGTTTATAAAAAAATATCATTCAATATGAAGTATGGGTTACCAATGCTTATTCTGATGCTGACGTTTGCCGGATTTACAACGATGGCTCAACCTATATCACAAAGAACTTGCGGTACGCATGGAGAAATGGCTACCCCGATGATTGAGCGCCTGTTACGCAATATCGAATCCCTGCGCAATCGTCCTGCCCGCCCGCGCGGTGGAACGATTTATGTGCCCATCAAGTTTCACCTTGTTGCGACAACTGCCGGAACAGGGAGAGTGCCTGAAAGCAGGGTATTGGATCAGTTGTGCGCGCTAAATGAAGATTATGCGCCAATTGGGGTTCAGTTTTACCTCAAAAACGGAACCTTTAATTACATCAACAATACAGCGGTCTATTCCAACCATACGGCAACGACCAATACGATTATGTCCTTTGCACGCGATAATTCTGCGCTCAATATTTTTATTGTGGATGACGCTTCTCCTGCAGGAGGCGGCTTAGGTACAACTTTGGGGTATTATTCTCCGGTTAAGGACTGGCTCGTCATGCGCCGGGACGAAGTATCGGCTTCCAGTGCAACGCTGCCACACGAAGTCGGGCACTTCTTTAGTCTGGATCACCCGTTTAATGGCTGGGACTCAGAGCCCTATGACCCGGCAATTCATGGCATACCTGCCCCGGCTACTTCTCCGGGCGGGGTTCCAACGGAAAAAGCGGATGGCAGCAACTGTGCCACAGCAGGAGATTATATTTGTGATACGCCGGCAGACTACAACCTGGGTTTTGGCTGGAACAACTGCAACTATACAGGTGGAGCCATGGATCCGATGGGCCTGCTCGTTGACCCGGAAGAACGCTTGTTTATGGGGTATTTTCTGGATTGCCCCCGAGAGGATTATTTCTTTTCGCCCATGCAGCAGGAACTGGTACTTGAAGACTTAGACAGCCCTGAGCGCAATTATGTCACCCCTAACTATATACCTTATCAGGTTGAACTTGACGGGTTACCTGAACTGACTTATCCCATTGGTGGTGAAGTCACTGCAGGTTATAATTCGGTCAACCTTCAATGGAACAGTGTTGCCGGCGCCACGCGTTATCTGGTGGAAATAGATCAACTTCCGACCTTTTCATCCACAACAGCGCGTTATGTGGTTGCGGGCACCAATAAGATTCTGACCAACCTGGTAGCCAATAAGACTTATTTCTGGAAAGTCCGGCCTTACGGCGAATACCACACCTGCTCCACTTTTACACCGGCAGCCAACTTCAAAACTGGTACAGTCACAAACATTGGCGAAATCTCGCGGGTTGCCAACTGGAGCGTAGAACCCAATCCAATGTCAGCCGGGCAGGAACTGAATGTCAACATTACCAGCAATGAAAGCATAGAAGGGACGCTTACTGTTTTGAATGCTGTTGGCCAGGTGATCTACCGCCTGGAGAACCTGCAGCTTTCACAAGGCAACCACGATTTAAGAATCCCGTCTGAACTATTGTCCAGAGGCGTTTATGTCGTAGCTTTGGAATCGGAAGACATGCTGCTGACCAGGCGGGTTGTTGTCGGAAATTAAGGGCTGTCTTTAACCTGCCGGGCCCACCTCATTGGGAAGAGGCAGTTAAAGAACGGCCAATGGACGAACACTAATTCAATCAAAAATACATTTTCTCTGATGTAGTAACGCCCAATAAACCTTAATATTTATTGGGCGTTACTATTCTTACTCATCAAAATAAGACATGAAAAAAGCTTACTTATTTGCTCTTGTATCCCTGTTGTCGCTCAATGCAGCGCGTGCCCAGCAACCCAATTTCTGTGGTACACCGGCAGTAAAATCAGACTGGCTCATCCGGTATCAGCAAAACCCGCATGCATTTCCCCGCAGCTTTGATACGCTGTATGTGCCGATGACCATCCATTTATTAGGAACCAATTCCGGCGCTGGTTATTTTCCCCTGACCCGGGTTTTAGATGCTGTTTGCAGCCTGAATGAGGATTTTGCCCCTACGGGTATTCGGTTTTATATCGAGGGAGAGATTAACTACATCGACAACTCTGCGTATTACGAACACGAAACATTTGGTCCGGGTTTTGATATGATGCACGAACACAATGTTGAAAATACCATCAATTGCTACTTTGTGGCGAATCCTGCAGGCGCCTGTGGTTACAGCATTTATGGACTTGGCGTAGCGCTGGGACACAATTGCATGGCTGCTGACGACAATACCTGGGCGCACGAAATGGGACACGCTTTTTCGCTTCCACATACTTTTTTTGGTTGGGAAGGCATCAGTCACTCTTTTTCTCAACCTGCGCCAGAAGAAGTGGATGGCGTCGAAGTAGAACGTGTCAGTGGTGTTAACTGTGCACAATCTGCAGATGGATTTTGTGATACCCCCCCGGATTATCTGCACAACCGTTGGAATTGCAACGATGAAGGTTTCAGCACGACCCGCCAGTTTGATCCGGACAGTGTTGAATTTCGTTCAGATGCTACCTTTTTCATGTCCTATTCCTTAGATGCCTGTTCCTCGCGTTTTTCAGACGAACAGACGGCAGCCATGCGCGCCAACATCATTGACGAACGTCCCAATTTCCTTTTTGACCAAACGCCTGCTTACCCGGTTCCTGATTCCATCGGCCTGACCAGTCCGGCAAATGGAGAAACGATTATGACAACTACCGACGCTCTGCTGAGCTGGGAACCAACGCCCAATGCGACCCATTACTTTGTGCAGGTTTCACCGCTGCCTTCATTCGGTAGTCTGGTTTTTGGCGGCGTAGTGGAGGGGGAATCCCTTCAACTTACCGATTTGCAACCCGGAAGAAAATACTTCTGGCGGATGCGTCCATTTAATAAGGTTTTTGCCTGCACCAGTTTTGCTGCAACGAAAAATTTTACAACCGGTACGGTTACGGCATCGGAAGAACTGGAAACAACGGTCGCGGACGTACGCGTATTTCCGCAGCCGGCTTCTTCCAGCCAAAACATTCGTGTGGCTTTTCAAGCCAGTGAAGAAAAGCGCCTGAATGTTCGGGTGGTTAACATGCTGGGGGTTACTGTTTGGGAAAAAGAACTGGCGGCTCAAAGTGGGATCAATAACTTTGAAATAGACGCTATTGCGCGTGCCGGTTTCTATGCCCTAATGATTCAGCAAAAAGATGCCGGAAATCAGGGGCAGATTGTCCGTCCCCTTATTGTAATGGAGTAATTCAGGTAAATCAAAACATCTGATCCTATGAATCGTGCTGTGCGTTTGCTTTTGCTCGGTCTGTTTTGTGTTCCTTTTTTTGGAGTTGCACAAACTGGTAATGTAGATACCAAACCATGTGGTACGGTGTCAGGGCGTTCAGCCTGGCTGAAAAAATACCAGTTGCAGCCCGAACTTTATGAAAAGAATACAGACACGATCTTGTATGTACCACTGACGATTCATTTATTGGGTACGGATGAAGGATTGGGCTTTTTTTCAATCAATCAGTTGTTAGATGCCTTGTGTACACTCAACGAAGATTTTGTTCAGGCCAAAATCCAGTTTTTTATCGAAGGAGAAATCAACTACCTGTACAATTCGGCCTGGGATAGCCACGATTCCGTACCTCAGGGCGCCCTGATGATGTTTGCCAATAATGTTCCCAATACGCTCAATTGCTATTTTGTTACGGATCCGGCAGGAAATTGCGGATACAACCTGCCTTACGCGGGCATCGCCATGAAAAAAGCCTGTGCCGGAGCCAGCGACCATACCTGGGCCCACGAAATTGGCCATGCTTTTTCACTTCCCCATACTTTTCTGGGTTGGGAAGGCGGTGTTAGCTATGATAACAACGTTCCGCATGACTTCAATAACCCCGCGCCAGCTTATGTTACCTACAATTATACGTATTTCAAGGATACCCTCATTCTCGATACGCTGATCATCGACACGGCCTTTGTTGAGCTCGTCGACGGCAGCAATTGTGCTTTTGCCGCGGATGGCTTTTGTGACACGGCGCCGGATTATCTGGCTGGAAGGTGGCCCTGTAATGCTGATCTTGAGAGCAGCATCGTCCAAACTGACCCGGCAGGCGTACAGTTTCGCTCTGATGCCACCCCGATCATGTCTTATTCGAACGACAATTGTTCCAGTCGGTTTTCCGATCAGCAAATTGCAGCCATGCGGGCCAATTTACAGGATGAAAAGCCCAATTTGCTTTACGATCAAACGCCGTTGCCTTTGGTTTCGGCCGTACCCACAACACTTTTGTCGCCAGCTCCGGCAGAAACGGTCCCCTACAACAACGTTTTTCTGGAGTGGAGTGCTGTGGAAGCGGCAACCGGCTATGTCATTCAGGTCAATCGTCTGCCAAATTTTCCTGCGAGTCTGACCAAAGAATATACGGTATTGAATGCAACCAGTACCCTTCTTTTCGACCTGGAGAACAACAGAACCTACTACTGGAAAGTACGCGCTTTTAATACGGATCATTTTTGCACGGGGTTTTCTCCGGCCATTTCATTTAAAACAGCCGAAATCAGTGCGGTAACCGGCACCGTCAGACCGGCATGGCTGAACCTGTTTCCAAATCCGCTATCGGACGGAGCGACCCTGAACCTTCAGTTGGACGGAGATAAGGCTTCGGATTTTTCGGAAGTACAATTGCTCGACCTCTCAGGCAGGCAGCTCTGGCAGGCATTCCTGAACGATGTGCAGGTGACTGCCGGCAACTACGGGTTGAAGATTCCGGCAGCGCTGCCCGCTGGCATGTATTTGTTAAAACTGAAGGGCTACCAAAGTCAATGGGTTGAAAAGGTCATCGTGAATTAAAGCATCAGCGACGCGGTATGCTTCTCAGTTCCACGAAGGCATTTCTTCCTCCATTACTGTAGCTGCCGTTCTTCGGCCCGGATAGGTTTGCAGCGCTTCTGCAAGACAATCCATGGCAGCTTCCAGGTCCTGAACATTGAGCACATAGGCGATGCGTACTTCGTCTTTTCCAAGCCCCGGCGTTGCATAAAAGCCAGCCCCTGGTGAAAGCATCAACGTTGCCCCCCGATACTCAAAATCCGTCAACAACCACTGGCAAAAATCATCGGCGTCGGCAATTGGAAAACGGGCAAAGCAGTAAAATGCGCCACCCGGTAAATAGCTGCTTACTCCGGGCATTTGCTGCAGGCGATTGTAAACCACCATCCTGCGCCGGTCGTACTCTGCTTTTACTTCTATCAGGTAGTTGTCGCCAACGTCAATAGCCGCTTCTGCCACAATCTGTCCCAGCGTTGGCGGGCTTAAGCGCAGTTTGGCATACAGCGACACGGCATTCAGGACCGCCTTGTTCCGGGTAACCATGGCGCCGACCCTTGCACCACAGGCACTGTATCTTTTAGAAATGGAATCAATGACAATGACGTGATCTTCAGCGCCTTCTATGTTAAGCGCCGAGAAGAAGGGCTGCCCGTCGTAACAAAACTCCCTGTAAACCTCATCCACTATCAGGTAAAGGTCGTAGGCTTTGGCCAGAAGCGCCAGGCTTTCCAGTACTTCTCTGCCATAGAATGTTCCGGTCGGGTTGTTGGGATTGGTGATGAAAATCGCTTTGGTTTGTGCCGTGAGGCAACGTTCGAAAGCCGCTACATCGGGCAGCGCAAAACCGGTTTCGATGTCGCAGGTAATGGCACGCATCTGTACGTCGGCGATGTGTGCAAAACCGTTGTAATTGGCATAGAAAGGTTCCGGAGCCAAAACTTCATCACCCTGATTCAGGCAGGAAAGAAAAACCAACTGGATGGCTTCTGATGCGCCGGTTGTAACAATGACGTTTTCATAATTAATGGAAACATCAAAACGCGCATAGTATTCGCAGAGCTTTTTCCGATAGGAGAGAAGGCCTTCTGCCGGACTGTATTCCAGAATTTCGAGCGTGGTTTGCTTCACTTGCTCCATAGCTGCCGCGGGGGTCAGAATATCCGGCTGGCCTATATTCAGGTGGTATACGTGCTTACCGGCGGCTTTAGCCTGTTCAGCCAGTGGGGCAAGTTTGCGAAACGGAGAAAGCGGCACTTGCTGGCCTCTCTTCGAAATCGAAGGCATGTTTTTGTTCTTTTAGTCTTGAAAGTCGGGGTTAAAAGACGGCCCGGCATCAAAACGATGGTTACCGATGTTGTTTCTTTTCCGCTAAAATGGAAACAGGAAAACGCCATCTTGTAGGCGCAAAGATAGCCTGTGGCTTTACATGTCAGGAGAAAAAAATACGATTTTCTTTTGGCAGGTTACCGATGTTTAACAGACTTAATAATAATTTAACGCCTGCGTAGTCGTATTAGCGCGATGATGGGTTACTTTTGCGAAACCGCATATGCACCATATGGATTTTATTAAAATTCTTATTGTTGACGACGAGCCGGATATTTTGGAGTTTCTCCAATACAATCTTCAGAAAGAAGGTTATTCGGTGATCACTGCCTCCGATGGCGAAGAAGGCATTTTATTGGCTGAACGGGAAAAGCCAAATTTGATCATACTGGACATCATGATGCCTAAAATGGATGGTGTTGAAGTCTGTCGTCAGCTCAGAACCCGCCCTGAATTTGATAAAACAGTCATCGCTTTCCTCACTGCGAGGGAAGAAGACTATTCTCAAATTGCTGCATTAGAGGTTGGTGGCGACGATTACATTACCAAACCCATTCGCCCCCGGGTTTTACTCAGCCGCATTAAAGCCTTATTGCGTCGCAACGATCGTCTTGATGTTCAGGAAAACCAGGGTGGCATCATTCGGATGGGCGACCTTTCGATCAATGCAGAAAATGTTACGGTACAAAAGGGTGAGCTCGTCATTGAACTCGCCAAAAAAGAATTTGAACTGCTTACGCTGCTGGTCTCCAAACCCGGAAAAGTATTTTCAAGGGAAGAGATTTTCAACAAGGTCTGGGGTACAGATGTTATTGTTGGAAATCGCACCATAGACGTTCACATCAGAAAGTTGCGCGAAAAAATTGGAGAAGATTACATCAAAACCATTAAAGGTATTGGCTATAAATTTGAGTTTTAGGGGGCGGCTGGCTTCTATGATGAAAAACCCGACTCCGCAGCAGGTTGCCCTGCTGACGGCCCTGATTATTGCCGGGGCCGGAGTAGTCCTTTTTGTCGTTGCACTGCTCATCAGTGTTTACTTCAGTTCTTTTGTCGTGGGTTTGTTCTTTACAATCGCTCTGTTTGGCCTGGCATATTTTATCAGCATATATTACCTCAAGGAATACATCTATCGGAAGATTAAGGTCATATACAAAACAATCCACCAACAAAAGCTTTCTCCCGGCGAGCGCCCTATGGTGATTGACATGACGAGTCATATCGTGGAAGATGTGGAAAAAGAAGTCGAGCAATGGGCCATTGAACAACAAAATGAACTGGACAAATACAAATCCTGGGCTGAATACCGGCGTAAGTTTGTCGGCGATATATCGCATGAACTGAAAACGCCGATTTTCAACATTCAGGGGTATTTGCATACCCTTCTGGAAGGCGGCATGTACGACGAAGAAGTGAACGTAACCTTCCTCAAAAAGGCGGTTAAGAATGTGGAACGCCTGCATACCATTGTAGAAGACCTGAGTACCATTTCCCGTCTGGAATCGGGCGAGTTGATTCTCGATATGCAGGTATTTGACATCCACATGCTGGCAGAGGAGGTTTTCGAAGATCTGGAATTCAAAGCAGCAGGGAAAAACATCAAGCTGGAATTCAAAGAAGGCGCTTCTTTGGGGTATAAAGTCAGAGCTGACCGCGAAAGTGTCCGGCAGATTCTCATGAACCTGCTATACAATTCCATTAAATACGGCAACCCTAACGGGAAAACGAAGGTTGGATTTTACGATATGGACAAAAACATCCTCATCGAAGTTGCTGACAACGGCATTGGTATCCCCGGCAAGCATCTTAACCACGTTTTCGATAGATTCTATCGGGTAGATAAAAGCCGTTCCCGGGCTCAGGGTGGCTCCGGACTGGGCCTGGCCATCGTTAAACACATCATTGAGGCGCACAAGCAGACCATCAACGTTCGCAGTACGCCTAATGTAGGCTCTACCTTTGGGTTTACGCTGGAAAAAGCCTGAGTATTCAGTTGGCAGTTTGCAACTTCAACAACTGCCCACTGCCAACTGAAAAACTGCCAGCTAAAAAGGTTCCCGCAAAGGTCGCGAAGGACTCGCAAAGGCCGCAAAGCTTCTTACTAAAGCCATTCATTTGCAATCTCACAACTACCAACTGCCAACTGAGATACTGCCAACTGATCTATTCCCAACGGTCAATTGCTTATACAGATGCCAATCAGCAGCAAACTCTATCCTGCCCACTGCCAACTGAATCTGCCAGCTAAACCCCCGCCTATTCTTTCAAAATAACGGCATCGATCTCTTTTTCTTTCACCATTTTATTGAACTCAGGCAACTGCTCGTTTTTTACTTTGCGGAAAATTGCCAGTTGTGCATCGATTTTCGCAACCAGCTCATCCTTAACCTGTTTTGCCTGCCTTGTAGGCGGATAGTCGCCAAAACCTACGGTTGACCCAACATGCGCCAGTTTGTTGTTCAGGCGAATGGGGTAATTAAGCGGATCCTGACCACTTTTGTTTTTGGTCTGATACAACTCCTTTTCAACCACCGTAAGGGCAGAATCGATGGCGCTCGCTTTAGTGGCAATCGGCTTTAAAGCATCATTGTCTTTGATTTTCGCTTTAAGCGTATTCAGCTGATCGCGAATGCTGCGAATGTCAATAATGGCCTGGTGTGTTTCCGTTAGCTTATCGCGCACGGAAATCAGGAAATCAAATTGTTCCTGTAATTCAGCCTGACTTGACTCGGAACGCGGATCTTTCAGAATTTCAAAAGACTGCTCCTGCGTTTCTTTACCAACCGTCAGTTTGACAACATAATTGCCGGGTGCCGCTCTTGGCCCGGTAACGCCGCCTGCCCAAAGAATCATGCCATCGAATTTTTTGGCATCCGGATACCGCATGTTCCAGACAAAAAGATTGCCGCCTTTTTTCAAATCCGACAATTTGCCCACCTTTTCATCATCCTTTGAAGTACTGGAAAACTCCCGGATCAGGGTGCCATCCTGTTGATAAAACGCAAGGTTTACTTCAACGGAGTCGAGTGGTTTTTCTTTCAGGTAAAAATGTGTCATGACACCGCCCGGGTGGTTCAACCCTTCCCGCTTCAGCACATTTTTGTTTTGAAAGCCACCCATGCGGTAACTTGGCATCGGCTTGTATAAATGGAAGGCTGATTTTGCCAGTCCGTCTGACAACTGGTGCAGTACGGTAAGATCATCAATGATCCACAAGCTGCGCCCCTGGGTAGCGGCGATAAGGTTATCGTTCTTTACAACCAGGTCCGTGATCGGAACGATGGGCAGGTTTAATTGGAAAGGCTGCCAGTTTTCACCGTCATCGAAGGAAATGTACATGCCGGATTCCGTACCGCAATACAGCAATCCTTTGCGTTTGGGATCAGCTCTGACGACGCGGGTAAAATGGTCGCTTTTTATTCCTTTGGTAATAAGCTTCCAGGTTTTGCCATAGTCTTTGGTGCGGTAAATGTAAGGTTGATAGTCGCCTAATTTGTAGCGTGTTCCGACAATATAGGCCCCCCCTTTTGTAAATGGGTCACAATCAATGCTGTTGATCATCATCCATTCGGGCATCTCAGATGGGGTCACATTTTCCCAGGCTTTTCCGTCTGAGCCGCCTCCGGTTTTGGAGAGGTATACCAGTCCGTCATCCGATCCGGTCCACAGCAAGTCTTTTTCGTAAGGAGATTCAGTGGCAGCAAATATGGTACAGTAGTATTCTACGCTGGTATTGTCTTTAGTAATAGGACCTCCCGAAGAACCCAGTTTGGTCGGGTCGTTTCGCGTCAGGTCCGGACTGGCCAATTCCCAGGAGCGCCCGCCATCAAAACTCACATGCACATGATTGGAAGTGGTATAGATTTTTTTGGGATTGCTGGGAGAAAAGAAGATCGGAAAATTCCACTGGAAGCGGTATTTCATGCCTTCTGCACCATGCCCCATTGGGTTATCCGGCCATACATTTACACCCTGAGACTGTTTCGTCCGGTGGTTCAGCCGGACTAAAAATCCGTCGTAGCTGCCGCCATAAACCACATCATTGTCTAACGGATCCACGGCGATGTGGCCACTTTCGCCACCTGCTGTTTCTTCCCAGTCATCTTCTCCAATGGAAGCTCCGTTAGTGCGGTGCAACACCCGTTGGGTTGAATTGTCCTGCTGGGCAACATAGATCCGATAAGGAAAACTATTGTCGGTTGTGACCCTGTAATACTGCGCAGTTGGCTGATTGTGGTAGGTGCTCCAGTTTTCGGCGCCGTCGTAACTGACTTGCGCACCCCCGTCATCGGCAATGATCATCCGCTGGGGATTTTCAGGAGCAATCCAAAGGTCGTGGTGGTCGCCGTGAGGCGTATCGTATGATTTAAAAGTTCGCCCGCCATCGGTAGATTTAAAAAAATCCACATTCAAGACATATAGACCGTCCGCATCTTTCGGGTCGGCATAAATACGGGTGTAATACCAGGCGCGTTGGCGCAAATTCCGGTCACTGTTCAGTTTAGACCAGGTTTTTCCGCCATCGTCAGACCGGAATACGCCACCTTCTTCGGCTTCTACCATAGCCCATACCCGCTCTGAATTGGCCGGTGATACGGCTACGCCAATGATGCCTAAGGTGCCTTTGGGCATGCCTTTGCTGGCTGAAAGATTGGTCCAGGTGTCTCCGCCGTCGGTGCTTTTCCAAAGCGCAGAACCTTCTCCGCCACTTTCCAGGCTATAAGGCGTCCTTCGGATGCGCCAGGTTGAAGCGTAGAGGATGCGCGGATTATTTGGATCCAGTGTCAGGTCCATGGCGCCGGCATCAGCATTGGCGAACAGAATGCGTTCCCATGTTTTTCCGCCATCTTTGCTTCGGTAAACGCCCCGTTCTTCACTGGATTTGTAGAGGTCACCCAATACGGCGGCGTAAACCAGATCCGGATTTTTAGGATGCACGCGGACGCGCGGAATGTGGCGGGAGTTTTCCAGCCCTGCTTTTTTCCAGGTTTTTCCGGCATCTTCTGACTTCCACATGCCGTAGCCGTAAGAAACGTTGCCCCGAACGGTGGCTTCACCACCGCCTACATAAATAACATTGTTGTCGTATTCACTGACTGTTACTGCTCCGATAGAACCGCCGAAAAAGCCATCGCTGATGTTGGCCCAGGTTTCGCCACCATCCGTTGTACGCCAAACCCCGCCGCCAGTACTGCCAAAATAATACAGGTGCTCTTTTCCCGGAACCCCGGTAACAGCTGCAGAACGCCCGCCCCGGTAAGGCCCGATGCTTCTCCATTCAATAGAATTGTAAAGCGATTCATCCTGACTCATGACAGGAGCGGCAGGCGTCGGTTTCGCTTTTCCTTTGCTTTTTTGGCCGAATAATACCATGTTGAAAGACAGGCTCAAAGCGACCAGCAAAAAGACTTGCAGGAATAAAAGGGAGTGTTTTTTCATATCAAAATGTATTTTCTTTTCCTGAACATGCAGTGATTGCACGCCAGTGATGTATGTGGATAGTAAATTTCACAAGTTTACATTCCGCTAAAATATAAAATGTTATACCTTTCGCTACTGAAAACACAGGATTTATGATGGATTTTTCCAATAAAACGGTACTCATTACCGGCGGCTCTAAAGGGATAGGCAGGGCAACAGCTTTAGCCTTTGCAGCTCTGGGCGCACGGGTTGCTATTAATTTCCGTTCAGATAGTGCTGCTGCTCAGCGCGTTTGTGAAGAATTACCGGGAGAAGGACATCTGGCCCTTAAAGCAGATATTGCTCATCCCAATGCGGTACTCCGCATGGTGGAAGCTGTTGTGGGCGAATTTGAGGTACTCGACATTCTGGTAAACAATGCGGGAATTTATGTGCCGCATGCCATTGCAGAGGTTGGATATGATGAATGGCAGGAACAATGGCGGAAAACACTTGCCGTAAACCTGACAGGCGCTGCTAACGTAAGTTATTGCGCTGCCCGACACATGATGGAAAAAGGAGGCGGGTTTATCATCAATGTTTCATCCAGAGGGGCTTTTCGGGGAGAGCCCGAACACCCTGCCTATGGTGCAAGCAAAGCAGGATTGAACGCCATGAGCCAGTCCCTGGCACAAGCCCTGGCGAAGTACAATATTTTTGTAGGCGTTGTTGCTCCCGGATTTGTGGAAACAGACATGGTATCCGAACTGCTGGCTTCTGAAGCAGGCGAAGCCATTCGCGCACAAAGCCCGCTCAACCGTGTGGCTACAGCCGATGAAGTAGCGCAGGCTATCTTATTTCTGGCTTCGGGGAATAGTATGTTTGCAACCGGTTGCATTCTGGACATCAACGGTGCTTCGTATTTGCGGTCATAAAACCATCCGGGGCGATACAAGTAGAATGAAATTTTGGAAACTGAACTTGCATATTGCCAAAGGATTTCCATATATTGCACAACAGAAATCACGTCAGGTTTTTTTTTAGAAACCGCTGTGTGAATGTTTACTTTTCATTAGGGCGAAAATTACTTTTCAAAAGGGCGAATCATTAATTGGTCTCTCAAAGTCCTGCCCAGTTTTAGGAACAATCTGAGGTTGGTTTTTTAGCACTTCAAAGGACATTCCTTTAGCTGTGTGGGTATTTTATTACCCATTAATATCGTTTTTTATGAAAAGAATCGCTTTAGTAACCTGCATTCTGACCGGAATGCTTTTTCACGCTTTTTCGCAAGATTACAATTTGAGGGTTTTGAAATTTGAACCCGGAGAAAAAGCCGACAAGGCTCCTGACCTACTTATTAAAGACGTTTTCGACTTATCTGCACCTTATGGCGCCATTGTGTCCGAAAAGCAAAACAAGGAGCAGGGAGGAAAAAAAATCTACCGCCTGCAGCAAACCTATGCAGGTATTCCAATTGACCATGCTGTGGCGCTTATTCACGTAGAAAACGGATTCATTAAGCGCATCATCACAAACTGGCCCGAAGCACCTGTTAACATCCCTGTTGTTCCCGGAATAACGGTGGAAAAAGCCCAAAAAACAGTTTTGGATGCGGTAGAAGAAAACGGCGCCTTATTAGAGAAAAACAAAGAAGGCGGACAAACGCCGCTGCGCCTGCAGTACGCTTCGGGCCATTGGATTTTGGTTTATGAATTTTTTGTCGAAATTCCTTCACCTTATGATGTACGAAGGGTGTTGGTCAATGCCCGCAGCGGCGCCATTATTTCCAATGAATCAACGGGCCACAGTTGTTGTACGCCGGCTACAGCAACATTAAATTATCGCGGGACTGAAACCATACTAACCGATCCGTTCAATTCCGGGCAGTTCCGATTGCGCGCCTGCATCGGGCAAAACGGCGGAGGTGACTGTAACGCGCCGATTGGAAATTTCAGGACTGTGCAGAACCACAACCTGCTTGATTTTACAAATGGTTCTACAGACTGGACAGGATTCGCAATAGACACGAGAGAACGTTGTGCGCTGGATGCGCATTGGGGTACTCAGGCTGTTTCTGATTATTACCTTAACGGTTCGACCATGAACGAAAACATCTTCTATGGGGAAGAGATGATCAATGTCATTCATGCAGGTCTTACCAACAATGCCGTGTACCATGCCGGAAGCAACAGAATTAGCTATGGGCATACACCCGGAACCCAGCGATATCTGACAGCATTGGATATTGTGGCGCATGAACTTACCCACCAGGTGACGTTTTACAATTCTGGCTTGATATACCAGGGAGAACCCGGGGCTATCAATGAAGCCATCAGCGATATTTATGCCATGGCTGTTGAAGCGCATTACAGCAGCCTTGATTGGTTGATTGGAGACGACATCACTACATTACGATCCTTCATCGATCCCAATGCTTTTGATCAGGCGGATACTTACAATGGTTTTAACTGGGCAAATGGCACTGCTGATCAGGGCGGTGTGCATACCAACAGCGGGGTAATCAATTATTGGTTTTATCTATTGGTGAATGGTGGCGTCGGCACCAATGACCTTGGAAATGCCTACAACGTCAATGGCATCGGACTTGCGAATGCTATGGCATTAATGGATGCTCTGCAAGGCGGATTCATAACGCCTACCACTACCATGCATGAATTGCGCGAACTGGCATTGATTGCTGCAGGCGAACTATGGTGGTATTGCTCTGATAATTATATGGCGGTGGCAGAGGCTTTTTATGCTGTAGGAATCGGAGAGCCATTCAGCGCCCACACACCAATAGACGAAACCTGGGAAACAGATATTACTTCGTGCAGCGCCCGGTTACACTGGGAAGACGTAGTCGCCGAACAATATCTGATAACCATTTGGCCTGCCAATAATCCGGGCAATGTTATTTATGAACACGCGCTCATCAATGAAGTAACGGTCCATAACCTTGTTCCCAATACAGTCTATGAGTGGGCAGTAGTTGCCCAATGTGAGGATTATCTCATAGGGACTGAGCATATGGATACTTTTACCACTACGGACGTATGCCCTGCATTGAAGGATCTGACGGTTTCTAACATCACCACCTGTAGTGCAGAATTGTCGTGGGTGTACAACAGTGCCGGGTTGTTTAGAATTGATTATTGGGAATTTGGGTCGAATCAGGTGCTTACGGAATTTGCTACTGAATCGCCTTTTGTACTCAACAATAATTTGGTTGACAATACGCATTATATTGTTGTCGTCACACCATTGTGCGGAGATCAGTGTGTCGGGGTTAGCGACTCCCTTCAGTTTATGACCACCGGATGCGAACTTTCTAACCTTAAAATTGACAATACCCCCTGCTATTTTACCATAAATTGGGATATGCAGGAAGGACAGACTTATTGGATTGAGTCATCCTTTATTGACCCAAATCTTCCTGGTCATATCTTCCCTCTCCAGAACGTGGGCGATTTTTTTGGGAGCTATTCCTTCCTGCATTCCTTCCTGCCAGGTACCATTATTATGGTTGATATTACCATTTCCTGTACGGGAGACGGCTGTTTTAACGACAATGTCGTGCATTTTGAATTTACCGTTCCCGAACCGACCGATGCATGCGATGCACCCTCCAATATTACGGTCCAATACACAGAAGGCGGAGGGCGCATTATTTCGTGGGACGGGCCTGAAAATGGAACCGGAAATTACAATGTGGTCATCGTGTCTGATGACGGTACCGTGGAAAGTGAAAATAATTATTACGGTAACAAAATGGTCAGCGGCGGCGGCGGCCCGAATCAATGTATTACCATTCAGGTTCAGGCTATTTGCGGGTGTGACGGCAATACAACCACCAGCGAATGGGCAGAACAGGTCGTTTGTCCGCCATGTGAACCGCCTGTTGAGATGCACCTTGAGTACCTGTGTAGCGATTTTGCCGGATTTGAATTCACGGGCCCCTTCAATGGACTGGGATACAGGGTACGCTTCTGGCCGGTTTCTGACCCCTTGGATGTCACAACACTACCAGAATTATTAGACTACTTCACTTTTTTTCAGCTTGACAACCTGATACCCAATACAAGTTACGTAGTTGAACTGACAACTTTGTGTGGCGGCGGAGAAGAATCTTCTTCCATTTACGCAACATTTACTACCGATCCGGAAATCTGTGCTGTGCCGTCCAACCTGACGTATCAATTGCTGGGAAATGGCGTAGTACGACTCGACTGGGCTGCATCACCGGGCGCTGATTATTACGAAGTGCAATACAGACAGGGGGCATCCTCTCCGTGGACAACAGTACAGGTGTTTAATAATTATTTGGAAATCACTGGTTTGTTGCTTGATGGTTGTTTTTTCTATACTGCCCGGGTTAGGGCAATATGCGGAGAATGCTGGTACGGTGTTTCTGCTTATTCTCCCCTGTTTAACTTTCCTGATTGCATGCCTCCGGGCATACATATAGGGTTGGAAGCCGGCCAGTTATGTGATCCCTGTTTTAGCGATTGTTATGTTTGTATTGTTGATGAACACGGAAACAAAATTAACACTACTGCAAACGGAGGATCTTACTGGTATAGCATTTACTGGTCTGTACCTCAAAGCTATCCAATACCCTCTTCTCATCTGACTAATCGGGAATGCATCAACATGAGTCCTTCCAATCAGGGGCAGGTTTTCCAGGCTTTTGTTCGAAAAATATGCACCATTGAAGGCGTGCCGTCTGTTGTTTGTCAAACAACTTTAATTTATGAACATGTATGTTCAGAAGTTGAAGGTGACAACGGCGGCACCATCATAGGTGGCGGCGGGCTCGCAGATGGAACCAACAAAGAAGCTTTAGTCCCGATGGCGGTGGAAACTTCGTTTTCACTCTATCCGAATCCCGGCGATCGCAGTTTTAACCTGGTAAATCGCTCGGAGACGGATTATCAGGCCGTCATTATGGATGCTTATGGTCGCAGTTTGTATACTACGTTTTCCGGAGCGGGAGAAACATCTGTCATAGAAGCAATTGACTGGCCTTCCGGGGTGTATTACATCAGGATGAAAACGTCAGAAGGGAGCGGGATTGCAACCTTAAAGTGGGTGAAATTGTAATACCTGACTTCAATTTTTAATTGGGGCAATGGGTGGAAACCGGCTTTTCCGATCTGCACCCGTTGCCTCATTTATTGTACATCATTTCTTATTTAATAGTCTATCGAAAGCAGGTCCCGAAAAGCTTCTCTACTCGTTGCCGCTACTGGCACATGGTACATTTTTCCCGAACTGATTTCCCAGTCACTCCGTCCGGCAAACAATTGTTCGCGGTCATGGCCATACAGTAAAACTGAAGCCTGAAACCCTTCGGGTATGTTCAGCGCAGTGAAGCCCTGAATTCCCGGGTACATGCGCACCATAGCAGGAATGTCCCTAAAAAGCAACAAGCCTTCCATTCGCTGCGAAACAGGTACTACCCCGATCACCTTCGCACTCATCATGACTTTTTTGCCTTTAGAAATATGCGGTTTCTGACAAGCCCACCAGCCACAGCGGTCTATGTTGAAAATCCGGTATGGACTGCCGCTGTTTTGAAACAATAATCCCGATACGTGTTTCCAGTCGAAAGTTTTCTGCCCCGATATGGCACGGATTTCTGAAGCCCCGCCGCAATAAGTGTGAATCTGGCGAGATTTTTCGCCAAGGCGGGTAACGGGAAGACTAACCTGTAAGGGAACAATGAGTTCCAAAGGTTGCCCGTCCTGGAAAGCCCGTATTTGAAATTGGACAAAAGCTTCCATCAATGCGCCATCGGAGGTTGTAGGATGTCCGTATAGCAGTATTTCCGCAGGTGTATACAATTCTTTCAGAACCACTTCTACCGGGCCAAAGACGCGTTTTTGGTAAATTCGACTCATAAAAGCACAGGCCGGATAGCTAATGATCAGACCACTTTTACTGATCAGTTCACCGGAATTGGAGCTGTCAATGATAAAATGCTGCAGGTGTGGATCCTCCCTGAACAGGAATTCCCCGGGCATGCGGTAAGCAATACTTACCTGTGGCTGCCGCGGCGCCGGTTGTTGAATTGCAATCATGAACATGTGCGTTTTCTCTGTCAAAGAATGGACGCATTCAGGAAAGGTTTCCGCATTGCAAAGCCCGGCAATGCGAAGTATTTGTGTGTAGCCTGAAGCGTCAAGAGTTAACGCCTCTCAAAGACAATAATCCCAGATACTAATAATGAAAAATGACGGAGGGTGGAAATTGTGTAGAATCTTGTCGACAAATATAAACGACTTTTTGAAAAGAAACCGGATATTAGAGCAAAGATTTTAGACCGGACTTTAATTTTCTGCCATCTAGTCTCTTATCTAAAATCTAACATCTTATATCTAACATCTAACATCTCGACATGAAGCCTTTGGCAGAGCGGATGCGCCCGCAAACATTAAGTGAATATACCGGTCAACGGCATTTGGTAGGAGAGGGGGCTGTGTTGAACCGCGCTATTGTTTCCGGCGTCATTCCGTCCATCATACTGTGGGGCCCTCCCGGAGTTGGCAAAACCACTCTGGCCCGCATCATAGCGCACGAATTGAAACGCCCTTTTCATACCTTGAGTGCAGTTCATTCAGGGGTGAAAGACGTGCGCGATGCGATTGAAAAGGCGCGCAGTCAGCGTTTCTTTAACAGCCAGAATCCGCTCCTGTTTATCGATGAAATTCATCGTTTTAGCAAGTCGCAGCAGGATTCCCTGTTGGGCGCGGTAGAAGAGGGCGTCGTTACCCTCATTGGCGCTACGACAGAAAACCCTTCCTTTGAAGTGATTCCGGCTTTGTTGTCCCGTTGTCAGGTTTATGTGTTGAAATCTTTAGAGAAGGACGACCTGATGTATTTGGTGAATCAGGCTTTGCAACAAGATGAGTATCTGAAAGATAAGAAGATTCGCATAGAGGGGTACGATGCCCTTCTGCACCTTTCAGGCGGCGATGCACGAAAATTGTACAACATTCTGGAACTGGCAGCTGGGGAGGCAACCGGGGAGCAGGAAGTCGTCATCAACGACGACTACATTACGACCCTTGTTCAGCAACACATTGCCGTTTATGATAAAGGCGGAGAAGTTCATTACGATGTGGCTTCAGCCTTCATCAAGTCCATCAGGGGCAGCGACCCCAACGCAGCGGTGTATTGGCTGGCCAGGATGATCGAGGGCGGGGAGGACGTTAAGTTTATTGCCCGCCGGATGATGATTGCCGCTTCGGAAGACATCGGACTTGCCAACCCCAATGGCCTCCTGATGGCAACGACCGCTTTTCAGGCAGTGCAGGCTGTGGGTTTGCCGGAAGCCCGCATTATTTTATCACAGGCCGCTATTTATCTGGCCACTTCGCCTAAAAGTAATTCAGCTTATCTGGCCATCAACAATGCTCAGGAACTTGTTCGAAAAAGTGGTAACCTGCCCATTCCGCTCCACCTGCGCAATGCGCCTACCGGGCTGATGAAACAATTGGGTTACGGAAAAGGCTATCGCTATGCCCACGATTTTCCGGGGAATTTTACCCCTCAGGAATTCCTGCCCGATGAAATTTCCGGCGCTAAGATTTTCGAACCCCAGCAAAATGCTGCCGAAGAAAAGATCAGACAGAAACTGAAGCAGGAATGGAAAGAAAAATACGGGTATTGAAGCCCTGAAGCTGTCATTTCTTTGTACTGCCTATGTCCTGATTATACCACCATTTTTACCGCTTTTTCCAGTCTTGAGCACGCATTGATTGGGTTTATGGAGATAGATTCGTATATTTCGCGTTTTGTAAGAGACGAAGAAGTCATATGCTTGATGCCCTTAAGCGCGAATTAAAAGAACTCATCGGCGACAATCGCCACGGGGAAGTGTTCCGTCGTTTGACGGAAGAGGTGTTGCAGGTGAACAGTGCCCTGTACAACGATGCCATTTTGTTACAGAGCAAATACAATGAATCTGTTCGCGCCGGAAATCTTGGACTGATTGCTTTTGAAGAAAAAAACATCAGTTTCAGCAATACCAGTCAGGCGTTGATCTGGCTCGTCAATAACATCACCCCCGACGTTCTTAATGAAAGCCTGAGCCGGAAATCTGCCGCCTGTATCAGCATTCCTCCGATCCACGCATACACTTGTGATCGTGTCGAACAAAACGATGTTTTTCAACTGAACTATTACGATTCGCCGGGCCCTGAACAAAAAGTTCGTTTCTTTTTTCTTTATGGCGATGCGCGCCAGGAACACGAAAGTCTTTTCAAAAGGCTGGGATGTGAAATCGGCGGATTTTTACTCAATTGGGAAAAAGGCGATTACAACCCGGGCACCAGGCTTAAGTTTGTAGATTGCAAACCTCAGGTACACGACAATCCAAAATTGTTTCAAATCAATGTCCTGAGGGAGCTCTTATCCCGGTTTTTTGAGCCGGTTAACAATTTACAACCCATTCTGAGTAAAAAGCTCCACGAAGTGTTGGACAGCCCGGAACTGAAAGATTTTGGTCCAAATGATTTGGTTTTCATCCTCCTGACGATTGACGATCACAACTGGCGGGAACAGGTCACGCCGCTTGTGGTGCGCAGTCTGGTAGAAGGCTTCTGTGCCTGCGAATTGCCACCCGAATCCCCGAATTTCTTTTTCTTCTTTGGCATTGAGTATCAGAAGACCAACGAAATCGTGAAAGAACAGGTTAAGAAGGCCATCAAAGAGAGTACCTACGGCGAATCGCTGCCGGAACTTCAGCCGGTCACCCTCAGTGAGGTCAGCGAGTGGTTCAGTCGTTACGATGTACTCCGAATGCCCGGTGAGGAAGCAGGAAGCGCTGCTGCTCAGCTTTTCCCCAATGCTGTCCAATTAGATATGGCTGATATCGAGATGAAACTCAAAGAGCGGATAGAAAGCTACAACAAAGGACTGATTCTTGATTTGAAATAAATAAAGTGTGTTTCGACTTCGTTTCGGCTTCGTTTCGGCTTCGCTCAACGAACGGCTCAACGAACGGCTCAACGAACAACCAACAACGAACAACGAACAACCTACCTGCCGGTAGGCAAACAACAAACAGCAAACCATGGCGAATTCTGATAAAAAATTTGATCCCGGTAAAGATTACATTGCCAGTGATGCCCTGCGTATTGCGCTCGAAGGCGCGCTGGCGTTGAGACAACCTTTGTTGCTTACCGGCGAACCCGGAACCGGGAAAACAACCCTGGCGCAATGGGCTGTTCATTATTTGAATGAAAAATACAACAACAGCTTTTACCCACAACCTTTGCGGTTCAATACGAAAACGACTTCCGCTGCACGTGATTTGTTTTATACATACGATGCCTTGTCGCATTTTCAGGCAGCCAACCTCAAAGGGGATTCGCGGAAAACTGCTGATTTTATAGAGTTACAGGCTTTGGGTAAAGCCATCTCCATGACGAATCCGAGGCAGGAATATTTGGAGCGTTTTCGGATAGATTTGCCTCCAAAACCACAAAGTTCTGTCGTATTGGTCGACGAAGTTGATAAAGCGCCACGTGATTTTACAAATGACATCCTGGATGAAATCGAAAATTACCGGTTTCAAATTCGTGAACAGGACAACTACCTCGTTGAACGCGGGCCAGATGCACAAATCGTCGTGATTATGACGAGCAATTCCGAAAAAAACCTGCCCGATCCTTTTCTGCGTCGCTGCGCTTTTTACCACATAGAGTTTCCCCAGGGCCAGTTGCTGCGCGATATCGTGGAAAAGCATCTCGGTCGGATTACCCCGGAAACGGAAAAAGCTTACGCTGATTTGTTCACATTCTTTGAACAGGTTCGGAGCCAGTCTGTGCGAAAAAAACCGGCTACGGCCGAGCTCATTGGCTGGTTAAAAATCCTGGGAATGAACGGTTATTTCAAAACCAATAACCCGGCGGAACAAAAGCAAATGCTGGCCTACAACCTGTCGTTTTTAGTGAAAACACTGGAAGATCTGGAAGCGGTCAGGAAGCTGTTGGGCTGATGATGCCGTTTGCCAAACTTCTAATAGTTTCGTAAACGTTGCGGGTTAATATCATAATAATCAGGATTTCGCTCAATTTTGAAACAAAAACACCATATCGAACTACCCTTAGAAGCCCTGATTGCCCGACTGGAGGCAGCAGGTTTTCGCATGGATACAGCGCGTAAGCTGCGTCTGCTTCGGGTATTAGAGATGGAAGGCCCTGAAGTGCTTGGTGACTTCGAAGGGATGAAATACCGCCTGGCGCCTTTTGTGGCGCGATCGCCTCAGGAACAAGAGCGCTTTTATGCTTTTTTTGATCAGTTTTGGGAAGAATGTAAAGCCGAAGCGGAACAACTCAACCAATTTTCAGAAGCTCCTTTACCAGATGTCCTGCCGCCTAAACCCGTCCGAAAATTCAGTAAATGGTGGCTCATCTCCTTGCTGCTGATCCCCCTTATCGCGATAATCAGCTATCTGTTCAGGCCCCGTGGCCCAACCCCGGAGCCTTGTGAAGTAGCCATGGATGAAAGCATGCATAAGCTGCTGCGTGAAGGCGATACGCTCGTTTGCCTGAATCGCAGTTCCTGTATAGACAGCAGTGCTTACATTTGGGAAATTCAGGATGCAGTAAGCAAAAGAACCACATTCACCGATACCTCCTTTCACTCAAAATGGCTGGCTTCCGGAGTTGGGGAGGAGAAAATAGTCACCCTGCGCCACACAGCGCCGGCCGATAGCGAATCGCGCATCGCCGACACCCTCAGACTGACCGTCCAGTGCGCCAATCCGCCAAAGATAAGAAGCTGGAAGACGCCGGAAGGCATCATGGATGCGAATAGACCTTACAAATTTTCAGCTGTAATTGACAAGGGTGCGCAAGCCAAGTGGGTTTTCAATGAAACGGATACCTTGCGCGGCACGCAGGTTGACTATACTTTCTCGTCAGAAGGAGACGCTACCGTCGGCTTATTGGTTTCTCGGCCGGGGCAGGAACGCTATTGCTATGTTTATGAAGAAAAAAAGCTCAGTATTGGCGGTAAGCCCTATCTGCAATGCTTTGCAGCGAAACTCGATTACCCTGGTTTGATCTATCGTTTGAACGGGTGGTATTGGCTGTTTTCATCCTCACCGTTTTTTTTAGCCGTGTGGTTGCTGGCGCGGTGGTGGAAAAAGCGCCATGAAAAAACACCCGAAAAAACGGTTGCCGATCTGGAAGCCGAATACCCGATTCATGATGCAGGACCTTATTTTGTGCCTTATCTGCCTCAGGGCGGAAAGATTACCGTGCCGCGCGATTTCTTTCGCATGGCTGAAGTGATGCGGCGCAGGGAACTCGGTGTCCGGAATTATTTTGATGCCGCGGCCTCCGTAAGGGCAACGGTAGATGCCGGCGGTTACCCCGAATGGCGTGAAAAATCGGATACCCGTCCGGCAGAATACCTGTTTTTAGTGCAACGCACTGACGAACGCAACCAGCAGGGGCGCCTTTTTGAGCACCTTACAGACTTCCTGAAAAGAAGAGAGGCGCCGGCTGAAGTGTATTTTCACAGCGGTCGTTTTGATGTTTTCAGAAATCCGGAACACCCGGAAGGCCTTGGCCTGGCGGAGCTGAAGCAGCACTATCCCGCCTACCGACTGGTATTGCTCGGCGACGGGCATGGTTTGGTAAATCAATATAATCCCGAAATACCGTCGTTATTGGCTGCACCGGTTAAAAGTCTTCGTGCATGGCCGCGTCGCCTGCTGCTGACTCCGGAACCTGTGAGCGGTTGGTCATACCAGGAAACACTGCTCCATCGCCATTTTCTGCTTTATCCCGCTGATACGGATGGCATGTTGGCAGGACTGGAGATGCTCGACCGCATAGAAGAGTACGAGCCGGGCAATTACAGCCGTTGGGAATCCGAACTTTTGCGCCTGCACCCGGCTGTTTCACACCGCTATCGCCAATGGGAAACGCCGGAGGATCATAAGAACTACCTGCAAAACCCGGACTGGTACCGCTGGCTTTGTGCTGTAGCAGTGTGCACACAACCCGATTGGGCACTGACGGTTGCTATCGGACGGGCCATCGGCGTGGAAGTGACCCACGATGCCTTGCTGACTTTGAGCCGCATTCCCTGGTTGAGCAACAATGCCCCGGATCCCAACCTGCGCCTGGCCTTGTTGCAACAACTCGATCCTAAGGATGAAGCGCTTGCGCGAAAAGCCATCGCGGAAGAATTGGAACATGTGCGCCAAAGTGTGGATGGCAGCTTTGCTCAGACTGACTGGACGACCAATCTTGCTGTACAGCGTTTCGCCCTTGATCCCCACAATGAAGGTCATAAAGAAACCCTGCGTGACCTGAAACGGTTAGGTTTGCTTTCAGGGAGCCAAATGGCCGAACTGGATTTGATCGTTCGGGAAAAAATGGATAAAAAGGGAACAACTGCACGGACGACCAAAGGCATTGAAACCTGGCTGGAGCAACCCACTCCCAGACGCTGGTGGACACGGGAGCTGTTCGGCGCATTGGTTGCTATTCTTATAGGCGCCTTTTTATTGTTGAATGGACTTACATTTACTGCCATAACCTTAAATGGTGCACAACCAGATCCGACTGCCTCTGTTTCTTTTTGGATGACTGCCAGGCCATTGGATGACCGGGCAATCGAGTTGAACAATGAAGCCGTGACCCTGTGGAGAAATATCGATACGACAAAAAGCGATTTAACTTCAGCCTATGTCGTTCAGCAAGGCAGGAGGGCTGATTCGCTTCTTAGCGAGGCGATCAAATTGCGTTCCTCAAATGGCTATCCTCTAGCCGATAGCAACCAGACCTTTTTAGCGTACAATTTTGCAAAAACCCAATTTAATTTACACCTGGATGCGATGGCTTTGAATGGCAATTCAGCTGCTTTGACCGTTATTAAGCAGGCCTTCGAACCATTGACGCGACCCAAACCATTGAACGCATACGCTGGAGCTGCTGCTTTTACGGAGCAATCTGCCGTTTGTCTTGCGGCGCTGCATGGTCAGGGCCTTTGTGATTTTTACCTCGGTCAGCGCGACAGCGCTAGGATTGCTTATGACCGATTGTCGAACCGAACAAATGGCGTTTATTTCGATACTATAAATATGCCGGTGAATCTCAAAACACTGTTGGCCATACCACTACCGCTTCCTGTTACCAAAAAGGCAGCTCCTAAACCGAAGCTCAGCAATAAAATCGAAAGCAAAATTAAAACTCCTCGTATTAAGCCTTCGACGATAATCAGACCCAAAGACATCCAGATAATAAAGCCACCATCCACAGATACGGTCCAGACTTATGCCAGGGCGCTTAAAAGTGGTGACCCTGTTTGTCCAGCCGGCAGTTTTTTTGATCCGGCAGATGGCGGCACCTGCTGGACCTGCCCGCGTGGTTATCAGCGTACGACAGATAGAATTACCAGCTCAGGAGCTTGTTCGAAAGCGGGAAGTACTGAGTATGCAAAAGCAACGGTTGCCGGGAAAGGAATCCCGAGTAAAAAAGGGGGAGCAGATTGCGCACCCGGGCAATTTTATGATGTTGTCAGTTCTCTTTGTTATACCTGCCCGGATGGTTACGAGTATAACCCGAATTATGGTGTTAACGACGCAAAAGCTTGCATGAAATTGGGGCTAACAGAATATCGACCAGCAACAAAAGTTTCAGACCTGAAATGCCCGGAAGGCAGTTTCTCAGATGGAAAAACTTGTTGGACTTGTCCGCCCGGTTATGTACGAACAACAAGTCCTTTAGACAGTGATAAGGCTTGTGAATTAAAAGTCTCCGGTAAAAATTAGAAAAAAACATTGATCGCGCAGCGGCGGTAACAGAGCTGGCGGCTGAGCTGACGACTGAGCGTAGTCGAAGTCAAGTCGAAGTTCCGCCCCGCGTGTCCTGCTTTCTGGGCTTTGCCGAAGCTAACCTGCCTGACACAAAGCTTCTACCACTTCCACCAATACTGCATTCAGCTTGTCTATGGCCAGTGGGATATTCCAGTTCTCCCGGTTTCTCGGCTCCACATAGTTGGAAATGCTGCGGATTTGCAGGAATGGCACCTGCTCCATCAAGCAGGTGTAAAAAAATGCGGCGCCCTCCATGCTCTCCACATCGGCGTCAAATGTTGCCGTTATTTGGGCAATGCTTTGTGCACTGCCGTGCACCCGGTTAACGCTTATACCATGCGCTTTGGGTAAAAAGTCGAAAGCCCCGGCTGCGTCATTCAGCAAGCGGCCACCCTGAAATGGGTATTGCCCCGGCGCTATGAGGCCCATGTCGTGCACGTTCATAAACCGCCCGTCGGCTTCCTCCGCACCAAGGTCTCCGAACTGTTCTGATACAACCTGGACCACATCTCCGGGCTTCAGCTGTCGATTAAAAGCTCCGGCAATACCTGCGTTGATGGCGATGTCGTATTTACCCCCGGGCAGCACTTTTCCGAGTGCATAGGCGGTTAGCGGCATGCCGACGCCTGTTACAAGAATCGAAACATCCGAATTTTTATAACGGTAACGGGAGGGCCCGGATTGGGCGGCGTTTTGCTCCAGCCAACTCAGCAGCGGGGCAATTTCAAAAGGCGTGGCAGAAACAATCAGGATGTTCATTTCTTCTTTTCGGGTCTTTGGTAAATGATGCCTGCTGAAGGTGTGAAGCCCAGCGCTTGGTGGTAAGCGGAAGCAATGTCTATTGACAGGCCATTGGAAAGCATGAACCCTGCTCCAAAACTTAGCTGTACAGGCTCTGATGCCAAACCGATCCGGAAGGCCAGGCTTTCTGCCGGGAGGTACTCGATACCAGCTTTGATGCTTGCAGGATGGAGGATGTCTTTCTCAACAGCGCCGCTTAAGTGCAGCTTTTTCGAGGGAAGGTACATGAAGCCTACTTTCAGGATACTTGGCAGGTATTCATCCTCCAACAGCTGCACACGTACAGGGCTGAATACGTGAAAACCTATCATAAATTGTTCTGATAATGGCGAAATCAAACCTGCTTCGAAAGTCAGGCTGGTCTGATTGCCATATTCGGGAATGCTGGTGGTCAAAGCCAGAAGTTGCCCCCCAAAGTACAGTTGGTCAAATAGTTTTCTGCCATATGCCAACCCGATGCGTTGCTCGTTGTAGCCTTCAAACCCGAAGTAGTTGAGTGTGACGCCAAAGGTTCCGGAGCGGGTAGGGTAGGCTGCTGCCGCAGAGAAAGAACGTATTTCGGCGAGCAGGAAGCGTTGTTCAGCGGCAACCATCGCTGAGAATTGAGAAACGCCAGCCAGACCTGCCTGGTTGGTCAATGCGCTGCTCACATCCGTAAATACCACATTGGCGCCACCCATTCCAACCGAACGGCCGCCAGCTGCCGGCAAAGCGCCGTTTTGGGCTGTCAGTGAAAAGCCGGCTGCCAGCAGACTGATGAATATGAATATTTTTTGCATCATGTTATTGATCTGTATGTCCTGATAATTTTCATGAATGAAGTAAGGGGTAGACAGTAAACGATGGACGGAGAATCCTGCTCAATTTAAGAGCAGAATGCCTCTTTCTACTTTCTACTTTCTACTTTCTACTTTCTACTTTACCCTTTACCCTTTAACCTTTAACCTTGCCTTCTCAAACCCCATTCTCCTTAACCACTTTGGCATAAAACTTTCCGGCATCCGTCATCGTCCGATCCATTGTATGAATGTTCACGCGCACCAGTCCAAATCGGTAAGTTGGTCCCAGGTTCCACTCAAAATTGTCCCAGGCCGACCAGTGAATATAGCCCTGCAGGTTCACCCCATCCTGTATGGCTTCGTGGCAAACGCGAAGGTAATCGGCAATGGCCTTAATGCGTACATCCGGGTCATCGGTACAAATGCCGTTTTCTGTAATCACAATCGGCTTTTTGTATTTTTTGTGAAAACGACGCAGGATGAGCCCCAGCCCTTCCGGACGATAACCCCACATTTTATCGTGAGGAATGCCCAGTTTCTTCAGTTTTCCGGGCCGATCCAATTCCGTCACCATCCCGGGATTGAAGGGGATGTAGGCGTAATAACTCAGTCCCCAGTAATCCACACGTCTGAATGGCCTGGCTGCTTTTTTTATAAACCACCAGTCAGCAAACCACGCAGGAATTCGGCCCAGTGGCTGCAAAGCTTTGAACCAGGCTGTATTCAGTGAAATGCCAACGGGGTGTTCGGGGTACGCCGTTTTAATCAGTTCGTATGCAATGTCGTGCGCTTTACCCAGGTTTTTTAAAACGAGGTTGGCCTTAAAGTAACTTTTTTTATGTGGCGGAAATGTACCCAGATAAAAGCCATTGAGCGCATACACATTGGGTTCATTAATGGTATTCCAGTTAAAAACATAAGGCCCGAAATGCAGGATGCATTGCCGGGCATAATCTACAAAGGAAGAAATGTTTGATTCATTTAGCCATCCACCGTTTTTTTCAAACCAGAGTGGGTTGGTAAAGTGGTGGAGGACAAACATAATGCGGACACCCCGTGCGTTGAGTTTTTGAAAAAAGGATTGGTACTCCTGAACGACTTCCGGGTCAAAGTTTCCAAATGGTTCCGTTTGCAGTCGCGCCCAATCTACGCCACAGCGATAGACTGAACCAAACTGAACAATGTATTCAAGGTCTTCTTCCCGGCGTTTTTCGTGGTCGGTGGTGCGAATGAAGGTATACCCATCCTTGGCTTTCAGGCCTTTCCAGTTGTGTTCTGACGCCGTTTCAATTTGCGCTGCCGCGGTGGAAGTACCCCAGAAAAAGTGCTCAGGGAAAGTTATTGTCATGGTGTTTATTGCTATTTATTGTCTGTCTTTTGAGTAGCGTGTCTGAGCTTTAGAGTTCGAGAGCAAGGCGCGCGAAGGCCCCAAAAACAGAAGTTTACTCGGGTAAATGACTGTTTTTGGGGCCGAGCGTAACGCAGCAACCGGACTATAAAGACAGACACAATTTGCGGGCGGAAGTTAGCGCGCCTAGAGCAAAGAACCTGCAATTGCTTTTGCTTTTCTTTTTCGAACACATGGTTTACAACCTTTGCTTTCAGGCAGGTCTTCGGGCGATTGTCAAGATTCAACCTTCATCTTTTCCAGTTTCGCAAGGCGGTTTAAAAACGGTTTCTTACATTTGAGGCGTTTTTTAACTGTATAGAAATATGAATCTTCACGAATATCAGGGCAAGGAACTCTTGCAAAGCTACGGAGTAGCTATCCAGCGCGGCATTGTCGCGCATTCAACCGAAGAAGCCGTCGCGGCCTGGCAGCAATTGCGCGAGCAAACCGGGACGGAATTTGTCGTCGTTAAAGCGCAGATCCACGCAGGTGGCCGCGGGAAAGGTGGCGGTGTTAAACTGGCAAAAAACTTAGAGGAATTAAAATTGAACGCCGGCAACATCATCGGCATGATGTTGAAAACCCCTCAAACACCGGGCGGTTTGAATGGCCCGGGGAAACTCGTGCGCAAGGTGTTGATTGCTGAAGACTCCTATGCACCGGATTTCAGCGCCTGCAAAGAATATTATGTTTCCATCCTGATGGACCGCCAAAGCAAACGCAACGTCATCATCTATTCTACTGAAGGCGGGATGGACATCGAAACGGTAGCTGAAGAAACGCCGCACCTCGTGCAAAAGGAGTTCATTGATCCAACCCTCGGTCTGCAGGCATTTCAGGCGCGCAAAATCGCTTTCAACCTCGGTTTGAGCGGCACAGCGGTCAAAGAAATGGTCGGTTTTATCACCAAGTTGTACGCTGCATTTGTCGGCTCCGACGCTTCGATGTTTGAAATCAATCCATGCCTGAAAACCGGCGACGACCGCATCATCGCAGTGGATTGCAAGGTTTCTTTGGATGAAAATGCGCTTTTCCGCCATCCAAATCTGGAAGCGATGCGCGATACGGATGAAGAAGATCCGACCGACGTGGAAGCTAAAAGCTACGGCCTGAACTTCGTCAACCTCGACGGTAACGTCGGGTGCATGGTGAACGGCGCCGGTCTGGCTATGGCCACGATGGACATCATTAAGCTATCGGGCGGCGAACCCGCCAACTTCCTCGATGTTGGGGGTACGGCTGATGCCAAACGCGTGGAAAATGCCTTCCGCATCATCCTTCGCGACCCACAGGTAAAAGCCATTCTCATCAATATCTTTGGAGGCATTGTGCGTTGCGACCGCGTAGCGCAGGGGGTTGTAGACGCTTACCGCAACATCGGCGACATCAAAGTGCCGATCATCGTGCGCCTCCAGGGTACCAATGCCGATCTGGCCAAACAGATTATTGATGAGTCCGGACTGAAGGTATACTCCGCGATTTTGCTGCAGGAAGCGGCGGATTTGGTGAAGAAGGTGCTGGCTGAGTAGGTAATTAGCAAAGGCAAAAAGGCAAAACTTGCCTTATATCGCAAATTAATAAATGTCGGGCGCGCAAAGGACGGGAAGCTGTTTTTTGCGCGCCTCTTGCTTTTAATCAACATTCCTTACCTGCAAAATACTGTTGACGTTGGCCTCGTCCCTGTTCACCGCAATCTCCCAAAATCCACCACAGGCTTCACCTTCCCCGCTGGCCGGGTAAACTCCTGATCCAACGGTGTAAAAGCATTAAAAAAGCCGCAGTTTTTTAAATAAAACCGGCCATTGTCTACCCCGCCGGCATAGTCTTTTCGGAAGTTTTTTCTGGCCGTTTCATCTCCGGTAAAAGTAATCTGGGTCAACTCCGTCCATTGGCCATTGGCATCCGCGACCCATTGGTTGCCATAAAGGGCCATTCTTTGTATGTTGCCGGTTTCGGGAATGAAATTTTCCAGAAACGAATACAAATCGGTCAGATAAGTATTGGTTTTTGGGCGTTTGAAGCTGGCAATCAAGCGCCAGTTCGGGGCTTCGGGCGCATAGAAATAAGCTGTATAGACCGTGGCATTCTGTCCGTCTGGTTTTCCGCGTAACAGAAACCGATACGTATTGCCTGCTTTCCAGGGATACACCAGAAAGCTCTGACCGCCGGCGCCTTCATTACCAAACTCGCCAGTGTTTACACCTTCTCCTTTTTTTATCAGGACAATTTTATCTTCCTGCGGGATGCTGCCCGGATCGTCTGTTTGGAAAGGGCTCCACACCGAAAAAAGAATGCGCCGCTCCCTGTCTGAATTGACCTGCATGCCAAAATAGCCCCCGTTAAAGCCGTTGGCCATGAAATAAGACCCCCTCACATCGTTGCCTTGAGGAACGGTAACCTCACTGTAAAACCACTCGATGTTGTTCAGTTTCCGGGTATTGTAATTCAAATGGACGGATGGGCCGCGACGCCCCCAGTAGAAATAATTACCCTCGTTGTTACGTACATAGCTGAGTTCGGGACTAACCGCTCCACCGCTTATCACAATGGCAGACAAATCGCCAAAGTTTCCTCCGGAACTGGAAATTCCCTGAACAGAAATTGGAATATACCCGGGTTCAGTTACCTGCCATTCGCCGGCGAAAAACTCCTTTTTTGTATTGCCCTCGACCGCAACGGTCTTACTTTGATTAAAAATATTGACTTTAAGACTGCTTTTTGCGCCGTGTGGGTGGAGCAGCAGAGAAACTTTCAGCATTCCTGGTTTGGTGACACGTACGTATGTCCTACAAATGGTTTGCGGATCTGACCAATTTGTAAGGCCTGTTTCAGAAAGTGTGCCGCCATTTTCCAGCCAGGCATTGCCGCCTACCGGAATGGTTTGTTTGTTGGCATCGTGAACGGCGCCGCTACCACTTATCGGGGGCCCGGGGTCAATAACCTGGCCGGGGACGCAGGCAGTCAGAAATAAGAAGAGAAAACAGATGGACTTGGTATGCAGGATTGAAATCATTGAATTGGGTTTGAAAAGTAAATTTAGGAAATAGATCAAAATTTCCCCTCATCATAGTGGTATCTTCGCACTTATTGCATCCCTTATTTTAACAATGTTAGAAATTGCCGTTCGTCGAAACTGAGCCCTACTGATCGTAAAAATGACCCTTTCGGTCTAAGTGTATCCCCGAATTTGCCAGATGCGTTGCAACTTGCGGCCATGTTTGATGACATTGAGATGACATTTTATTACTTTCAAACCCGACTTAAATTATGAAAAAGCTATTTCTGTCAGCAGCCCTGCTGGCATTCTCGCTGTCGATTGCGATGGCCCAGAAAATTGGCGGCAAGGCCGTTTTGCCTGACGGAAAACCCGCAGAATTTGCAACAGTGATGCTGATGAATGCTGCCGATTCCACCCTTGCAAAAGGCGCTGTTGCAGAATTGGACGGCACTTACGAATTACCCAACCCGAAAGCAGGCGATTATTACCTCAACGTTAGTTTGGTGGGGTATGGCAAATACTACAGCCCTGTTTTTACCTACAATTCCGGCGATTTAAACCTTGACCCGGTGCAATTAGGCAACCAGGGGACGGATCTGAACACGGTAACGATCACGGCAAAAAAGCCTTTGATTGAAGTGAAAGCAGACCGTACTGTTTTTAACGTAGAAGCCAGCATTACAGCGGCCGGATCGAATGGTCTGGAATTGCTGCGCAAAACCCCCGGCGTTGTCATTGACAACAATGAAAACATCCAGTTGCGGGGCAAAACAGGCGTTGAAGTCTATCTGGATGGAAAACGTTCGTATATGAGTCCTCAGGAACTGGCCAACCTGCTCAAAGGCATGAATGCCTCCGACATTGAGGCCATTGAGGTCATCACCAACCCTTCTGCCAAGTTTGATGCTTCCGGCAATGCAGGTATTGTCAACATTCGCCTGAAGAAAAACAAAAACTTTGGCACCAACGGCTCTCTGAATCTCAGCGGCGCTTACGGAGAAGGGCCAAAAACTTCTGCTGCGCTGAACCTCAACCACCGCAATAAGTCCATCAATATTTTTGGAAACGCCAGTGGCGGGTACAACGAATGGTACAACAACATGAGCCTGTACCGCATCCAAAATGATAAGGTATTTGACCAACGGCAAACGCAGGTGAGCAAAGGCAGCCCGCTGAATGCTAAAATTGGCGCCGACTACACGCTGGGTACCAAACATACTTTTGGGGTATTGGCCAATGTTAATACCAATTTCAATGATCGTAGCTGGGACAGCAACAGCCGTACCCTGATTTCACCCGAATCAAACCCGGGAGCAGTAGATTCTGTTCTTATTGCGACCAACCTCATTACGGGTAACAATACCAATGCAAACTTCAACTTCAACTACCGCTTTGCAGATACGCTGGGTAACGAATTTACTTTCGATGCTGACCGCGGTTTCTTCCGCTCCACAAACGCAAGTTTCCAGCCGAACTTCTATAAAAATGGCGACGAAAGTGAAATGTTGTCCATGCGCGCTTTTGCAACCGATACGCCTTCCGATATTGACATCTGGACGGTAAAAGGGGATTACGAACGCAAACTGGGCAAGAAAAGAGGATCCACTTTGGGCGTAGGATTTAAAGTGGCCAATGTAAAAACAGACAATACCTTTGATTTTTACAACCTTGTCGACGATCAGCAAGTTCGGGATATTGAGCAAAGCAACCACTTTACATACACCGAACAGGTGAATGCAGGGTATGTCAACTTGTTCACGCCTTTCAACGCCAAATGGTCACTTCAGGCTGGTTTGCGGATGGAAAACACCCATTCCATCGGCGACCTGGAGCGCGATCCTTCTATCCCGGCAAAACCGGAAGATTATGTTGAGCGCGATTACATTGACTGGTTCCCAAGTGCCGCATTGACTTACCAACTCAGCCCTAAACATATTTTTAATCTTACCTACAGCCGTCGGATCGATCGTCCGAGCTACCAGGACCTGAACCCGTTTGAATGGCGTTTGGATGAGCTGACTTTCCGTAAAGGCAGTCCTTTCCTGAAGCCACAATATGCAGACAGTTACGAATTAAAGTACACGGCCATGCAGATGGCGACATTAAGTGTGAGCTATGCCCGTACCACGGATTTGATTACCGACATTGTAGAATTTGATGCGTCGCAACCCAACCGTAGCTTTATCAACTACCGCAACCTCGCTTCTCAGGACAACTACGCCATCAGTCTGAGCAGCCCGACGCCGATTAAAAAATGGTGGAATGGTTATGTGAACGTTACGATGTACAAATCCATTTTCACGGCCAATTTCCCGGAATACCAGTTTGAAGCAGCAACGCCAATCGCCTGGAATTTTTATGCCGAGCAGACCTTCTCATTGCCTAAAGGATTTACTTACGAAATCTCCGGCTGGTTCAACTCTGCATCCATTTGGGGCGGTAGCTGGCTGAGTGAACCGCAGGGTTCTTTGGATATGGGTCTTCAAAAAGGTGTACTTAATGGAAAAGGTACCTTGAAATTGAGTGTGACAGACATTCTGATGACTGCCCCATGGCGCAGCTACAGCGATGCCATTCCTGGCCTGGTGATCCGGGGTTCCGGCGCATGGGAATCGCGTCAAATCAAGTTGAACTTCAACTACCGCTTCGGCAACCAGAACGTAAAAGGCGCCCGCCGCCGTGCTACAGGTCTGGAAGATGAAAGCAAACGTGTGAAAAACTAGATCAGATTCATATATTTAAACGTGAGCCATCCCCACATCGCGGGGATGGCTCATTCTTTTTGTGTTTATTTCTGAAATGCTGCGGGCACTGCTTCAAACGAAGTGAATACGACTTCCGGCACTGATTTCCAGACGGCAATGTTGGCCAGTTTTCCGCGTTTTCCCCGGTCGCCCGACAACTTTACTTTTCCATACCGTTGATAATTTCCCCAGCTATTGGATAACCGGGGTTCAGGGTCACTTGCTTTCGCATAATAATCCCATTGGACAACCAGATGGGATTTTGGATCTATGTAAACCTTATAGCGATTTTCAGGCGTGTCGCCTACATTTTCAAAAGTGAGTTGGAGAACTTCAGCTATGGCGCCAGCTTCCGTTTTTTCAGCCCCCAAATATCGGAGCGTGACGCCAGGGTCTTTTAGTTTGAAAGGCATCAGCAACCAATAAGAATCATTGATCCAGATGCTTTTACCGCGCCTGACATATTTGGCAATCGAATCCGGATGGGTCATCACAGTGCCTTTTCGGTTCACCGTTCCCGTTTCCGTAACAATGTTCAATAAATAAATGGTGCTGTCTGCATATGATTCAATGCGAACAAGTCCTTCTTGCTTGTCCCACCACAAGCGGCGGCGGTCAAAAAAAGTCCAGGCAATAACGCGTGTTTTATCCCAGTTTTTTTGCCCGCCCATGGCTTTCATAACCCGGTCCGCAAGTTTGATGGCTTTTGCATCGGAATTGTTCTGCGCCGTAAGTCCGCCAAGGAAGAGCAAAACGAAAATGGATAGCAGGGTTGCTTTTTGAATCATAGCAAGCTAATTTGAAAATGGAAGTTAAGAAAATAGTAGATGGTAGAGCGTAGAAAGAGCCAGATTGCTTTCAATATGAGCAGAATTCCCCGTCTACCGTTCCTTCAAATCAAATTCACTTCCGGAGTCAGCTTTATTCCAAATTTCGATTCAACAGACTCCATAATTTCTTTCGCCAGTGCAAATATTTCCGCTCCGCTGGCCTGGCCATAATTCACCAACACCAGCGCTTGTTTTTCATAGCAGCCGGCATCGCCTTTGCGTTTACCTTTCCAGCCGCATTGTTCGATCAGCCAGCCGGCAGGAATTTTATACCCGCCTTCTTTAACAGGGAAATAGACGATGTTTGGAAAAGTTTGCTGCAACAGCTTAAACTGTCCTTCGTCAATCTCCGGGTTTTTGAAAAAACTGCCGGCGTTTCCAAGAAGGGCAGGGTCCGGTAATTTGGAAGTTCGGATGCGAATGACAGCTTCGCTGACGGCGGCAATATCCGGACTGGAGACATTCATTTCGGCCAGCGTTTCCTGAATGGCGCCGTAACTTGTATTCAGATGATGATAAGGCGGCTTAAGCAGCCGGAAGGCGACTTTCAGAATACAATACTGCCCCCTGAGTTCATGTTTGAAGACGCTGTCGCGGTATCCGAAACGGCAGTCTGGCCCATGAAAGGTGCGGATTGTTCCGCTGGAAAGTTCCATCGCTTCCAGGTGATCAAATACGTCCCGGATTTCAACGCCATAAGCGCCAATGTTTTGTATGGGCGCCGCGCCAACCGTACCTGGAATCAGCGAAAGGTTTTCGATGCCTCCATATCCCCGGGCTACGCACCATTGAACAAAATCATGCCATATGGCGCCGCCGCCAGCTGAGACGATCACTTCCTCTTCGCTTTCCGATTCGACCCGGATGCCGGTGATTTCATTTTTTGCCACCAAACCCGGCACATCTCCTGTGAGTAGTACATTGCTCCCGCCTCCGAGGATAAAAGCGAGCGGAGCCCCCTGAGACAACAGCGCACGCAATTCCGACGCGCTGCGAAAGGCTGCAAACCAGCGCGCTTTGGCTTCAACGCCAAAGGTGTTGTAAGCCCTCAGGGAGTGGTGTTCCATTAATTGCATGGGCGGCTAGTCCCACATCTGTCTGCCTGACCGATTAATCATCGTGGAGCTGGCTTGTTGTACGCCCATGATGACCATATCCTGAACGTTCACATGCGCAGGGCGGGAAGCCATATAGAAAATGGCATCGGCAATATCTGCAGCATTGAGCGGCTTAAAGTCATTGTAGATCTTTGATTTATCTTCGTCGCCGTCGAAGCGGACCAGCGCAAATTCTGTTTCTTCCACATGTGCCGGACTTACCTGGCTCACCCGGATATTATGGGTGTAGAGGTCATACCGTATCCCTTTGGTGAGGGCGTAAACGGCAGCTTTGGTAGCAGAATAAACATTGCCGTTGGGATACATTTCATTGCCTGCATTGGAGCCTACATTGATGATGTGTCCGCTTCCGCGAGCAACCATACCGGGAGATACCATCCGGGTCAGGTAAAGCAGGCCTTTGATGTTGGTGTCGATCATTTCTTCCCAATGCTCCAACTGGCCTTCGTGAATGCTGCTGAGGCCTTTTGCTTTTCCTGCATTGTTTACCAGAATGTCAATGTTATTCCACGGAGCCTGAAGGCTTTCAATGGCAGCCCTGGTAGCCTCGGAATCACGAACATCAAAAGCAAGTATTTCAACATCTGCGTCATAGGCTTCCTTCAGACTTTCCTGAACCTCGCGCAAACGCTCCAGGCGCCTTCCGGTGAGCACCAGGCGGTAACCGTTTTGCGCAAAAACATAAGCAGTGGCTTTGCCGATACCGGATGTTGCCCCGGAAATCAATACCGTTTTATCTACTTTATCGGGCATAGCCGGGGGCGGTTCAACGGCTTCTTCTTCTGCGGCTGCTTCCTGTGCCTCAAGCTCCTGTTGTTCTCTCTCTTCCAGCAGTGCCTCCAGTCGTGCAATATTGGCTTTTAGTGCTTCGAGCGCGTCTTTTTCAAAAGAGCCGTGGCGTTCCGTATCCTCCGGTTTCTGATAGAAAAAGGCCTGGTCATTTTGCTCGGTCTTCAGTTCAGGATTGTTTGCTGCCGCATGGAGATAGGCTTCGTGTGCTTCTTTCTTTTTATCCTGGCCATAGTAGAGTAATGCCAGATCGTACCAGGCAAACGGATGATCCGCCTGGAGTGCCAGTGTTTTTTTGAAATAGCGCTCTGCTTTTTCGGGCGCATTCAGCGCTTCTGCCTGAAGGAGTGCGTACTGGTATGCGGCCTCTGCATTGGTTTTGTCCGCTTTGTATGCTTTTTTGAAGGCCCGTGCGGCAGCTTCTGAATCATTTGGGAAATACTGAAGGAGCAAATTCCCCAGCCGGTCAAATACTTGCGGATAATCGGAATTGACAGCAGCAACTTTTTCGTAATAGCTTCTTGCAGCCGTGTATTGTTCTTCTCCTTCTGCAATTTCAGCAGCTAAAAAGTTGGCGTCTTCGTTTTCTGGGTCCGCCTGTAGTAAAATGTCTAATTGCTCTTTAGCTGCATTTTGATTGTTTCCTTTTTGAGCCAGCATCTGGGCGTAGTGAAAACGCAACAGGCTTTGGGATGGATGGAGATCTAAAGCATTTGCCAGCATGCCGAGACCTTCTTCCACCTGCCCGGCATCGGCTAAACTCCAGGAGTCCTGAAAAAGCTTCACCAATTCCGAATCCGAAAGTTCTGATTCCGGTTCCTGATCATCCACTTCTGGTGATTCCGGTTCTCCTGCTGGTTCGGCGATGACCACATCTTCCGGCGGCGTTTCTGCCATTACAGGCTCAGGGACGCTCACATTCAGAATTTCGGTTTCTTCTGGGGCTTGTTCTGCCGGGGTTTCCGGTTCCTGCATTTCCTCAACGGGCAGCAGTTCCTGCGCATCGTTCAATTCAAGCTGGCTGATGCCCGGTATGCTGCCTAAATCAACGGTCAGGTGCTCGTCTTCCAACTCAACTTCTTCCTGAATGACCGGTTCATTTTTCGAAGCTGTTGGCGGCGCTTCCTGCACAGGGGCGGCCACAGCACGCTCGCTGTGGAATCGCTCCCATCCTGTGCGGTCTTGTAAAAAGTTAAAAAAGGCCTCGTAATCGTTCGCTTTGAATGCAGGGTACTCCAGATGCTCGATGCCTCTGAGTGAACGCAGGTATTCGCCTACATCGCTCGAAATATCGCGCATCGAACTCAGGTGTGCATTAAAGGCCGTTTCGTCGAGGTCGTGTAAATGGCGTTTCTGGCGGCGAAGGTCCAGATATTGGTCCTGCCAGAAATTGATGTATTGGATGATGTCGCTTACCCGGTCGAAGCGGGTGGAAACGGCACTTATTTCGCCGCTTTGTTCGTCCCGGCTGGTGCCATCGGCAACGACGGGCAACAATTGGCTTCTTTTATTTTGCAGAAACTGAAGGCCCTGCGCCATGCATTGAGGCGACTTTAAAAAATTGTCAGTGACGATCAGGATGATGGGGCCGCTGAAAAACTGGAGTTGTTCAACCAGTGATTTTTCTTTCGTGCCATAAAAATGTTCAAATTGGCCTGTATAGCCGCTCAAATCCTGTTCGATGCTTTCGGCGAGGGCAACGTTGTCGATGTTATAGGCTAAAGCGATGTTTTTGGTGCTCATGTTTTATTTTTTGTTTGTTTGCGCTTCGTTGAGTAAGGAGGATAAAAACGTGTGGAAGTCGGTTTTAAACTTTTCGTGTTCACTGGTGGCCGGTCCTGAAAACCCGGTGTGAATGCGACGTACTTTACCATTGCGGTCAATAAAAATCGTCGTAGGGTAGGAGAGAACCTTATTCAGCATGGGCAAGGCCAATCCTGCTTTATCTTTGTCAGAAGAACCGGCATAGAGCACTTCGTAGGGAATGTTGAGGCGTTTTTTGTAAGTGCTGATGGCGCCCATGGCTTTTTCTGGTTCGTCGTAACGTTCAAAAGCAAGGCCTATAATGGCCAGGTCCGGGTTCGGATGTTCTTTCAGGTAATTGAGCAGAAACCGGGTCTCATCCATACAGTTCGGGCACCAGGTTCCCATGATCTGGATGATTTTAACTTTCTGCCGGTAAGCCGGATCATCTAACGTAACCGTTTTGCCTTCCGGGTTTTTGAAAGCAAAATTGAATTGATCGTAACCGGGCTTAAGAAAAGTCAGAGCGTGTGGGTCAGACAGTTTGAATTCGGCGTTTCGCTTGCCTTCCCAAAGTGTTTTGTAGTGTGTGCCCGAACGGAAAGACCCGATGAGCGTACCGTCGTCCTGAATTTTCGCTTCGAATAGAAAAGCATGTGAACCGTCAAAACAGGAGAGGTAAGCTTTATTGGCCTGAACCGTGCCTTCCAGATAGCGGTAATCACCGGTTTCAGTCAGAAAAGTACCGGTCAGGTAATTGCCTTTTTGCACAAACTCACCAATAGCCTTACTTGGATGTTCGGTTTCGGTTTCCATATCGACTTCCCACCTGCCGCTCAGGTCGGCGACGGGTGTTTTTTGAAGGGTGGTGAAACGGTGCCCCTGGCCGTGTTTTGCGAGAAATGGAATTTTGTAGTCTTTCCTGTTGGCGACCACCCAATCGCCCTGCATGACATTGCCCTCGCTGTAAACGCGGATATACGAATCGTATTCCGGAAACCGGATGAGCAAGGTGTCGCGGGCTGAGCGTTTTTCGCGCCCGATGCTGATGTCGTCTACTTTAATCCGCTCTTCGCCATTGATGATTTCAATGTAAAAGGTTTGGTCCGGATTGTATTTTACTTCAAAGTTAAATGGAAGCTCGCCTTGAGAAACTTCTTCAAATTTCATGTTCAGCTTTTCCGGAAGTGGTTCTCCCTTTGGATTGGGCGTAATGAATTCCGGGTCGAGCTTAAGCACCGCACGCCAGATGCCAGGGGCAATACTTGGGAACGGATGTTCGGCGACTATACAACTATTGAATAAAATAACAAGAAGTGCAAGAATCGGTGTAATGGATTTCATATTGCTTTTAATCCGACTTTTCACCTACAAACTGTTGCTCTTTGTATTTGAAAAGTACATTAAACGTTGTCAGGCTGCCATATATGCGGGTGATGTATTGCTGGAGATTGACTTTTTCCTCATCGCTCAAAGCGTTATTGGCATTGATGCGCTGTTCCATCACCCGAACACGGTCTCTAACCATAACGATTTTATGGAAAAAAGTTTCAATAGGTACTTCTTTTTCTTTCAAACCGGGGTCATCCGGGCGCAAAATCATTTTCCCGTTTTTCCAGCGGTCGTGCAGAGGCACTTCTTCGCTGATGTCTGAAAAAGCACGCAAAACCTTAATCAGGGATTTTTCTGCTTCGGAAAAAGAAACGGCTTCCTCCGGCGGAATGGCTTCAACAATTTCCCACTTGTCGTATTCTTTTCCAACCTGCTTGATGCCGTAAAGCATAAAACAGACTTCATATGCTGCCCGGTGCAGGCGAATGACAACCCCATCCCCGTAAGCGGGGTGACGCACTCTGGATCCAATGCCTAAAGATTCAGCTGACATGATGTATTGAAATTTTTAATTTTCAGCTTCTGCGGGAACGTTTAGTTCACCTTCCATATTGGCCACTACTGTCGAAACGGTAATGTCGCTGGTAACATTAACGACGGTCCGGCACATGTCTAATATCCGGTCTACCGGAATAATGATGGCAATCCAGGCCGGATTCATGCCCACTGCCTGTAAAACAACAATCAACATCACCAAACCCGCACTTGGAATAGCGGCAGTGCCAATGGAAGCCAGTGCGGCGGTAAATAAAATGGTGAGCTGCTGCCCGAAACTCAGGTCTACGAGGTGTATCTGGGCCAGAAAAACGGCAGCTACAGCCTGATACAAGCTGGTGCCATCCATATTGACGGTAGCGCCAATCGGGAGGACAAAGTTGGTGACGCTTTGAGAGACGCCCACGTTGTCACGCGTACATTCCATCGTTATCGGCAGTGTGGCTGCGCTTGAACTGGTTGAAAATGCCAGAAATTGCGCGGGACTGATGCGCCGGAAAAAGCTGGTGTAAGGTATTTTGCGAACCAGGGTCAGGATCATTGCCGGGTAGAATACAAATATCATCAACCCAAGACCCAAAAGTACGGTGAGCGAATAGCTGAACAGACCTTTGAAGATTTCGACTACTTCAGCAGTTGTACTGGCCATTTGGGCAATGATGCCTGCCATGAGTGCAAAAACGAAAAAAGGCGCCGCTTTCATTACCATGTCAACCATTTTGATGAAAACTTCGCTGGCGCCGTTCACTACGTCAATCACAGGTTTTGACGTTGCCGCGGGAAGCGTCACCAGAACGATCCCGAAAAAGAGTGCGAAAAAAATGACCTGCAGCATCTTTTTGGTATCCGACAAGGCTACAAAAATGTTGTCTGGGACAAAGTCTACCAAAAACTGGAGGGGACTTGCATTTTTGAATTCCTGAGCAGCCTGCACTCTTTGCTCCACACTGGCATTGCCCTGCTCCTGCTGCATGTCAGCGGTAGCGGCACTGACCAGATTGGCGTATTGCGGATTTTGAAGGTAGTTTTTACTGTCAGTCACCTCAACGCCATCGGTGCTTTGAACCCACAATTCGTATTTTATTCTGTTTTTAATTCTTTGGTCCTGAGAGACGTAACTGCCAGGCTGAATGATGTTGGTTAAAATGAGCCCAAGAGAAACTGCTGCCGTGGTGGTGATCAGATATAAAGCCAGCGTTTTGATGCCCATGCGACCCAATTTGGTAAGGTTTGGCAGGCTGGCAACTCCGGAAATGATGGAAAATAAAACGAGCGGTACGGCAATGAATTTCAACAGGCGGATGAAAATTTCACCAAACGGATTGATCCAGTTTTTAGTGAAACCCGTCCAACCCAAAGCTGTAGATAAAAATGAATAGCCAATCCCCAGAATTAACGCTATGATGATTTGCCAGTGTAAGGCCAGTTTTTTTCCTTTCATCCTGATTGGGTTGCGGGCTGTTTTTTTACCCGGTTTGAGAATGGTCGCCAAAATAGGGAAATTCCTGAAAATCTTAGATAGTGTTCTTTGTGAACAGCACTGGGATCAACAGAAAATACATTATTAGTACTGGTTTTTACTCAGTTATAATTTTCTGGCTAAAATAATTCAAAATCAATTTAAGACCAGCCTTTAAGCAATTGGAAACGAATGTTTTTGGATAACAGGGAGGCCCTCTTCTCGTCCTCTGCGAGCCCTTACTCCAAAGTGTCCCGCAAAGAACGCGGAGGGCTCGCAAAGGCCGCAAAGGAAGTAGATATAAGTCAACGTGGACGCTTTTTTTGTCGCGGAGTCCCACAGAGTAAGGGAGTCTTGCGGAGTAAAGCACGCTGTTTTACGTGTAGCGTCATAAAACTCCGTGAAACTCCGTGTTTACTCCGCGTCATTTTTCCTTGGGCGAATTTTGCAAAAAAAAAACTCCAGTCCTTTACACCAAAACGAAAATCCCCGGCATCTAACAGCCAAAGACACAGGCCTCGTCTCACAATCTATTCCATTCATCTTCAATACGTAACAGCCATGACTACGAGCATAACCTGCTTCGGGGCCGGTCCATGTTTTGGACTGATCGAACCCGCTTTGACTTTCGGGGAATTTTCCTGGACACTACTAGCCATTGCCATTGGATTGTTTCTGCTTCCCCGGGTTTTGAAAAACCGCCTGGGCGGTCTTTCCCGTGTGAAAGCGGTTCATCCCTGGTTTCAGGCAACCCGGTTCAGAGGCGCTTTTTTCAATTTGGGACTGACCATTTCCATAGGCATCGCCATGCTGGCTTTTGGCATCATTCAGCCGGAAGCGTCTAATGGCAACTTCAGCTTTGAACCCTACGAACCAGACTACATCGAACCGGAAATCATGCGGACTGATTTTAAAAAGCCGCTGCCGCCGCCGCCGCCGCCCGTTCAAAAAATAGTCGTAAAAGAAGACGTGGTTGATCCGCCTGTTTTTGAAGACAAAAGCATTGATGCGAGTACCGTTGTTGAGCGTCCGAGCGTCCTGCCTGCGGAGCGTCCGTCACAGCCTGCGCTGCCAATTCCCAAAGAGGAGCCGGAAACCGATGTGCCTTTCCGGGTTGTTGAGCAAATGCCCCGATTCCCGGGATGTGAAGATCTGGCCGGAACACAGAAAGAAAAACAGGATTGCGCCACCCAAAAACTATTGGAATTCATTTACAAAAACATCAAATACCCGGCAATAGCTCGTGAAAACGGCATTTCCGGCACAGTGGTCATTACGTTTGTGGTGGAAAAAGACGGCAAACTCAGCGACCTCGAAATCGTTCGCGACATCGGCGGCGGTTGTGGCACAGAAGCCATGCGTGTCGTTGGTCTGATGAATGAAAAAGGCATGCAGTGGGAGCCAGGTAAGCAAAGAGGGCGGCCCGTTCGTGTCCAGTTTAACCTCCCGGTAAAATACCGATTGGATTGATCACTTTTGATCGGGCAGCCGCGGACAAGCGCTTATTTGCGCCTCCACAAAACCATCAACCGATTGGTCGCCGGGTTTGGAAAAACATAAATTCCTGGCCCGGCGCTTTTTCATTTGTTTATTCATTGGCGGCCAGCCAGTTCTTTACCGCAAGGCGGTAGGTTCTTACCAATTTATCATACCTTTTCCTGGATTTTTCGTGCATTCTTTCCGGATATTCGACAGATAAAACTTCTTGCAGTTTTAACATACCGGGTTTAAATTCTTTGGAATATTCTTTAAACTGCATATCTAATGCCCGACAAAAAGATTCAAGATTCAAACTCCACAATTCCCGTTTATAGGGGTCATAAAGGTCGTTTTCAGCCCTGACAGCAAATACCCTGAGGCTGTATTTAATCGGCTCAATAAATTTTTCAGGATGCTCGACTTTGTTTCCATCCAAAAACGAGTACACGTAATTAGAATAATCATAATAAGCCCACATATTTTCCAGGTCTTCTTTCGTCAATATTGCAATCATCTCATCTTCCCATTTTGGGAAAGATTTTATTTTAGCGATAGCATTGGTGCGTAGTACTTTATCCATTTTCGGGTCCACGAATTCTAAGAGCCAATTTATCGTGGTGTCGTTGTAATTTTTTATTTTATCCAAAGTAGCCTTATACTCTTCTTGTCGATTTGACTGCCAAATGCTATTTAGCTGAATTATTTCTATTGCTTTCATCGCCCGGGTCTTACCAAATGCCCCCAAAATGACCAACCCAATCAATAGACTGGCATAAAATGGAATTTTCACCCATAAAGTCAGAACCTCTGCGGATTGTTCTACATTTATGAGATATAAACAAGACCCAAACACCAATAAATGCAATATAATAAACGCCATATGGTATTCTAAACTCCATAAGGTCATTGTTACAAAAGCTATCCAACCGAGGAAAACCAACCCGCTGCGATAACGGAGGACCCAGTCAAAGCAATGATTCGCGTTCATATTCCACGCCAAAAGACCTGTAAAAAAGACGAACCCTACGCCATAATACAGGTAAGCATAGGAATAACCCACGCCATAATCGCCGCTAGGCCTCGGTTTGGATAAAAGATTGGCGAGTAGTCCGTAGCATATAAGGGACAAAACCAATAGAATATTACCGAACATTTATTGCTGGTTAAATGGTGAATAAGGTAAATTGACAATGCCCTGCTGGTTCCGGTCACCAGTCCGGACATCAGCGTAGTCCACTATAAAAGTATTATTGTTTTGGCAATACCTTGTTTCCAGTCTGGGCTTTATTCATTTTTGCTCAAATTTTAACAGCTCCTGATAAGGGTCGCCGGTTAATCCAAGTGCTATTGCAAATGCCGGCTCGGTTTTATGTCCCTGTCGTTTAAGTTCAATAATCTGTTGCCTGAATTGCTCACCGTATTGATTCAGTAAGTTATTTTCGACCATCATATGTCTGTAGGCAAGTTGCTGTTTTGTCGGAATACTTTGTCCAAAAAGCTCAATTTCAAAATTATCCACAAAAAAGTTTGCGACAATAGAGGAAGCGTCTAAATTTTGATGTTCACAGATTGTAAATTTTTCCTCTTTTTTGAAGTTATCTGTTACTGTTTTGATGAAGTCTTGTTTATCTGAATAACAGCAAATAATATCAAGGTCACTGCTTTCAATATCAATGTTAATGGGTATGGTGCCGACCAAAATGGGGTCAAACTGCTTGAGTTTTGATAAAATTTGATTGTTTGTCAACACCGCATATGCCTGACGTTGTCGATGGGTTCCATTTTGTAAATATTCCAGGCTGTCAAAGTTCATTTCAGTTTTATCTATCTCCCTTTGCTTTTTATGAAATACGCCTTTGCCGAGCTTTTGTCAGGCATATGATAGTTGAAACATAAGTGCAATCATTTGCGGTTTACACCGTCTTATTCCTTCAGCACTTCAAACTTAGCAATAGCAATCACATCGTCCCAAATAAACTTCATTTCGCCTGTTTTTCCAATTTCTGCTATTTCAATTGTAAATTGTTGGGTAATATTTTTGGTTGTATTGACGGGAACAACCACTTGCGCAATTTCCTTGCTTCTATCAGGGTCAGTAGGCCAGGATTTTAAATCGTTACTAAATATAAGTAACCATTCATTCCTCCTTGGAATGCTATATATACTGTATTTACCCTTTGGAATTGTTGTGTTATTCAGTTTAATATCATTTTGAAAAGTGAAAACTGTTGGACCGTTTGCACCCGTCCTCCACAAGGTATCATAAGGTACTACACCGCCAAAAATGGTTCTACCACGTTTAAACGGCCTGCCATAAGTTAGACTAATCTTTGAGCCATGAATTTCGAATTCGGTAGTTTCAGTAGGCGAGGGAATTCCAATTTTCGGCGTTATTGTCATTCTTTTGGCGACCTCATCGATATTAATGGGAGGATGGCTGGTTACATAATAATTCCAGGGTGTACCTATTCCATCTACGCCGAGAACTTTTCCAGTTTTATCAATGCCGATTTTGGAATATTCTAAAAAAGGACCACCAAAAATAATAGTATCCTTATTCAGGAAATGAACCCCAATATCATAAACCCCAATATTATGGTTTATCATTTTTAGGGGTAGCTCCTGCTTTCCGGACTGCACCAATCGCCTGCAATGCCATTCCATCAGTGAAATAAACGGCACCCAACCGCCAACAAAATCTACTCTTGGAGCCGGATGCCTGTAAATTTTTTCATTTGACACGCCTGTAATTGAATTATAGTAGGTACAGGTATCATTTTTACAATTCATGTTTAACCTGTACTCGAACGCACCGGACGTTGCGGCAAATGGCAGAGAACTATTTAATGGGTCCATAGCGGAAACATTAAACTCCCTGATGCTGCCATCCGGGTAAAAATGAATACTGAACTCTCCGATATAATCCTCCGGCACCCGAACGAACGCTTTCCCGTACAAGTGATTATTAATCATGGTATAAGTTTCCACGATCACTGTATCGACACCCATGCGGCCAACAAAGGATGCTGTATAAGGCTTGTTGATTTGGCTAAAACTCTTGACTCCAAATAAAATTGAGACAAGCATAACCATGATTTTTGTTGAGTTCATCATAACTTTTATTTCTAAATTTAATTTTATCCTTTGTAATGTGCGTTACGGTGGTGCAAACGCAGTAGCCTTGAATGTTCAAACGAATGCTGGTCTGGTTCAAACGGGAGAATCACGCCAAATACTTTTCTCAAATCCCGAGTCTTTTTCAAACAGTGAAAATTTATAGTATCTGCGCACGGCTGTATCTGCGCTGTTTGAGGCTGGGTTGGCTTTGCGTGTTGGGTTTGCCGCAAATATACGCAGATGCGGTGTTTGTGTCCAGAATGGACCTCTTACCCGACTCCAACGCTTAAAACTAAGCTAAATCGCTATATTTTCATAGCGACCAGTGCAGAAGTTTAGAGAATGGAACGGAAAACTGGCAGGGCTGCATAGGTTGATGAATAGGAAGCAATACCACAGTTGTCGCTGGAACCATCATCGATCAACTCTGCCAGATTAGTTACCAGTCTTTCTGTGCCCGTTAAAGAAATCGTGCGATTTCTGCATCTGGCAATGGGGGGCGGGTATCTCCCAGTGTAACGGTTATGGTTTCAGTGTCCACGATACTATTATATCCATTTTTGTGAATAACTCAATCCGAAGATCAAGACTCTGAAAAAAAAATGGCAGCCGGAAACCCGACTGCCGTTCAGTTAAAATGCAAAATCGTTTTTTGTTTACGGCCTCAGGCCTGAAGTTTTAGTCAGTACGATGCGTTTGGTCACTGTGTTTTGTCCCACGTCTACCCGAACGGTGTAGACGCCATCTGCTAAGGTGGACAAATCGATATTTTCAGTCGCTTCGGTCATCGTTGCTGTTCGTTTGCTGAACACCTGTTCCCCCAGGGCATTGTAAACATAAATGTTCACCTGCTGCCCGGAAAATTCCTCAAAACGCAGGCTTAACCGACCTTCTGTTGGGTTGGGAAAGACGTCCACATCCCAGGCCGGATGCAGGCCATTGTTTGATGAAACCGGCAGGACTCCGGCGACACTTAGCGTCTGATCTGGCTTCGTAAAGGTAACGTTGTCAAAGGTTGCGGTCGTGATTACATTGGTGTTGATGCTTTCTGAAAACAATCCGGCATAAATGCAACCATTCATGTTGATGGTGGCAGAGAAGGCATAACTCCAGTTGATGCCGTCAATAGCGGTGTATCCGATGAAGTTGTTGCCATTTCGTACGAGCCGCAACCAGGTATGCTGCGGGCGGAAGTAGTTTAGGCTGTTTACGGCGCCATTGGTGGTCATTCTGATTTCCCGGCGGATGTTGTTGTTGCCCTGCATTTTGAGGGCCACTTTCCTGGAGCCTGGACTGAGGGATTCGCGCAGCATGATGCCCGCCCATCCGCCGCCGGATACATTTTGCACCCGTGCTACGATTTCGCCGTTTCCGCAAAGTTCCTGATAGACTGCATAGAGTTTATCGCTGCTGGAAGTTGAAAATCCTGAGGCATTGATGGTAAATACATCATCGGACTCCTGAAAACAAGGCGGATAAGAGGCGCTGCCGTTGGAGCCGCCAATGTCTGCAGTATGCCAGTTGGCAAGCTCTGAGTTGGTCACATCGTCGATGGCGTCGTTGCAGTCGTTGTCTTTGTTGTCGCAAATTTCTTCAGCGCCTGGATACATTTCATTGTCATTGTCATTGCAGTCGATGTCGGTGGTGTTGATGAGTTCATCCGCTGTTTTATAGCCATCCGGACGCTCACAGGCAATCAGGGTTGCCATGCCGGAGTAACCGTCGTTATCGCCATCAACGTACCAGGTCTGTCCGGGGAATTCGGCTGCGTCGCTGTCATCGCAATCTGTGTTGTCAGCCAGATAGCCATCCGGCGCGGAGCAGGCCATGACGAAAACCGCCGGATCGCCGTAACCGTCGCCATCGCTGTCGGCGTAGAAGGTGCTTTGCAGGCCTTCGTCCGTCTGGCCGTCGCAGTTGTCGTCGATGCCGTTGCAGGTCTCGGTGGCGTCGGGCTTGATGTTTTCGTTGGTATCGTCGCAGTCGATGTCGGTGGTGTTGATGAGATCATCCGCTGTTTTATAGCCATTCGGACGCTCACAGGCAATCAGGGTCGCTATGCCGGGGTAACCATCGTCATCGCCGTCAGGGTACCAGGTCTGACCGGGGAATTCGGCTGCGTCGCTGTCATCGCAATCTGTGTTGTCAGCCAGATAGCCATCCGGCGCGGAGCAGGCCATGACGAAAACCGCCGGATCGCCGTAGCCGTCGCCATCGCTGTCGGCGTAGAAGGTGCTTTGCACGCCTTCGTCCGTCTGACCGTCGCAGTTGTCGTCTAAGCCGTTGCAGGTCTCCGTAACCGAAGGGTTAATAGAGGCATCGGTGTCGTTGCAGTCGATGTCGGTGGTATTGACCAGTTCGCCGGCCAGTTTGAAGCCGTTGGGGCGGCTGCAACTGGATGCGATAATGCCGGTCGTATAGTTATCGCCGTCCAGGTCTTCATACCAGGTTTGGAGCATGAACACCGCCAGGTCGTTGTCGTCGCAGTCGATTTGGGTGGTGTTGATCAACTCGCCGGCCAGTTTGTATCCGTCCGGGCGCTCGCAGCTGATCAGGACCGAACCGCCAAAGTAGCCGTCGTTATCAAAGTCGCTGTACCAGGCCTGGCCGGGGAATTCGTCGGCGTCGTTGTCGTCGCAGTCAGTGTTGTCGCTGACATAATTGGTCCCACAGCCACCGGGGAATAGCTGACTGTTGGCAGCATCGCCGTAGCCGTCACCGTCGTTGTCAAGGTAGCAGGGAAAACCTAGCAATGTCACATCGAAGCAAAAATCAGCTGTAATACTACATCCATCCTCTGAATTACAGGCTGGGTGAACGTAAACATAGTAGGTAGTGCCTGATACCGTGGGAACCATGACATGTGCACCTCCACCTTGGTAATCGTCTCCCGTTACACAACTGTAAGTGCCACAAGAACCTGAATAAACGTTTACTTGTGGATCCCACACACCCTGGACATGTGGGAAGAAAAGATCCCAGGTTTGGCCGTCTCCCTGGAAGGTATACCATACACCTTGCCCTTGAGCACTGTTAGCTGCATCACAATCGGCCCCCCCATTGGGTAGGTCGGCGTCGGCACCAATCGTGGTTCCGCAGTAGCTGGCGGTAACGGCAGGAAGTGTGATGGCTTCGTCACAATGGTCGTTAACAGGCGGTGGTGGAGGACAAATAATCTGGAAGTTGTGGGACATAGAAGAGGTAGATCCCGCATCCAGTTTGATATAGTATTCAACACCTGCTGTCAATGGACCAAAAGTGTTTGTCGTAGGTCCCCCAGCAATAGGGGAAATGCAGGTCCATCCAGTCTCGGAACATCCGTTTGCAGCCATCTTGTAAGAGTAGTCTACGTAGTTACCACTACCGGAATTTACCTGCAGGGTATGCACACCACTGATGGTGGGGGTATAGCTGTAAATGATTTCCCGGCCAGGGGTGGGGAGGTTACAAGTACCTGAGTTCCATGTGCCGGAACCTGAAAAGTTTGCAGTAGTAGGTATATCGCAGTCCAGAGTGGTGATGCAGGAGCATGGGGCGAAACCTTCGTCAATCTGACCGTCACAGTTATCGTCGATGCCGTTGCAGATTTCGATGATGTCGGGGTTCACGTCGGCATTACCGTCGTCGCAGTCCCCGTCATTCATGCTGAACCCATCATTATCGGCGTCAACACAATAGGTGACCACTTCGGCCTGGCTGTCGCAGCCTGTATTGTTGTTGTTAATGTAAATGACATTGCCCACGGCGCCGGGTGTTTCCAATAAATAATGGATGCCGCAGCAGTCGCTAAGGCCGGCGTTGTTGGTGACGTCGAGGCGGTTCGCTACGGATGTTACATTGGACAACCCGTCGAGGTCTGTCAGTTGGGGGTTTGAACTGATGTTCACTTCGCCCCCGATGGAGGTGATATTGACGAGGCCATCCAGGTTGGCCAAATTGGAATTATTATAAAAATTCAAGTCACCGACAACCGAACTGAGGCCATTCAAAGCATCTACCTGCACCAAATTGTCATTATTGGAGATGGTAATTTCGCCGCCCACGGAATTGATGTTTTCCAAACCATCCAAATTGGGCAGAGCATCGCAATTAAGAACCTGGAGTGACCCACCAACACTGGTGAGATTCGTCAATGGGGACAAATCGGTGATAGAACTACTATTGTAAAAAAGGAGGTTTCCGGTAATGCTGGTGTAGCAGCCCAGCCAGGCATCAATTTCAGACTGATCGGAAAAAGTGACGCTTCCAACGTACGTCAGGCCACTCAGCCCCTCATCCACCGTGCCATCACAATTGTTGTCGATGCCATCGCATATTTCCGCATTGCCGGGGAAACTAGCGCCATTGCTGTCATCGCAATCAGTGTTGTCCTCTACATAACCAGCAGGTGCAGCGCAGTCCATCACGGAAACCGCCGGGTCGCCGTAGTCGTCACCGTCCGCGTCGGCATAATAAGTAGTTAAATTACAGCTAGTGGCCAGCGTCCATTTAGAAAAGGCATCCACGTTTTCGGTCTCCACCCAGTTGGCCGTTGCATTTTTGGCACTGGCAGCATAATAGCTCCAATCTGAGCCATTGAAACGGAAGGGGGTCATGTCAGCCTCCACAATGCCGTTGAGTTCATGGTCGAGATAGCTGAAGCGCACCGTGGCATCCAGCCCGGAGTTGTTGGCCGGGGAGATGTCGTAGTAGCGGAGAATGCTCATTTCACCGTTAACATTCTGGGCCACGTGCCCCCGATGGATGGTGGTCGAACCGAGGTTGGCGGAAGAGGTAATGGTCGCCCCGATATTCCCTGGGTTGACTGCAGCTGGTGCATTCAGGTCAACAGTCTTTTTCACCACGCCAGCGTAGGTACCAAAAGGAGGGAAGGTACTGTAAATGTAGCTGGCAGGGCCTTCTCCGCTGATGGAGCCGTTGCCGGTAAGTTCCAGGTCCTTGCCATACAAATTGAATTTGCCGGAAACCATGGCCAATTCATTGGAGACAGTAATGGCTGTAAGAAGACGGAATTCACCCGATGGTTTGTCAATCACCAGGTTATAGAAATTCATGGGGTCTGAAGATATGGATTGGGTACCCGTTCCGGAAAAGGTAACTGTAGAAGTGCCGGGATTAAAGGTGCCACCGACAAGACTAAAACTAGAAGAAGCTCCTGAGAAGATATAATGCCCGTCCCCTTGAACCGATACATTAGGTGCTATGCCAAAGCCAAGGCCCGTTACCGTAAGCGTGCCGTTATTGGTTATGCTTGTTCCGGAGTTTGGATTAAAAGGCAGCAAGAAAGTGCTGGTCAGGGATCTGCCACTGGGAATTATCAGGTTTCCTGAGTTGAGATTCAGGGAATTGGTCACCGTTACATCGGTATTGATCGTCACCTGATTATTGGATGGTTTATCGATCACCAGGTCGTAAAAGCTGAGCGGAGAATTCCCAATCATGCGATTCCCGATAACATCCAGGGTAACGAGAGATGTACCTGGCAGGAAAGTGCCGCCGTTGTCGACCAGGAAGTTTCCGCTCAGGGAATATTCACCGTTCCCTTGTGCCGTGGCCCCGGATCCTACCAAAAAGTTGCCTGCCAGGGTAAGGCTACCATGATTGGTCAGCGTAGCTCCGTCTTTCAGGTCAAGGGATTTGCCCAAACCTGCCGTTGCCGCAGCGACCAAAGGATCGTTGGTTACCGGATAAATGATCACATCGTCTGTAGCGGTAGGCACACCACTGGGTGCCCAGTTTTCAGCCGTGGCCCAGTCGCTGTCAGCACAGCCTGTCCATATTTTTTTATTTAAGAAACTACCGGGAAAGGAAACGGGCGCATTGCCGTTATCGGCGGTGAAGGTGCCCGCATTGTAAAGTATAGTGCCGTTGTTGGTCTCGATGTTGCTGCCGTCAGTGGACTCCTGGAGGATGGTGCCGCTATTGGTGAAGCTGTTGCTGGGATCTATTATACCTTTTTCAAAAAGGTGGATAACCGCACTGCAGGTACTATTTGAAAAAACAGGTCCTGCTCCACCGCTACCATTTCTGATGGCGTCGTCGGTTATACTTCCATTTTCCCCTATTTTGAGCTGCCCACTGTTGGTGAAAGAACCATTAACATTAAATATTCCATTTCTTCCTGCCCGGACAATATTAATAGTTGCTGTTGAGAAATTATTGAAGGTACCGTGGTTTTGAATGCCGTCGTTTCCCGTGGTAGCGACCGAACCAATGGTTAGGTTACCTTCATTGTTGAAAACAGCCTGGTATTCCACGCTTCCATTAAGAATGCCTACAAGAGCTATTTGATCGATAAAAATGTCTCCCCCCACCTTGTTATACATGGAACCGTTAACCACAATGCCGACATCTCCTTGTATGCCCGATCCCCCTAAGCCTCCCAGGAACATGTCTCCAAAATTCTCAAAAGTAGAATTGGACTGAACAAAAATCCCATATTCGGCTGATTGCCAGATGGAAAGAACACCGCTGGCATTATTCCTGAAGGTGGCAGAAGCAATGGTCCGGACTCCGTCAATGCCAATATTACCGAACTCTCCCAGCCTGATCTCCCCATTGTTGGTGAAGGTGCCTCCATTGCATTGAATCCCGTCCCCAAAGATTTGACTGATTTTGATAACGCCATTCGTATAGTTAGTGAAGCTACCAGAATTATTGATCCCCTGAGCGTTGGTGTTTCTTATATATAGGAGGCCGGAATTGGAAAAAGAACAGCCAGAGCCGTTTAGAATCCCATCATCTCCAATCTGGCTACTTGCCGTACCGATGTTAATGGTACCTCCATTTTGATTGGTAAAAGTACCGTTCGATTTATTCCAGATACCGTATCGGCCCATGCCATATATATTGATTACCGCGCCAAACGTGTTGAGGAAGGAGCCGCCCGCATTCAGGATTCCATCATCGTTACTGCCTCCTACCGGGGAAATATTGATGGTGCCGTTATCATTGGTTATCGTACCATAGTTAGAAATGCCGTTAGAGTTGTAGGGGTGCAAATTCAAGGTAGCATTTGGCTGAAGCGTCAGCTCTCCACCGCTTAAAACCCGGACGAATCTTGCATTTGCCGGAGCATAATGCCAAATGTATGGGGCATTGGCGGCTGCATTAATATCGACGATATCATTACTACCGGGCACTTTTGCGGGCGACCAGTTGCCGCTAAGGTGCCAGTCGTGAGAAACAGCTCCTGTCCATGTGATGGTGGCGCTTTCGAAGGTATAGTCCACGTGTCCGTTCACGGAGTTGCCTCCTCCGTTAGCACCTGCTGTCTTGGTGCTGCTGATGTCATAGGTTGAGTTAGCGTAGCTGCCGCCGCCACCACCGTTATCAGGGGTGCCGCCCCCGCCGCCGCCTGAATAACCGCCCCCGCCGCCACCGCCATAATAGCCACTGCCGCCGCCACCACCAAAACCATAGCCGCCCGTACCCTCAGTACCAACTCCGCCGCCACCACCACCCGGAAGACCGGCCTCTCCACCAACCCCCCCATTAGGGCCTGCGCCAACACCGTCACTATACGCACCGCCACCGCCATCGCCATGGTTTTCAAAGACAGGACCAGCGGTACCGCCATTACCATTGGTACCTCCTGAGCCCGAATTGTTGCCTTCTCCATCACCGCCGCTCTCTGATGAACGGCCTCCCTGGCCTAATTGGCTATCAATACAACTAAAAAAGGCATTGCCCTGATGAGCACCGCCACCGCCGCCGGCAACGGCGAGTATGGTCCAATCATCGGAAGCTGATGCCCGATACAAAACGGCAGTACCACCACCGCCGCCACCGGTTGTATTATTAGAACCACCAACCGCTTTGTCTTCTCCATGTTTCCCGACAATAAAGCGGATAGTCCCTCCGGGGTGGAGCTCGTTGGCGCCATTACCTATCCAAAATACAGCTTCAGTGGTAGCGCCTGCCCCGCCATTACTTTTACACGGGTCTCCACCTGAAGTTCCGGCCTCGGCATAACCGCCATCTCCTCCCCGGAGAGTAAAACTGATGGAATTGTAACTGGTGCTGGAAGGAATAATGTAGTCCTGTGCGCTGCCGAACTCTTGGGACGAACCATTGGCATTGATGGTATGGGTGCTGCCGTTGTCGTTCAGCGTTTGGGCCGATATGTTAACGGTCGGGCCAAATATGTAGATGAGTGCCAGAGCGATTGTCAGGAAGAAAGATGGTAAGTTTTTCATAATTGAATGATTGGTAGTGGTTGAATTCTTTCTGATTGTCATAAATTTCAAAAAGCAGTTCATGCTTTATGTCCCCAGATCTGGTGAATACCGGGGAGACTCATCAGGGAATGTGCATTTTGTTCAAAGTCTTTCAGTTCGTACAGCAGGATATCGAGTTCGTCTTCTGTGGAGAGTTTTTGATGTAAAACCTCCTCGCGAATGGATTCAAGCGTCAGCGAGGGCAGGCTCCTGAATGGGCCCTGCAGGAAAACGGGCGCCACGTACTGGTGGTGTATTCCCTGGAAACCTGATTGGGAAAGCAGCTGATTCAGTTTGACACTGAATGGGCCAATGCCCCCTTGTGACGGGATGAGGGTGGTGTATAGATCAAGGAAGCGCTCAAAGGCGAAGTTTTTTGGGGTACTGTTGAAACCCGAAAAATCGATGACTTCAAACAGGACCATACCGCCGGGTATCAATTGGTTCCGTATTTCCGCTATGAATGCTCTGGGGTCAAAAAACCGGAGTAGGGGAAGGCGGCAGTGGATAAATTCGAATGGCTGTTCATCCCCTTGCCGGAACTGCTCCGTCTCACAGAAAGTGGCGTTCCAGATATTTTTGATTTGGGTTAGTTGTTGTGCCGTGTGGATGTTCACCCGGTTCGGGTCGATGCCGAAGACAGTTCCGTTATCGCCTACCAACCCGGACAGGTGAAACACGACATCGCCTTCGCCACAGTTCAGGCATAAAGCCCTGCTCCCGGCTTTCACATTCACTTTTTCCAAAAGGGAAAAGGTGGCGGGGCGCAGCGTCTGTGCAAGTAGTTGTTGGTGTCTGATACCGACATCGCTGGTTGTTGAGCGTTTCATTCTCATGATATTGCCGTGTTTAAGGGCTGGATTGTTTTTTGATGACGGTACAAAGATGGGGATAGGACAAACCCGGGGCTTTTCCTATTGTCTTAAATGCTTTAGCTATTGTCTAATGCAGGAAAAAAACTTTAGCTATTGTCTAATAAAAGGATTAGACAAGCTTGTAAATTTTTGATTTTAAATTACTTGCGTGTCTTACTCGGTGGGATGCCAAATTCTTCCTGATAAGCGGTAGAAAAATGGGACGGGTTCTTAAAGCCGACCTCATAGCCGACTTCAGAGATGTTCAGATCAGAATTTTCGAGGAGTTCTTTGGCCTTGTGCAGGCGAATAGAGCGTATGAAAAGAGAGGTGGGTTGGCCGGCCAGGGCTTTCAATTTGTTGTGTAATTGGGCCCGGCTAAGGCCGACAGCCCGGCAGAGCTGGGCGATGCCGTAAGTTTCGTCGGAGATGTTGGCCAGAACTGCCTTTCGGACTTTCTGGACAAATTCGTCCTCCTTATTCTCCGGTACAGATTCCGGTTGAAGGGAGCGGTAGCGGGCCTGTAGTTTTTGCCTCAGTTCTAACAGTTTTTCCAGGCGCACCATCAATTCCTCCTGTTCAAAGGGTTTGGTCAGGTAGGCATCGGCGCCCGTTTTCAGGCCGCTGATCTTCGACTCTATGTCCGCTTTTGCGGTCAGCAACACGATGGGAATATGGCTGGTGCGCTCGTCATTTTTCAATGTTTCGCAGAGCTCAAAACCATCCTTTTCGGGCATCATCACATCGCTGATGATGAGGTCGGGTACTATTTCGAGGGCCAGATCAATCCCTTCCCGGCCGTTGGTGGCCGTTTCCAGCTGGTAATTGTTTTCCAGGCAGGCCACCAGGAATTGCCGGATGCCGGGGTTGTCCTCGACGATGAGGAGTGTGGGGAGTTCGCCAGTATTCAGTTCGTCGGCTACCCAGTCTTTCTGTTCTGTAACTTGGACTGTCGAACTGCCCATCTGCCGATCTGCCGGACTATCGAACTGGCTTACATCCTGGGACAAAGCCTCCCTGACCGGAGAGTCATTTGTAATGGGCAGTGATACCGTGAAGGTTGTGCCTTTGCCGAGGGTGCTTTTAACGTCGATGCTTCCATGCATCAATTGGACCAGTTCTTTGGTCAGGGCAAGGCCGATGCCGGTGCCTTCTTCTTTGCGGGTGGTGGAGCTGTCCACCTGGTAAAAACGGTCAAAAATATGGGGCAGTTGATCGGCGGAGATGCCTGTTCCAGTGTCTTCCACGCGCAGTTGCAGATAGTGATTTCCTTTTTCAACGGACTGGTTCAGGTGGAAGTATACATTCCCTTTATCGGGCGTAAATTTCACGGCATTGGACAGTAGGTTGGAAATGATGCGCAATATTTTTTCGGGGTCATAGTCCATAACCAGTTTTTCAACAGCAGGTAAAAAATGAAGCTGCAGCCCCATACTTAGGGCGTATTGTTCATACGACTGGACGAGGTAGCGTAGGTACTGCACCACATCTCCCTGCACCATATTGAGTTTGAGTTCTTTGGCTTCCAGTTTTCGCAAGTCGAGAATCTGGTTAACGAGGTTGAGTAAATTGGTGCTGTTCTGTTTGATCATCTGACCGCCCTTTCTGGCCCAGGTTTGTGGGTTATTCATGATTTGTCCGGCCATACCATAGATGATCGTCAGGGGTGTGCGAAACTCGTGGGAGATATTGGTAAAAAAGCGGGACTTGGCATGGTCGAGTTCCA
>CALEYL010000077.1 GCA_937926205.1 uncultured Saprospiraceae bacterium
TTACATATCAAAAAAATCTGAACATTTCTTTGGATTAACCATAGAAAACGCAGATTACGCAGATTACACAGATGCCACGGATTGCTGTACTTGATTCCTAAAAACCCTGACCCCCTTCAAGGTTCCAGACAGATGTGAGCTCCGCCCCGCGTGTCCTGTTACCCGCGCTCCTGCCCGGATTAACAGCAATGAAACACCCTGAATTCAAAGCTCTACCGCGTCTCTTCAAATTACCAAAAAACACTATCTTAGCCGCTCACGCGGAAACGCCGTCCCGCGTGTTACCACAGCACCAACAAATGAGCGCCGACAAAAAGACCATACACATTTTCATTGCCTACTCGCAAAAAGACCGGGCCTATCTGGACGATTTGCGCACCCACGCTGCGCCGCTGTTGCATGGCGGCAATGTCAGCATTTGGTTCGACGGTGAAATACACGCCGGCGAGGTGTGGGACGCAGAAATCAAAGCCAGCCTCCACGCGGCCGACATCATCCTCATGCTTTTGAGTTCGCATTCCTTAGCTTCCGATTATTTTTACAAACAGGAAGTAAAAGAAGCGCTGGAACGGCACGAAGCCGGCAAAGCCCGGGTCGTGCCTGTGGTGCTCTCCGCCTGCCTCTGGCAAAAAACGCCCTTAGCCAATTTGCAGGGTTTGCCGAAAGGCATGACCCCCATCAATTCCTGGCCCAACCGCGACGATGCCTGGAATGCCGTTTTGCTGGGCGTGAGCGACCTGATTGACGAAATCGAAAACGAGCGGAAAGGGCAGACAAGTCCAACACCCAAAACGCCATCCGCCAGAGACGGTAACAACCTGAAACCTGCTGATGCGCCTAAAGCACCCGGCCCGGCCGAAGCCCACGCCTGGGAATTCACCACCGATACCGATACCCCCACGGCCTATAAAAAATTTCTCGATCGTTTCCCCAACGGCTTCTATGCGGCAACTGCCCGGGAGCGCGCAGATGACTTCGACGCCGAAAATACGGCCTGGGAGTTTGCATCCGATACAGGTACAGAAAAAGCCATTCAAAAGTACTTAGACAAATACCCGACAGGCCTTCACGCCGCCGAAGCGCAGGAGAAAATAGCGGCTTTTGAACGGGAGAGGAAAGAAGCCGAGCATAAAAAAAGAATTGTCGAGCGCCGCCGCGTAGACCCTTTCTACGACCTGATGATCCTCATCAAAGGCGGTACGTTTGAAATGGGTGACACTTTTGGGGAAGGAAATGATTCCGAAAAACCAGTACATACTGTCACCCTTTCTGATTATTGGCTGTGCAAATACCCGGTGACGCAGGGGCTTTGGAAAGCGATCATGGGCGAAAACACCAACCCATCAAGATTCAAAGGTGACGATATGCTGCCTGCGGAAAATATTTCCTGGGAAGAAGCCCAGGAATTTATTGAAGCCTTGAACAAAAAAACCGGCGACCAATACCGCCTGCCTACAGAAGCAGAGTGGGAATATGCGGCAAGAGAAGGCGGAAAAAAAGTTCGTTTTGGTAACGGGAAAGACATTGCTAACCCACTTGAAATGAATTTTGATGCCACTAAAAATTACAAGCAGCCTTATTCCATTGTTGGCGAATACCGAAAAAAGACAACCCCGGTCAATCAATTTAAACCCAACGCATTGGAGTTGTACGACATGGCGGGCAATGTATGGGACTGGTGTGCCGATTGGTTCGCTAAGGATTACTACCAGCAATGCCAGGCACAGGGAACTGTGTTGAATCCGCAAGGGCCTGAAGAAGGCGTCCTCCGCGTGCTTCGCGGCGGCAGCTGGGACGGCGATCCGCGGTACTGCCGCGCCGCTTATCGCGGCAGCAACGGGCCGACGGTTCGCTACAGCGACATTGGCTTTCGCCTGGCTTTGTCCTTTCAGGGAGGTGGTTAGCTTTTCCGGTCTTTCCCGTGAGCAAAAAGGGGAGCGAAGCCTGGCGGCAACGCTGCGAGAAGGGTGGAGGGACGACACCCTGATGCAGTGTTGGAGCCAGGCGGAGCAGCGGCAAGTAGAAAGGCGGTGCATGATATTGCAAATTTCCAGTACTGCAGTTTCAAAGCCTTCCATCTTTTATACGCCTTCATTTGTCATAACCCGGTTATAGAAACCCCAACACTACCCGTGCATTGGCTTTATATATGGGGCCGCCTCTGAGAATAGGTGACTCCGACCTCGGCGAGGTCGCCCGTTTGTAGCACGGGTGATATTAGGTGCACCAATCGACCTCGGCGAGGTCGTACGATTCTTATGTCGTTGACCATGAGGATGAGGTTTTTCCTGGCCCTATTTTGATACAAACATACGACCTCGCCGAGGTCGGAGGGGTTTAACAATTGGCCTCTGTGAGGCTACAAACGGTTGACCTCTCTGAGGTCGGGATTGTAGGGCACGCTAATTATCAAGAAAAACTTGTGTATAAACCGTAGCTCGCCAACCATACAGGAGGGCAGGCAGGAATCGTCAATAAATTTACTTTCATTGATGAATGATGATTGATGAGATAAAATTGTTGATGTGGGAATCCTGCTGCCTCGTTGAATTCGTATTCCCACATCAACAATTATCAATCATGTAATCATCAATTGTCAATAAGCCTTTGTTTTTAGTGATGAATGCTGATTGATGAAATATGATATTTGATGTGGGAATCCTGCTGCCTCGTTGAATTCGCATTCTACGCCCGTTTGCGAAACTTCCAAAAGTTTCGTAAACGTTCCCGACCCGCCTGCCGTTGGAATGAGCGCTGCAGCGAGCCTGTAGCGGAAATGATGGCTGTAGACGGGAAAGAGAGCCAGGAAAGAAGTAACGTTTATAAAGGAACAGAGCAGGGTTACAAACCTTTATTAAAACAATCCCAGACGTACCAACTCTTTTCGCTCAATGATTTGATCCGGGTGATTGAATTCCAGTAATTTGATGGTTGCCCGGCCAATATTGGTCCTGGCTTGAATTTCTCCCTCTACAACTTCAAAATGATCTGGCCAATGATCTTTTCTTGGGTGGAAAAGCCGGATAACAGGGCCATCTTTTTCCAAAATAGAACTCAGGTTAGGGCCCTTTTTCCAATTACAAATGGAGCAAGCGTAAGCTAAATTATCAGGATGGGTTGCGCCACCGTGCTGCAATGCTATAATGTGTTCGTAATGAAAGCGATAATGCGCGTAGGTTTCAGGAGTTCGGCAATATTCGCAGCGGTACAGTGCACGTTCTGCCACAAGTTTTTTGACCGAATCTGAAATATAATAACTCATGCAGCAGATAGCCTTTGCCGGGCATGTATTTTAGCCAGCCGCACAATACGCTCAACGACCAGATAACGTTCCATCTCTTCTTTTTCCAAATCAGTCAGGCTACTTTCTTTGTGCTTCCATTGAAGTTCATCCATCCGCTGCTGCGCACCCAATGAAGCATGGTAAGCCAGCACTTTTTCGGGATCCATAGCGGCTAAGAAAGCTGCTAATTCATCAAAGACGTTTATTTCTGGAGAAACCATGGCGATTAATTTTGTATTGCCTGCTTACAAATATACGGAGACCAGAATGAAAAATGCCACCCCTACTTCAAATAATGCCGGCGATCATCAATAATTCCTTTTCATGGATGAATGACAAATGCTGGAATATCATTTTTGGTGGAAGAGGCCCGCTGCCTCGTTGAATTCGTCTTCCCACATCAACAATCATAAATCATGTAATCATCAATTGTCAATAAGCCTTTGTTTTTAGTGATGAATGCTGATTGATGAAATATGATATTTGATGTGGGAATCCTGCTGCCTCGTTGAATTCGTCTTCCCACATCAACAATCATAAATCATGTAATCATCAATTGTCAATAAGCCTTTGTTTTTAGTGATGAATGCTGATTGATGAAATATGATATTTGATGTGGGAATCCTGCTGCCTCGTTGAATTCGTATTCCCACATCATCAATCATCATTCATGTAATCGTCAATCATCAATAAATTATGTTTTCATTGATGAATGCTGATTGATGAGATAAAATTTTTGATGTGTGGAGTCTGCTGCCTCGTTGAATTCGTCTTCCCACATCATCAATCATCATTCATGTAATCGTCAATCATCAATAAATTATGTTTTCATTGATGAATGCTGATTGATGAGATAAAATTTTTGATGTGTGGAGTCTGCTGCCTCGTTGAATTCGTCTTCCCACATCATCAATCATCATTCATGTAATCGTCAATCATCAATAAATTATGTTTTCATTGATGAATGCTGATTGATGAGATAAAATTTTTGATGTGTGGAGTCTGCTGCCTCGTTGAATTCGTCTTCCCACATCAACAATCATCATTCATGTAATCGTCAATCATCAATAAATTATGTTTTCATTGATGAATGCTGATTGATGAGATAAAATTTTTGATGTGTGGAGTCTGCTGCCTCGTTGAATTCGTCTTCCCACATCAACAATCATCATTCATGTAATCGTCAATCATCAATAAATTATGGTTTCATTGATGAATGATCATTGATGAGATCTAATTTTTGATGTGTGGAGTCTGCTGCCTCGTTGAATTCGTATCTTTACCCCTCAGATCACAAACTCTTCCTCCATGAAGCGATTCAAGCTCCCCCTGCGCCTGCGCCACAACCTGCGCCACGCCAGCATCGCCGCCTTTTTTATGGCCCTGCTGCTGGCGCCGGGCCGCCTTTCTCCGGCTGCCTGCGACCCATCCCGGGCATTTTACGGCTACAGCTTTCTGAGTGCCGACGTGATCGCCATTGCGGCAGAAGCAGCGCCGTTTTTATTGCCGTTCAACAACATCGAGCAGTATTACCAGGGACCGCAAAAGGCGCAGGCCAACGACAACATCAAGGAATGGCAGGAGCGCTTTTGCATGCGGGCCAGCTCCGCCGACATCTATTACCTCGTGTACGATGCGCCGGAATACGAGTTGGAAAACCTCCGTGCGGCCATCGTGGAGCGCTCTTCGCTCAGCTCCTTCGCACCCGAATTGCTGCAAAACACCTTTGCCCGCTACCTCCACCGCTACAAATGCACCGAAACCATTGACTACCTCCTTTACGCTAAAAAATGCGAACCCTACGCCCTCAAACCGGAAGGCTGGAAAGAACAAATCCGCACCACCAACGCCATGAACCGCCTCATCAAAGAGGGCAAAGAAGCCTTCATGCGCACCAAATCAGATTACATCCGCCTGCGCTACGCTTACCAGATCATCCGCCTGGCGCATTACCTCAAAGACTACGAACAAACCCTGGAGCTCTTCGATTTCCTGATGCCCAAAATCGACCACGACCCCAGCATTGTGGAATACTGGATACTTGGACACAAAGCCGGCGCCTTGATTTCACTGGGCCACAATGTGGAAGCGTCTTACCTGTATGCCAAAGTTTTCGACCGCTGCCCCGGCAAGCGCGAGTCGGCATACCGCAGCTTTCGCATCAAAACCGACGAAGAGTGGCAAGCCTGCATGCTGCTTTGCCAAAACGACCGCGAGCGCGCCGCCCTTTATGCCCTGCGCGCTTCGGGTGAAGAAGCGCGCCTGCTGGAAGAAATGCAGCGCATCTATGACCTCTACCCAGAAAGCGAACACCTGAACGCCCTGCTCATCCGGGAAGTCATCCGCCTGGAACGTGACCTGCTGGGTGCTGATTTCAACAAGAACAGCGAAAAAAACCGCCGCTATTTTGGCATTCCGCGCAAAGACGCCGACAAACGCGTCATCCGCTTGCAGGCTTTTGTGCGGCAGGTGCTGAAAGATGGAAAGGCGCCGCGAATGGACATCTGGAAACTGGCTGAAGGCTATCTGGAGCTCTTAGCCGGCGATTTTTATTTTGCTGCGAAGACTTTTAAAGCGGCTTCAAACCTGGTAGAAAGCGATACCCTGAAGTCGCAACTCGAAGTTTTTCAATCCGTTCTGTCGATTTTGGCAACAGATACTTTAACCAATGAGGTGGAAAGAAGCTTCGCCGCGTTAAAAAGCAAAGAAATCTACCGCCTGAACAAGGATTTTCCCCGCTTTTTGCAGGATCGCCTCGCCCACCTCTACAGCGTCAACCGCCAGGAGGGGAAAGCCTTTTTACAGCGCTATCCTTTTTCCTACCTCAGACTCAATCCCCGCGAAGAGCTCATCGACAACCTGCTGATGGCCGTTCGTCAAGGGGCCAACAACCGCCTGGAACTTGCCATGTTTGAAAAGGAAGACGGCACTACCATCGAAAATGACCTGCTTGAATTGAAAGCGACGATGCTTTTAGGTGAATTCCGGCTGGAAGCTGCGCTCGAAACACTGAAAGAAATCAACCGGGAAGAATGGGACAGCTACGGCATGTTTTACCCTTATGTCGATCGCATTCGGGATTGTGTGCATTGCCGGGTGCTGGACTCCATCGGCACGCGTTACAACAAAGGCAAACTCATCGAAGACCTGCTCGATCTGGAATATCGGGCTAAGTCGGAAACGAACGCAGACCTTGCTGCCAAGCGTTTTTACCGCATTGGTGTAGGGCTCTATAACATGACTTATTTTGGATACAGCTGGAAAGCAGCCGATTATTACCGCAGTGGCGCCAGTATGCAAAAGCGGTACCTGAAAGACGGTGATAACGTGACGCCACACTACCTGTTTCCGTACGGCAACAAGGAGGTGCTGGACTGCTCCCGTGCGCAGTTCTATTTTGAAAAAGCGCGCATCCTGGCCGAAGACCCCGAATTGGCTGCTCGAGCCGCTTTCATGGAGGCCAAATGCGAGCAAAATGAATATTTCGTGAAATCTGCTGCCGGGAATTTCAAGCGCACCTACTTCTATTTCAATATTTTGAAGGAAAATTACTCGAATACGAAGTTCTACGCCCGGGCAATCCGGGAATGCAAGTATTTTAAGACTTATGCGAGTAAGTAGTTAGATGTCAGACGCTAGATTTCAGATAATAGATTTTAGATGTTAGACGCCGTTGTATTGGCGAGAAACAGGATGGTCTTTTCAGAGAAGATACAATTCTAGAGACTAATTAGAGTCTGTCCATTTAGTCTGTGTCTGAGCTTTACATGCCTGCCCTCCGGTAGGCGGCAGGCCGGTAGGCGGGGAGTTCGAGAACAAGGCTTGCGAAGGCCCGTTTCGACTCCGCTCAACGGTCGTTCGTTGAGCGGAGTCGAAACGGAATGACCGTTTTTTGGGCCGAACATAACGCAGCTATCGGATCCTAAAGTAAGGCAAACATTAATTGCTTAGCATAACAGGCATAACCAGCATCAAAATCTCCTCGCCGGGCGTCTCTTCACCTGGCAAAAGAATGCCTGCCCTTGTAGAAGAAGACAATTCCAGTTTGATGTCATCCGACTCCAGTACGCCCAGCATTTCCACCAAAAATTTGGCATTAAACCCGATGGTCATCGGGCCGCCTTCGTAGGTGCAGGGCAGCACTTCCGTGGCTTCGTTCGAGAAGTCGATGTCCTGTGCCGACACCGTCAGGTTGCCTTCCGTAATGTTCAGGATGACCTGGTTGGTTGTTTTATTGGCATAAATGGCGATGCGCTTCAGAGAGTTTTGGAAATCCATACGTGGCAGGGTCAGCAGATTGGGGTTGTCTACAGGAATGACAGCGTTGTAGTCCGGGTAGCGCGCATCGATCAGCCTGCAAATGATTTGCGTGGAACCGAAGGAGAAAAACGCATTGGCTTTGTTGAACGCTAATTTCACTTCTTCACCCGAAGGCAGCGCGTTTTTGAGCAAATTCAGCGCTTTTTTGGGTGCGATGAACGTAGTGGAAACTTCGCTGGTCACATCCGAAAAAGTAAATTTCACCAATTTGTGGGCGTCGGTGGCCACCATGACCAGCTTATTGAAATCGACCTGAAAATAAACGCCGGTCATAGCCGGACGCAATTCGTCGCTGCTGGTAGCGAATATGGTTTTGTTGACCCCCTTGATGAGCAGGGCTGAAGGCAGGCTCATGGTATCCACGGCATCCGGTTCCGGAATGCGGGGAAAATCCTGTCCGTTTTCGCCGGCAAGGCGGTATTTGCCATAAGCCGAAGTAATTTCGATGCCGAAATTTTCATCGTTTACCGTAAACGTGATGGGCTGCTGGGGCAAAGCTTTCAGCGTCTCAGAAAGAATTTTGGCCGGAACGGCTACCATTCCGTCAGAATCAGACATCACTTCCAGTTCCGTCGTAATGGACGTTTCCAGATCGGTAGCTGTGATGGTTAGCTTATTGTTAGATATGGAAAAAAGGAAATCTTCGAGTATGGGCAGAACGGGGTTGGAATTGATCACGCCTCCTGCAATCTGCAACTGCTTGAGCAATTCGGAAGAAGAAATGCTGAACTTCATAGTATTATCGGATTAACCTGTTTGGCAGGGATTGATGTAAACCACAAAATTACTGTTTCCGGTGCATTTTTTACCATAAAAAATCCACACGATGTGGATAAGTAGGGCCAAAATGCAAAGTATATTAGATTTTTTCATCTTAGCTATTGAGTTTTGATCAATAAGGTATTACTTTTGTAGTCAGATTGTGAAAGCAGCCAATTGGCAGTTTTCGCGCATCTTGAATAAAACAGAGTGAGCTTGTTCGTTCAAACATTAAAGTCACACACACCTTTCATTTTCCCCTGGATACGCTCAAACCGATTTCCTGAACGCACAATCATTACCGTCAAGATACTTTTTTGGTAAAGTTTTTCTTCAGCTTTACCCCCTTTTGAAGTTGGATTTTTTCGAGCAGCCTGGCGCCATTTGTGCCGAGGCTGTTTTTTTTTGAGCCCTGGATCGGCGGAAATTTATGGCCTATGAATTCAACTTTTCCGGCTTTAACACCCAGAACCTAACGGAATGCACCTTACAATAAACTCAAATTGCCCTTATACTGCCCGCCCACGGGTAAACTTCGCCCACCTACTTCCACCTCATTGTTTGTGAACGCATTGACCTTGTCCCGCCGCACGATATAAGAACGGTGGATGCGGATGAAGTCGGCAGCAGGCAATGCCGAAGTCATGTCGGCCATTTTCTGATAAGTTACCACCGATTGCCCCGATGTCAGATGGATCCGGGCGTAATTGCCCAGACTTTCCACATAAAGGATTTCGTCCAAAAAGACCTGAACCATTTTTACGCCGGATTTAAAGTACAAATAGCCGCTGCGGCCATGGGCAGCAGGCATTTCCGGCGGAGCAGGAGGCAGGTTGTTTCTGACCTTTTGGATGGCTTTTAAAAAACGCTCGAAAGAAATGGGTTTCAGCAGGTAATCGGCCACAGCCAGTTCGAAACCCTCCAAAGCATAGTCGCGGTAAGCCGTTGTGAGGATAACCTGGGGCGGTTTTTGGAGCGATTTGAGAAACGCCAATCCGCTCATTTGTGGCATTTCGATGTCGAGCAACATCAGATCAACCGGCGTTTTTTGGAGAAAATTGAAAGCTTCAACGGCATCGCGGCAGGCGCCGGCCAGTTCCAGCCCTTCAATTTGCCGGACATATTTATCCAGAATGCCGATGGCAATGGGTTCGTCGTCAACAATGAGTACCTGCATGGTTAGACCGGGGTGTTTCGTATTTTTAAGGAAATAAAAAACTGCCCTTCCATAATTCCGGTTTCCAAAAGATGCCGATCGGGCAGCAGTAAAGCCAGCCGTCGCCTTACATTTTCCAGCCCTACGCCTGCTTTGGACCTCGCATCCGGCATTTCCACAAAATCGTTCCGAACCGAAAAACAAAGTTCGTCGTCCCGGATAACCAAGGACAAGTCAATGCGGCAAACATGCTGCCCGTTTTTGAACCCGTGTTTGAAGGCGTTTTCAACAAAAGGAAGCAACAGCAGCGGCGGAATGCGCCAGGAATCTGCCATGCCCTCCACCTCAAAACGCACCGAAGCCCGTTCGCCATGCCTCAGTTGCTCCAGTTCTACAAAAGCTTTCAGTATGTCCAGTTCCTTTTGCAGACTAACCGTTTCAGCACCGCTTTCATATAGCAAATAACTCATGATGTCCGAAAGCCGCAGCAGCAGGTCAGGGGTTTTGTCGGAGCGCTCCAGCGCCAGGCCGTAGAGGTTGTTCAGCGTATTGAAAAAAAAGTGCGGATTGATCTGTGTTTTCAGAAACTGCAGTTCCGCTTTCAGGCTTTGCTGTTCGAGTTCGACAGCCCTTCGCTTTTCCGCTAAATAATGCAGCAGAATTTTCACGGCGCCGGTAACCACTACCACATTGGCACTTACTGCAAGGTACTGCACAAACAGGTTGAAGCCGGAATCGCGGGGAAGTCCGCTGAAAAAGCCCGGCGCTCCAGTGACAAGGTCAAACAGGCCCTGAAAGGTAGTGGCAATGAGCATCAAACCGGCCAGAGACAAGCCATAAACCAGCCAGCGGCGTTTGAGCAAAAAAAGCGGAATGAGCAGATAAAGGTTGGTGTAAACCGCAAATAGCCTTCCTGGCAAAGCCATGAATTCTGCCTGCAGCGATTGCAGCAAAGTGCCGGGGAATGTGGTTCGGGTGACGATTTCCTGACCGGTTTCCGGAGAAATGATGGCGGTTTCGGTCACAAAAGCATTCATCCAAATGAAACCCTGACTGAGCAGATAGAGTACCCAGAACAAAAGATGCAGCAATAAACGGCGGTGTTTCATCAAGGGCAAAGTTCGCGTTTTTCGATTGTTCATCCGCTCGTATTATCTGAAATGCCGGTTTCTTTATGTGAAAACGGGGTTTACATAAAAAAAGCCTGTTTCCACATCAGGTAACAAGCGATAGAAATAATGCCCCGCTTTGGCCACAAAATGGTATCTATCTTTGTACGAAATAATTCGTAATCATTAACAGCAACCACAGGCCAGGACAGAATTTCCAGACTGATACTTTCAGAATCTAGGGTTATAAAATACCTGGCGACCTTTGTGGTAAAAACAATCTTTCTATGAAAACAGGAACCATTTTATGCCTGCTCCTTTCTTTTTGTTCGGTTTGCTTTTCGCAAAAACAAAGCATTCCCAAAGCTCGCTGGGCTTTGGTAAAGCAATATCTGGAAAGCCGGAAAGACTTCTCGGGCATGGTACAAGTGGCCGAGGGAGGCGTGGTGAAATTCAGCAGGGGATACGGTTTTGCAGACCGCGAAAAAAAAGTCCGCTACACGGAGAATACGCTTTCTACCATTGGCAGCATCACCAAGCCATTCACCGCAACAGCCATCATGTTGCTGCTGGAACAGGGGAAATTGGCTGTGAAAGACCCTATAAGTAAGTATTTTCCCAATGTCCCTGAAGATAAAAAAGGGATTACCCTCCACCACCTGCTGACCCATTCTGCCGGTTTCCCGGGCGCTATAGGCGACGATTATGAAGCCATAAGCAAGGAAGATTTTGTCAAATTGGCCATGGAAACGTCCCTTTTGTTTGCACCCGGAACCGCTTATGAGTACACCAATGTGGGTTACTCGCTGCTGGGCATGGTTGTGGAGCAACTCAGCGGCATGAGTTACGATGCTTTTTTGCAAAAAAACGTCTTTGAGCCGGCAGGGATGAAAACAGCCGGCTACGACAACCCGGCAGCCGACTACAAGCTGCTGACCCATGGCTATCTGGCCGATGGCTCGGATTGGGGAACGTCCAAAAGCAAACCGTGGAATGGAAAAGAACCTTACTGGCACCTGAAAGCCAATGGCGGACTTCTGATGTCGGCCCGTGACATGACCCAGTGGTACCGCGCCCTGCGCAGCAACAAAGTATTGAAGCCCGAAACCCTGAAGCTGCAAACAAGCCCCCATGTTGACGAAGGGGGCGGCACCTTCTACGGCTACGGCTATTCGATCGCCAATGGTGGGAAAAGCATTGAGCACAATGGCGGCAACGGTATTTTTAGAGCCGATTTTCGCTGGTTTCCCGAACTTGATCTTTGCCTTTTTGCGTCCAGTAATGATGCCAATGTGCGCCTGTTTCGTCTCGACGACGAGATCATCCGGATTCTGATGAGCGGTGAACTACCCGGGCAAACAAACTGGCAACCTGTGCCAATGAATGAATTTCCGGCAAATGAGCGACAGGAAACAGCGCAAGCTATGCTGACCGTACTCACTGATTATTCTGCCGAAGCCGCGGCCGCTTTCGTTGAAAAATACTGCTCCCCCGGCATTGTGGAGCGCAATGGAAAAGAACGTATGACCGGCCTTTTTCAAATGCTCAGCAAGGATACCGGGGGTAATGAAGTCCAGGCTGTCTACGAAAGCGACAACCAGATTCAGTTGGCGATACCTGCCCGGGAAGAGGGCGCAAAACTGAAGATTTTCCTGACTTTTTTGGGCAACCAGGTGGATAAGTTGCAGGCAGAAATGGAGGGGAATTGAGGCGGTTTGAAGATGTGTCAATTTGAAAATTTGAAGATTGACTGTGAGTGGCCCGGGAAAAGTATTTTGAGGCAACCTCGGCTTCCCAATCTTCAAATTTTCAAATCTTCAAATTTCACCTCCCCTAATCCAAAACCCGGTTCCAGCAATCTAAATAGATTTTCCAGTCACCCGGCGAGACTTCCTTCCACACAATGACATATTTGCCCCGCCAGTTGCTCCGCTCCCCTTTATCGTTCTCACTGGTACCTTCATAATATCCCCAATCGTAGGCCGTATTGCCCGTAATGGTGATTTCAGAAGGGGTAACTTTATGGTATACAATACGACTTTTTGCATTTTCGGATGGCGTCCAGTAACGGCTGATGGCTTCGCTTCCCGACAGGATGTCGAGGGAGGGCGGAAATATTTTGGCATCGTCTGTATAGGCTGCGACGACAGCCTGGTAATTGCCTTTCATGAGATTGGCAGAAAAATCCGCGATGTTTTTGCGGATGATGGCTTCAGGGTCGGAAGTTGCCACACCTGGATGCCCTGCGTTGAAATTCAGAGGATAGCCATTGCTTGCAGAAAGATGGAATACAAATGCCAGGAAGCACATCACCGGCAGGTAAAATGATTTTTTCATAATCGGGTGGTTTTATGTCTAAAGATAGTCCCGCAAAATAGGGTATAGTTCCCTATTTTTACCCATCAATGGCTAAGGTTTTCCGAATGGCCCGATAATGAATTGCTAACCAAAACGACAGACATGACCCTAAATGATTTTATTCATCGAATGGCTACTCAGGGCATTGAGCAGGTATTGCAAGATCTGCTGACTCAAAATGTCCTGGCTGAACTTCAGATAGAGCGTATCCGCAACTTGAAGCGCAACTTTGCATTAGGGTTGATCTCCATTCCTACAGCCACCATGGAATATAAAAGAATCGCCATAGGTATTTTGTCCTTGCTGGAAGAGGAACCTGGCATGGAAAATGACCAAATGGACGAGTTGGACAGCATGAATAAAGTTTCAGCAAGCCTTAGGGCACTGCTCGGGATTTCTGCAGAAGAAGAAGCTGCAGCGATTGCATCGGAAAGGGAATCAGCAGAAAAAATCGCCCGCGCCCGCGCCCTCTACCAGCACAACCGACAATCTGATCCGGAAGAGGATTATTCGCCTACACCTAAGGATGCCATTCCTGACCACAAGCAATTGCGGAACCTGATCGCCCAGGGGGAAATGCTACAAGTCATCAGACATTTGCGTGGAATGGCAGCAGGAACGCACATGGAAAGCGCTGTAAAAGGGCTGGTTCAAAAGCACATGGAATTTGAACACGGTCAGAAATATGGGCTCCAAAGTTTCGAATCAGGCCAGATGATGAATGCCCAAATAGCTGCGGCAATGCTGGATATGCTTAACGAATTCCCCTCCCGGACAACAGATACCGGTCAGGTAGAAGCAGCAAAGAAAAACTGGTGGCAGCAATTTTGGAAAAAATAGACCGCTTGTCATGCCGTAGAACCGCTCGTCATTTATTGCTTGCCTGTGAATGCCGCCGGGGCCTAACTTGTCCGCAAAACATTCAAATCATGACCAGAACACTCTTGTTATTATTAGGAATCGGATTCAATACGCTGTTATTTGCACAGGACATCAGCGGCGATTGGAACGGACAATTGAACATCCAGGGCATTAAACTGCGCCTGGTATTGCATGTTCAGTCGGAAGGTGATGGCCTGAAAGCGACTTTTGACAGCCCGGACCAGGGCGCTTTTGGCTTGCCGGTAGGAGAAATTCGCTATGAAGCTCCGGTGTTGACTTTTGCCATGCCCAATATTGGCGTCACTTATAAGGGAGAATGGCAGGCCGCTTCTGAAAGTTTTACCGGCAACTTCACACAGGGCGGGCAGGCATTGCCGCTCAACTTAAGCCGGGAAGCCATTGAGGCTGAAAAATTAGAACGTCCACAGGAACCGAAGGCGCCGTTTCCGTACCGCTCGGAAGAAGTCGGCTTTATCAACGAAAAAGCAAACGGCATTCGATTGGCAGGAACGCTTACGCTGCCTGAAGGCGAGGGACCCTGGCCGGTTGCGATCCTCATCAGCGGTTCCGGTCCGCAAAACCGCGACGAAGAACTGCTGGGACACAAACCATTTTTGGTCATTTCCGACTACCTGACCCGAAAAGGCATCGCCGTGCTGCGCTATGATGACCGTGGCGTAGGCGAATCAAAAGGAACTTTCAGAACGGCGACTTCTGCTGATTTTGCCACCGATGTCGAAGCCGCAGTGAAGATGCTGCGTCAACGCCCCGATATTCAGGCTGGGAAAATTGGCCTGATCGGTCACAGCGAAGGCGGCCTGATTGCCCCGATCGTTGCAGCCGAAATGCCGGAAGTGGCTTTTGCCGTGCTGCTTGCAGGACCGGGTGTCAATGGCGAAAAAATCATTCTCCACCAATCTGCACTGATAGACGCGGCAGAAGGCAAACCGGAGTCGGTCATCCAGCCCCAGCTGAAATTGTCGAAAAACATCTTCAAAATACTGCGCAAAAACACCGATGAAGCTCAAACAGCACAAGCCATGCGCGATTACCTGCAAAAGGAAGTACCCAAACTTCCCGAAGCAGCAAGAGCAGATTTTGAACCATTGGATCAGGCGATTGACCAGCAAATAAAGCAGCTGAACACACCCTGGATGCGCTATTTCCTGAAGCATGAACCGATTCCGGTACTGTCGAAAGTGCGTTGCCCCCTGCTCGTGCTCACCGGAGGATTAGATCTGCAGGTTGACCCTGCTCAGAACATTCCACCGATTGAAAAAGCGTTGAAAAAAGCCAAACATCCGGATTATACCGTGAAAGTAATACCCGGGCTCAACCACTTGTTCCAGCATACCGAAACCGGGCAGGTCAGCGAATACGCAAAGAATACGGAAACTTTTGCGCCTGAAGTGCTGGAGATGGTGGCTGACTGGATCGGGAAGCGCTTCAAATAGCGCATTGTAACAGGCAAAAAACATGAAGTACCGCATTTCGCCATTTTGGATGGCACAAGTCGGGGGTTGGACTTTGTTCACCATTGCCAATATGGCTCTGCAACAATCCGTAAAATTCAGCTACCGCTGGATGATCATTGAGGTCATGGCCGGGATAGTGGGTTTTGCAGTGACGGTGGGGTATCGGCAGGTAATTCTCCGGCTGGGGTGGCATACGAAACCGCTGTTGCGCCTGATTTTGCCTGTTTTGGGAGCGTCAACATTGGTGGCAGGGCTTTGGAGTATCGGCTTCGCGCTGATGGCCAAACCCCTGATGCTGGTGTTGGATTTGCCGGATTTGCCCCTTTATCAGTTGTTTCTGGGCATCTTTTTTAACGGCATCATCCTCATCATCGCCTGGTCGGCCATCTATTTTGCCTACCAGTATTTTACAAAATTTACCCGAAACGAAGCAGAAAAATGGCGGCTGCAAATTGCCCTGCGCGATGCCCAGTTGGGACAGTTGCGGGCGCAGGTACAGCCCCATTTTTTGTTTAATGCCCTCAACAACATCCGCGCTTTGGTGCTTGAAAATCCGCAACAGGCGCGCTCCATGATCACGCATTTGTCGGATTTACTCCGGTATTCGCTGACGTCCTACAATCGCGAAAAGACAAGCCTGCAACAGGAAATTGAAATTACTGCCGATTACCTCGCTTTGATGACCATTCAATACGAAGACCGCTTGCAGACAAGTCTCAAAGTGCCGGAGTCCCTGCAAACGGCCCTGATCCCGCCCATGCTCCTTCAGTTGCTGGCAGAAAACGCCATCAAACACGGCGTGGGAAAAAGACCTGAAGGTGGGGCTGTCAACATCCGGGCTGAACAGGTGGGCGCTGACCTCGAAATTACGGTTGCCAACCCCGGCGCTTATTCTCCCGAAGATCCTGTTCAGGAAGACCATCTGGGGGTTGGACTGAGCAATATTCGGGAGCGGCTGGAATTGCTTTACGGACAGCGGGCAAGCTTTCAAATTGTCTCAGAAGATGGCTGGGTCCGCTCAAAGGTTCGGCTGCCATTGGAATGGACTGTAAATGAAAACCCGATGACTTAGAATGGTTAAATTTGTGAAATGAAAGCAGTTATTGTAGAAGATTCTAGATTGGCTCGGGTAGAATTGCTGACTTTGCTGCAGGCGCACCCTGAAATTGAAGTGGTTGGGGAAGCGGGCAATGCAGAAGAAGCCAAAGCGCTGCTGCGCAAAACGGAGGCAGATTTGTTGTTTCTCGACATCCAGTTGCCCGGCGCCAATGGCTTTGATCTGCTGGAATCGCTCGATGAAGTTCCGGTGGTGATTTTTACAACCGCATACGATGCGTATGCCCTCAAATCATTTGAATACAATGCATTGGATTACCTGCTCAAACCCATCAAACCCGAGCGCCTGGCCAATGCCATAGAAAAAGCGCTGTTGCAGCAACGTCAGCGCCAGCCTGGAACGGAGCGCCTCGACCCGGAGCACCGCATTTTTGTGAAAGACGGCGACCGCTGCTGGATCGTTCGGCTTGGCGACATCCGCATTCTTGAAGTTTACGGCAATTATACCCGCATTTATTTTGAAAACCAGCAGCCCCTGCTGCTGCGCTCCCTGAATTATCTGGAAGAACGGCTGCAACCCGATTTCTTTTTCAGGGCCAACCGTCAGCAATTGGTCAATGTGCGCTTCATTTCCGGAGTGGACAACGCGCTGGGAGGGCAGTTACGCCTGCGTTTGAGCAGTGGCGAAACGATTGAGGTGTCGCGTCGTCAGGCCCTGAAATTGCGGGAGACGCTACGGATCTGACATGCTCTATGTTCCTTCTGCTGGCGCGATAGTTCCGCCTCGTGCCTTTTATTTTCAGGGCTCTGCCCGTTCTTGCAGCCGGCCGGAGACCAGCAAATAGCACACGCGAGGCGGAACTTCGACTTGACTTCGACTTGACTTCGACTACGCTCAGTCGCCAGCTCAGCAGCCAGCTCAGTTACTGCTATCGCGCCAGCAGTGTGGTAAAAAATCAACCCTCAATTCAAAAACACCTCATCCACAAATATCCACCCGGGCGTACCCTTCCCGGGATGCCAGGGCGGGAGTTTTGAAACCGGTTTTACCACAATTTTCAAAACCCTGAATTTTTGCGGTGCAAACACGGCATTCAAACCAACCAGAGAGGCCGGATCGCCCAGGCCTTTTGGCTGTGCAGGATTGAGCTTTTTAAGCAACACAAGGCTGTTTTTAGAACTTCCACCCCAAACCTCCATTTGAGCAGCAGGCATGATGTAACTCCCGATGTCCACCAACGTGCTGACGGAAACAGCAGACAGGGTCGTGGGGTTTTTGAAAAATAAGAAGGCTTCCAGTGGCGTATCCCTGAATCCCAGCCATTTTTTTGACCTGAAATCCGTGTCGCCAATTTTTTGATTAATCAGTGTGGCAGGGCCATCTCCTTTGTACTGCGGATTGGGCGCGTGGGTCAGTGCAATGGAATCGGGGCTGACCCCGACTTTGTAAAAATTGCGGGTCGCCACCTCGCTGCTGATCCAGCCCGGCAGGAATGCTTTTGTGCTGAGCAGGCAGGTTTTGTCGATGGTGATGCTGTCTCCGTTGCTGAGCAGCGCATGCAGGCTGTCGGGAATGGAACCGTCCAGCGTATAGCGCACGGCAGCTCCCTTAATGAAATTTTTTAGCTTGACCCTGGTAAATCCGGTAAAGACCTGTACTTCCCCTTCAATGATCGGCGCATTGAGTTTGGCGACCACTGTATCGCCTTTGAATCCGGATTCAAGGTGAACCTGCGGCAACTGCTTCTGCAACGCGGGAAAATCCTGCTCGCTGACGCCGGTATTCCACAAATAAAGGGCCGCCAGTTCGGGCAATTGGGCCAATACCTTCAGATCAGCAGCCTTAACTGCTGTGCCGGAGAGCGACAATTTGCGCAAAGCTTTCAGGTTTTTCAGTTCGCTGAGCGTCGCGCCCGTAATATGGGTGGCGGAGAGGTTGAGTTTGCGCAGGTTGGTAAACCGGGCGATGGTTTTCAAATCGGCATCCTGAACGGGCATGCGATTCAGGTTCAGGCTGACGATTTGCGTTTTTATGGCCTCCAGTTCTGTTATCGCCTGGCTCTGAAATGCCGCGATGCCAAAAAAATCAACCCCCAAAGCAGGGGAATTCAAGGCCAACGGGTAAACGGCCCGGTAGTCGTTGTTCAGTTTCTTAATGGTGCGTTCACTGGCCGGCGCAAAAGCATAATCCTCGTCTTCTACATTTTTAAGCAGTTCGGCAGCCAGCACACGCAAGGTGTCTTTTTCGGGCAATTCCACTATTTTCTGATCAAACGGCGCCCCGTTTTTGATCCAATGGTAGAGAATTTCCATTTCCTGTGCACTCAGTTGCGGTTTCCCTGTTGGCGGCATGTGCTTTTTGGCCTCGGCGGGCAAGTGGAGGCGTTCCATCAACAAACCCATCGATACAGCCGTGCTGTCCCAGAGTTTGCCGTGTTTACCACCTTTCAAAATCGAAGCTTCGTTTTCCAAAACAAGGCCGCCTTTTGATTTGGCGGAATTGTGGCAGGATTGGCATTTTTCTTCCAAAACCGGCAAAACCAGGTGTTGGAAAACAAGCGCGTCTTCCAGCAAAACATTGGGTTTCTTTTTATCAACGGATAGAGGTTCCCACAGATAGTTTTCGCCGTGGGTGATGGTGGCCCCCAGGTGTCCGGCCAAAACAATACCTGCAAATCCAATGATTGCGATACCCCATCCCAGACCCTTCACTTGCCTGATCCGTTCCCGGTACGCATACCAAAGCCAGCTGATCCCCGAGACCGCCACACCACTCCATTTGTGTCCAAACAGGGCTTCGGCATCGTATCCTTCCTCCTGAGAAAGGAACAGGCCCATCAAAGCCGCAACAACTGCACTCAATGCAGTGGACAACAACAGGGCATCTCCAAGCGGGCGATACAAAGGATTCTCTTTTGCTTTAATCACAGTTTCCCAGATAATCGCCAGCAACAGCAGCACGATGGGAAAATGCAGGATTAAGGGGTGCATGCGACCTGCGACCTGCAAGAGCTTTGGTACTTGCAACGTTGATCCAAATACCGCCAGAAAAAACAGAAAACTGTTTAATGCAAAACCGGCATTGTAGAGTAGCTTGTTCCAGTGAATTTTCGGCATCAGTACAAAATTATCTCATCCAAAAATAACCAGGCCGGTTTCCCTTTTCCAGGGTGTCCATCCGGCATTGCTGCCAGCGGATAGACTTTAATCAGCAAGCGGTCGGCTTTTATTTTTCCGTTAAAAGTCATCAAAATGGCCTGACATGCAGCCTTATCACTCTTTTTCACAGGATCAATCACCTTCGTGGCCATCCAGACGAACTCTTTGGTCTCCAGGTTTTGATAAAAAACATCGATGCGCTGAGGAAGGAAAATCCAGGCGCCCTGGTTTTCCAAAACATGCAGCAGCAATTGCCGTATGTTTTTGGGTTTTTCCAAACGCAGTTCAAAATTGACTTTATCTTGTTGAAACCCCAGCCAGCTAGGATGGGTATGGACGGCAACACCGCCTGATCCATCGGTCAGGGTGGGGTAGCCGGAGCCCCGGTAACGGTCATCCGGTTGGTCATGTATGACTTGTGAGATGGGGATTCCGCGTTTGAAAAAAGTGGCTTCTACGGTTTCGGAAGGCAAAAAACCTTTTCCGAATACTCTGGCTTTCAGGGTTGTGGCGTCTTTTTTCAGAACAATGGGTCGGGTGTAAACCGGATCCGTTTCAGCAGGCTCCTGCCCGTTGGTGGTAAAATGAATCTGCGTTCCACTTTGCGCAAATTGCAGTTCAACCGCTACTTTTTTCTCAAAAAACACCGAAGGATATTTCAACAGCGGTGGCGCCAACTGAAACACGTCCTGAGCTTGAACCAACATCAAGCCAAGGCTAATAAATAGGCAGCACAGTCCTGTTTGCTTCATACAACGGGCTCTAATTTAAACGGATACGTTTTTCCGGAATTCCATTGGGCTACGTAGAGATTTTCCTCATCGTCTATGCAAACGTCGTGCGGATATTGAAAAGCTTTGATGGTTTGGTACATGGCCTCGGGACTGTCGCCGATATATTTGGGTTCGGAACCCGCCAGATTGGAAACGACCTTGTTTTGTTTGTCCAGAATGGTGACGAAACCCGATTCCATGCCCTGTCGGCTGTCGGTTTGCAGCACGGCAGCGTACAGGTAATTTCCCCGAATAACAGGCCGGCAAACCCAGGCGCCCGGCAAGGCAATCGTTTCGAGGTAATTTCCCGCCAGATCGTAGCGCTTAAATGCATTTTGCTGCCGGGAAGTCACTATCAGACAAGGGTTCGCAGGATCCCGCATGTCCACACAAATGCCATGCGCATTCAGAAGGTGTGCATCTGTATCGCCGCGGCCTCCAAAATGGCGAATGTAATTTCCTTTCGCGTCATATTGAATGATATAGTCCCGGCCATAGCCGTCGGCGACATAAATATCGCCGTTGGGGGCGATGGCGGTTTCGGTAGGCACATAGGCTTCGGGACCATCGTAAACGCCCGTTTCTACGGGATAATCCAATACCATCAATACTTTCCCATCAATGGTGGTTTTGATGACCTGATGGTGTTTGTTGTCGCAAATGAACAACACATCTGTCCCGTTTTCATTGAACAGCGTCAGGCCGTGCGCCCCCGGATATTCGGTTCCCCAGGCGTCCAGAAGCTTGCCGTTTTTGTCATAAATGAGGACATTGTTTTTCGTTTCGTTGGTCAGGAGCAGAATCCTGCCCTTTTGGTCCTGCACCATTTCGTGGCAATCGTTGACAGGGTAGCGGGCCACGTCGGCCTGGCTCCAACGGGTGTTGATGCGGTAGCGCTTGTTGTTTTGCCCGAGTATGGTTTCGGTCGTAGCCATCATAACTGGTGCGGTTAGTGCGCCCGCTATGCCGAAAGTTGTGTTTTTGATGAAAGTTCTCCTGCGCATGTTAATACGAGATTAAACTTGGTAATTGAATATCTTATTCACGTCTCAAACTTTGGCATTCTTTGTGTGACCTTGGTGCTTCTGGCAGTGAAAAAAAGTTTCCCGCCTGCCTACCGGACAGGCAGGCAAAGTCCGCAACGGATACGCGAAGGTCGCGAAGCGAGACGTCCCAAGCCGTGGCGTCCTTGGCGAGACCCTTTGCGCCCTTGGCGGGAAATAGGTTCCCGCAAAGTCCCCCTTTAGCCGAAAAACCAACTCAAGCAATTAAGCCGCTTACCACCTTCCCGTGCACATCCGTCAGCCGGTACCTCCTTCCTAAGTGTTTGTACACTAATTTTTCGTGATCCAGTCCCATTAGATGTAGGGCCGTAGCCTGAAAATCGTGAACATGCACCGGGTCAGACTGTATGTTGTAGCCAAATTCGTCGGTTTCGCCATACACGCCGGGTTTTACACCCCCGCCGGCCATCCAGATCGTAAAACATCGCGGGTGGTGGTCGCGGCCATAATTATCAGGCGTTAAAACACCCTGACAGTAATTCGTTCTGCCGAATTCGCCGCCCCAGATGACCAGCGTTTCGTCCAAAAGCCCGCGTTGTTTCAGATCCGTGATCAAAGCAGCGGAAGCCTGGTCGGTGTCTTTGCACTGGCCCACGATTTGTGAGGGCAGGTTGTCGTGCGCATCCCAGCCCTGGTGGTACAACTGCACAAAACGAACGCCACTTTCAGACAATTTTCTGGCTAAAAGGCAGTTGGCAGCATAGGTTCCGGGAATCAGGCATTCTGGGCCATACAATTTGATGATGCTTTCCGGCTCGGTGCTGAGGTCGGTGACTTCCGGCACAGCGGTCTGCATGCGGTACGCCATTTCGTATTGCTGCACTTTGGCATTGATTTCGGGATCGCCAAACTGCTGGTAACTTTCTTCGTTGAGTTGGGCCAGACGGTCCAGCATGCGCCTCCGGTCGACTTTGTCCATAGACTCCGGGTTGTTGAGATAGAGCACCGGGTCTTCGCTGTTGCTGAATTGCACGCCCTGGTGCACAGAATCCAGAAAGCCATTGGTCCACAACTTGGAATAAACGCCTTGTCCGTTCCCTTTGCCTTTAGACAACAGGACACAAAAAGCAGGCAGGTTTCTGTTTTCACTGCCCAGACCATAGCTCAGCCAGGCGCCCATACTTGGCCGGTTGCCGACCTGCGCGCCCGTTTGGAAGAAGGTCAAAGCCGGGTCGTGGTTGATGGCTTCGGTATACATGGACCGGATGAAGCAAAGGTCATCCGCGATCTTAGCAGTGTAAGGGAGCAACTCACTCAGCCAGGCGCCGTGCTGCCCGTGTTGTTTGAAAGCATATTTTGAACCGGCCAGAGGAAAAGATTTCTGATCGGCAGTCATGCCCGTGAGGCGCTGGCCCATGCGCACGGAAGCAGGCAGCTCCTGGCCGTGCATGTTCCGCAAGGTTGGCTTGTTGTCAAACAGGTCCAACTGCGAAGGCGCCCCATTTTGAAACAGGTAGATGACACGTTTGGCTTTGGGTGCAAAATGGGGCAATCCAACCTGCAAAAGCGTTTCTTCACTACCCGAAAACAAGTCCGGGATCATCAGAGAGCCTAAAGCTACACTGCCAAGTCCGAGGCTAAGCCTGGATAAAAATTTCCGGCGGTTCAGGTTCAGTCCTTGTTCGAGCACTTCTTTTTCCATGACTTCAGGATTTGGTGATGGCTTCTTCCATGTTGTAAATGGTGCACACGACTTTCATCAGCGCAGCAGACGTTTCAGGGTTTACTTTAGGGTTGATGGGAAAATCGCCTACCGCAAGTGTTTTGTAAGCGTCGAGTTTTTGGGTTTTAAAAAGCTGCAATTGCTCGGAATAATACGCTTCCAGAATTTCCATTTCTTTAGAGCTGGCCTTTCGGCAAATGATGCTTCGGAAAGCCTGCGCGATGTTGTTTTCCATATCCGGGTTTTGAGCCAACAGTTGCTGGGCCAATACCCGTGCTGCCTCCAGTACAGTCGGGTCGTTCATCATGATCAGCGCCTGAAGCGGCGTATTGGTTCTGGAACGTTTTACTTCACACTGGTCGCGGTTGCTGGCATCGAATACAATCATAGACGGCGGCGGCAGGGTGAGTTTGATGAAAGTATACAACCCCCGGCGGTAAAGCGCGCTGTCCTGATCCTGTTCGTAGGTTTTCAACTGCCCTCTCCCGGAGCTTGCCACTTCCCACAAACCTGCCGGCTGATAAGGTTTTACACTGGGGCCGCCGATGTTTTTGACCAGCAATCCACTGCTCGCCAGCACCATGTCGCGCACCAATTCCGCTTTGAGCCGCTGGCGGGATGATCGGGCTAAGAAAAGATTTTCAGGGTCAATTTGTAAGTGCTTTGATGTGACAGCGGAGGATTGGCGGTAGGTAGCCGACAGGACCATTTTTTTGATCAGACGCTTGATGTCCCAGCCATTTTCCATAAAATCGACAGCCAGCCAGTCGAGCAATTCGGGATGGGTGGGCAGATTGCCCTGCATGCCGAAATCGCCGGTGGTTTTGACCAGGCCTGCGCCGAAAAATTCCTGCCAGAGCTGGTTGACCAGAACCCGGGCCGTCAGCGGATTATTTTCGGATACCGTCCAATCGGCCAAACCCAGGCGGTTGCGCGGGTATTGTGTCGTGTCAAATGGCAACACAGCCGCCAGCGCACTGGATTTCACGGGGTCGCCAGGCTGGTCGTAGGCGCCGCGGTTCAATACATAGGTCGTACGCCCGGTGTCCGACTCTTCCATCACCGATACCATCACCGAACCGGTATCACGCTGGTTGATGAAAGTCAGCACATTTTTGATTTCTGTTTCTGAAAGCTTCAGTATGGGCGTCTTGGCAGGTTGCGACACGCTGACATCTCCTTCAAAACCCGCTTCTTTGGAGGTGTTGAAAAATCCAAATACCTGATAAAAGTCCTTTTGCGAAATGGGGTCGTATTTGTGGTCGTGGCACTGGGCGCATTCTACCGTCAGGGCGAGCAAGCCTTTCGAATAGGTTTTAACCTTGTCCAAAACGTATTCCACGCGGTATTCTTCCGGGATGACCCCGCCTTCTTCGGTATATTTGTGGTTGCGGAGAAAAGCAGTCGCCAGAATCTGCTCTTTGTTAGCTTTGGGCAGCAAGTCGCCGGCCAATTGCCAGGTGAGAAACTGCTTGTAAGGCATATTTGTGTTGAAGGCATGGATGACCCAATCGCGGTAAGGCCATTGGGTGCGGATGTTGTCGTCCTGATAGCCGTAACTGTCGGAATAACGGGCAATGTCGAGCCAGTACAAAGCCATTTTTTCGCCGTAATGCGGGTTTGCCAGCAGACGGTCCACCACTTTTTCATACGCGTTTTCGCTTTGGTCTGCCTCGAACTCATCCATTTCTTCAACGGTGGGCAAAAGACCGGTGAGGTCTAAGGTAATGCGTTTGAGCAAATGCTCTTTTCCGGCAGCTTCATTGTGTGCCAGGCTTTTTTCGGTCATTTTGGCCAGGGTGAAATGGTCAATTTCGTTTTTGACCCAGGCTTTGTCCCGCACTTTGGGAAGCGGCGCTTTTTTCGGTGGGATAAAAGCCCAGTGTTTTTCATAAACGGCGCCCTGTTGAATCCATTTCCGGATGATTTCGATTTCGCTTTCCGTCAAAAGGGGGAGGTGCGATTCCGGTGTTGGCATCTGATAATCGGGATCTTTAGAGGTAATGCGTTTCATCAGCTCCGATGATTCAGGTTTACCAGGCACGATGGCAAAAGCGCCCGGGTTTTCCGGCAGCGGGCCAAGGGCGTTTTCCGGAAGGTCTAAGCGCAAGCCGGCTTGCAGTTTGTTTTTATCCGGCCCGTGGCAGGCAAAGCATTTATCGGAAAGAATGGGACGGACATGAAAATTATAACTAACCCGGTTTGCTCCCTCTTTTTCGGTGCTATTTAAATGATTACCAATGATTTGATAAACGAAAATCGCAAGGATTCCGGCGAGTAAAATTCCTATGATTTTCAGTTTTGTCATAATTCTTTTCTTTTAACCGAAGGATTTTTTGACGTCTGCCGTCTATTGATTTATCCGAATTTGCAAATGCATTATTTTCATTCAAACTGGGGTATGAATATACAATCTACTTTTTTATCAACTAAAGATATTAATCCTTTTTCCAGTTTGTTGGTCTATGCATAAAATATCAAATCTTCCATGATGAACAAAACCACCTTTGCTCTGGCAATAGCCACGGCGGCAACTTTTATTGCCTGTCAAAAAGAAGAAGAAACACCCATCATTACGGTGACTACTGAGCTGAATCTTCCGGAAACGCCCTTTGACTACGCCACACTGGCTTTGCCGGCTCATTTTCAGACGAATACCCCCGGCCCTTTGCCCACCTCAGTAAACGGGATCGACAATACGCCCGCCAGCAACCCCATTACCAATGCGGGTGCAACGTTAGGCAGGGTGTTGTTTTATGACAAAAAACTCAGCGCGAATGGGCGGGTTTCCTGTGCATCCTGCCACAAGCAGGATGCGGGTTTCAGCGACTCGGAAATCCTGAGCAGGGGCTTCGAAGACGGCTTCACCCGCCGGCATTCCATGACGCTCATCAATGCGCGGTTCTACCAACGCGGACGCTTTTTTTGGGATGAACGTGCCGCTACCCTGGAAGATCAGGTGCTGATGCCGTTTCAGGATCCGGTTGAAATGGGCATGACCCTGCCGCAGGTAGTTTCGGCGGTTGAGGCGCAGGATTACTATCCGGCTTTGTTCAAAGATGCTTTTGGTGACGAAAGCGTTACATCCGACCGGATTTCGAAGGCACTGGCGCAATTTGTTCGCAGCATCGTGAGCTACCGCAGCAAATACGACACGGGCCGGGCCATGGTGAACAACCCCGGCGCTAATTTTCCGAATTTCACTACAGAAGAAAATTTAGGCAAACAATTGTTTCTGTTGCCCATCCCGAATGGCGGCGGCGCCTGTTTCGGCTGCCACACCACCGAAGCTTTCGTCAGCGCTAACCCGGGGCCGCAAAACAATGGCTTAGACGCCCAATCTACGACCGACCTTGGCGCTTTTGAAGCTTTTCCGGGTATTCCTATTTTTCAGGGGCGCTTCAAAACCAGCAGCCTGAGGAACATCGCCCTCACGGCGCCTTACATGCACGATGGTCGTTTTGCTACCCTCGAAGAGGTGGTGGAGCATTACAACAGCGGCATCCAGAACCACCCGACCCTGAGCGCGGCACTGAAGGATCCCAACGGCAATCCGGTGCGCCTGAATTTCACAGATGCCCAGAAAAAAGCTTTGGTGGCCTTTTTGAATACACTGACGGATGAAAGCGTTGCGACTGAAGAGAAGTGGAGTAATCCGTTTTTGAAGTAGGCGTGAGGTATTCAACGCCCCACTACAAACCGAACTACCCTGTCACCTGCCTGAAGGAAATACCCCCCTGCAGGCAGGTATTCAACTGACAAATGATCAAGGTCTTTTCAAAAGCTTTTTAACGCCTTCTGCCACCGCATGCCAGGCTTCGTCCTGATCTGACCATTTATTGATGGGTTTGCCTTTGGATGGAAGGGTATTCAGTTTTGCAGGCGGGAAAATGTAATTGTCCCCCTGGTCTTTTTCCTGCCACAAGCAGGTTGACAAAATAATGGGAATCACGTGCACGGTACCGGCCTCATGGCGGCGCATGGCCGCTTCGATTTCTACATTCCAGATATAATCCGTGTTTAATGAATGCGCGCTGACAAGTAGGAAAATCACATCTGCTTTTTCAATTTCAGATTTGATTGCTTCGTCCCATTCTTCACCAGGTTGAATATCGTGGTCGTTCCAGGTTTCTATAAGTCCGGCACGCATCAATGGGTTCAGGAAGCGCGTCATCGGGATGAGAAAATTTTCCCGGTCGTGCTTCGAATACGAAATGAAAATTTTGAGGGGCGCGGGCTTTGCCGGAGTGAGGCGCTGACTTCGAGTCAGGGCCTCACCTGCGCCACGCCTGCCAAAACGCCCCATTTCTTCCCGCCGCTCAAAGGTTTTTAATATTTTATCCGCATCTGAAAACGTTTCTCGCAACAAATCCGGGATGGAAATTTCATCCAGGCTGGCTTCGCAGTCAATCGTCAGCCTGCCCCGCTCTAAGCGATTGGCCAAGGTTTTGTAGTCAAAGGGGTGGGGTTTTGACAACTTTTTACATTGAGGACAATGACAGGGAACGATCTGTTTGAGCGTCATGCGTTCATTAAAGTGAAAGCCGCTGTTCAGGGTGTCAATTTCGCGGGCGAGGATGGTCAGCAGGGCTTTGGCTTGTTTGCCGCTGGCCCGGATGCTGATTCTTTTTTCCCGGAAGCTTTCCGTCACTTCTGCCCGTGCATTTTCGATGGCGAAAATAGCGCCGCGTTTCCAGACAGTTGGCGGCGATTCGAGCAGTTGGTGCTGCCGAACAATGAGCCGAGTAACGATGCCTTTGGGCATAAAACTATACTCGTACCAAAGCTGCATGTCAGCAGCGTCCACCGGCCAGTCGCTATTTGCCGATCGGGTATCCGGTAAAAGAGAAGGCACGATAAACAGGTTTTTATCCTCCGGAGCAGGGTAACAAAGTTCAAATTTATCCATCAGCCCCAGCAACTCTTCGAAGTAGTCCTCGTATTCTGCGCATTGCCACACCGCGTCCAGATCTTGCCGGGTGAAATGACCGTTGTCGCCTTTCTTTTTGGTGTGGTCGAGCAGGCGATAGACCGCATTGGTAGCCCATTCCGGGCGCAGGATGACCATTTTGTTCAACCCTGCGACATCCTGGAAATGCAGCACTGCACCGAGGTTGTGCAAAAAATCGAGTAAATCTTTTTTCCGGTTGGGATCGGTGATGCCTTCTTCCTCGCAGAGTTGACGGTATGCTTTTATATCAATATGATCGGCATCCAATCCTTCGAGCTTCTGGCGGATGGCGGCCCATTTTTTCGGCGTCCGCAACCCCTGCTCGAATTGCGGCAGGTTGCGGATTTGCTGTTCGATGCGCTGCCGGAGCGCGACTGCACCTTCCCGGTCGGTTTTTAGGTTGATGACCGTGGGCTGAGCCTCCTGCACATTGGGGTAATCCCTGCGGATGTCGCTCATGGGCAGGTTAGGCTGCATGTCCCCTTTTTGATTCACCACCAATAAGAGGCGACTGTCCTGCCCATAAATTTCCTGCATTTGCAGCCAATAATCCAATTGCTCTTCTTTGCGGCCATCGGAAAGCAGGACGTAGAGTGAACGTTTTGAAAGGAAAAACTGGTGCGTGGCGTGGTAAACTTCCTGCCCGCCAAAATCCCAGAGGTGCATGGTGAAATCGGGTTGCCGTTCGCTGAGTGTGAGTGCACGAACCGCGATGCCGGGCGTGCTGTCTTTTTCTTCGTCGGGCATGTTAGCATCCGGGTCTTCAATCTTCCGGGCCAAAGAGGTTTTACCCGCTCCGGCGTCCCCGAGGATGAGCATTTTGGCTTCGTAGACGATTTCTTCGCCCTGGGTTTCGAGGTCTTCGAAATAGCGCAGGATAGCTTCGTTGCCTTGCTTAACAATCTCCACAGGCGGATGGGTAAGGGGACAGTCTTTGACAAGGATGGCGTGCCGCTCTTGCCAGGTAGCCGTATCTTCATTGTAATGCTCTGAAAAATCCTGCCATTTTACTTCAACCCCTTTCTCTATCAAGTGCAAAATCGGAGTCAGGTCGCTGATTTGTGTGGAGTCGCAGTAAAGTTGTTGCAAATTTAGGAGTCCGGCCAAAGGAGTCAGGTCGCTGATTTGTGTGGAGTAGCAGTAAAGCAGTTTCAAGTTGGTCAAACTCGCTAGTGGATTGAGATTGGTGATTTGGGTGTCAGAGCAGAAAAGTAACACTAAATTAGTCAAATTTGACAAAGGTGTAAGGTCATCAATGTGAGTGTTAGAGAAGGAAATTCGCAACAAATTAGTCAACCCAGCTAACGGGGTTAGGTCTGCAACTTGAGTTTTGTCAAAGTCAAGTCGTTTCAATGTGATCAAATTAACCAACGGACTAAGGTCTTTGACTTTAGTGTGAGAGCATAAAAGCCCACTCAACTTAGTTAATTTAGCTAATGGAGTCAAGTCTGCTATTTCGGTTCTAGAACATAAAAGCCATTGCAAATTAGTCAATGTGACTAAAGGAGTAAGGTCAGCAACTTGGGTATGGGAAAAGCCGAGAAATTGTAAATTGGTCAACTCGGTCAAAGGGTTAAGGTTAGCGACATGAGTATTAGAGCAACTAAGATGTTGTAAATTGGCCAATCTAGCTAATGATGCAAGGCTGCGAACATATGTAAAAGAACAGGAGAAATGTTGCAAAGAGATATGGTCAGACAATGACGATAAATCACTGATTGCTGTAGAGTCACAGTCAAGGTATTTCAAATTAGCAAGTCCAGATAAGGGGGTCAGGTCGTTTATTTGTGTGGAGTTGCAGTCAAGATATTGCAAATTGATTAACCCGGCTAAGGGCCATAGATTGCTTACTGGCGTAGAATTTAAGTTAAGCTTTCGTAAATTAACCAGATTAGATAAGGGCAGTAAATCACGGACTGGCATGGCAGCCATAATTATTTTTTTTATTAGTTTCATTTGGGAAAGAAGGCGAGGAAAGAGGTTAATTTTATTGACTTCTCCCTTGTTTTGGCTGTGTTTCTCTTTCCATTCCATATTTTTCAGATCATATTCTGACCACTCACTGCTCAAAATCAATTCCTCCACCCAAACGCATTCCAGCGCTTCTTCCGGAAATTCCGTCAGCCCGCAATTCCCAAGGTCCAGTACCCGGGCGTCTTCGCCCCGTTTGTGTTTTTTGATGTTTTCTCGGATGATGCGCAGTGCGTCTGCTTTTGCCATGGCTGTGGTGTTTCGGTGTTTTGGATTGAAAAGATAAATATGGAGAGAAAATTTTAGAAAGGAAAGATGTTGATGGAAATTGAGGGTTGGGCAGTGAGATAAGGCGGACTAAAGCCCGCGAAACTAAGCACGTCTTGTTCCGCGGGCTTTAGCCCGCTTTGCTCTATGAGTTTTGGAAAGGTTTACTGTCTCAATTTTAAACTCTGCTCCACCATCAAATTTTCAAATCAACAAATTTTCAAATTACCCCCAATCACTTCCCCGTTTTCCGCGCATACGAATCCCGCAACATCGAGAGATTTGCAATGATAAAAATGGTGAAGAAGAAAGAAATGATGAGTTCGGAGCCAATGAAGATGCGGGCACTGGCGGCATTGGGGAGGATGTCTCCCAGCCCGGCTGTAGTGAAATTGGTGATGCTGAAATAGAAAAAAGTAACGAAGTTATTCAGCATGCTTTCGGCTGCCGGTATGCCGATGAAAGCTTCCGGACGAATGGCGTAGAGGCAGTAGAAATCAATGCCGTACGATAAAATGAACAGCACAATACTGACGCCGATGAAGGTCATGAACTCGTGGAAATAAAATTCCCGCTCGGTACTGACGCGGATGCGGCGCACCAAAAACGGACAAACCACACCGATTTGGTCATGCTGATGAGCGTCAGGATGATCTCGCGAACAAAAGGCTTCGACAGTTCGTAGTAATCTACCAAAAAAATGAGCGTTCCGGCAAACAGTACGCCGGCAAACGGGAGGGCTTCCTGCAGGTGGTTGAGGTGCGCTTTTTTACTCATGTGGATGGTGGCAAGGGCTTTCATCCAAAAAAAACTTAATGCCTGGCATGAAGCTTAGTTCGATTTATTTTGGAAGGGATATCTTTGCTCAACTTTTCAACCTGATTTTGTTCAGAATCCCATTTTTCCCGCAGTGTTTTTTGATGCATATGATAAAATGCTAAAGCGGAATAGACATCTACTAAAGTCAAATCGTAGGTGTCTGCGATTTCGTCGGCACTCATAGCGAGCGATTCAAACCAGGAAACAATATCTTTTACACGAATTCGCCGACCTTCGATGTGCGGTTGGTTTCCCATCGTGTCTGAGGATTGAACAATTCTGGTGGCAATAGAAAGTGTAGATATAAGCAATCACTGTTGGTGCTTGTATAAAACAAAGTTGGTGTTTTTTTACGATAATCCCAAGTCATTGTTACCTATTCATCTTTACCCGTTTCCCTCCGTCCAAATTCCATTATCTTTGCTCCAGACCATACCTGGCATTTTAGCCGTATTCCGTTATACCATAACGCTTAAAATGCTCCGCAATGTGGTTTTAAGCACTCAAGATTATGCCGAACCGACCGACTTACTGGATGCGTTTGAATCCACTTCATTGCAAACTAATATTCAGAATAAGCCTGTGGGCTTTTTCTTTTTTTGCGGGCATCAGCACCCTTTTCGGGCAAACCGCCCCCCTGCAAAAGTGCAGCCCTGCACTGAGCCAGAGGGTGCAGCAACGGGAAGAAAAAGCGCTGCGTCTGGTTTTGGTGGTAAAGGATTGGCCGCCTTTCAAAGCATGGGCGGAACAGGAAGGCCTTGTTGTGCACGCCGTTTATCCGCCGGCCAACATCGTTGTTCTGGAAGACCAGCCCCGCCATTTTTGGGAAATACTGCTTCCGCGTCCGGATCTGATTTTTGCTGATTTGGGTCACGAATCGGCGCAGGAAGAGCAGGTCGTTCCCGGGCACAATCTATTTGCCAACAACATCCAGTTTGCCCATATCCGATGGCCGGAACTCGATGGCCGCGGCGTCACCCTTTCGATCAAAGAATTCCGCTTTGATTCGGCGGATGCCGATTTGAAAAACCGGGTTTTGCCGATGACCAAATCTTCGTCCGTTCAAACCGTTCACGCCGGCATCATGGCTACGCTGGCAGCAGGAGCCGGAAATACAGGTGGCGCAGCCCGGGGTGTTGCACGTGGCGCCCGGGTATTGTCCTCCAACTTTGCAGGCTTGCTGCCTGACGACGATGCCGACTACGACCAGTATCAGGTGAGCGTACAAAACCACTCCTATGGCCTCGACATCGAAAACTATTACGGTGCAGGGGCTTTGGCTTACGATCAAAGTACGCAGGACCACCCGGGCCTCCTGCATGTGTTTTCTGCGGGGAATATCGGAGGGAATGCGCCGCCCGACGGCATTTATGCCGGCATTGACGGTTTTGCCAATTTGACGGGCAACTTCAAAATGGCAAAAAACGTGCTCATAGCAGGCGCTGTCGATTCTTTCGGCGTGGTTCCGCCTTACAGTTCGCACGGCCCGGCTTTCGACGGACGCCTGAAACCCGACCTGGTCGCGTTCGGGTCGGGCGGTACTTCTGAATCTGCTGCGCTGGTTTCCGGGGCTGCCCTTGTGGTGCAACAGGCGTTTTATGAAAAATATGGATTTTGGCCGGGCTCGGCAGCCGTGAGGGCCATTTTGATCGGCTCTGCTAAAGATGTTGGCTCGCCGGGGCCTGATTTCACAAGCGGCTATGGGAATCTGGACCTCAAAGAAGCGCTTAATTTGGTGCAAAATCAGTTTACAGCACAGGGAACGCTTGAGCCTGGTGAACAGCAAGTTTTTTCAATTGAAATCCCTGCCGGTATCCGGCAATTCAGGGCAGTACTGGCCTGGAACGACATCCCGGCAACTCCGAATGTAGAAAAAGCGCTGGTCAACGACCTCGACCTGGAATGGGTGGCGCCCGACGGCAGCACCGGGCAACCCTGGGTGTTGAATACCTTCCCGGATGCTGATTCTTTGTCTCAGCCTGCGCGTAGGGGTCGTGATTCCCTGAACACGATTGAAATGGTGAGCGCCGATTTTCCAATAGCAGGGACCTATCAAATACGGGTTTCCGGCGACCACCTGCCTTCCGGAAGTCAATCTTTCGCTCTGGCAGCCACCTGGGATACCCTGGATGCTTTTGAATGGACCAGTCCGGTGCGCGATGATCCTTTTACCGGCAAGAAAGTGGCTGTTTTGCGCTGGAAATCCGGCTATCAGGGCGAAGCCGGATTGCTGGAATGGAAAGCATCGGGGAGTACGAATTGGCAGTTGATAGATGCGGCTGTCATGCTGGACGCAGGATATTACCGCTGGACGCCCCCGGATGTTCTGACCGCAGCCCAGCTTCGCATGCGGGTCAGTGGCAACGATTTTGTATCGGATACTTTTTTCATAGGCCCCTCCCTGCGCCTGCGCATCGGCTTCAATTGTCCCGACTCCCTGTTGTTAATGTGGGAATCTGCCGGAATGGATGCCGTTTACCGCCTTTGGGGATTGGAAGAACGGTACCTGGAGCTTTTGTCCAGTACAAGAGATACATTCATTGTCCTTCAAAAAAGCGATTACCCGCAAGAGCGGTTTGCAGTCTCGGTGCGCAGTCCGGACGATCAAACGGAAAGTGCAACGAGCAGCAGTCCGGATATCCGGATATCAGGTGAAAGTTGTTACATTAACTACCTGCTGGCCATCCTGAATGAGGAGGAAACGATAGACCTGCGACTCAATTTAGGTAGTCTTTATGGCGTTGGGAAAGTGTTATTTGAAAAACTAAACCAAGGAGGCTGGATGGTACTTTCAGAAAAAATCCCTGACGCGTTTGACCTTTTTCATACCGATCAATTTCCGCAGCAGGGGCTAAACATGTACCGCGCGGTGCTGGAAATGGAAAATGGGGGGGTAATTACAAGCGATCCGGTAACGGTTTATTATGCCGGTAAAAATGGATTTTTGCTTTTCCCGAACCCCGCTTACTCCGGCCAGGTTCTTCGCCTGCTTTTCAGGTTTTCAGAGGAAACGCCCGAGTTTCTGCTTTTCGATGTGCTTGGAAAGCAGGTTTTGAAACAACCATTAGAAGGTTATGAGCAGGATATTTTAATGCCTGCTTTGAGTGGTGGGTGCTATTTTTGGATGGTTAGAGACCTTGGAGGAGTATTGTTGGGTCAGGGGCGATTGCTGGTGTACCCGCGTTAGGAAAAGGCCTGAAACAACAAGAGGCACCCCGGATTTTCGGGATGCCTCCTGCTGTATTGTTTTAAACTTAGGATTAATTATATAGGAAATTCAGTGCAACGACGTCGTTTCCGTTAAACGGACGATTAGTCGTGCTGCTCAGGCATGCCAGCATCCAGGAACCTGCATCCGGTCCCGTTGGAGTACCGTCAATGTGGATAGCGCCAACACCACCGTCACCTTCATTCCCGCCTGATCCACCGCAGCTATATGCGCGGTTCATGTAATCTGTGTGGCGGAAACCAATGCAGTGACCCATTTCGTGTGCAATAACGGTCGTCACAAAGCCCAGGCTGTAATTGGTGTAATTCTTGGCATACTTCACTTCAGGATAAGGATTGCCACCGCTGGGGAAGCCTGCAGAAGCAATGTACTGCCCCGTATTGACTACCCGAATGTTGATGTCGCCACCGCCATCAGAACCGATAAAGTTGAAAGTCAGGCCGAGGTTTTCTGCATTGTAGCGGTCAACAGCGTCTTGAATGCCATCGAGCAGGCGGGTGCTAATGTTTCTGCCGCTTGCTGATACGGTAATGGTACGTGGCGAATTGACCAGGTTGGTCGTGCGGTACTGTTCAGCATTACCAACGATCAGGTTCTGCTTGACGTCGATGTCATGGCCATGCAGGTCTTCATCTGTCAGGATGATATCACCTTCTACGAGGTAACCACCTTCTGTTGCCACTGCACCATCCGTGTCAAAGCCTAAAGCAGCAATCTGATCAATGATTTCTTTTGATAAACCATTTTCAGTCAGAGAATCGCTCGAATCAGCAGGAGCACAGGAATTGAGTCCGGCAACCAATGCCACGACTGCAAAGAGAAGTAGAGACTTTTTCATAAATACTGCAAATTTGAATGTGTGATAAGAAATAATTGCGTGTTTATGCGGGTAAAATTATTATGTTTTATATTCTTTCCAAGCCTTGGAATAATATTTTTTTATTTAATAAAAAATCTATATAAATAAACAAATGATAAGTTGTTGGAAAATAAAGTTTTGTGATTCCAGTAGGATGCTTGCATTGAAGTAAATCCTCAGAATCTTTCATAAAATCTCCCTACCTTTGCCGCCGTTTTTAAAACCACAACAACCTCCGCTATGCTTACGGTAACTGACCTGGCTTTGCAATATGGCAAACGCGTACTATTTGAAGAGGTCAACCTCAAATTTACGCGCGGCAACTGCTATGGCGTCATTGGCGCTAATGGCGCAGGCAAATCCACGTTCCTGAAAATCCTCTCCGGCGAAATTGACGCCAACCGCGGCAGTGTTTCGCTCGAGCCCGGCAACCGAATGGCGGTGTTGAACCAAAACCACTTTGCCTTCGATGAAGAAGAGGTGTTGAATACCGTCATCATGGGCTACCGGGAAATGTACGACATCATGGTCGAGAAGAACGCGATCTACATGGATCCCGATGCAACGGATGAAGATGGCATGCACGCAGCCGAACTCGAAGCCAAATTCGGGGAAATGGGCGGCTGGAATGCGGAAAGCGATGCGGCCGAACTGCTGAGCAACCTCGGCATTCACGAATCGCTGCACTATACCCGGATGAAGGAGCTGACCGGCGCTGAAAAAGTAAAGGTTCTGTTGGCACAGGCCCTTTTCGGCAACCCTGATCTGTTGCTGCTGGATGAACCTACCAACGACCTGGATGCTGAAACCATCACCTGGCTTTGCGACTTTCTCGCAGATTTTAAGAACACCATTATCGTGGTTTCGCACGACCGTTATTTCCTCGACATGGTGTGTACCCACGTAGCCGATATTGACTTCAAGCGGGTCAGCCTCTATACAGGCAACTATACCTTCTGGTACGAAACCAGCCAGATGATGGCCCGCCAGATGGCTGACAAGAACAAAAAAATGGAGCAACGCCGCTCAGAATTGATGGAATTCATCCAGCGATTCAGCGCCAACGCTTCCAAGTCGAAACAGGCAACCTCTCGTAAAAAGGCGCTGGAAAAACTCAACCTCGAAGAAATTCGCCCTTCAAGCCGCAAATATCCCTACATCGCTTTTAAACCGGAGCGCGAACCAGGCGATCAGATCCTCCGAATCGAAGGGCTTTCCAGGCGTGGCAACGACGGCGAATGGCTGTTCCGTGACCTCAGCTTTTCGATGAACAAAAACGATAAAATCGCCCTGATCAGTCGCGACAGTACGGCCCTGACAACGTTCTACAACATCGTGGGAAATGTGGAGCCTGCCGACAGCGGGACCATTGAATTTGGGCAGACCATTATCTGGGAATATTTGCCCAACGACAACACGGCCTTTTTTAGCGGCGATAATGACAATGACCTCATCAACTGGCTGCGCGAATATTCAAAAGAGAAAGACGAGCAATTTATCCGCGGCTTTCTGGGGCGCATGCTCTTCAGCGGGGAGGAAGTGTTCAAAAAATCATCCGTATTGTCAGGAGGGGAGAAGGTGCGTTGCATGTTTGCCAAAATGATGCTCCAAAACCCGAATTTCCTGCTGCTGGATGAACCGACCAACCACCTGGATCTGGAATCCATCAGTGCGCTGAACAATGGTCTGACCGATTTTAAAGGCAACCTGATCATGACCTCGCATGACCACCAGTTGCTGCAAACAGTCTGTAACCGCGTTATCGAAATCGGCCCCAACGGTGTCATCGACCAACTGATGTCTTTTGAAGACTACCTGACTTCTGATAAAATTAAAGGCCTGAGGGCTGCTTTGTATGGAGGGGTGAGGGTTTGATTTTTAATCACTCAATCAATATTTATGAAGTACTTGTATGTCTTCCTTTTCACCCTGCTGTCGATCACCTCTACTTTTGCTCAGGGCAAACCGGCCTATGTTCTATATGATGCCAAAGGCAAAAAGGTCAGTTATCAGAAAATGATCAAGACCCTTCAGGGAAAGGATATCGTGTTGTTTGGCGAATACCACAACAATCCGATTTCGCATTGGCTGCAACTGGAGGTAACTCGTGATTTAAAAGCATCCCGCGACCTGATTCTGGGCGCTGAAATGTTTGAACGCGACAATCAGGAAGCCCTGGAACGCTACCTGAAAGGCGAAATAGACGCTAAAGAACTGGCAGCACAGGCGAGGCTGTGGCGTAATTACGACACCGATTATGCGCCATTGGTCAATTTTGCAAAAAACAATCAGCTGCCTTTTATTGGCACGAACATTCCCCGCCGATTTGCTACCATCGTTGCCAAAGGCGGGTATGAAGCGTTGGATACCTTAACCGCCGAAAATAAATCCTGGATAGCGCCATTGCCCATTGCATTCGATCCGGAATTGCCAGGGTATAAAAAAATGGTCGAAATGATGGGCGACCACGGCGGCCCGAATGTGGTCAAGGCACAGGCCATCAAAGATGCCACCATGGCGCATTTTATTCTGCAATCCTATCGGCCGGGCAGTCTCTTTATCCACTACAACGGCTCTTTCCACTCCGATAACTACGATGGCATCCTTTGGCATTTGCGCCGGCAAAAACCCCAGCTTCGCTATGCCACCATCACCACTGTTTCACAAACAGACCTTCGGTCGCTGCTTGCCGAAAATAAGGGAACGGCTGATTTCATCATTTGCGTGGACGAAGACATGACCGGCACTTATTGAAAACCTGCCCCGGGGCAATACGTGCAACAACGACATTATTTGGGTATTGGGAAAAAGTGACGAAATGTTATTTTTTTGATCCAGTGCGTCACTTTCCCTTGTTTCTGCATTATCTTCAAAAACCCAATAATTATGAAAAGTTGCTTATTCCTGTTTGCCACACTGCTGGCATGGAGCAGTGCACTCCTCGCTCAGCAAAGTACCCGTTACGCCATTTATTTTGAAACCGGTCGCCATGAGTTGGGCGAGGAAGCCCGTCGTACCCTTGACCTTGTGTTGAAGGAACTCCATTATCCGGAAGACTACTCGGTAGACATTTTTGCGCATACCGACAGTCGTGGTTCGGAAGACTACAACCTGAAACTGGCTAAAAGACGCGCGCAGTCGGTGACCCGGTATTTAGCCGAAAGGGGGCTGAAAACCGAAAAAACCTCAGCAGAAAGTCTGGGGGAAAGCGATCCTGCTTATGACAACGAGGATGAATCCGGTCGCAAACTCAACCGCCGGGTAGATCTGGTGGTCAACATCGCTACCCTGCAATCCCTGGATGAACTGACCGAGCGTTTGAGCGACAACCGCATGCAATATTTTACAATCAGTCCGGAAAAATCAGTCCGGATAACCGGAAAAAAAGGGACCACGCTCTGGATAGAAGGCGGTTCTTTTGAGTTTTCAGACGGCAGTGGCGACCCCAATGCCTCTGTTGAAATCGCCCTTCGGGAAACCTATAGCGTGGGCGACATGGTGCTGGCCGATCTGACCACGACCTGTGGCGACAAATTGCTGGAAACCGCCGGCATGATTTATGTAAATGCCACCAGCAACGGAAAACCCCTTCAGCTTAAAAACGATGCACAAATTGCAGTCGCCATGCCGGCAGCATCCTTGCGGGAAGGCATGCAATTGTTTTTGGGAGAGCAAAATGCTGATGGCCGGCTGACCAACTGGCAGGCAACCGGGCAGGGATACCAAACCGGCCTCGAGGCAGCGTTGAATTTACCGCCCATGCCGCGTTTGGGTGTAAAAACAAAATACAAGCTCCCAGTATACAAACCGGATTACTCGCAAGAACCAAGGGAGCCGGTAAAACCACGGGCGCCTTACAAGCCCGTAGCCCCAAAACGCGAAACAATTATATACAAACCCGGTTTCATGGACCGTCTTGTGATGGGTAAAGAAAAGATTAAGCAGAAAGAAGAAGCCATGTACCAGAAGCAGGTAGAGGCCCACGCCCGCCATATGAAACACTATGAAACCGTTCAATACCCCGCTTATCTTGAGGCTCTGGCGAAATACAATGCGGATAAAGCGAGTTATCCGGCAAGAGTGGAGGCTTGGAAGGAAGAATTGGAACAGAAAAAAGCAGCTTATTACAGCAGCAGAGATTACCTCGCTGTTGCTGAAAAGTACGAAGCAGAATGGAAAGCTCAGGAAGCCGCATGGCAGAAGCGGGTAGAAATCTGGCAGGCAGAAAAGGAAGCAAAGCTGGCTGCTTTTGAAGCCCAGGGTCTGAATTCCCACATTAACAACGATTTATTGAACGCGTATATCTATCAGGTAAACCGTCTGGGCTGGGTCAATTGCGATGTTTTTTCCAATGATTCAGGACCGCGGACACAATTGGCAATTCGCGACGATGATGAAGCAGAAGAACGCATCTACGTCATTCTGAAAGACCGGAGCAGCATGTTGAGTACCGGCAGAAGCAGAACGAACCCCAACTTGTATATCGCTGCCGGAATTCCTGTCTCCACACCCCTCAAAATTCTGGCCATTAAGCTGGTAAACGGACACCCAATGATGGCAATCCGGGAAACGCGGGCGGGAGAAGAAACAGAATACCAACTCAACTATAAGCGCTGCTCACCCCTTGAGATCCGAAAGGCTCTGCAGGCAGGTTGAGCATAGGAAAATTGGCAAGAGGCAAGAGGCAAATCGGCACGGAGCAAAACATTGCGATTTTGCCCTTTGCCCCTTGCCTTTTGCCCCTTACCCTTTAAAACATCAAATCAACCTTCCCGCTTTCTGCATACCCAATGCAGGTATACACCCGCTCTCCGGCTTTCCCGATACGTACAGAGCCGTTGTACAGCATTTTTACGACACCGGATGTGCACAAGGCTGTGCAGGCGGTACAAACCCCGGCTTTGCAATTGTAGGGCAGCAGGATGCCCTGACGCAAGGCGCCATCCAGGATGGTTTCTCCTTCAAAGACTTCGAAATGGTGGTTGTATTGCTTGCCGCTGGTGGAAACCCGGCGCCGGACACTCGTATTGATTTCCGGTAAAAAATGGGCATCGACGGGCTTTGGCGTAAAAATTTCTTTATGGATTTGTGTTGAGTCGAAACCGAGGTAGCGCAATGTGATTTCGGACATACGCAGCAGGGCTTCAGGCGCACAGAGGTAAAAGCTCAAAGCTTCTTTTGGGAAAAGGGCATATTGGCCAGTGAGGGCTTCCAGTAAACCGTTGTTCAGATGACTCTGAAGGTGCGGTGGGGTAGGGTGCTGTTCTTTACTGAAAATGTACACACACTGAAAGCGGTCGGGAAAGTGCGCAAGCAGGGTATCTATGCTTGTTTTAAAAATCGTGTCTGCTGCGCTTCTGTTGGCGTAAAACAGCGTCAGCAAGGGCGCGTGATCCTGGTAAAGGAGCGTCTTTATCAGGCTGTATATCGGGGTAATCCCGCTGCCGGCCGCAATGAAAAACAATTGCTGATCTGCAGGACGCAAGTGTTGCAAAGTGAATTGACCGGTGGCATCCAATGCATTCAGCTCGTCGCCGGGCTGGATGTGGTGAATGAGGTAGTTTGAAAATTCGCCGTTGGGAATTCGTTTTACCGTAATGGCCGGAAAAGGATCCTGTCCGGGCGCAGTACTGAACGAATAAGCCCGCCGCCGCTCTTTTCCGTTAACGGTAAAAATCAGGGTTGCGAACTGGCCGGATTCGTAAGGGTAAGGCAGGCCGTCGGCTGGCTCCAGCACGAAAGTAAAAACATCTTCTGTTTCCTGATATTTTTCAACAACCCGAAGCCTGCGATACGCATCCATACTCAGGATTGCTCAAACAGGGATTCTACAAAAGCCTGCTTGTTGAAGACCTGCAGTTGTTCAATCCCTTCACCTACGCCAATGTATTTTATCGGGATTTTGAATTGGTCGGAAATACCAATTGCCACGCCGCCTTTTGCCGTTCCGTCCAGTTTGGTGAGTGCCAGCGCTGTTAAATCTGTAGCCTCTGTGAAACGACGAGCTTGTTCAATGGCATTCTGACCCGTTGTGGCGTCCAGCACAAGCAGCACATCGTGTGGCGCGCTTTCCATTTTTTTACTGATCGAGCGTTTGATTTTTGTGAGCTCGTTCATCAGGTTGATTTTGGTGTGCAGGCGTCCGGCAGTGTCAATGATGGCGACATCACAATTGTTATTGATGGCATATTGCACCGTTTCGTAAGCCACGGCAGCGGGGTCGGCTTCCATGCCTTTGCTGAAAAAATCGCAACCCACGCGCTCCGACCAGATTTTGAGCTGGTCTACGGCAGCGGCGCGAAAGGTATCGCCTGCACCCATGACGACCTTTTTGCCTTGCTGCTTGTATTGCCAGGCCAATTTGCCGATGGTCGTGGTTTTACCGACGCCATTGACGCCAACGACCATCAAAACGTAAGGTTTATGTTCGGCGGGTAAGGAGAAATCCTCAATGTCCTGCGTATTGTTTTCTGCCAGGATATTGACGATTTCGCTGCGCAGCAGCCCATTTAGTTCTGCGGTATTCAGGTATTTGTCGCGCGCCACCCGTTCGGTGATGCGGTCTATGATTTTTACCGTTGTTTCACGGCCCACATCGGAAGAAATGAGAATGGATTCCAGTTCGTCCAGTACTTCTTCGTCTACAGTGGATTTGCCGGCAACAACTTTGGCTAATTTGTCAAAAAAGGTGGTTTTGGTTTTTTCCAAACCCTGATCGAGTTCGGCCTTCTTTTCCCGGTTGAAAAATTTGTTGAAAAAGCTCATGTATGGATGTTAGATGTTAGACTCCAGATTTTAGACGTTAGACGTTAGACGTCAGATTTTGGCAGCCCAAGAAAAGCAAAAAGCACTAAAATTGGGCAAACTTGGCTCAAAAATACATTTGTATAGTTGTATTTAATAAGGGAACATCGATTTGACTGTTTCTGCTCACAGAGCAAACACTTCCGCACTAACAACTGAAGGGGGCATTGGGTTTTGTGTCTTGCAGGTTACTTCTTGAGAATAATTTTATTAATCAGACTGGTGTTTGAACAATTATCAACCAACCGGACTATTTTATCAAATCCCTCAAATCCATCTTTTGAAGTGAAAGATAAATGTTATGTAAATGGTTAAAATCACTATCCATGGTGACTAATGGAATATTCAATACAGAAACAGTAGCAGCAATCCAAAGATCGTTTTTACCCATATTCCGAGCGGTGAAACTTACTTTTCTATCCGTAAGTTTACCTTGACTGAAAGCATCGATTTCAGCATATCTTTCTACGATGCTTTTAATGTTGATATCAGCAATCAGGAATTGCTGGAGTAAGGTCTCCAGCTTCTCCAGCCGATTGCTACCCCATTTGTTTTGTATTGCTAAGGATTTGATTTCACCAGTGGAAACGACAGATAAAATAACAGAATCTATACCGGTTTGAAAATTTAAATATTGCTCAACTTTATCCCTCAGATCGGGACGGCGCAGGTATAATAGCAGGATATTGGTATCAAATAAGTAGTCCATTCAGGCTCAATCCAACATTTTTAGCAATTCTTCCAAAGGTTCCTGAATGTCCAATTCTGCCGCCAGTACATCAATCATTTGTCGGTTAAAACCTTGATAATGCTGTTCGGTTTTCATTTCCTCCACTGAAATGGAATCGCGCAAGGGGTGGATAATGTCCCCATACTTGCGTTTGGCACGCAACAACTTGAGGTATTCTTCAATTGCGGTAAGTTCCTGCTCATCGTGAATATCCTGGATAGCAGAAATCAAATGCCCCTTTCGATTGTAAGCGCTGCTTGCTGTCATCTAAATTTATCTGTTTGACATACAAATATAGCAGAAAAGAACCTGAAATGCCAGTTCCCGGCCTAAAAACCAAAACGGCTTCCCCCGAAAACCCGGAAGAAGCCGCTTTATCGACTGAAGAACAGCCTGATTATTTTACATTATCAAAGAATTCCTTCACTTTGTCTTTGTGAACGATTTGCTCTTTGTAAGAGTATTTACCCGTTTTCGGATCTTTAACGCTTTTAACCACTTTAACGTGGTCTTTGCCTGAGCCGACGTTGGCCGCACGTTGTGCTACCCTTGCGTTTTTGGATACTTTTGCCATCGCTTGATTGTTTTATCAGTGGATCAAGAAAATTATAATGCTTTTAGCCCTGTTGGGCCAATAATCCCGCTGTGGAATTACTTAATTTCGCGATGCAGGGTCTTCTTTTTCAACACCGGATTGTATTTCAGCAACTCGATGCGGTCCGGCGTGTTTTTGCGATTCTTCTGCGTGTTGTAGCGAGAAGTGCCGGGGAGGCCGAGTTTCTTGTGCTCCGTGCATTCCAGAATGATCTGAATGCGGTTGCCTTTACTTTTCTTTGCCATTGCTTGTTAGATTTCAGGAATTAGCTACCCGATACAGACTGAAGCTTGATGCCCGTCTTTACGCCTTTGCTTTCCAGTTTTTTCAGATAGGCATACAGCCCTAATTTGTTGATCGTGCGCAGGGCGCTTGTGCTCAGTTTCAGCGTGATCCACTGACCCGTTTCCGGAACGAAGAAGCGCTTCGTTTGGATATTGGGCAAAAAGCGGCGGCGCGTTTTGCGATTGGAGTGCGACACACTGTTTCCTGATATGGGTCGCTTTCCTGTTAGTTGACAAACCTTAGACATCGTTCTCTTCTTTTAAACCGTTGAACCTCAGTGACTCCGAGAGGACTCGAACCTCTAACCTTCTGATCCGTAGTCAGATGCTCTATCCATTAAGCTACGGAGCCAAGTGCGCTTTACAGTGGTACCCCTTTGTAAATGCGGATGCAAAAATAAATCGTTTGAGTGGATAAAAAAACATTTCCTCAAAAAAAGTTCCAAAGAATATTCGGCAGCCCCTGTTTGAGCACAACTCAGAGCCATTTTTTCTTTTTGAAATAGCGCACCATGACGACTACGAGGGTCAGCATGAACACCCAAAGCACAAAATAGCTCCAGCGCCAGCGCAATTCCGGCATGGTGTCAAAGTTCATCCCATAGACTCCGACAAGAAAAGTTAAGGGGATGAAGATGGTGGAGATGATCGTGAGTACCTGCATGACGTTGTTCATGCGCAGGCTGATTTCTGACAAATACAATTCCTGAAGCCCGGTGATGATGTCGCGGTAGGTTTCCACCATATCAATTAACTGTATAACGTGGTCGTAGAGGTCGCGTACAAAAATAGCGGTTTCGGAATAGAGGTGCGGGTCCTCGCAACGACTGAACTGGCTAACCACCTCGCGCAGGGGGGAAATGATTTTTTTGAGCTTGAGAATGACAATTTTGAGCTGGTGAATCCGGTTTTTATAGTCGGAATCCTCTTTTTGCATGATGTTGAGTTCCAACTCCTCGATGCTGTCTTCTACCTGGTCAAGGATCAGGAAGTAATTGTCTACGATGAGGTCGAGCAGGGCATAGGTCAGGTAGTCGTTTGCCCTGCGGCGAATACGGCCTTTGCTCCCGCTCAGCCGTTCGCGGATGGGAATGAACAATTCCTTTTCATCTTCCTGAAATGAAATCACCACCATGTTGCCCGAAAAAATGGCAATTTGCTCGGTGAGGAGTTCTATTTTTTCCGGATCGAAAGTCAGGGCCTGCACCGTGATGAACACGCCATTTTCATATTCTTCAAACTTGGGTCGTTGCTGCGTATCAAGGATATCTTCGAGGGCAAGGGGGTGGATGTCGTACTGTTTGCCAACCTGCTCAATCAATTTGGTTTGGTGCAGACCGCGAATGTCATACCAGTTTAGAAATTCGCCTGCTCTCAGTGCCGGCAGGTGGTTTTTTTCGTGGCGCTCGAGGTATTCCGTTTCATTGTACTGAACCAGCGTAACATTGGGGTCTGCCATCTTCTGGCGGCCTGTAAAGACTAAGGTGCCTGGAGAAGTACCAGGTTTACTTCTATTCCTTTTTGACATGGCGTCCTGTTCAGCGTTAAGCCTGTATGGCGGAAAGTTTTTCACGGTACTCTTTTAACAGGTGAATACCAGGAGAGATTGTATGGGCCTGTTCAAAAAAGCTGTGGGCGGCTTCGTACAATCCATTTTCAAAGTTAATCATTTCAGGCCTTTTACAAACATTGTTAATCGGAGGACTCTTCCCCAAACAAGTCAAAAACACCAATGTTGAATTCTATCGAAGAACTGTCAACGCGGCCGCCCAGCGCCGGATGGAGTTTGCGGATGCGCAGTTTGATGCCAAAAATTTTCGGAAACATTTCTTCAATGCGCGTCATGATGCGCTGCCCTACCGTTTCGATGAGCTTTGCCGGTTTGCGCATTTCAACCTGGCAGATCAGAAAAAGCGTTTCGTAGTTGACCGTTTCAAACAAATCGTCCGATTCCGCTGCCGCTTCGATGTCCGTCTCTACATATACATCAATAACGTATTCTCCGCCGAGAATTTGTTCTTCTTCATAATAACCGTGGTAGGCGTAAAAACGCGCACCTTCAAGTGCAATGGTGGCCATTGGAATAAGGTTAAAGGTTAAATTGTGTCAAGGTTAAAGTGGGCATACTGCTTTTGATTTGGGGTGTGCGCACCATCCGTCGTCCACTGTTCCTGGCGTACGGCTTCAAATTTCAGCCTATTGCCTTGTCCCGGATTGGCAAATATAGTGGTTAAACCATTCTTTTTTGAAATAGAGTTCCTACTCCTTATTTTAGGGTTAAGAGGGAGAAACTAGTGTTTATCTTATATTTACGGCAGATAATCAGCACATGAAAAAAATATTCATATCCTACAGTAAAACCGACAATGACCTGCTTCAGGAATTTATCCGGCATTTGGCTGTTTTGAAAATGCAGGGCATCATTGAACCCTGGTATGATGCAGCGATTGATCCAGGAGATACCTGGGATCAGGAAATCAAAACAAGGCTGTACGATGCGGACCTGATTGTGATGCTGCTCAGCTCTGGTTTTATGGCCTCTCAATTTGCCTGGGAAGTTGAAGTGAAGACGGCCTTGGAGCGGCGTGCAAAGGGCGAGGTGCGCCTCATTCCGGTTGTATTGCGCGCCTGCGACTGGAAATCGACGGTTTTTGGTCAGATTCAGGCTTTACCCAAAAATGGAACGCCTGTTTTTAAATGGGCAGACCGGGATGAAGCCTGGATGGATGTGGTGCAGGGTATCCGGCGCATTATTGAAAAGATGGATGACGGCCTCGCTCCGGTTGCCGGTTCCAGGGGACTGGACCTGAGCAGTCCGCCGATACCGCCGTCCAAGCCTTCTACGACACCGAATGTTTCCGGGCCGCGCCCATCCGGTATTCCTGAGGGGGTGAATAAAATTCTGTTCCTCTCTGCCAGCCCGGAAAGCAGTACCCGGCTTCGCGTCGACATAGAATACCGGGAGGTTAAGGACGAATTGCAGAAAGGCGAACACCGGGATCGCTTTGAGCTCAGTACCGAAACGGCGGTTCAGCTGCGCACCCTGACTTCCGCGCTGATGAAGCAAAAACCGCAAATCGTTCATTTTTCGGGCCACGGCCACAGCGGCGGCCTGGAACTGGAAGGGGAATCAGCTGGGCAGAGCTATGTCGTACCCAATGACAAGCTATACGACCTTTTTAAACTATTTAAGGAAAAGTACCGCATGCAATGCGTGGCGCTTTGTTCCTGCTATTCCGAAGCGCAGGCTAAAGTGATTTCTTCTTTGGGGCTTTACGTGACGGGCATGAGCAGCGCCGTAGGAGACAAAGCAGCCATTGAATTCTCTATTGGCTTTTACCAGGCATTGGGCGAAGGACTGTCTTTTGAAGAAGCGTTTGAATTGGGTAAAATCCAGATGACGAGCGACAGCAATTTGCCGGTGTTGTGGTATGGGGGAGAGCGCTTGTTGTAGTCCTGGGCCCAAGGTGACACCTTTCCAAAAGGTGTTACCACTATCGTAGCACCATGCAAAAAGCGTCACCTCCCTGATTTTCAATAAAATTTTCTTTTCAGCTTCCGGTTTTTAGAAAATCACAAATGCTTTTTCTATATTTGATCCGCTCGGATATATCTTTTTTTTCACCCAAAAATTCATTTCAAATGAAACCATTACCCAGCCTTCGATTGTGTTGTTTTTTCAAATAAAGCTTCGCTTCTAACTTTTCCCTATCACCACTTTCAGGGATTTCAAGACGCCGGTTTCAAAACATGGTTCGCGTTCTTACTGGATGTTGATTGATTCTTCAGTCTAACCCTCCCTGTTATGGCAACAAAAAACCAATGCTTTCAGGTCATGCTGAAAAGCCTTGTCCCCCAACGGGCAACTGATTTGTATCGGGTGATTGCAGATCAATTGTCCCCTTTTCACATCGAATGTACTTTAGAAAACCAGTTAACAGGAGAGGCGCCGATCCTCTTCTTACTCGATACGGATGCTGCTGAAGAGCAGGAACAGGTGATGCTTCGGGAAATGATCGAACAAGAGCGGCGTGTGATAGCCATTCACGCAGCGGAAAAGAAGCTGCCATTTTATAAGATTTGGCACCTGGTCAGCATGGGGGTTGAGGATGTTTTGTGCTTCCGCAATCCTGCGCAATTCGGACAGCTGATAAAATCGAGGCTGGAGCGCTGGACGGTAGTTGATCGAATGCTGCATTCAGATCGGGTAAAGCAGACCTTGATTGGCAGTTGCCCCAAGTGGCGGACAACGCTCCGGCAAATCATAGAAATGGCCTGTTTTTCTGATGCCCCTGTCCTTGTTCTCGGAGAAAGCGGCACCGGGAAGGAACTGGCCGCCCAGCTTATTCATGACCTGGATCCCAGGCGTGATAAACAAGCCCTGGTGATATTAGACTGCACCACCATCGTTCCGGAGTTGTCGGGCAGCGAGTTTTTTGGCCATGAAAAAGGGGCATTTACCAATGCCATTGCCAACCGTGACGGGGCTTTTACATTGGCAGACCGCGGGACTTTGTTCCTGGATGAAGTCGGGGAATTGCCCATGCGACTACAGGCGGAGTTGCTTCGGGTTAGTCAGGAAGGCCGTTACAAAAGGGTTGGGAGCAATATCTGGAGACAGGCTCAGTTCCGTCTCGTTTGTGCAACAAACAGAAACCTGGAACAGGAAATTGAACAGGGCCATTTCAGGCAAGACCTGTATTATCGACTCAGCACTTGTGTCGTACGCCTGCCACCCTTGCGCGAACGCCGCCTCGATATCCCTGAATTGGCTGCTCATTTTATGTCGAAGCTGTTCAAAACGGAAACTCCGCCTTCCGTTGACCCCGAAGTCATGAGCTTTTTGATGACCCACGAATATCCCGGCAATGTGCGGCAATTGCGCCAAATCATCACCCGTATGGCTTACCGCCATACCGGAAGCGGACCTTTAACGATTGGCGATATTCCCCCCGCCGATCGTCAGAGCATGTCTTTTACAGAACATACCTGGCAGGAAAATGGGTTCAAAGACGCCATTCGCCATGCCATTGCTGATGGCATAGGCCTGAAAGAAATCAAGCGCATTGCCTCTGATGTGGCAATGGATATTGCCATCGAAGATGCTGCCGGAAATCTGCAGGAGGCTGCCCGGCTGCTGGAGGTATCGGATCGTTTGGTGCAGGGATATTTGGCGGAAAAGAGAGGGTAGGGTTTCTGTGTTGTTATACTTCGAGATAGGGGTTAAGCACTTCTTCAGTGTGCTTTTTGATGTTTTCCTTTTCCTGCTCTATGTTAATTATTGCTACTAATGTCTCATTGTTGAACTTATTGGCTTTTTCGTAAAATTGTGTCAACAGGTTATCAATTTCTGAAATTCTGGCTGCTGCTCTGGATTTGATTTTTGAAATAACCCGCTTATTCCCAATGATTTCCACCGGCGAAGGTTCTTTAAAAAAAACTTTCCCGGCATGGTGGTGAAAGTTGGACCCCTGAGTATAGCGTTTCAACAATTGGACAAACAAAGCATAATCACCTTCCATGGGCACCGTATACAGCGCAAAATAAACGATTTGTCCTCTGGGAGAACCATTTGAAATTTCTTGTGCCGAAACGGATTCCTGACCTATGGTTACTTGCGTTTCGCTGCATATTAACATAGGCGCCTGAATGCTGAATTCTTTCGATAGTTTGTCTAAGATTTCTTCGATTTCAGGCGAATTGTTGTCGAGTTGTGCAATTTTAGCGCGCAATTGGGAAAGGATTGCATGTTTTACCTCTTCGAAGACCTGTTCTACCGGGTTTTCCATATTTCAGATGGTTTATTTAAATGTGACAGCTACCAATCGGGTCTCTACTAAAGTATTGCGATGTAGTGCCCATCAAGAACACTTGTACATGTCTTTTTGAGAAGATCCTTCAAGAGATGCATATCTCGCTTTATAACCAGGGGGCAAGCAAAAACGGACATGTAAATGATTGTCGTGGTTTGGCCAGCGACTGGCAGGAATGCGTTTGTCGTTAAAAAGGATCAGCCGGACTTTTAGTACAGGATTTGCTTTTATGATGTCGTAAAGCCTGCGGGTAAGGGCATTTGAATAATGTGACTGATAGATATCTGTTTTATTTTCTGAGCCGTCATTCCTCATCGGACGGATGTCTACATCCAACCCAAGTTGATGGCTCACATGGCCCGATGTTTTTCCACCGCCGTATTTGCTGAGGTCGCCAATTCCAATACGGGGGCCACCTGGAAATTCCCAAAACCACGCCCTTGCAATCTGCTTCAGAGCTTCAACGGTTTCGGGCAACCCATATCGGTGTGCTTCTTTACCATAACAATAAAAACCCAACCCTTCCTTTGGCATTAATACCCGGATACCGGGATGGGTACCGGATCCCGAATAAGAAGGTGTAGCAGGTTTGATGCCGAGCATGCTTGACATTAAACCCCAGGTGTTTTTACCGAGCATTCCGTCTGAAGTCAATCCATTTCTTGCCTGCCAACTTGCAAGCGCTTTGGCAAAACCTTCCTCGTCAGGGGAATAATTGAGCTTAAGAAATTGGGAAACAATGCGATCAAAATATTTGCCCCAACCCAGCAGTTCTTTGTGTTTCCGGTTGAATTTGACCGCACTCCGGAGGGAGTGGCCACTTAGTTCCAGGAGTAGCTCGTCGAGGTAATAATCGTCTTTAAAATCATTCATCTGACAATGAGAGCAACTACAACCGGGAGGATGCGTTATTGCCCCGCTTTTGCAGTTGTTACAGCTACATCCCTGTGCATGAAGAGCAGGCGTATTGCCTACTTCCAAAATATGATCTAGCAAAGTTTTCATGATAAAAAAATATAAGCCGGCGCTAAAAACCGGTTAGGTTAAAAAAGAGACCGAAGTCTATGTTTTTTCCGGAACAGGAAGGGCAGCCACAACTACAGGAATGCGCATCTTCAAGAGTAGATTTCGGCATTAAAATTTCATCAAGTAAAGTTCTCATGGTTAATAATGCTTACCCAACCCAATGGTCGGAAAATGAACAAATAAATGTTAAACAACGACCCCATCCTGCAGCCAGGGATCTTGTGTATTCCTTTTTGCCAGGAGAGGCGCAATTGGCAAAGTATTGGTTTTCAAAGGATCCTGACGCACGTTTGAAGTCAGTCGCAAAAAATTCCCGCTCAGAACGAGGGCTTCTTCTTCCGGTGGAAGGTGCAGGGCGTATACTTTTTCCAGCTCTACGCCAGGGTGTAGCCAGGGGCCATCGGATCCAAACAATACTTTGTGCGCCCCGGCGCGTTGAACAGCCATTTCCAGCAAGTCGAAGCGCCGGATTCCGGAAGTATCGGTAAAGACATTCGGGTGGCGTTCCAGCATGGGAATCAGGTTGAGCTGCGCTTTCCAGTCGTCGGCAAAACTGCCCAGATGCGGAATGATAAAATTGACATCCGGGTATTCTGTGGCGACCAATTCCACCGTCGAGACTTCTCCGGTGGGGTCGTACAAAACCGGTATTCTGAATGCCCGGGCTGTTTCGCATATTTCCCTTGAAATACGCGCATCATGGCGATGAACCTTGATGCCGCAGAAATGGAATACCTGCACGGCCTTTTTAACCATCTCAAATACCCGGCCGGCGTCGCGGTCTGCGTGGATAAACGCAAATCCGGAAAATTGATCCGGATATTTGTTTACAAGGCTGGCCACAATGGCATTTGCGCGGGCGTAATCGCTGTGAAAAGCAGCGAATAAATTGGTCTGATGGATCCCTGCTTCTTTTGACCAACGCATGAATTTGTTCAGATCAGCCCGGGTGTCCCAGGGGCCGACCAGCCCGTCTCCGGGTCCGTAGTGGCAATGACAGTCAATGATGCGCATGGTTCAGGAAATGGATTCATTGCGTAAAGAACAGGAATCAGGGCAACCCGACCACATCAAAACCTGCACAAGCACCTGCACGCCGCTGGTTTTCGTGCGCAAATGTTGCGCAACCTGTTTCGCGGCGGCTTTGATCGCCACACAATCTTTTTCCTGACCCCTGAAGTCAAGCACCACGCTTTGGTAGCGGCCTTGTGGGGCAATTTTGCCGCGTTCTGTGATTTGTTGGGTTAACTTGTGCAGCATACTCCCCATATGTTGCAGGCTGGGGCGCTTTATTTCGATCAGTTCGAGCTCCTGTTTGCTTCTCAATGCCATGTTGCGCTGGGCGCGAACCGGTAGAATCAGGTCAGGAACAGTGCTTCCGCTTACTCTTCCTGGTTGCCGGACACCTTTGCTGAATGCCTGTTGACTGTTTTGGCGTGGAAAGCGCGAAGCATATTGTTGTTTTACATCCTCCTCTGATTGACGCCAATGGTGTGGCTTTCTGCAATTTTTGATGTTGTCGATGATGCGGCTGATGCGCATTTGCCAGCGTTGATTGCCTTTGTATAAATTGCGACGGCTTTGCCATTGGAGGATCATGCGTTCCCGTTCTTTTGGGCCGAAATACACATATACGATTCTGGGGCTTCCGACTTCCATTTCAGAAGCAACCGGGGCGGTATCAAAAAACCTCTTGATCGAAGGAATCGCCGAAACAGGGTGCTCTCCGGCGCTAACCATTTGTAATACAGGTATTTCTTCGAGTATTTCCAGGTTTTTTTCCGACCAGCCGTGTCTGGCATTGCGTCGCTGCCGCCAATGGGCGTGAGCGTAGGCATGCTCCTGCTCAAATTCGTCCTCCTGCTTTGATCGGCAATGTGCACATGGGCATGGGGCAGCTGCGGTAAGGGGTTCGAGCCGTTGCCTGCGCCTTTCTTTCCAGTTTGCATAAGGATTAGAAGCCATGGCTGCCTTTCTTTTGCAGGCGCTGCAGTTGCACCCGGGCGAATGCAGGTTATCGTTGTGCGAATTTCCGGTTTGCATCTCCTGAATCGTTTAGTAGTTGATAAGTTGATATGCGGCGATTGTTTTTAAGGCACACCACAAAGGTGTTGCAGGCGTTCAGAATCTGTTCTCTGGAATGCCCTGCCCTCAACAGCCAGCAGAGTTTTGGCGTTTTGCTGTGGCCCATTACCGGCACGGTCCCGATGCCCTTAGCCCACAAGGCGCTGTGCAGTTGTCTTACCTGATTTTCGTTCAGTCCAACAACCGTTTGCACCGGGAAAAATCCGCCTTTTGTGGCGATGCCTGCCCGGGACAAACTGCTTTTAAACAGGCGGATGTTTTCCAGCAACTTTCGCCGCAAATCGCCGCCATTACCTGCATTTTGCAGCAGTGCCTGTTTCCCCGCAGCCAGCGATGCCGCCGAAGGCGGACTTGCATGCACACGGGTTTCACTGCGCATCCTGAAAGCATTTACCTGGCGGGTCGAACCGCTTAAAATGGCCATAGGCACGCCAAATGCTTTGGCTAAAGAGGAAATGGCGATTACTTGATTGCTGCTAATATTTAAAAACGGCAACAAGCCGCCTCCACCATAGCCATAAGGCATTGTTGTCGTGGGGTTTCGCCCCAGCACACCCAGCGCTTGCGTATCGTCGATCACGAGCAGGCCGTTGCCGGGTTCAATCAGTTCAAGATATTCGCCTAAAGGAGCGGCCTTTCCGCAAAATGGACACCAGCCATCCGAAACGATAACAGGTCGTTGTCCAGCGCCAAGATGGGCTCTCAGAAGGCGCCGCAAATCCGTCGGGCTTTGGTGCCGAAACCGAATACAACGAACGCCTTTTCCCGCCGCCCGTTCTACTCCCCAGGCTCCAACCCGGTAGTTGTGTTCATCGATAAAGATGACCGTGTTCCTTTCAGGTAATCCGCCAAACCAATCCCAAAACAGATGAAGGGTAGAAGGGGCGACAACACCGTCTTCCAATCCTTGTAAACGGGCGAATGATTTGCCTAAAGCAACCGCATCCGGCGCTTCTTTAAAGGAGGCGGGAACCCCGGAAGTGAGTGCATCCCACCCCCGGAGTTCGCCGCTGCCTTGTCTGATGCCCAGATAGAGCGAGGTACTGAAGTCTGTTCTCATTTACCTCCGGCTGCAAGTGGTTTTTTTACACTGCCGTTCTGTTGTTCTTTCAGTCGGCGGAACAAGTGAACAGAAGGCTGAGCCACATCTACTTTTTGACCTGCAGCGATGCCCTCGGCACTCAGGTCAATACCCGTTACCGCACGGTAAGCATGGATATATCCCTGAATTTCAGGCCGCCAGAAAGTAGCCCAGTTGACGGCCGCGTCGGACTTGGTGCTTTGGTCGGCCCAGTTGCCGAACCGGATGCCCAGCAGGATTTTTTCTCCGTATATGGCCAGGTAATTGAAATGCAGCACCGAAGTTTTGGTCCAGCCCATCATGTTGTTGAGCGAGGAAGTACTGTCCATCCACGATTCGGGATACGCCACCATGTTGCGGGAAGGGAGGAATTGCCTCAATTCCGGGCGGGCCAGCAGCCATTGCTGCATCAGCATTTCTGCGCGCGCTACGGAAGGCAGATCGCCATATTGATTGTGTGCCCCTTCGCTCAGGATCAGATGCGTTTCACGCAAGCCGTTGAGGAGCGGGAAGCCATCCGGTTTTACGGTCATGTCATCCGATTGCTTGTACATTCGGCTGGCCAGATTCAGTAAAGTGTGGAAGGCTTCAATGAATTTGGAGCGGCTGTCGGCAAACCGCATGTCTTTGGTCGCGTCTCCTTTCAGGGTAATGCCGTAGTGGTGGTCGTATTCGTAGGCGCGCCGGCGAACGGTAAGGCGGTGTTGCTCATCCTGAATGTAGCCCCACATCAGGTTGTTCATGGAACGCAGGGGATCAATTTCCAGGTTGGACAACGGATCGTTCATTCCCGGACCGCGAATATTCTGGAAGCGGCGGCAAATGGCATTCAAGCCCTGCACCATCATGCTTTCTTCGTGCCAGTAAGACCAGATCAGTTCCAGATAGCAGGGATAAGTAAGCTTGTTGGAAATGATGCCGTAACAACGGTCGGCCTCCCGATCACTTGATGAAGGAGACAAATACGCTTCGAATGCTTCTTCAAAAGGCGTAAATTTCAGATCCTGATCGCTGAGTTTTTTTCTGATGACCGCCAGATAAGGAATCGTTTTTACGCCGTTGCCGCCATTGACGGTTTCTTTGTACTTTTCAAAAAAGTCGTCCAGTTGCTTTTCATTCGGAACGCCGTTCACCAAATTTACCCGGGTTCTGAGGTCATTGATGTCCTCTTCCGTAAAACCGCGGTCCACCATACAATTCACCATGACGAAGGCTTCCGAGGCGATTTTCACAGCGCGGTAAGCATCCACATTCATGAAAGGCAGGGAACGTCGTTTGTTCAAGGCATTGTTCTTGTCATTCAGCAGCGATGCGGCAGCGCCATTGCGGTTTCCACCACAAAATATTTCTTCCATATAGTCGAAATATTTGGTGAATTTCAATTCGTCTGTCCCCCTTCTGATTAACACCCACAGCGCAACATCCGGGCTGAAATCGGAGCCAACAGGCTGCAATTGCGTTTTGAATGTCGTGGTCAGATTGGTCGCCAGCGAAGAAGCCAGAGAGGCAATGCTGTCGCTGAGTTCGTCTGCCGCCCTGCCGATGGGGCTGGCCATTGGGGCAGCGGTTCCCGGTTCAGGGAGGTAGGTTAATTCGTAGTTGACATGGAGTTCGTCGTTGAACAGGACATCAAGACCATCTTCGGCCTCCAAATCTCCCTCTTCCGGAAAATCGAGTTCCGGAAACAAGACGACGGGTTGCGACAGCGGAACGATTTCTACTACACTGTTACCGGGTTCGCCCGGTATCAACTCGCTGTCAACAGGCGATGCTGCGTGAAACTTCAGTTTTACCAGCCAGGAAAGGGAAAATAAATCCTGTTCGCCGTTATTGACCGGGGTGACTAAAGTTTGCAGCGAGGTACTGCTGGAAAGTATGGTGTTTCTTTCCGGTGCATCCGGGGTGTCGAAATCAGCAGGAACGGTAACGTTGCCGTTAATATCCTGAAAATGAAGCACAAGGTTGTCAATGGTAAAAACCTCGTTTTTCAATACCGAGGTGATTTTCCCGATTGGAGTCCCTGGTAAAGGATTGCCATCGCTGCCAAAGTGGCTGTCCAGCAGTCCGGCCAGTTTGTTCAGGCTTTTGAACTTGTTTTCCTTTCGGTCTTCAATGCTCAGTTCGAAAGTCATTTCAGACGTAAAAGGCGTTGAAGCTCCGATGGTCGCGTGGTTGATATCGAAATTCAGCGAATTCAGGTTGAACACAATTTCGAGCGGATCAAGAGGTCGTTCTTCATCCTGATGCGTATACCTGAGCCGCAAATTTGAAAAGTTAGCAGGCATGGTTGTTAGTTTTTAATGGTTAAACATTTTCATCAGCGCCCATTGCCGCAAGGCTTGCGACAGCAGGCGGTTTTCCTCAAAAGGTGAAATCGTATGGTCTGCCCGCGCTTGTCCGATGGCTGCGAATACCAGACCGGGACGGGCCCTGTAAATAGCCTCCGGATTCAATCGCCACTTTTGGTAAAGCTGCCGGAGCTGGGCCGGTTGTCGGGTATTGGTCGGAAAAACCTCGCCAAACGCCGATCCTTCCAATGCAGCAGGGCTGTGTTGGAGTACCAGGCTTGTAAAATGGGGCAGGGTTTCGCTCAAGATCCGAATCAGGTCGTTTTGCTCCCGACCAAGTTGTGCAGTCGGATACATTTGCTCCCAAAGCGCCTCCAGTTTGCCCCACTGGGGGTCAGGATAAAGCGCTTTCCCAAATGCCAGGCTTATTTTTACCCGGATCCATGGAAAAGGATGCGGATCGCCATCGGGCATGCGAAAAACAAAATATGCAGGCAGACTCACTACGTTTATCAGGCCTGTTGTGGCACTGATGCCAAGCGTTGCTACGCTCCATACGTCAGAAAGAATCTCCGAAATCCAAAGTTCGTACAACTTCCAGGCTGTACTGCGCGCAGGTTCTGCGTTTGCTTTGTTTTCCAGTATGGGCTTAAGGGAAGCAATTAATCCCAGCAAGGCTGCTCCCTGATGCCCGACTTCGTGCACTAAAGAAGAGCCGATTCCGCTGCCCACCATACGTTCTCTCGGGATTTTGATGATCGCCACCGGGTTCTCTTTACCTCCCGGCAAACGGGTCCTGGCCCTCCTGATGGCTGCGCCATGTCCGCGGTCTAAATAGCAAATGAGTTCGGGACGATCATAGTATTCATCATCCAGCCGGAGTACATCTGCCGCCAGCACATCCAGTCCTGCAATCCAGGCGCCGACTTCGTGCTCACTCCGCTGATTGAGGACGTCAGCAAAAATGTCAAACTGGTCAAGCAGGGAGTTGAACTGCAATTTCAGGATGCTGTAGGCACTTTGACACTTGTGAAGCGGCATGCGGTTGTCTTGCTTCAGCACTTCGATGAACCGCTCCACTTTTTGGCGCAGTTGTTCCCTGCCTTCCTTAATGAGGTAGTAGAGGCTTCGTTGCGCTTTTGGCGATGGCGCTGCTGCGGCAACCATCGGCATGGTCCATGCAAAGGGCCGCACCTGGTGGAGGCGGACCAGCAGTGCTTTGGCTTCTTCAATCATCAGTTGACGCCCGACACCTGGCGCTATACGCCCTGCAGAATAATGCGATTGCCCTGTCTGTACCATGTTCCCCGGTTTTGTGAAGTGGAAGAAGAGTTGGCATAACCGCTTTGCCCACCTTTAGGAGAACCGTCGTAACCTGACGACGCGGGTAAACCCGGGAACAAATCCCGACCGGCCTGGATGATCATGCCCCGAACAATACGGGAACTGACCGGCCGTCCGCTCTTCACATGCGCAGCAATGCGCTTTCCGGCGATCTTTGCAACCCGGATGAAGCGTTTGGAAGCTTCAAAACGACGGTCTTGCGGGCTCGCACCTTCAAATTCCAGTCCCAGTCCGCGGGCGGCCATGTTGCCGAGCTGCCCGCCAAGGTTTGCTCCTTTAGCGCCAAAAAAACGCCCTCCTACGGCACTGCCCAGACGCGGCAATACTTGTTTGCCAAGGGATTTGAGACCCGATACAGCCTGTTTCTTCAGCTGTTGGCCGATTGGGGAATTGTAGAGCGATTTTGCGCCACTCCAGGCACTTTTGAGCAAATTGCCAAGGAAATATTCCAGCTCTTCTTCATTTTGGATACCCATCAGTTCCTGAGCCAGTTCGTTTTCGTGCATTTCATATCCGAATTCCCCCGCCAATTCCGGGTTAAACTCGTATGCTTCCTGATATTCGTAATTCATTGATTTAGAATTTTTAGGTTAAAGAATGAAGCAATAGACCACCAGGGGCACCTCCCGGAAACTTGCTTTTCGGGTACCGGATGCACCTGTCAAAAGGCTTGTCTGAAAAGGGGAGGTTTATACTCCGTAGATGATGATTTGATTGCCTTGACGCGACCACGTTCCCGATTGACCGGAAGAATAAGAATCGCTGCCACCGCTGCTGTAGCTGCCGCTGCCGCCACCGCTGTAACTGCCGGTGGATGTTCCTCCTGACGGGCGCAAGAGCCCCGGAGCATGTTTGGCAGCCGCCTGTTTGATAGATTTAGAAACAATGGCTTTGGGATTCCCTCCTTTCGGTGCGTTCTTTATGGTGTTTTTGGTGGCTGCTGTTGCCAGTCGTACATAACGTTTTGCCATTTCAAATTCCAGATCTTCATTGCTCATGCCTTCAGACTGAATTTCAAACAGTTTTGTGGCCATACTGCCCAGTTTGCCACCGATCATACCACCAACCGGACCGCCAAAAAACGTTCCTGCCGCTTTTCCCAGAATGGGTAAACCTACTTTTGCAACGGATTTTAGTCCGCCGATCAGTTTGCGCCCCAGGCCAGATTTTGCAAAACTGGAAACACCCCGACCTACTTTTTTGACGAGGCTTCCGAGAAATTGCTCCAGTTCCTGTTCGTTCGTCACTGATAACAATTCAGCTGCCAGTTCGTATTCCAGTTCTTCGCTCAGGCCTTCCCCTTCCCATTCGCCTTCCCACTCGCCTTCCCATTCCCACTCGCCTTCTCCTTCGTAGGCGTATTCTCCTTCCCCCTCAAATTCATATTCGCCTTCACCTTCCCATTCGCCTTCCCATTCACCTTCGTATTCGCCTTCGTTGAGGAAACCATATTCCTGATTGAATTCCTCATTCATGATTTTATCCATATCGTGCATGGCTCATAATTTTTAATGTGAATAAATTTGATTGAATACCCTGCGGGCGATGTCATGACATACTCCATAAGGCAAGCACTGTGCCAATGGGCCAAAAGGCCTGTTTTTGGGCATTTTGGCGAAAAAGTCTTCGTTTGTCTGGAAAAATGGATGGCGTTACCGAAAAAAAATTCGGGGAATGGCTGGCAAGGGGCAGGTTGGAAGGAAGTCCATCCCATGATCATGGTATTGCCCATTTCACAATTTCCCCCTATTCTTACCCTCAAATCCGCGGACCATGATCAAAATTGCCATTTACGAAGACAACCACGCCCTGCGCGAAGCCCTGGAAATACTGATTACCGGTGTTCCGGGTTTTGAACTGGTGGGCGCTTACCCCAATTGCATCCACATCGAAGCCGATCTGCGCCGCGCTGAACCCGATGTCATCCTGATGGACATCGACCTGCCCGAACGCAGCGGCATCGAAGGCGCCTACATCGTGAAGCAGCAGGCTCCGACAGTCGAAGTGCTCATGCTCACTGTTTTCGACGACAACGATAAGGTCTTTCAGGCAGTCTGCGCCGGCGCCAGCGGCTACCTGCTCAAAAAAACGCCCCCTGCCAAAATTCTGGAAGCCATCGAAGACATCTACAATGGCGGCGCCCCCATGACGCCGGTCATCGCCCGCAAAGTGCTGCAACTCTTTCCCCGCACCCCCGCCGTGAACACCGAAACGGACAAACTCACCCCCCGCGAACAGGAAGTCCTCAGCAGCCTCGCCAAAGGCAACAGCTACAAAATGGTCGCCGGCGAACTCGGCATCAGCATCGAAACGGTACGCACCCACATCAAAAGGATTTATGAAAAACTGCACGTGCACTCGGTGGCGGAGGCGATTGCGAAAGCGTTTTTGAAGTAAAAACGGTGATCGGATTGCGGGAGAAATTTGGTGAAATGATTGGGCTGTTTTTTCGACGAGGAAAAATCGGAATGTTTTGAATTTAGCGTTAATTTTGAAGTTTAATTTTAATATTTTGCATTTCAATGTGCTTTTTTGGGCATGATTTAAAAAATTTGCACAACTTTATGCGGCGTGTTTCTCTAAATACATTAAAGAAAAGTGTCGCCTTGCCTGAAATAGCAAACTGATACTGCAACCATATGAACAACCCAACCCAGCTCCGCACCCTTCTCTCTTCTGCCCGCACCGAAGAGGCGCTGGAGCAACTAGCTACCTGGTCACAAACCCAATCTCCCGTCTGGCGGCAGGCGGCACTCCTGTTGCAGGCTTCCTGGGCCAACAACGAACAACAAGCCAACAGTGGCCTCATCGTCAGCGAAGAAGCCGATCGAACCCGTAACCGCATCACTGCAGGAGCGCTGGACTTAATAGATGAAATCGAAAGCGGTGTTTCGGCGCCCAGAGCTGTTCTGGAAGGGCTGCAGAAGCAGTTTCTGAACGAGCAGGTTGCAGCAGTGATGCAGAGTGGGGTTGTGACCAACCTGAGCAACAGCAACATCAATGTGCAGGGCAGCCAGGATGTGGTAATCGGATCGGGGAACGTCATCACCAAAAAGAAGATCGCCGGACTGGCGCGCGGGCAGTTTTTTGCATTGGTGTTCGGCATACTGGTGCTGATTATCGGTGGTTATTATGGGGTGGGGGCACTGCGAAGCGGGCAGGCGTCTGCGTATATTTCGCTTCAGGAAATTCAAAAAGAGCTTAAGCTGCGCAGCGATTTGGATGCTGATTTGGGCAAACGCCTGGAAGCCAACAAACCGGAAATAGACAAATGGCTGGCAGAGGCCATGACCGCTCTCAGAAACAAAGATTATGCCACTGCAGTACCTTATCTGGAAAAGGTAGCCGAGCAGGCGCCTTTGGCAACCGTTCGGCAAAATCTGGCTTATGCCTACGAGCAGCTCGGCAATGCCGATAAAGCAAGGGAAAACCTCGAAGCAGCCAAAAGAATCAACCCAAATCTGGATATGGGTAAATCATATGCTGAGCTAAAAGGCAAACGGACTAATTTACTGGCGCCTGAGAATGGAGGGATTATTTTGGCTTCCTCGGGCGTGCACATGGAAAAGCTTGTCGATGGGAGTGATCGTGGAGAGATATTTACCAACCATGATTTTGCGGTATGGAGTTTTAAAGACAAAAAAACGGCAACTTTTGATCAGTTCAAATACCTCGTGCCGGGGAGCGGTAATTCTCAGTTTCTTGACTTTGAATTGTCATACGGCAATGATTCTCCCACAGGTACATTTACTGTGATTGGCAAGTATAAAGCAATTAATGCCTTGCTTACGGAAACACCTTTTCAGGAATTTAACTTCTCGCCGGTGACGGCCAGGTACTTTAAAATTGAATTACAGGAGCAATCGCCTAATGGGTTTGCTTATGAAGTGCAGCTTATGGGCGAGTTAAAATAAATTTATCCTGCATCAAGAGCACTGAAACATGAATTCCCACCTTAAAAATCTGGTTAAACCTATGGCTTTTCCCTGTATCCGCCGGATACGTTGATTCAGCCTGCGGCGACAAAAAGTACCAAAAAGTATTTTTGTTGAAAACCTAAGACATCAGGTCAAGTAGATGCCATTCTCATGCCCCCGACTGTCATAAATTGAAGTTTATCTGATTAAAATAATATACCTCACTTTGCCAGGTTTTGGGCAAGGAAGATTTCTGAAATCTCAAAGATTTCGGAAATCCGGCACTCGCAAAATGCACAATACCTGCCAACTCATAGGATATAAACCCTATACAAAACTCATGACAACAAAATCAATTGGAACTCAGATAACCGTCGCCGAGGCCATCAAAGTGGGCAAAACTTGTTCCGCTCAGCGGGAGGAAAAGATGCAACGTGTTGCGCCCTGGCTACCCCCTCATCCCATGATCATGGTATTGTAAACCACCCCCGTCGTCCCTTATCTTTGTAGAGCCCCGAAAAACCAGATAAGTCCTCTTTTTCTTTCACCACATCCATTTTATTTCAAAATAAGATTTGCTGCGCCGGCTGCGCTAAGCCAGCGGGGTGAGATTGCTGTGTCCCATGCGATGAGAAAATGAAACAAACATTTTTCACATTCAAAACCAGATCTAATGAAACGAACACCTTACTCTTTTTTTGCAGCCCTTCTCCTTTTTTGCAGCCTGTTCGGGTTCCCTACGGTTAGTGCGCAAAATATCGGACTTAGTGTGGTTGGCTCGGCTGGAGGTACAAATACAGGCTCAGGTTTTGGCACTGTATACTGGACCGTAGGCGAACTGGCCGTAGAAACCCTTGACGAAAACCCGATCAACCTTACCCAGGGATTTCATCAGGTGTTTTATATCCTGGTAAACGAACAAGGGCCCGAAAAACCGGATTGGGCACTTCGGCTTTTCCCAAATCCCACGACAGAGTTGGTGACGCTGGAAACGGCTTATACCGGTGAGCTCCTCGTCTCGATTGCCAATCTGAACGGACAAACACTGTACACCCAAAAGATCAGCGGCGGCGGGACGAATGCTTTTGACATGAAAGACTATCCCGCCGGCACCTACCTGATGAGCGTCAGAGATACGGATCAAGCTCTTCAAACTTTCAAAATTTTAAAAATCGGGCTTTAGGGCTTCTTTAGTTCCGCGGGCTTTAGCCCGCCTTGAAAAATGATCATCAAGTAAAGCGGACTAAAGCCCGCGAAACAAATAGGAGCCATCTAATGCCCATTCTAACTTATTTACTCAAATACCTTTTGTAATGAAACAACAACGACTTCTCTTTGCTTTATTCATGCTGCTTTTCTGCGCAAGCAGTTACGCGCAAGCGCCCCAGGGGTTTAAATATCAGGCTGTAGCGCGCAATGCAAGTAACCAGCCTTATGTCAATGTAAGCATGAGAGTACGCGTCAGTATCGTGCCGCCCGGAGGCTCGGCGGTTTACACCGAAACGCACAATGTTACCACGACAAGCCTGGGCATCATCAACCTGAATATTGGCCAGGGCACGCCGGTCAGCGGTGCTTTTGCTGCTATTCCCTGGGCAAGCAGCGAATATTTTTTGCGCATTGAAATCTCTACAGACAATGGTTTTACCTATGTCGATTTGGGCGTAAGCCCGCTGCTGTCGGTGCCCTACGCCCTTTACGCAGCACAGGCTGGCGGCGGCGGCCCCGGCGATGCCGACAACAATCCTGCGAATGAATTGCAACAACTGACCAAAACCGGCAACGTCATTTCCCTTTCTCAGGGCGGCGGCAGCGTGACAGACGAAGTGAACGACGCAGATGCTAACCCCAACAATGAATTGCAAACGCTTTCGATCAATGGAACGCAACTGTCGATATCCAATGGCAACACCATTGCTTTACCCGTTGGCACAAACGCGGACAATTGGGGGAATCAGGTGGTGCAAACCGGCGCTGCTTTGAACGGTGAAGGAACCCTGGCCAACCCACTCAACATTGCCCAGCAGGGCGCTACTCCGGGGCAAATCCTGCAGTGGAACGGCGCCTCCTGGATCCCTGCCAATCCGCCTTCCGGGCCAGCCGATAATTGGGGCAATCAAGTGGTGCAAACCGGCTCTACCCTTAGTGGCAATGGTACAGGCGTAAATCCGCTCGGCGTGGCCACTAATTCCATCAATTCCAGCCACATTCAGGATGGCAGCATTCAGGCATCCGACATTGTAGCGGGCGTTGTGCCCAATTACACGGCAGGCAGCGGCATCCAGCTCAGCGGCAACCAAATTATTAATACCGGAGATGTGAATGCCGGCGATGACCTGACATTGAGTACCGGTTTTAGCGGCGATGTAAATGGTACATACAACAACCTGCAGCTCAATTCCGGAGTGGTGGGCAATACCGAATTGGCCAACGGCGCCGTATCCGGAGATAAAATTGCCCAGCAAGGTGCTTCAAACGGTCAGGTTTTGCAGTGGAACGGCTCGGCCTGGACGCCGGGCACCGTCACGGGCGGCGGCTCTCCCGACAACTGGGGCAGCCAGGTGGTGCAAACCGGCGCCACCCTTAGTGGGAATGGTACGGCCGTAAATCCTCTCGGCGTGGCCACTAATTCCATTAATTCCACCCACATACAGGATGGCAGCATTCAGACATCCGACCTTGCGGCGGGCGTTGTGCCCAATTACACGGCGGGTAGTGGTATACAACTCAGTGGCAACCAAATTGTGAATACCGGAGATGTGAATGCTGGCGATGACCTGACCTTGAGTACTAGTTTTAGCGGCGATGTCAATGGCACGTACAACAACCTGCAGCTCAATTCCGGGGTAGTGGGTAACAACGAATTGGCAGATAATTCGATCAATTCTGCGAAAATACAAGATGGCAGCATTCAGGCAACCGATTTGGCAGCAGGTGTTATTCCCACATACACCGCCGGAACGGGCATCAGCATTTCCGGCAACCAGATTACTAATACGGGAGATGGCGACAACAGCGCCACCAATGAACTTCAGACCCTTTCTATCAGCGGCACGAGCCTGAGTTTGTCCAATGGCGGTGGCAGTGTCAATTTGCCTGCCGGCCCGACTGGCCCCGCTGGTCCGCAAGGCCCCGCCGGCCCAACGGGCGCAACAGGGCCACAAGGTCCGGCTGGCGCAACGGGTGCAACGGGGATGACTGGCGCCACCGGCCCGCAAGGCAACCCTGGCCCGCAAGGCCCCGCAGGCCCACAAGGAGCAACGGGCGCTACCGGCGCACAGGGGCCTCAAGGCCCGCAAGGTCCTCAGGGCCCTGCCGGTACTTATGTCGCTGGTTCTGGTATCAACATCAGCAGCAATACGATCAGTGCGGTGGATAATTCGGCGACGAATGAGTTGCAGACGTTGTCTTTGAGCGGGACGACTTTATCGCTGAGCAATGGAGGCGGGAGCGCTAATTTGAGTAGTTTGGGATCAAAGTGGGCAGTGAATAACACAGATATATACAACACCAATAGCGGTAACATCGGAATTGGAACGAATAGCCCTCAGGGGCGACTCGGGATTCTTGGCAGTAATGCTTTTACAGAAGGAATAAGTTTAATTGGTAGCTTTTCATACGGTATCCATTGTGATCCGGATAGTGCCACAGCAGCTTTTGCTACACACCCTTTAGGTTTGGATACAAAAGGTTTGGAAGCTGCAACAAATAACGGTCTCGCCATTGATGCAAAAACATTTGGAGACCAGGCAGTCGTGGCCACTTTTGAAAAAGTAAGTTCGATAAACTACCGCCCAAATGTCGTGCTAAGTGGTAATACGCCTTATTTAGACTTTCAGCATTCATTTCCCAATCAAAGCTCGCTCATTCGTTTTACAGAACCAGCCAACGGTGACAATACCAGTGAATGGTACATTAATGCAAATCCTGATCGAGAAGACGGGGCCATCCGGTTCGATTATTTTCACAACAATAATTTATTGTTCGAATTCAGCAATCCATTAACCCTTCGGACTTCCGGACGGGTTGGAATCAATACTGATTCGCCTAATGCAAGTTTGGAAATTAAACAGCGCATGGGCGGAGAGAACAATCTGATGTTAAGTCCACCAGATGGTACTGTAAATGGCAGTTCGTCTATCATAATGCGCACAAGTCAAGGTTTAAATTCATACAATCAGTTCGATCTTGGGGTAAGTGAGTTCAATAATGACCCCACTATGAGTTTGTATTATCAGTCTTTTACCGGTTCGGCAAGCAGCCTGACTACAATGATGAGACTGAAGGCTTTTGGGGGTTACAGGGCTGAATTTTTTGGACCTCTAAAATGCTCTAACGTTCTTTCAGTGAGTGACAGGGTTTTAATTGGGGACGTCTCTATTGCTGGTGGCATTTATGGCGCAGTTGAAACAAAGACACCGACCAATCAAACGCTGGTGCTCCTAAGCTCTCTGGCAAATACAAATAACAAAGGTTTTATAGGGGTCTATTTTAATGGCAGTGCCAGAGCAGGTGCTTACGTCAACGCTTCTAATCAAGGTATTCTCTATAGCGATGTCAAAAATTTCCGCATGGAAGATCCCCGGGATGCTGAAAAAGAAATTTGGTACGCTTGTATTGAAGGCCCGGAGGCTGCGGCCTACGAACGGGGAACAGCACAGCTCCAGCAAGGCTTTTGCGAGGTTCAGTTTTCTGACCATTTCAGCATTGTCGCCAATCCTGAATCTATGACTGTCATCCTCACGCCATTATCCGCAGATTCCGAAGGTTTGGCTGTGGTTGAAAAAACAGCAACCGGGTTTATGGTGAAAGAACTCCGTCGGGGGCTTGGGAATTACAAATTTGACTGGGAGGTTAAATGCGTAAGAAAAGGGTATGAAGACTATCGGGTAATCCGGAATAAATCCGAATGCCAACCCAATGTCTTTGAAAAATCCGAAAAAGCAGCAACGGAATAGTTAATTCTTTACCCCATACACTTGGGCAATCAACACGGCTATGTATCGCATTTTTTTACAATCGGTAGCCTTAGCAGGCCTGCTATTCGTATGCCATCTTGTTCGGGCACAACAAGCCAGTATCCAGTTGATCATACCACCTCCGGTTGAGTTGGCGAATCGCGACCAATGGAATTTGCTGTTGCAAGCTTCCACTTTCGATACGCTGCCGGTGCTGTTACATGGCACGGTTACGGAGCAAATGAGGGGCAAGGTATATGAAGTCAACTCTGCAGTTTTTACCCTTCGTCCAGGAAACTACTTGTTCAATACAGGCAATTATGCCCTGTTAGAACCAGAGCAAGTTCTTTTTGAAAGCAGGGATTTTGTAGAGCATATTTCAAGAACAAATACCCTTCCCGGTGGACTGTATGAAATTTGCGTGGAGTTGGTGGATGTGGCACAAAACGTAGTCATTACGCAAACTTGTACCCGGATTGACATCAACCTGGTAACACCGCCCGCATTGATCAGCCCGGCCAATGGCTTCCGGCAATGCGAGTTGTTGCCATTGTTTGCATGGGCGCCGCCGCAACCACCGCTGACGAATCAGAATATTGAATATGAACTTCGTATTTTCGAAATCCAAGGAAATCAAACACCGGTTGCAGCAGTAGCCGCTAATCCTTTTTGGTACGTTGCGCGCAATATTTCTGCGCCCATCCATCAATACGAATTATCTGCCCGGCCATGGTTAAGTGGACGTCAATACGCTTGGTACGTAATTGCTTACACACAGAATGGCCTACTTGGAACCAGTGAAATATGGAGTTTTGAACATCAAAATTGCTTGGAATCGGAGATTGCTCCTGACGGCCAACCCGCTGAACAACCCGCGATCAATAAGCAGGTACCGGGTGTGCAATACTTCGAATTAAAAGCCGACCAGGGGCTGGCGTATTATTTACTTCGGAATTCCAGACTGCACATCGCCTTCAAGCACGAGTTGATCGGTGATCAGGTTTATCTCAAAATAGAAGATAACAATGGTAGTACGATAGATGCCTGGCAGACTCCGGCGCGCTATGGCTGGAATTTTGTATCCCTCGATACGGGCACCTGGACAAAAAGACCTGTCAATCAGGAGTACTACAGATTAATTATCATGGACGCTCAGGGGCATGCTCAATCACTGAGGTTTCAATATTTAACCAACCCATAATCCTTTATGATGCGTTTATCCTCCGCTTACCGAAAATCATGGGTACTCTTCTTGTGCCAATTAATACTTGCTGAAATGGTGGCAGCTCCTGTTTGTATGTTGGACCATATAACCTACCGGAGGCAAGCTGTCAATGGCTCCACGCCTTTATTTCAGCAACCTCAGCTCAAGCCATCTGCTGGCGAAACGCTACAAGTATTTCCTTCAGCCAGTGAAAGGGAATATATAGCTTCTTTGAATGACGATGGGGGCCCCAGTATGCCTGAAGTGCAATCTTTTAAACCGCACGACGCTGCTGATCTGGTGGATCCCTTCACCGGCGATTTTTCTTATAACATCCAGTTATTTGACGTGGGGGGCTATCCCGTGAACCTGAGCTACCAATCCGGAGCAGGTCTCAATGACGAAGCCAGTTGGGTAGGACTGGGTTGGACGCTTAATCCCGGCGCTGTCAACCGACATGTGCGGGGCTTGCCGGATGATTTTAAAGGAGATCAAATAATGAAAGAACTATCAGCCAAGCCGATGGAGACAATCGGGTTTGGCGGAGAGCTGGGTTTGCAGATTTTTGGTGTTGAAACAGGTTCCGTAGGCGCAGAGGGCAACCTGAATCTTGGACTTGGCATTCGTTATAACAACTACAATGGTTGGGATGTATCAGCTTCTTTAGGACCGGAGTTAGACGCTTCGGCGGGCAGCTTCGGGCTCCAATTGGGAGGCGACCTGGAGTTGTCTTCTGCTAGCGGAGCAGATGTTTCCGGGTCTTTATCCATCAATTATTCACTTTCGGAGGAGGCAGGGGAGTCCGCATCAGCCATCAGTTCAGGGCTGTCCCTCGGCGGAGGGCTCGGTTTTAGTTACAATTCCCGCCGGGGCATGGAAGATGTATATTTTAACGGGCAAGCGATTGCGGCTACCCGCGGTCATGTCTACAGTGGCCATACCCGATTTGGGTTGGCAGGAAATTTTTCCTTGATGGGGGCAAAAGACATTGATGTTCCTTCTTTCACTATGCCCAAAGTCAGCTCGTCCGTGACTTTCAAAGGCACTTTAGGTGGTGAAATCAACGGAACACATATCAATGGCGAGGTTCATGGGTATTATAATCGGGATAATTTTTTGCAATATGCAACCAGAGATGCCTATGGCTACTTGTACACCCATGAATCCACTAACTCGTGGAATTTACACGATGCAGAATTAGAAAAAAACCTGCCTTTCCAAATGGATCGGGCAGTGCTCCCGCTAACAGTTTACGCTTATGATCTATACCAGGTCAATGCGCAAGGACTGAGCGGCAATTTCAGGCCTTTCCGTGCCGACCAGCCTGTTTTATCGCCTGCTCGGGCTTCCTCGACGGCTTCAGGTACCAGTGATGGATTTGAAATTGGCTTGGGTGCATATGCGCATGGTGGATACGATTATGTGCTGAATAATATTCAATCTGAGGAAAATAGGTGGGAAGAATCAAATGCTTTTGCCTCTGCCCTGGCAGGAACAACCAACGACAAAACGTTAACCGGAGAGCGGGTATATTTTAAGAATGTAGGAGAAGGAAATGCCATGGCCAATCCGCAGGGATTTGAACGGCTGGGAGGTTTTTTGCCGGCAGCGGTGAAAGTTGAAAACGACAGAACAACTAACCAGTTGGTTGATGCAAGCGGCCAGCAAATCACAACAATGAACAGCAATACTTCTTTATTGCGTACAAACCCTGAACCCCGAACCTTGCCGCTTACTTACCTAAGCGCCGAAGAAGCCAATTTTGCTGCCGTGACGCGGGAGATCGAAGACTATCACCCGGCGAGTCTTCACGCTTTTGGCTTGAGGCGATTTCATCCGGAACGCCGAATAGGCCATCGGAGAGATTCGCTGTACCGCCTTCCACACCACCTTAGTGAAATCCGGGTAACTCAATCCTCAGGCGCACGCTATATCTTTGGGCTGCCTGCTTACCAAATTGTTCAGGAATCCGTCTCTTTTAATCTGGGCGAATTGTCGCCAAACCCCGAAACAAATCTGGTTACATACAATCCCGGAACGGATAACAGCGTATCGAATCAAGAATATTATTCCCGGCAAACAACCCCTGCCTACGCCTACGGTTTTCTACTTACATCTATTCTGTCGCCTGATTACGTAGATATTCAGGCGGATGGACCTTCGCCGGATGATTATGGAACCTACACCAGATTTAACTACTCAAAGCAAGAATATCCTTTTCGCTGGCGCTCGCCTATGGAAGAAAACCAGGCATTTTTTCAGGAGCAAACACTGAGCAAGGCCGACGACAACATTGGCAGCTATACTTACGGTGAAAAAGAAGTCTGGTACCTGCAAAGCATCGAAACACGTAATTATATTGCCCTCTTTTATACTTCTGACCGGGACGATGCCCTCGGCGTCAGGGGTGAAAACGGTGGGTTAGAATTAGACCGGCGGTTGCAAAAATTAGACAGTATCCTGTTGTACACCCAGGCTGATTTTTTGGCCCGGGGGGATCAGGCTTTGCCCATTAAAACGGTTTATTTTTCTTATGACTACTCTCTTTGCCAGGGGATGCCTAACACCGTTGAAAATCGGGGAAAACTCACCTTACGTGCAGTTGCTTTCAGCCACCAGAGGTCACGTAAAGAAACTTTTAGTCCTTATCGGTTTAACTATGCCAACAATCCGGAATATGGGCATTTAAATGCCGATCGCTGGGGCAATTACAAGCCCAATTTTACAGAATCAGAAATACTCGACAACCTCCATTTTCCTTACGCTGAACAAGGCGAAAATGCAGCCAATGCCAGTGCGTCGGCCTGGTTGCTGTCAGAAATCCGGTTGCCTTCGGGAGGAATCATGCGGGTGGAATACGAAGCCGACGATTATGCATATGTACAGGATCAGCCAGCTACGATTATGGCGCCTATCGCAGGTTTTTCTCCTTTGGCCAGCCCTGAAATCCCCGGAGAAGCACAACTTCCTGCAAACCTTGGGCTTTCCCTGACAAATCCTGACAACCTGTTTGTTTTCAACTTGCCGCAGCGGCGTTTGGCGCCTGGTTTTCCTTTAATGCGGTTGGGTGCGTCTTACGGCAATTTTAAGATCAACATCAAAAACAACCTCAAGGAATGGGTTCCCTGTTTTATACCTGCCCGAATACTAAACCAAAGACTTACCTGGGAAAGTGGGGTTTTCCCGGCCACTCCGGCAGCAACCACTTCCGGTTGGATTGGATTTCCAGGACGGGGAGGCGTTGTCCCCGGATACTCGATCCATCCCGTCAGACTGGCTGCCTGGCAAAAACTGAAATATAATTTGCCGGAAGTCGGGTATGATACGAATGGAAAACCAGAAGGTGAAGTTGATTTTATTGAAGCGCTCGATCAGTTTGCCGGCGTTGTAGATGAATTGTTCCGAGAAGGAGGAACTTATGGTTTGTTCAGAGACCGAAGGTTAGCCGAAAGCATAGATGGCGGATTTTTGCGCATCCCGGCTCCCAATGGCCGGAAATTTGGAGGTGGTAGCCGGGTGAGGCGTCTGACCATCAGCGATGAGTGGGGAAACATGCTGCGCAACCCTGAACCGGGATTGACATTTAGCTATGGACAAGAATATTTTTACACCACAACTACTCATCAGGGGGATACCATCAGCGCCGGAGTGGCGGCTTACGAACCACTATTGGGAGGAGACGAAAACGCCCTGACTACGCCAATGGTAAACACTTCTGAAAAGGAATTACACAAGCATGCGGCCGATGTAGATGAATTGATGACCATGCGCCCGATTGGAGAGGCATTTTATCCTGCTCCTCAGGTGGGTTATAGCCGTGTACTGGTTCGAAACATAACCCCTCCTGAAGGCAGCAGCCGCACCAGTACAGGATTTACTATACAAGAATTTTATACGGCGAAGGATTTCCCCACAATCACCCGAATAACGCCATTGCAGGCCCATCGCCGAACGCCGGATATTTCGGCGCCGAATCCGTTTTACAGCAATTTGCAAAACACAGCTACCACTTCCCAGGGGTTCTCAATCGAACTCAACAACATGCATGGCCAGCCAAAGTCAGAAAAGCAATACCAGCAAGACGGGGTGCTCATATCCGGTGTGGAATATCATTATCAAACGGGCAATACCGGTCAATTAGACAATACGGTTACCGTTTACGACCCGGCTACGCATACGACCCGGCGAGCACTGATAGGGGTAGAACATGAGACCGTTATTTATCATCAGGAGGTGAGTGCCAGCAGCCAGGCGACTAACGTACAATTCAACATCATGACTTTTCCCGTAGTTGGTCCGGCTCCGACGGTGATTCCCGTGATATTAGCGAATTTCAGTGAAAGCCTCACCCGTTACCGCAGCATCACCCTCACCAAAGTCATCCAGCGCACGGGTATACTTCTCGAAGTCATAGCCTTTGAGCGGGGCGGTAGCCTGGCTACCCGGCACATAGTGTACGACGCGCTCACCGGCCAACCCATTGTGAGCGCCATAGAAAACGAGTACGGAAAGCAGTACTACAATACAACGTTGCCAGCCCACTGGGTTGCGGAATATGCCGGCATGGGGCCTGCCTTCCAAAGCGAGCGTAACACATATGCGGCATTGAATATCTCCGGAGATGGCTCAGCAAATATTTCTAACGGAATAAGCTCCGGGTTTTTCCCAGGCGATGAATGGTTATTGCGCAATACGGGCGATCTTAGTTCGATGCGTAAGGCATGGCTAAGCCACCGCGATGGGAATACCGCTTACTGGATTGACGAAAGTGGCGATTTTATTCCGGGCGGCCAATATATCGGACGTTGTCTGCGCTCCGGACGCCGCAATCAGATAGCCGCCTCCGCGGCCTCTTTCACGGGCTTCCGGCATCCAATGGCCGATGGTCGGAATATCTTCTCAGCGGGTAATCCGGCGACCCAACAAATTCTTCATTCCGAAGTACAGACTTTTTCTGAAAACTGGCAAACCTACTACGGGGCGAGGCCGCGCGGGCTTAGAGGAGGGTGTTCTTGTGAAGGGACGAGCGTGGGTGGCGGTAAATTTTTGACCCTGCTAAGCTTCTTGTTCAGCGTTCAGCCTACAGGATTATTTGATTTTGGCAGAATAGACATTACAGACCAGAACTTCCTACCCTTAACCAGCATCGGATTAGGCCGTCCTGATGAGTTATACTGGGTAGGCGGGCTGTCAGGAGCCGGATATGAAGCCTCCATTTATGAAAGCGGGCACCGCCTCAGATGCAGGCTTCGGCTAACTCCCGCTGGGGAAACCCCCCTTTCAGCCGTCCTGCCATCGCGCTACGAGGAAAAAAGGATACCATTTTCCGTTTCCTTGGCCGGGTTAACAAGTATTTCCTGCGGAGACGCACCAAATGAAGCACTCTTGGTAAGACTCGGTTATTCGCGTAGAGGTTTTGCTAACTTTTATCTGTGGACTGATTGCTTAGTGATTCCCAGCTGTGCATATCAATACAACTTCTCGCAAGGCGCTTGCCAGCTTGGGGTGGGCGCCCGGATCAATCCCTACCTTAATAATGCCCGGGGGGTATGGCGGCCTGCTGCTGCTTATCAGTATGTGGGCTTGCGCGTGAGCAACGACCGGCCGGCGGAATCAGGGTATTATGAAAACTTCAACAGCTTTTTCCAATTAGAAAACGGCCAATTGAAAGTTATGGGCGGCGCCAATTGGCAGCGCGCTGCTCAAAACACCCTTGTTGAACCACACGGACAAACCTTAGAAACCCAGGATGCTCTTGGTATTTATTCCAGCCAATTGTACGGCTACAACTTTAACCTTCCGGTGGCGACAGCGGTTAATGCACGCTATCATGACATAACCGTAGACGGGTTTGAAGACTACGATTTTAATAATTATCCCGCAACGGCAACCGGAGCTTGTGAACTACCCGCCCACTTCCGGATAAGCAATCCCGGCGATATTACAGAAGAACAAAGCCATACCGGCCGCCGCAGTCTTCGTGTGATGAATGAAACACGCATCAGCCGGAGCATTGCTTCTCCCTGCACAGCGGAAACGGCGGGAAGGCCTCCGGCGCCACAATACAATCTGGCCGATTGTGATCTGATCAGGGCTTTTTCGCCCACACCAGGCGAGTACCTGATCAGCGTGTGGGTGCGCGAAATGATGCCCTACGACGCACAAACAGCCAGCATAGAGGTGACGGCCAATGGGCAATCTGTCGGGCGGTTTGTCCCCGAAGGCCCGGTAGTGGAGGGTTGGCGCGAGATTAGCGGGGTGTTTAACATGACCGCTGCCAATGAAATTTCAATCGTTTTGCGCAGTGTAACAGGGTTTCCAACCTACTTCGACGACCTGCGCATCCAGCCATTTTTGGCGCAATTAGAGAGCTATGTCTACGACCCGGTAACCTTGCGCCTGACTGCAAAATTAGATGGCCAAAACTACGCGATTTACTACGAATACGACAACGAAGGCTTGCTCACCCGCACCAAAAAAGAAACGGAAAGGGGCATCATGACCGTCCAGGAAGTACGTACCGCAAAACCTAAATTATCAAACGCCGGCAATTAATCACCATGAAAGCTCAACTGACCATGTCGCTTAAATACAAGTTCACGATCACTTTTTTTGCGCTGGCTGTATGGAACAGCTTAGCACAAGACGGCATATCGTCCTGGCCTGTATTGGATGCCTGTAACCTGGCTCCGGGGTGTCGGGAAGTACGCACGGCAACAGATACGACCATGGTGACCTACAACTCCCGTTTGGTTTACGTTCGCGATGCAGCATACCCGGAGTCCTACACGGTGAATACAGGCAATCAACGGATTCATTTTACCCGCTTAGCTTTGTCGCTTTATGCCAATACGGCGGCTTTTAATCCTTATCCGGAAGCCTACATGGTTTCCCTTCGGTGTCAAATTCGCTACGCTGCCAGGAGTGGCGGCGCTGAAAGAACGGCGACAGCCCGTCTGCGCATTAATTACTCACCTGAGTCAGGAGCCAGCTTTCAATACGTGGACACCTACTATCTTGAGGAAGTGATCTGGGCTAAAATTACAGTGGATTCCTTTGGCGCCAGCATTCCTTTTGTCAATCTTCCGGAGGAATCTCCTTTTTTTCTGCGCGCTGAGATCGTATCGGAGCAGTACGCAGACCCTATTCCGGATAATCTTCTCCCCAGCGTTGCTCCTGCGCCACCACCGCGCTTGTCTGTTTCGCAAAACGGAGGTTATATTCGGGTCTTACTTGACCCTGAAAACCGCACAGCATCCTGGGCAGCTTATTACGACCTGGAATGGGTCTTTGTTGACGGATATGGCTTGCCCTTGGAGGGCATTCCGCAAAGTTCAATCACACCTGCAACTACACCCAGCGCGCCGACCGACTTGAGAGACCGTTTTCGGATTACCGGTCCGGTTCAGGTTGGAAGAGGCGATATTGTCGTGCGGACAAACCCGGGCAACAATGCCCCTCCCACGATAACTTTCCCAAACGTACCTTATGATTTTCGCCACAACAGTACCCGGGTAAGCATTCGGCAACGCGAATACGAAATTCCTTTAGTTTTTGAAAAAGGATTGGTGATCATCCGCTACCGGGCAGTCGCGCTTTATGGCAACGATTTCAGCCAACCCCGCCCGGGAAACTGGTCAAAAGAAACCACAGGCGAAATCACCCTTGGGGGTAGCAATCCCTTGCTCTCTGAAGGAGTCGTGGTGATTCAGGGAAATCTGGTTCATGAACAGGATCGCAAAAACTGGCAATACATTGCCAATTATGCCGAAAATGGCCTGCGCAAGGATGTGCTTTCTTATTTCGATGGTTCGCTGCGCGACCGACAAAGCATCACACGGCTCAATACCGACGGACAACATCTGGTGGTAGGAGAAAAGATTTACGATCATCAGGGACGTCCGGCCATCAGCATTTTACCTGCGCCCTACAAGCCCAATCAGGAGCAGGAAGTTCGCTTGAATGAAGACTTTGATGCTCCGCAGGGGATGTCCTCCTCCACTGCTAATGCCTCCCCTGCAACACAAGCTCTCGTTGCTTCTACGGCTTCCTCTGCGCCACGCTCGCGGAAAATCAAAGGCCGTAGAAGAACCACCGTTGCAGGCGGCCTTGCTCAACTCAATTCACCTTCATCTGCAAATCCTCAAAATTCCGGCATTACTTTGATGAATTGGGCGCGACCGGAAATTACCGCATTGGGCAACATTTCATATTCCGGCTCCGGAAATTTGGCCCCCATCATTCAGGCAAGCCCGCTTATACGTGCGCTTCAATATACTTTAGGTAATACAAATCAGGATTTAAATGCTTCTATATTGCGCAATACTCAGTTTAGAGATTGGAGCCAATATTTTGATTTTCAGAACCCAACTCCTCGGGCGACAACAGCCCAGCCGCCCTCCCGCGAATGGCTGCGCTTAGAAAGTTATCTGACTCAAAATCCGGCGCTGCGTTTTCAGGAGCGCTTCAATGTAAACAGTCAGGGACAGCCTTATTCCTGGCGCGATTTCGATATCCGCCGTGAAACCCCGCCTGCTGATTGTGGAGCAGAAGCTTTACCACCTCTTGTGCAGCCTTTGGGAACGCAATCCGGCGCAGGGAATTATTACTCCCCGGAAAACCCCGACCAGCAAGGGCTGCAGGCATTTGTACCCGACGCGAAAGGATACCCTTTTGTGCAAACAGAATTCATGCCTGATCCCGGCAGCCGCGTCAGGCGGGTCGGAGCTCCGGGATTGACCCACCAGTTGGGAAATGGCCACGACAAACGCTTTGCCTATGGTGTACCGGCTCAGGCCGAGCTTGACCGCTGGTTTGGCAACGATGCCGGCAAGGCCGAACATTACCAACGCGTAGTCATGACCGACGAAAATGGTCAGCAATACATCCAATACATCAACCCCAAAGGTCAGGTAGTCGGGTCGGGGCTTCTGGGGCCTGCGCCTGAGAACCTTCAGGCTTTGTCCCGGGCAGATCAATCCGTAACCCTCAATGTTACTGAAGAAAGCCGTCCACAGGAAGCCGACGGATTTTTGGTTTGGAGCCGCACCGTCACCCTCAGCCAGCCGGGGAATATTCAATTGGATTATGCTTTTGACCCGGCTTTACTCGATACCGCCCTGTGCAACCGCAACTTGTGCTTATCCTGTATCTATGACCTTGAAGTTGAACTCCGGAATTCCTGTGGTGAATACCTCTGGCACATGCGCGCCACCTTAGGCAATCTGGCAGAAATCGCCAATTGCCGTGCTTCCAATTTGCGACGGGATACGCTCTTAACGGGCTTGCCGCCGGGCGACTACCACCTCAGTAAGCGACTCAGGGTGAACGAAGCTGCTGTAGATGCTGCGGTAGACCAGATTATGGCTGCCAACGACTGCTGGCGCGACAACTACGCAGCGCCAGCACAAGCGCCGCCATGTCCGGCTGCAGATGACTGCATACCGTGCCAGTATGAGTTTGAGAACATTACTTACCCGGGAATGCCCATATCGCGTGTACCCTTCAAACGCATGCCTGGTAATAATCCGGCCTGTGCGCGAATTTGCTTTGGCCCGGAAGATATTCCTATGCCATTCGATATGAACATGTACCATCGTTTGGTGCAGGATGTAAGTCCTGGCGGGCAATACGGCATCATCTGGACTACCCGAACGATTTCTGATGGAATTACGATACGCGTACCAGCGAATGACTTGCTTTCCGTATTCAGTTTCAGCAACCAACTGACCCTGACCGACCCGGGACGGACAAGTCCAATGGGAGGAATGCACTACGGCAAACCCGTATTCCCTTACCGCAATGCCGATGGAAGCGAAGCCTGGGTAGACGTTGAGGGCAAAATTGAAGGAATAGATTATTATATCGGAAGTTTGCGAACGGATGCTTCAGGACGGCGTCTTATTCGCCCCAACGATATTATTTCATTGGAATGGTTGGATGCGGTATGGCAGGATGCCTGGGGGGAATCCCTGGTTCCTTACCATCCTGAGTATTTATACTGGGTATGGGCTCAGCACTTAGCCTCCAGCGAAAGTCATAACCGTCAGATGGAAGAAACAGTAACTTTCCCGCCACAGTATCTTCCCACGCCCGACGGTGACTATCCAGCGGAACTGTTTAATGCAGACCCTTACTTTAATCTGTACCCTGAAGATGTAACGGCCATGCGTACGGCACTCAACGCAGCATCGAGACCCGTATCCGGTATTACTTACAGCGCTTATCAGGTCGCTTTCGCATCCGTGTTCTGCGGATCTCCTTATTATCGGGAAAATCCGACAGAATTGGCCTCTTGTATTGGCGCAGGTACGGAAATCAGAAATCGTATTCAAGGGCTGGATCTACTTACCCAGGCTCAGGTATGGGAAATATTTAAGCAATTTTACCTGAAAGCCAAAGCCCGTTTGCACGACCAACGGCGCGACACTCTTTTTACTAATTTAGGATTGTTCAATGCCGACTATCTGGGCGATCCTCCCTGCAAATCCCTCGTTGTGGTGGCAGAGGTATTCGAGGTCGGGGAAATTTCGGCTGCGCTGGCGGCCGCTTACCGGCGTAGCATTCCGCGCTTTAGACGCGCGAATTGTACCCCCAATTTGCCGATTGATTTAGATGGGGATGGACGACAGGACGCCTACCTCCCCGCCGATAATTATGCAGCCATCGAAAGTTGGGGCGATATGCAACGGGGCAATTTTGACGCTGAATGCCGCCAATGCGGTGGCGGCGAAGGACTACTGGGGTTGCTAAATGGACTATCGCAAAATAACCTGCTGATTTCCAATACGCCTTTGGTATTACCCCGTGGGCTGGATTTGCCCATGCCTTCTGATTTAGCTGCGGCTTTAGGTTCGCTACAACGCACTTATGAATATAAATCATCGTCTGCCGGCAACGGGGAGTTAATCATAAGCCTTATTGCCGGCTCCAACGTCACGACCATTCGCCTCGAACCGCAAGGCAATGAGCCCGGTTCCCAATGGCTTCCTGGCAGTCCAAACACCCGAAATTCCCTGAACTGGAAAAAAATCAGGTATTTTTCCTGTCTCAAAGAACTCAAGGATAAATCTAAACGCCCGGTACGAAATGTTTTTTATCTCGAAGCTTATACCGACGAAGGCCAAAAGCACATCATCCATCTGCATACGACCCTGCCTTTCAGTGCCTGCACGAGGCCCGAAACACCCAGGTACAACTTCACACTGCGGCGCAACGACAATACCGCTTTTATTGAGGCGCTGATCAAATACCTATTTGCTGACCCACGCCGCATGCGGGAAAGAAGAATCGAACTCCCGGAGGTCATCAGCAATCTAACAGATATGCCAAGAATAAACACCATCAATCTAAGCCTTAGCTCTGTAGAACTGCTTATTGAATTTCGGGGATCAGATTGTAAAATCTACGTAGAAGTTTATGATGATTCCTACGATAAGGACAAGCAGCCCAGAGTTACATACAATATGCCCTCCGTAGTGGCTATTTTGCCTGTCTATGAATCTACCAGCCCTACCTCCGCATTTATTGTTTTCATGCAGGATAGCGATGGGAGGCGTTTTCCGTTGCGTGGGCGCATTGAAAAAGAAGACTGCCTCGCAGTTTTTGACCGGGTGCCTGGTTCACCTACCCGCGATTGTTGCCTACCCATTCTCCCCGTCATCCGGATACCCCGGTATTGCGATCAGCAGGCAGTAGCCTATACCCGGCTTGATCTGGCCAATGAACAGGCCATTCGCGCCGGCGAAGAAATCTTTGAGCGGCGTGCCTGGCGTGCCTGGTACCTCCGGCGCTGCCAGGGCAACCTCGATCGGCTGTTGATCCGCTACGAAGCGCCCGTGTACCAAATGACGTTGTTTTATTACGACCAGGCCGGCAACCGCATCCGAACGGTGCCGCCCCAGGGCGTACGCCCACTTACAGACCCCCAGGTCGCGGCTGTTAACCGCCAGGAGAATGGGCCGCGGGTATATCCTGCGCACACGATGGCTACGACCTATCGCTACAACAGCCTCAATCAGGTGGTGTACCGCTATGCCCCTGACGGCGGCGCTACCCGCCATGCTTATGACGAACTGGGGCGGGTCGTACTCAGCCAGGACGCTGAGCAGGCTACCCGTGCCAGAGCAGCTTACCTGCGCTATGATGCGCTGGGCCGGCTTTCAGAAAGTGGCTTTACCAACTGGGAAGGGCCGCTCCCCGCTGCAATCGCCCACCGCAATTTCCTTGAACGGCTGCGCAATCAGGAAGAAGTTTTTACCACCCACTACGACCGCGCCGCTTTTGCCGATCCTGCCCTTCAGGGGCGTTTTTCAGGCGGGCAGCAGCACCTGCGTGGTCGCATCGCTTCGGTGAGCTATCGCCCGGGGGTGAGTTCGGCTTTCCAGCACGCTACCCATTACAGTTACGATCGCATGGGCAACATGCGCGAGCTGGTACAGGATTTTGCCAGCCTGACTACGTTTTTCCCATCGTTGGCAGAACACCGCTACAAACAATTGCGCTACGACTACGACCTGATCACCGGCAATGTAAACCGCATGATTTATCAGCCCGGCTTTGCGGATCAGTTTGTGCATTGGTATGATTACGACGCCGACAACCGGGTAGCCGCCATTTATACGGCTGCCGACCCGCGCACGCCCGTCAGCCTGCGCGAACGCGAAGCGCGCTACGAATACTACCGACATGGCCCGCAGGCACGGATCACACTGGGGCAGGACATGGTTCAGGGACTGGACTACATCTACACCATTCACGGCTGGCTGAAAGGCATCAACTGCCCGCTGCCCAATCCCGCAACGGATCCCGGGCAGGATGGCCGCCTGAGTGCCACGGCGCCTGATGCCTATGGCTATACTCTGGGATACTATGCGGAGGACTACCGCCCTATAGGGCTGTCACGGGCGGGTATTGACAACGAGCCGGTTAATTTTTTCCGTCCGGATAACGGACCGCTTGCTGCCCTCAATACCGCTTCGCCAAGCCTCTACAACGGCAATATCCGCTACACGATTCACGGCAACCAGGGGCTTTCGCCCGGTTTCCAGGCTACGGCCTATCGCTACGATCAGATTCAGCGCTTGGTGCAGTCCCGCGTTTGGCAGCCCCCGACCACCGATCCCGGATTTGCCGGGCAGGGCCTGCCGTTTGCATTGCCTGCAACGAACTACGCTGCCCTGACTCAAAGCGACCGCTGGGCGATGGACCTGAGCTACGACGCCAACGGCAATATCCTGACCCTGAACCGCACCGACGATCAGGGCGCACCGATGGACGCGCTGGTGTATCATTATCCCGACCCCGCCAACAACCGCCTCGGCCACATTACTGACGGGGCTGGTCGCCGCCTGCCTGCCAGCCACCCTTCTCCCGATCTGGCAGGGCATACGCCCGGCAATTACGCCTACGACGCGAAAGGCCGCCTGACGCAGGATCGCGCTGAAGGCAACCTGCGCCTGGAATGGTCGGGCACAGACAAACTCAAACGCCTCACTAAGGATGGGCAGGAATTGGAATTTTACTACGACGCGCTGGGGCGGCGCACCCTGAAATACAACCGCAGCGCCGGCACGGCTACCTATTACGTGCGCGACGCCCGCGGCGAAGTTTTATCTACCTACACTGCCGCAGCAACCGGCCTGCGCTGGGATTACCTGCCCATCATTGGGGCGACCCGCATTGGCAGCTTTACTCCCGGATTGACCCTGCCGGCAGGCAACCGGCCTGTTCAACCGGACCGGAGCGCCGGCTGGCGTGGTCGCCGGGCCTACGAATTGATCTCCCAAACCGGTGACGTACTGACCCTGCTCAGCGACCGCCGCCTGCCCAACACCACCGGCGCAGGCGCCCGTGCCGAATTCCTGGAAGCCCATGATTACTACCCCTTCGGGATGCCACAGCCCGATCGCAGCCTAACTGCTCCGGAACAACTGCAAAGTACCGCCTCCATGCGCTACCCCTTCGGCTTTCAGGGCATGGAGATGGACAGTGATTACAAGGGCGAAGGAGGGGCATATACGACGGAGTTTAGACAGTATGATGCAAGAGTGGGAAGGTGGTTGAGTGTGGATCCAAAAATTGATAAATATGCTGATCTGTCCCCATATTTATCATTCAATAATTCTCCCAATTTAATAATAGACCCAAATGGGGATGATCCTCCGGCGGCAGGTTCAAGGACTCGGAGGGCACGGCAACCAAGAGGCAGAGTAATTTTACCACAGCAATCTGATATAGAACGAGAATCACGTTGGAGGTTTTATTCAGATGAAAGTACATCTGCGAGTATAACTTTTAGTATTCCAGAAAGATTGATAATTGAGACTAACCCAGAAGAGAGCCAGGAAGAACAAAGACCCTCATCTGAAACTTCAAGACAGTCAATTGTACAAGGTAGAATAGATCCATTTATTGAAGGCAATGCCCAACTAATGGAAAGTATGGAATCTATGTCTATTGTGTTAGAGGGAACTGCAACAGCTGTAGATTTTTCACTTTCACTTCTTCTAGCCTTGGATCCTGTCCCAGGTGATGAAGTAGCAACAGCTACTTTCGCTGCGAGCAGGTTAAGGCAGTGGTTACCTAGACTTCACAGAACATTGGGGGAATCATCTGCGAATACATTATTAGGCAGGATTACATCTTCTGCAATGAGATCACGCCTAAGGGGAGCCGTAACCGCTACTATGCGGCAATTACTGCAACGGACACCCGGTGTTTATTCAAGAGGCTACCTCGCATTGGAATTTGGTGAAAACTTCATACGCGGTCGTCTTACCTCAGGATTGGACGAAGCAGGGATTAACTTATTTATCGGTTATTATCAATTGCTTACAGGAGATTATTCTACGGCAACAGAGCAAAGGCTAAGGACAACAAGGGAATTTTTAATTAGGGTTAGAGATGGCACCCAACTTAGTGGCGGAAGTTCAAGTTCTGATTAACAACTTGCCATGGTTTAACATCAAAATCAATGAAATTATCAATAATCTTTTTGCTTTCAATGTACCTTTTTCTTAGTCCCCTCTCCGCCCAGGTCCAACTCCTCCTCCAGCCCCCCACCCCCGGGCGGCTGTTGCCGAGCGACAGTTGGCGGGTGGAGGTGCACCAGAGTGAGGCGACCGAACTTCGGGCCTATCTGGAAGGCCGTATCACGTATGTGGATGGGCGGGAATTGGTTTACCTGCGTTCGCGTCCGTTGCGCTTCGGGGCTGGGCTAACCCGGCTGGATCCGGAGCAGGTACAAACGGTAGAAACCCGTTTTGCAGAGGGGCGTGACCGGCAATTGGTGGCCAATAGCGGCAACTTCAGTAGCGGCAATTACCGCCTTTGTGTGACCTTGCGGCGGCTCGACGACGACCGGGAGCTGGCTTCCGATTGTGTGGTGCAGGAAGTAGAAAATACAGTAGAGGCGCCCGCCTGGGTGGAACAACCCGATGGCAGCAGGCAATGGGCGGCCACCAACCCGGCAGTGCGCTGGTATGGTACGGCCGGGGTCGAAGGATTTTGGGCCAGTAGAGCAGGGGTGGGGCAAACCATCCCACGCAACTATGCCCGTTTCGATTTGCGCCCCGGCGCTTCTCTGTTGGGAGTGCCGCTACAGGGCATTGTGCATTACACCACCGAGCGTAGTGCACTTAATCCCGATATGAACACCGTGGCCCTGCAATTTGATGCAGCCACTTTCCGGCAAAACCTCGAAGACTTAGCCGCTGCCCGCCTGCGCGAACTGGCTGCTGCCCGCCTGCAGGCCAATGCAGGACTGATTGGGCAATTAGCCGAATTAGACCGCCTGGAAACCTTTTTCAAAGCAACTGACCCGATGCGCGAACTGGCTGCTGCCGATAGTTTGAGCGCACTTCTGAAGGCTGGCCGGTACGAGGAATTGTTGCGCGAAGCGGAACAATTGGAGGCAGAATTGGGCCGGGTAACAGACCTGCCCCGCTTAGCCGTAATAGAAGCCGAACTGACAACTTTGCGCGTACAGGATGGCGCGAATGAAAGCGCGCATGCCGCTGACCGCCGACGTCTGGAGGATGCTCAGAACAACGCGACCCGCCTGCGCGCAGAACTGGCTTTGTTGGACAGTCTGCGGCAGCAATTGCAGAGCCAGCTCGACGAACTTCAGGCCCGGATTCTATTGTTGAACCAGACTTATGAAGCCAATCGCGCGGCACGGGACAGTGTTGGCATGGCCCGCTCCGAAAGCGAAATGAACCGTGTCGAAATCGTCCGCGCCAGCCGCTATGGCGAATGGCAGAATTCCGATCAATTGGTTAAGAACAAGCGCACAGAACTGGAACGGCTCGAAAAGCTGATACTCGAAATTCAGGGGCGCCTGCCCTTGCCCGACCAGGAAAGAAAAGCCCGTATGGCAACGCTTGAAACCGAGCGGCAACACCTTTTGGATCAACAAAAACAGGAGACCACGGTACGCGCCGAAAAATCTTCGCGCCTGAAAGCCGTACGGCAACTGCTGGAAAAGCTGAAAAATGCCCAACAGCAACTGGTCGCTTTCAACAGCAAAAAACGCGAACTCACCCGACTGTGGAATCGGCGGAGTGAGCTCCAGGCCATCAAAAACAAACTTATGTCCGAAGGCGGATTGGACAATCTGATGCAGGGCCTGACCTCGCCTTCCGAGTTGGCCAATACTGCTGTCCTGAAATCGGTTCTCAAGGACAATGGCCTTATGGTGGGCCGAAATAAACTGCTTTTTGGTCTTCGTGGACTGACGCTTGGCACGGTCTATCCCACTTACTCCCCGCTAACCCTGAGCGGCGTACAGGTTACCGGCGGTAGTATGGAAATCAATCCTGGCCCCTTCTACCTGAGTATTTGCAGCGGACGCAGCCAATCTGCTATTCTGAATGCCGACAACTTAGGTGCTTCGGTTTATCGGCGCAACCTATTGGCTGCGCGCGCAGGGCTGGGTAAAGCTTACGGCACCCATGTATTTGTAACCGCCATGCGTTTTCTTGATGACGGTGGCTCGCTTGCGTTTCAACAGACCCCGCCGCCCGGATTGAACCCTGGCGCCAATACGATTTTAGGCACCTCCTTTCAACTCAGTATTGCTAAAAACAAACTGGAGCTTGCCGGTGAAGTAGCTGGGTTATTGAACAACCGAAATGTCAATGACAGTAGCAACCCCATTTCAGAAGAAAACCTAAACCGGATTCCGAATTGGCTAAAACCCAACCTGTCGAGTAGTGTGGATTACGCCTACAATCTACGCCTGCGCCTGAATTTATTTAAGGACAATACGCGGCTCAATGTGTTTAGTCGTTACACCGGTCCGGGATATTTACATGCTGGTGTGCCCGGATTGCGAAATGATGTACTCGCTTATGAAGCCAATATAGAGCAGCATCTCTGGCGTCGGCGAATCCGGCTGGCTGCCAATTACCGCTTAGAAGAAGACAACCTCATCGGGTCAAAAGGCATCGCCACTACAGCGGAACGCTTTGGAGGGGAACTACAATTCCGAATCCCGAAATTCCCGGTATGGAGCATTTCTTACCAGAAACACCTTCAGGAAAACCTTTTTGCGCAATACAGCGGCGCTACCTTGCAGACATCCGTCTCTTACAGTTACAAAATAGGCGATTTACGCGCAGTGACCAATGCCTTCTATACCGACACCCGAAATGCCACAGATAGTTTGTTCCAACAGTACGACGCTACCTATGCTGTTTTGAACCAATTGGTCGTCTTATCGCAACGCGCAACGCTGCAAGTTCAGGGCAATTACATTTCCAGCAATATCGGAACCTTCCAACAGCAGATTTTTGGCGGAAGCACGGGCGTACTTCTTCGGGTTTTCAAAGCAGCTAATCTTAACGTGAGTTTCCTGTACCAGCAGTCGCCTGAGCTGGATCGCCGTCTGGGAGGGCGCCTCGAATTCAATCTCCCCATCAACCGGATGTTGCGCTGGCAACTCCGCGCCAATTTGAACGACTACCTCTCTCCAATCGCCCTGAGTGGCAGTTTTCAGGAGTTTTTTGTCATGAGTAACCTCCTTATCAATTGGTAATTATGAAGCAGAAATACCTAATCACTGCCTGTGCTTTTCTATCGATGATGATTGTTCGTACAACGCTTTGGGGGCAATGCGATACCGTCCGTACTTTTTTCCTGGTCAGTTTGTGCCCCGGAGAGCTGTACGAGGGGATGGCTTGGTTTGACGATACCACATTGATCAATACCGGTCTGGCTGCCAATGGTTGTGACAGCATTTCAACGGCGTTTATTGAAGTCTTAACTCCCCTGCCTTTTGAAATAGAAGGGCCTGATGTTTTTTGTGAAGGAGATACCGTACAGCTTGGCGTATCCGGTACGTATACAGACTATCTATGGTCTTCCGGTGAGAACGTTCAAGCGATTGAAGTGGTCGCAGGTGGTAGTTATGCGGTAACGGTGACCAATTCTTTTGGCTGTCAGGCAGCGGATACTTTTTTATTGGAAACAATATCTCTTCAATACAATCTGTCGCTTCAACCGCCCGGATGTGGGGGCGCTTCCGATGGCGCTTTGCAAATACAACAACTGTCCGGGGGCAGTGAACCTTATGTCACTTCGCTCAATGGGGCGCCTTTTATTGGGATTACTCATTACACCGGGTTGGAAGCTGGCGATTATGTCCTGCAAGTACAGGATGCTTCCGGGTGTCTGGCCACTGACACCGTGGAGATAGCAGAATCTTCCTCTTTTGAGGTCGAACTGACGACTGATACGATCGTTCGCATCGGATCGGGAGAGACCCTTCAAATTGGTATTGCTTTCACTTCAGATTCCATTGTTTCCTATTCCTGGAGTACCGAAATGGGTTTATTGAGCTGTCTGGATTGCCCTGATACGGAGTTGTTGCAGGCGGTGAATACCCGTATTCGCCTGTTGGCCGTCAGTGTTGAGGGTTGTAGCATTGAGATTGAATTACAAGTCATTGTGGATGACCGCGTCCTGCTGTATGTGCCGAATGCCTTTTCTCCAAATGCCGACCAGGTAAATGATGCGTTGGAGGTTTTTGCAGGAAATGGCATAGAGGGAATCAACACTTTTGAGGTTTTCAGTCGTTGGGGCGAATTGGTGAGCAGAAAAACCAATTTGACACCCCCTTATTCCATTGCCTGGGATGGTAGCTGGAATGGGAAGGCGGCTGTACCTGGAACTTATGTATGGCAGGCAGAAATCCGACTGAAAGAGGGAACCCTCACACGACGTCAGGGAACTTGCTCTCTAATTCGATAGCGCATTGTAAATCAATTAAATGAATGCTGATATGACAAGATGGAAACTTAAATTGCTCAACGGTGTCTGCGTGCTGATCTTAATGTTGCATTGCTACAAATCCTGGTCCCAAAATGCGGTCATTCAGGATGTCATTGGATCTGCTGGTGGATACGAGCACGAACCTGTATTCGGAAATTTGCATTGGACTGTGGGCGAACCAATGATCGAGACCTACGAAAGTGGATGGATCCTCAGTCAGGGATTTCATCAGACATATTATGATCTATTGACCATTGTTTCTGTAGATGGCCCGGAGAATAATGCTTTGCAAATGCTCCTCTACCCGAACCCGGCTGAATACGAACTTACGGTGCAGTTGTCTGCTTCACTGCCATTCAGAACAATAGTACATGATGCAATAGGCCAGGTTGTTTTACCCGAACAAGTTGGCAATAAACACATCGTAATTCCCGTGCGAGACTTGCCCGCAGGCGTGTACTTCGTCAGCGTCAGCAGTGCTCATTTTACTTTCAGGGCTTTTAAATTTATAAAACCGTAATTTTTATAAAATCTAAAAATTTGAATATGAAAATGAAATACTACGTCTCTATAGCCTTTTTGGCATTTTGTGGGTTGCTTCATGGTCAGGCGCCACAAGGATTCAAATACCAGGCGGTAGCCCGTGACGGCGATAACCAGCCTTATGCCGAAACAGAACTTCAGGTGAGGTTTACCTTGTTACAGCAAGGTGTTTCGGGGACCATTGCTTATCAGGAAAGGCATAACAATGTAATGACTACTGACTTGGGGGTATTTGCTTTGAATGTGGGAGAAGGAACACCACTCATTGGTTCCTTTTCTGCGATAGAATGGGGCGCGCATAGCTTTTTCCTTCGTGTTGATATTTCAATAGACAACGGCCTCAGCTTTTTACCTTTGGGAATCAGTCAATTGCTTTCCGTCCCTTATGCACTTTATGCGGCAAGATCCGGCTCTCCCGATGAAGATGATGATCCAACCAATGAACTACAAACACTAAGTCTGCAAGGGGATACGATTATACTGAGTAATGGCGGCGGTTTGGTCGTTTTGCCTACGGGTGCTGTGGGTGACGACTGGGGCACGCAAAGTGTTACGACAACAGGCGATTTTACGGGGAACGGCACGCCAGGTAGCCCATTGGGCATAGCGCCGGGCAGCATCAATTCGGGCGATATTCAGGATGGGAGCATCAATGCAGGCGATCTGGCTCCGGGTACTATTCCAGTTTATACCGGAGGATCCGGCATACAGATCAACGGCACCACCATCAACAACACAGGCGACCTAAGCCCAACCAATGAACTACAAACACTAAGTCTGCAAGGGGATACGATTATACTGAGTAATGGCGGCGGTTTGGTCGTTTTGCCTACGGGTGCTGTGGGTGACGACTGGGGCACGCAAAGTGTTACGACAACAGGCGATTTTACGGGGAACGGCACGCCAGGTAGCCCATTGGGCATAGCGCCGGGCAGCATCAATTCGGGCGATATTCAGGATGGGAGCATCAATGCAGGCGATCTGGCTCCGGGTACTATTCCAGTTTATACCGGAGGATCCGGCATACAGATCAACGGCACCACCATCAACAACACAGGCGACCTAAGCCCAACCAATGAACTACAAACACTAAGTCTGCAAGGGGATACGATTATACTGAGTAATGGCGGCGGTTTGGTCGTTTTGCCTACGGGTGCTGTGGGTGACGACTGGGGCACGCAAAGTGTTACGACAACAGGCGATTTTACGGGGAACGGCACGCCAGGTAGCCCATTGGGCATAGCGCCGGGCAGCATCAATTCGGGCGATATTCAGGATGGGAGCATCAATGCAGGCGATCTGGCTCCGGGTACTATTCCAGTTTATACCGGAGGATCCGGCATACAGATCAACGGCACCACCATCAACAACACAGGCGACCTAAGCCCAACCAATGAACTACAAACACTAAGTCTGCAAGGGGATACGATTATACTGAGTAATGGCGGCGGTTTGGTCGTTTTGCCTACGGGTGCTGTGGGTGACGACTGGGGCACGCAAAGTGTTACGACAACAGGCGATTTTACGGGGAACGGCACGCCAGGTAGCCCATTGGGCATAGCGCCGGGCAGCATCAATTCGGGCGATATTCAGGATGGGAGCATCAATGCAGGCGATCTGGCTCCGGGTACTATTCCAGTTTATACCGGAGGATCCGGCATACAGATCAACGGCACCACCATCAACAACACAGGCGACCTAAGCCCAACCAATGAACTACAAACACTAAGTCTGCAAGGGGATACGATTATACTGAGTAATGGCGGCGGTTTGGTCGTTTTGCCTACGGGTGCTGTGGGTGACGACTGGGGCACGCAAAGTGTTACGACAACAGGCGATTTTACGGGGAACGGCACGCCAGGTAGCCCATTGGGCATTGCGCCGGGCAGCATCAATTCGGGTGATATTCAGGATGGGAGCATTAATGCAGGCGATCTGGCTCCGGGGGTAGTCAGTAATCTTTGGGCAGCGAATGGCGCTCAAATTCACAATACGAACAATGGCAATGTGGGCATAGGCACTACAACCCCCCAGGCACCTCTGCATATTCAACAGGCCGGCGTTTCAAGCGAAGCGCTGCGCATAGACGGAACCAATCCGTGGATCGGGCTTCGGCAAACAGGTGGAGGCGTTTACGATGGATATATTCAGCAGCTCACCGACCGGTTTGAAATTGGAACGCGCCCCGGTAGTAATATTGGGCTCCGGTTTTCTCCGCACCTTAGTACGGCCATGGTCATCAGTCCGGATGGCCGGGTAGGCATCAGCGCTCAAACTTCCGTGCCTGGTTCAGCAAAATTGTTTGTTGGCAGTTCTGGGAATACAGGTATTCAGGTGCGTTTAGATAATGTAAATACCGGTGCCTCGGGCTTGACTATAGGCTTGGTTAACCCTGCGAACGGCGCCACGGGCAATCCTGTGGGCTTGAACTCCCAGGTAATTCCATCAGGTATGACCGTAAATGGGAGTGCCAATATTAAAGGAAAGGGAATAGGCGGCGTTTTCTATGGGGGCGATAAAGGGATCATTGCAAAACGATTAAGCAATAGCAATTCGACATTTGGCACAGAAAATTATTTTACACAGTTCTATGGTGATACGACCCTTGCCATGTCTGGTTTATTCGAATCGAACAGTAGCCTTGGAATACTAAACATCAATAATGGCAATGGGCATAATGTACCGTCAATACTGGACTTGGGAGGCGGCCAAATCTTTGTTACAAACCGTTTTGTGAGCATGGGTATGGCCAGCATCAACAGAAGCACCAGTGCTGATTTCAGTATTGGCCTTTTGGGGAGGTCTGAAAGTCCGGGAAATTATGAGGTCAAAACAAAGATTGGCCTAATTGGGGAAGCACAAGATTTCAGTTTTGTGGAAAGCTTTGTAGGAGAAATAGGAAACGAGGATTTCTTTTTCGATGCCGTTGGTGTAAAAAATATAGGTGTGTATGGTTTAGCAAATGGCTTTTATAGCGACGGCGGACTTTCTACGTTTGGGGTTGGCGTTTATGGCCACTGTGCAGGAGATGGTTATGCCGGTTATTTTGCCGGTGATACCTATGCGGAGCGTATGAGCATCGGCACAACGGAAGTCAGCGAACGATTAGCCGTCAACGGCAATATCCGTAGCAATGGTCTTATCTACACCATACGCAACTCCGGGGAAGTCTTTCGAGGCGGTAATGATTTTAGCATTGAAGACATTGACCTCGCAAACTTTATCGGTATAAGAGGCCAGCAAAACCCGACCGTAGGTGGTTTGAGGCTGGGCAATACGGGTGGCTACTTATTCGGACATAGTGGAGGAATTAGCATCAACACGACAACATTGAATGGTCAGAATAACGCAAACGCACTTCGGGTTGTCCAGGATGATGACTACGGTATTGCCCTTTCCAGAGCCAATGGATCAACCTGGGATTTTAGTGTTTTTGGCGGAGGAGACGGGCTGAATTTATTTTTCAATAACACCTTTAAAGGATATTTCGACACGCCATCCGGCAATTACATCCCCGCATCTGACCGGCGATTCAAGCACAGCATTGAAACATTACCTACTATATTAGAAAAGCTAGCGCGTTTGCGTCCTGTAAGTTATCGTTTCGTGGAAAATGATAATGGCCACCGTTATCTTGGGTTTATCGCGCAGGAAGTGCTTGATGTTTTCCCCGAAGTCGTTCATGAACTGCCATTGCGACCCGGGCAAGCGAAAGATGGTGGGCCGTATTACGGCATCAATTACAATGAAATGAGTGTAATTGCAATCAGGGCTTCTCAGGACCTCGTTTCAAAAAATGCTCTTCAACAAAATGAAATTAATGAGTTGAAAGCTGGTTTAGAAGCCCTGCGCACCGAAAACGTCGCCCTGCAGGCAAAAGTCTCCGAAATAGACGCCCTGCGTGCTGAAGTAGCCCAAATTAAGGCGATGTTATTAGAGAAAAAATAATCATTTGTATGGAGGTAACACCTTTCCAAGAAGGTGTTACCTCTATCAGCCCCCACTGCACGATCCATAGGTGACACCTTTCCAAAAAGGTGTTACCTCTATCGAAGCACCCCTAACGCAGCGCCCTCCTTTTCCTCCTTCCTCCAAACCATCGAAAAGTACTTTTTAGTCGAAAATCTAAGACATCAGGTCAAGTAGATGCTATGCTCTTGCCCCCGGTGTCACAAATTAGAGATTCGATGATTAAGATCATATAACCCAATACCAAACTCATGAAAACAAAATCAATCGGAACCCAAGTAACCGTCGCCGAGGCCATCAAAGCTGGCAAAAGAAAAGCTTATTGGCCGGCACTTGCCATTTTCTTAGGGGGACTTTCTCTCTTTGTTCCAATGTCGATGTACGTGAACCTTCACCCCGGGCTTTGTTTCGGCTTCGCATTTTTAGCAGGCACAGGCGCTTCCTGGGCCTGGTGGAGCTATCACATCGTAGCGTGGCGTTTTTGGGCAATAGCTCATGTAGAAGATTTAGAAAAACTGGAACTCCGCGCGCGTGAAAACGACCTGATTCACAATGGCCTGCACGAAATTGGTAAGTTGGAAATTGCCAGTTCTGAAACAAGAACCCGGTACAGGCAATGGTATCAGAAATATCAAATGAACTCAAGGAAAGAAAAAGTTATTGACCCTCAACTTCCTGCACAAATTGCCTTGAATTATAGCTGGAAGAGCCAGATTGGTACTTTTTTCCTTGTCTTGGGCGGCCTTTTTCTGACAATAACCGCCTTGATTAGTCCGGATAAGAATCAAACCAAGATGCTTTGGGCAGGCATAGGCTTCCTTGGATTGGGACTGTACCTACTGATCCGGTTTTTTCTAAAACAGGTATCGTTACCGCATGCTTTAAAAATTACGGATCAAGGGATTCAGTTTGAGAAGAAGCCTCCTGTTTTGTGGGAAAAGATTTCGAATGTAAAAATCACCAAAGTAGGATATAAATATCCCCGGTTTTATCTTGTAATTCATACCGACTCCGGCATCAACAGTTGGGACATCACCGAACTCGACATTGCCCACGACAAGCTGCATCACTACTTAGACGTGTTCCGGACGCGGGCTGAAAACAAATATGATAACCTCATCCCATGATCATGGTATTGTACCCACCCCCGCCGTCCCCTATCTTTGTAGAGCCCCGAAAAACCAAATAAGTCCTCTTTTTCTTTCACCACATCCCTGTTATTTCAACATAAAAGTTGCTGCGCCGGCTGCGCTAAGCCAGCGGGGTAAAACTGCTGTGTCTCATGCGCTGAGAAAATGGAAGAAATATTTTCCGGGCCTGCCCGGCTCAAAAACCATTCACCAAAATTTTTCAAATATGAAAACCCATTCTTTTACGCATTCCAATTTTTCCATGTTTTTATGCCTGCTTTCAGGATGCCTGTTTTTTTTGTCTTCAGGCAGATTATTGGCGCAATGCCCGCCGGCAGGCATCACACTTACCAACCAGGCAGCCGTCAACACGTTTGCGGTTGACTATCCAACCTGTACCACGATCAATGGCTCCCTGCAAATCGGAATAGAAGGAGTGCCGTCTGACATTACGGACCTGACGCCGCTGAGTAACCTGACCACCATCATGGAAGACCTGCGGATTTTCGACAATGACCTGCTGACTTCCCTGAATGGCCTGCAAAACCTGACCCAAACGGGTACGTTGCACCTTAAAAACAACGACGCCCTCGCCAGTATTGCGGCCTTATCCGGATTGACGGAAGCACCGTTTAGTTTTCCTGCCATTCTGATTGACAACAACGACGCATTGACCACCTTGAACGGCTTGCAGGGAAGAACCAATACGGTGCGACTGTATGTGTGGGGCAATGCGGTACTCGGCAGCCTGACCGGCCTCGAAAACCTTACCCAGGCCTATCAGGTTACCATCAACTTCAATGCAGCATTGACCAGCCTGTCAGCTTTGCAAAACTGCGCGGTTACGGAATTATTAGCGGTAGTAGGAAATACTTCCCTGACTTCCCTGAACGGCCTCAACTCCGTAACCACCCTGAACGGCCCCTTTCCCGTTGGCGATGCCCTGCTTATCAACCAAAATCCGGCGCTAACTTCCCTAAATGGCCTGAATAATCTCACGCAAGCCCGGGGGGTCCAAATTCAGGACAATGCTGCCTTGACAAGTCTGACCGGTTTGGATAACCTGACGCAAATTTTTGGCCTCATCAATGGGAATTTGACGATCAGGTTCAATAATGCCCTGACCTCGCTCGATGGTTTGGGTAGTCTTAACAGCATTGAAAAGGAATTAATCATTGAAGAAAACCCTGCACTGACTAATATCATGGGCTTATCGGCCCTGACGAATGTGAATTCCATTTACCTGTTTAACAACGATGCGCTGACCAGTTTGGCTGGCTTGAACGGCCTGACCACCATTCCCGCCGGCATTCGACTGATCACCAACGATGGCCTGACTTCCCTGAGCGGCCTCAATAACCTGAATTTCGCGGCTACTTTTGAATCTTTCGGCAGTACGGCGCTGAATAACCTGAGTGCACTGGCTAATCTAACCCGGGTCAATAACATGACTTTTGAATTCAATGACGTGTTGACTTCTTTTGCAGGTCTATCTAACCTGGATTCAGTGGGACAACTGAGAATAGCCAACAACCCGGCACTCACCTCCCTAAACGGTTTGGGCGGGCTGAGCGTCTGCACCAACCTGCTCGTATTGAATAACGCAACCTTGCCTTCATTGAGCGGTTTTGTTGCGCCGCCGACCATGATTCAGCTCAGTATTACGGATAACCCCTTATTGGCGAATCTGACCGGTCTCGGGTCTTTACAAACCGTGAGCAACACCTTTGATATTGGAAGCAACCCTTCACTAAACAGCCTTTCGGCCTTGTCGGGGTTAACCTCCGTCGGTAATTTTTTCAATATTTACAACAATGGCGCCCTAACCAGTCTGGCAGGACTCTCCAGCCTGACCAATGCGACAAACCAACTCTATATTTTTGGAAATGCAGCCCTGACTTCGCTCAATGGCCTCAGCGCCTTAACGTCAACAAAAACGCTTGAAATAAACAGCAATGGCGCCCTGACTTCAATCGCAGCCCTGACCGCCCTGACTACCTGCGAAAACTTATACCTTAACAACAACGATGCGCTTACTTCGCTTGCCGGCCCTTCGGCATTGACAACCCTGAAACAACTTCGGGTGGAGCAGAATGCCCTGCTCCCAAACCTGAATGGACTGAACCTGAACGCGATTCAAACCAGCATTTACATTGGATTTAATGCGGCACTCAACAACATCAGTGCGCTCAACAGTGTAACGTCTTTCACCGGGAACTCCATGACGATTCGGAACAACCCCCTGCTAAGCGTATGCTCCATTCCTTTTATTTGTGGTTACGTAAACGGCGGCGGCGTACCGCTTATCACATCGAATGCTTTTGGGTGTAATACGCTGGCACAAATCCTGGCTTCTTGTGCAGTTCCGCCGGGATGTACAGCCCTGCTTTTGCCTGCCAACGGCGCTACTGCAGTTTGCCTCGACGCGCCATTGTCCTGGTCGCCTGTCGCCAATGCCACCGGTTATCGTCTTCGGGCGGGCACGACTTCGGGAGCTACCAACTTAGTCAACAATCTTGACCTGGGCAACGTGACTACCTACCAACATCCTTCCAACTGGCCAAGTGCTGCTACGATTTTTGTAACGATCACGCCATACAACACTTTCGGCGATGCGGCAGGTTGTTCTGAGGAATCCTTCCAAACCACAACGGGCGGAACGCAAACCTTTTACGCCGATACGGACGGCGATGGTTTTGGCGACCTCAACAGCACGGTCGAGGCTTGTTCAGCGCCTTCAGGTTATGTCGCCGACAACACCGATTGCGATGATGGAAACATGAACGTAAATCCCGGCGCAACGGAAGTCTGCAATGGCATCGACGACGATTGCGATACCCAAACGGACGAAGGTGTCACGAACACTTACTACGCCGATACGGACGGCGATGGCTTTGGCGATCCGGCAGTTACGACTCAGGCCTGCTCGCCTCCGATGGGCTATGTTGCAAACAATACCGATTGCGACGACGAAGATGCCGAAGTAAATCCCGGCGCAACGGAAGTCTGCAACGGCATTGATGACGATTGCGATACCCAAACCGATGAAGGTGTCACGAACACTTACTACGCCGATACGGACGGTGATGGCTTTGGCGATCCGGCAGTTACGACTCAGGCCTGCTCGTTGCCAATGGGTTATGTTACGGACAACACCGATTGCGATGATGGAAACATGAACGTGAATCCTGGCGCCACAGAAGTCTGCAATGGCGTTGACGACGATTGTGATACCCAAACCGACGAAGGCGTAACCAATACCTATTACGCCGACGCCGATGGCGATGGCTTTGGCGATCCGGCAGTTACGATTCAAGCCTGCTCGTTGCCAATGGGTTATGTTACGGACAACACCGATTGCGATGATGGAAACATGAACGTGAATCCTGGCGCCACAGAAGTCTGCAATGGCGTTGACGACGATTGTGATACCCAAACCGACGAAGGCGTAACCAATACCTATTACGCCGACGCCGATGGCGATGGCTTTGGCGATCCTGCTGTTACAACTCAGGCTTGCACACCGCCAATGGGATACGTTGCCAACAATACAGATTGCGACGATACAAACGACGAAGTCTATCCCGGCGCAGCAGAAATTTGCGATGGCATTGACAACGATTGTGACACTCAAATTGACGAAGACGGCCTGTCTACCTGGTATCGGGATATGGATAGCGATGGTTTCGGCGACCCAATGACCACGCAATTAGCGTGTTCACAGCCTAATGGTTATGTTTCCAATAACACCGATTGCAACGACAACAGCGCAATTGAAAAACCAGGACAGGTTTGGTATAAAGATACCGATGACGACAACTACGCTCAAACCGGCGCTGCAACACTTACCCAGTGTCTGCGCCCATCCGGCTACAAAGCAGCTTCGGAATTGACCAGCACAACCGGCGATTGCAACGACAATGCAGCAGCAATCAATCCTGCCGCCACGGAAATCTGCGACGGCGTGGACAACGATTGCGACAGCCAAACGGATGAAGGTGTACAAACCACCTACTACCGCGATATGGATATGGACGGCTTTGGCAACCCATCTGTCACCCAAATGGCTTGCAGCCAGCCTAGCGGTTATGTAACCAACAATACCGATTGCAATGACAACAGCGCGCTGGAAAAGCCGGGCCAAATCTGGTATGCAGACTTGGACAATGACGGGTATTCCAATGGAAATACGCTTATCCAGTGTCTTCGTCCAAATGGACATAAAGCAGCATCTGAACTGATCGCCACCACTGGCGATTGCAACGATGCCGCCGTCGGGATCAACCCTGCCGCCACCGAAATCTGTGATGGCGTGGACAACGACTGCGATACCCAAACGGACGAAGGTGTACAATCTACCTGGTATCGCGACATGGACGGTGATGGCTTTGGCGATCCTGCTGTTACAACTCAGGCTTGTACACCGCCAATGGGATACGTTGCCAATAATACCGACTGTGACGATACAGACGACGAAGTCTACCCCGGTGCAGCAGAAATATGTGATGGCATTGACAACGATTGTGACACTCAAATTGACGAAGACGGCCTGTCTACCTGGTATCGGGATATGGATAGCGATGGTTTCGGCGACCCAATGACCACGCAATTAGCGTGTTCACAGCCTAATGGTTATGTTTCCAATAACACCGATTGCAACGACAACAGCGCAATTGAAAAACCAGGACAGGTTTGGTATAAAGATACCGATGACGACAACTACGCTCAAACCGGCGCTGCAACACTTACCCAGTGTCTGCGCCCATCCGGCTACAAAGCAGCTTCGGAATTGACCAGCACAACCGGCGATTGCAACGACAATGCAGCAGCAATCAATCCTGCCGCCACGGAAATCTGCGACGGCGTGGACAACGATTGCGACAGCCAAACGGATGAAGGTGTACAAACCACCTACTACCGCGATATGGATATGGACGGCTTTGGCAACCCATCTGTCACCCAAATGGCTTGCAGCCAGCCTAGCGGTTATGTAACCAACAATACCGATTGCAATGACAACAGCGCGCTGGAAAAGCCGGGCCAAATCTGGTATGCAGACTTGGACAATGACGGGTATTCCAATGGAAATACGCTTATCCAGTGTCTTCGTCCAAATGGACATAAAGCAGCATCTGAACTGATCGCCACCACTGGCGATTGCAACGATGCCGCCGTCGGGATCAACCCTGCCGCCACCGAAATCTGTGATGGCGTGGACAACGACTGCGATACCCAAACGGACGAAGGTGTACAATCTACCTGGTATCGCGACATGGACGGCGATGGCTTTGGCAATCCCGCCAATTCGATCATGGCTTGTGCACTGCCAATGGGATATGTCCCCAACAACAGTGATTGCAACGATAACAATGCACTGGAAAAGCCAGGCCAGGTGTGGTATAAAGACTCGGACAACGACGGCTATGCAGAGAATGGCGCGATGCCTCTCACCCAGTGCCTGCGCCCGACGGGATACAAAATTGCCGGAGAATTGACCAGCACGACCGGAGATTGCAACGATGGCGCTGCGGCGATCAACCCTGCTGCATCTGAGGTCTGCGACGGTGTGGACAACAACTGCAATGGCTCGACCGATGATGGGGTACTGATAACCTTTTACCGCGATATGGACGGCGATGGTTTTGGCAATCCAGCCATGACACAAATTGCTTGCAGCGCGCCAATGGGTTATGTGGCCAACAACACGGATTGCAATGACAACAATGGTCTCGAAAAGCCGGGCCAGGTGTGGTACAAAGACATCGATAACGACGGCTATGCCCAAACAGGCGCTGCATCCCTTATCCAGTGCCTTCGACCTGTGGGCTATAAAGTGGCAAGCGAATTGACCAGCACCACGGGGGATTGCAATGACAATGATGCCGGGGTCAATCCTGCTTCTCAGGAGGTTTGCGAAGGCATTGACAACAACTGCGACGGCGAAATTGACGAAGGCGTTAAAACCGAATATTTTGCCGATACCGATGGGGATGGCTTCGGCGATCCCAGCCAAATGGTGACGGAGTGCAGTCAGCCGCAGGGCTATGTACTGAATTCAGAGGATTGCGACGACACCAATGGGTTGATCAACCCGGCAGCGGAAGAGGTTTGCGACAACATCGACAACGATTGCAATGGCATCGTAGATGACCAGGGCGGCGTTAGCGGCAGCAACTGGTCGAGCGGCGATGTCGGAACGGCCAATGGCAATGCCGTTTATCCACCCTGCAATGCACAAGCGCAGGATGTATTTACCCTCGAAGCAACAGGCTTTTCCACCTCCAGCAGTGATAAGCTGCACGCCGTTTATCAAACCCTTTGCGGGAATGGCGAAATTACTGCCCGCGTATTGAATGTGAGCGGAGGAGGCTGGGCTGGCATTATGCTGCGTGAAACCCTGGATCCGGGGTCGAAAAAAGTGGCGCTGAAAACGCAACTCAACAACAGCATTCGCCGGGAAATCCGTACGATGACCAATGGCGCAGCAAGCAATCTGAATTTCATTCGCCCGCAACATATTTGGCTGCGGCTCGCCCGCAACGGCTCCAATTTTGTAGGCTACACTTCGCCTGACGGCGTCAACTGGACTTTTGCTTTCACCGCGACAATCAGTATGAATGGCTGTATTTATGCAGGATTGTTTGCCGAAAGCATCAACAACGCCGTAACCACCACCGCTACATTTGATCAGGTTAGCATTACCGGCGCTACGCAAAACGCTGGAAACGGAAACCTGCCCCCGCTTGTCGCCGGCCTGGATGGACAAACCCTGGAACTTTATCCCAACCCAAGCACCGGATACCTGAATGTGGATCTTGGAAAAGCGCCGGAAGAGGCTGTTTCCATCCAGGTCATCAGTGCAGCAGGCACAAACAGCACTATGATCAGACGCTGGTCTTCGACAGACCAAACAATCCTTATGGATTTATCGGAACTTCCTGATGGCGTCTATTTTGTCAGAATCGCTGTACCTGGCTATCCGCATCAGGTTAGGCGGATTGTACTGGCAAAATTGGATGGCTTAAGGAAGTAAGTATTTCCTGCCAAAAGGTGACACCTTTCCAAAGAAGGTGTTACCTTTTTCATAACTCGAATACTGCCTTAGAGGTGACACCTTTCCAAAGAAGGTGTTACCTTTTTTTACCCAAAAGATTCCCCAAAAAAACAAATTACATCCAAATAATTTTCAATATTTTTGGTGGAACGAAAACACCTTATTTCACCAATTGAAAATACGAGATGAACCACCTAAGCGCCCTGCTCACCGCGTTCTTTTGCATCGGGTTCTCCTTTGCCATCCATGCCCAAAGTGCCACACCCAACCAGATTCCCGAACTCGAACAAAAATTAGCAGCCACTACTAATCCTGCTGAAAAAGCGGCTTTGTGCAATGAACTCAGTTATGCCTGGCAGCGAAAAGACCTTGAGAAAGGGGTGCAATACGCCGAAGATGCACGAACCTTAGCGGAGGCTGCAGGTGAAAAGCGGGAGCTGATGAAAGCCCTCAATTTGCTTGGCGATGCCGCCATTCGTCAAAGAAACCTGGAGCAGGCCGGTAAATATTATAAGGAGGCACTTGAACTGGCGCAAAAGACTGAAAATGCCGAAATGGAAGGCCGCGCCCTGCACAACAAAGGCAAGCTGGCTCAAACAATGGGGCAACCGGAAGAAGCGCTGGCTTTTTACGAACAAGCCTACCAGATTCGGGAGCGCATCAACGACCAACAGGGGCTGTCCTCCACGACACAAAATCTGGGTGTGCTGTACACGGCGCGCGCCGATTATGAAAAATCCATTTTTTACTACCAAAAAGCCCTCCAACTCAAAGAAGCCAGCGGAGATCGGGCCGGCGCTGCAACCGTACAGGCCAACCTCGCCAATAATTACAGCTTTTTGGGCCGTTTTTCCGACGCCGAACTGCTGTTGCGGGCTGCCATAGAAACGAATACTGCGTTAGACAATAAACGCGGATTGGCCCAAGCTTATATGAATCTGAGTACGGTACTCTCCAGACTTGGACAACAACAAGCCGCTATTGAAGCGCTGGTTATGGCTAAAACCTTGTTTTTGGCGCTGGATGACAAAGGCAATGTCATCGGGGTACTGAACAACCTGGGACAAATTTATACCGAACAGGCCCAATACGCAAAAGCCCAGGAAGTGCTGCTGGAAGCGCTGAAAACGGTGGATGGCGTTCCCGCAAACGGGGAGTTGATATACCTGATCAACATGGGACTCGGGCGCATCAAAGGTTATCAGTCTTTGTTTAAAGAAGAGTTGGGCTATTATGCCAAAGCCCTTCCTTATGCGGCGAATGACCTCGATCGGGTTACCATGCTTCAGGCCATGGCCGGGGCTTATATCGGCGACCTTCAATTTGAAAAAGGGCTCACTATAGCTTTGGAAGGAGTATCTCTTGCGCGCGAAAAGGGGTTTCAGGATCGGGAAGCAGACTGTCTCAATCAATCCGCATCGGCATTGCTCAATTTGAACCGCCTGAAGGAAGCCCTTTCGAACATTGATGCTGCCATCGCCTTGAGTCAAAAAATTAACTACCAGGGATTTATGCCTGCTGCGCTGGTGGTCCGCAGCCGCATCGTTTCCAAAATTAACGAAGACAAGCAGGCGGTTCTCCGTGCTGCGATGGACGCGCTGAAGTCGGCTCAAAAGCTGGGTGCTCCGCTCGAAGAAGTCCATGCCTGGGAAGAACTATCGGAGGCTTACCGCAAACTAAACGAAACCGATAAAGCCCTCGAAGCCCTGAAAAAAGCGCAGACGTTGCGCGACAGCATTTACAGCAAGGAAGACATCCGCACCCTGACTGCCCAGGAAAAAGACTACGAATTTGACAAAGAACGCGCTACGCAGGAATTGGAACAAGCGCGCGCTGAAGCTGCAGCCAAACAAGCTTTGAGCCGTCAGCGCCAGCAAAGAAATGCCTGGATCATTGGCCTTTCACTGCTTCTGTTTGGCAGCCTCGGGTATTTTCTGTATTGGCGAACCCGCCACCAATCCCGGACGCAATTGCGGGAAGCCGAAACCCGGCAGCGCATCGCCCGCGACCTCCACGACGATGTGGGTAGCACCCTCAGCAGCATCAGCATTCTCTCGGCAGCCAGCGGCCAGTCCATGCTGGGCGAAAAAGCGCGTCAGGCCATGGAAAGTATGGACGACGTGGTGTGGTCAGTCAACCCCGCCAACGACTCCATGGAAAATGTCCTCCAGCGCATGAAAGAATTTTCGGTGGAATTGTTCGAATCACAGGGCATCACCCTGCATTTTGAAGCCGACGAAACCGTCAAAACCCTGAACCTGCCTATGGAACAACGCAAAGATTTCTACCTCTTGTTCAAAGAAGCGGCCAACAACGCGGCGAAATACAGCGGCGCAACGGAGGTTTGGGTGTCGGTGCAAAGCGACAACGGTGGCCTGCGTTTGGAAGTGCGCGACAACGGCCGGGGCTTCGATCCGGCGACCGTGAAGCAGGGCAACGGGTTGTGGAACATGCAGCGAAGAGCGGAACGGATGGGCGGGAAGTTGGAGTTGGAAAGTAAGGTTGGGGAAGGGACGCGGATGACAATCTTCATTGAACACCAAACAAAGATATTGCGCTGATGCCCCTCAACAAATATATTCAATTGATCAGCCTCGCGCTTTTTTTGTTTGCGAACGCTACGTTGGGGTGTTATGCCCAAAGCGACGGCTATCACTTTTGGCACCTGACGCCTGAAGATGGCCTGCACGCGGAGTCCAATCTGAGCATTGCACAAGGGCGCGACGGCTATATCTGGTTGACCTCAGGAAACAGATTACAGCGATACGACGGCCTGGAATTTACAAACTACTTCTTCAGCCCGGATAGCCTGTTTGATCAACAACTCAAGACTTTCCAAATTCATCTGGTTGACCGCGACAACCACGTTTGGGTTTCAATGGATACCGCCTTCTACCAATTTATTCCTGAAACTAAAACCTGGAAGCATTATTCCATCAGCCCTCAAATTCCCGGGAAGTTGAATTCATTAGGCGCTTTTTATTCCACCAAAATGCTGCAGGACTGGCAGGGCAATATTTGGTTAGTTAGCGGTTCATACGGGTTGCTGGTGGCGGATCAGGCGCTTTCCTGCTTTAAACCTGCGCCAGCGAAAAATTCAATTCAACCAGATTACTGTACCGGGCTGGTAGAAGACAGGGATGGTTTTTTATGGTTTTCCAGTAAAAATATATTGTGCCGTTATGACCCTTACAAGGGCATTTTTTGGCACGCCGGGTATAATCCTGAAAATCATCCCGCGATTGGCCTGCGCGGACAAGCTGTCTTCATTGACAGCCGCGATCAGATATGGCTGAGTGGCTGGCAGCAGACCTGCCCCCAACTTAGCCGTGTTCATCGAAAAACAGGGCGTGTAAAAACATTTCCTTACTTTGGGATTTCCTGTTTTGCAGAAGACCGCCTCGGGCGCATCTGGATGGGCCGTTATTACGACAAAAACCTGTATTACTTCGATCCTGAAACGGAAGCGATAGTGATCTATCCCAGCCTTTGGTGGAAAGCAGATGGCTTGCATGCCGATGAGCACATCGCACAGTTGATGCTGGATGCGCAGGAAAATCTCTGGGTGCTGGATTGGTACAACCTCAATGTTTTTCGTCCAGCGCGGCAACAGATTTTTACATTCAGCCACGATCCTTCCAAAACGGGCCTGAGACTGCCTTACCACGAAGTCAACAGTTTCCTTCAGGCTTCAGACGGTACCGTTTATGTGAGTTATTGGCACGACAAAGGCGGCGTGGCGGTTTTTGATTCCAACATGAATCTGCAAAAGGTGTGGGGGTGGGAAGATACTTCCGTTATTTTTCCACGCTACTGCTGGACGATCCTGGAAGACCATCTTGGGAAAATTTGGATCAACCAGCAAAATAATTACCTAACCATATACGACCCCAAAACGGGCAAATCCCAAAAACTCAACCCGCCGGAATTTCAAGGGTCATCTCCGTATTGTGCCATCCGCGACAGCAAAAATGATTTTTGGTTTGGGTTATGGAGTGCAAAGGGCTTAGTCCAGTGGAACAGCAGGGAACAAAAGCTGTATCATCATGCTATTCGGAGCGATAAACCCTGGAACATGATCAAAGCCATTTTAGAGGATCGCAATGGCAAGGATCTCTGGTTGGGCACAGAATGGGGTTTGTTTCTTTTTAATAAAGATAAAAAGTCCCTTACGGGTCAATACCGTGTGTTCGGGGATCAATCTGAAAAGGCTACATTTATCATCAATGGCATAAATTATTTGAACGATTCTACGCTCGTGCTGGGTACGACAGACGGCTTGTATACTTTTGATGTGCGGCGCAAAAAAGGGAAACCGTTGTTATCGGATCAAGGGGTAAAAACACCTCCCAATTCGACGGGACTGTGCTTAGATGCCAAAAGTAATGTCTGGTTTGATTACAGAACGGGGGTAGGAAAATTCAATCAAAAAACCCGACAGGTTTCGTTGTACGGTTCTACTGAATGGGTGGATTTTATTACTTACAATGGCCTGCAAACCAATAAGTTTAACGATGGCCGTTTTTTGGTAGCCGTCAAAAATCACTTTGCTGTTTTCCACCCCGATAGTTTGCCTGATGTGGTACCGCCACCAGCTCCGCGGATTACCCGACTGCTGCTACACAATCGCGACCTCCCAGAAATCAATTGGAAGCCGGGAATGGAATTGAGTCATGAAAACAATTTTATCACGTTTCATTTCAGCAACCTGCGCTTTTTTGAACCGGCGCTTCAGTTCAGGTACCGTCTTGTGGGCTTGCAGGAAGCCTGGAGCGATCCCCAATTTGATAATATAGCGGCATACACCAGTCTGCCCCCAGGGCACTTCACTTTTCAAGTGCAGGCCGTCAACCCCGGAGGGCTGGAAAGTCCGATAACAGAGCTGTCTTTCCGCATTTTTCCTCCCTGGTATGCCACCTGGTGGTTCCGCACTCTACTCACCCTCTCCTTCATCGCCCTTACCTACGCCATCTTCCGCTACCGCGAACTCCAGCGTCTGCAACAGGAAAAACTGCGTCTGAGCATCGCCCGCGACCTGCATGATGAGATGGGCAGCACACTGAGTAGCATCAGCATCCTGAGCGAAGCGGCCATGCGGCATTTGCAGGAAGACATTGACCGCGCGCGTTTTGGAACCATCGGCGCCCGTGCCCGGCAGGTGATGGAAGCCATGAGCGACATCGTGTGGAGTGTGAATCCGCGTAACGACTCCATGAACAACATCCTCCAGCGCATGAAAGAATTTTCCGTGGAATTGTTTGAATCACAAGGCATCACGCTGCACTTTGAAGCCGACGAAACCGTCAAAACCATGAACCTGCCCATGGAACAACGCAAAGACTTCTACCTCTTGTTCAAAGAAGCGGCCAACAACGCGGCGAAATACAGCGGCGCCACGGAAGTATGGGTGTCGGTGCAAAGCGAAAACGGCGGCCTGCGTTTGGAAGTGCGCGATAACGGCCGGGGCTTCGATCCGGCGACCGTGAAACAGGGCAACGGGTTATGGAACATGCAGCGAAGAGCGGAACGGATGGGGGCACCGTTTTCATTGGAGAGCAGGGTGGGGGAAGGGACGCGGGTGGTGGTAACATTTTCAGGCCGTGCATAGTGGCAGCAGATGATGCGGAGGTGACACCTTTCCGAAAAGGTGTTACCTTTTCCAATACGAAATTATTTTTAATGCGATTGCTCCCCTGATATACCCTGTTTAAATGCCATGAAACCATCTTTACATAAAAAAATACACTTTCTTTCTGCAATCCAAAACTTAGTTTTTGGGATTTGTGGCCTCTTTCTTTGCCTTGCCTGCCTGCCCCTGCACGCCCAATTTTCCGGGTTGCTGAAGTTCGACAATTATTCCACAAAAGACGGCTTAGCCGGTAATTTAGTCAACGACATCATTCGGGATTCTTCCGGGTTTGTGTGGACTTATGGCAACGGCATCAGTCGCTTCGATGGCCTGACCTTCAAAACATACCCTTTCCCGTTTTTCGGCTACGACCGAAACAACTTAGCGGTAGATTCAAAAGGAAATCTGTGGGCAACAGAAGGGCTGTATTTGTACCGATACCATCGCTCGCGGGACACCTTCGAGCGCGTGCTGATGGCGGATACCACCCGTGCAGGTTTAGCCTTTATCCACAGCAATTTTCCCGATAAAGAAACCTGGTTCCGAAAAGGAGAAGACCTTTACAGGATAGACCTGCAAACCCAGACTCCTGAGCTGGCCAAGAAAAGCCTGCCTTTTGCTCAGGACAATTTAAACTATCGGGATAAACACGGTCGTTTTTGGTTTGGCTCCTGGGGTCAGGCTTATTTTTGTTTTCCCGACAAAGATTCGGTAGTTGTTTTTCCTTTTAAAGATACCAGGGCGCATGGTTTTCTGGACGACGATGATGACCATGTCTGGGTGAGTACGGATGGAGAAGGGCTGGTTCGACTGAATTTTAAGACCGGGATACGGGAAGAATACAAACAGTCTGGGCTCCAAAATGTTTATTTCAATCTGACGCTATTTCCGGCGCTTACCGGCGACTCTATCATTTGGATCAATGGTAAGATGTACGAAGGCATTCAACGCTTTTCTATCAACCAAAAAAAATTTATCGGAGGTTTGTTGAATGATAAACTCAATAGTCAAAGTCTTAGCAGCAACATCACCTACAAACTTTATTTGGACCAGGAGGGTATTCTTTGGACAGGAACGGCAGGGGGTATCAGCATGGCCCATCCCCGACGCCAGGATATCGTCAGATACATAATGCCCATAAATATCGAAGGTTTAATGCCTCGCGCAATAGAAGGGTTAAGGAGCCGTAACATTGATGAACCGATTGTCTTTTTTGATTGGAACCGCATTGTATACTTTTACAAAGGAACTACCAAGGAAGTGAAGCAAGCCAAGACATTGGGATTGGGCCTTAATCGACATGGCTCTGTTTGGGGGTGTTATGATCAAGCAGGCCATTTATGGGTCGGGACAGTAACTGGTTTACACCAGATTGACCGTGAGCGTGGCATGATCGGGCAGTCTTTTATCATAGATTCCAAAGGAGGCTCTTTTATTGACAGGCTTGTTCCTGATTCGGAGAACAATCTTTGGTTTACCTTAAACAGCAACCTCGCAAGCTGGAACCAGCGGAGTCGAAAAATGAAAATTTACCCGAAGATACCCGGCGATACGACGGCATTTCATCCCGACGATTATCCAATCGAAAAAATATTCGACAAAAGAGGACATTTATGGATCACCATGCTGCGGGATATTGTGCATTTTGAACCTCAGTCGGGTCGGGTCCTTAGACGTTATCTTTTTCCGGACTTACCTAAACAAAATGGAAGGCGCTATGAAATCAGGGATATGGAACTTGACGGCAAGGGGAATCTTTGGCTGAGTTTGCATAATGGATTGGTTAAAGTAGACTCTCTTTCGGGAAAATACAAGCTAATCTATCTTCCCGGCGTGGATTCTACTTCATCAAGTCAGTTGAACAACGCCGTCCTTGACCGTCGAGGGAACATCTGGCTGTCGAGTTATTCAGGCGTCTATTGCTACCTGCCGGAGCAAAACCGGTTTGTTCATTTTGATGAAAAGAATGACCTGTCGAGCAATATTGTGTATCACATCGGCTGGGTAGGTAAACGCATGTACGCCTACTATGCCAATGGCACTATGGATATTATTGATCCCGAGCTGGCCTTAGCGCCACTGCCCTCGCCGCCGATTTATATGACCGGCTTCAAAATCCTCGACCGGCAAATTCAATGCGATTGGGACAGCTTAGCCCTGCATCCGCTGCACCTGAGCTACCGCGACAATATCCTGACGTTTCAGTACGCAGCTGTTGATTTTGCTGCCCCGAAAAAAGTGACCTACCAGTACCGACTCGACGGTTTCGACGATGATTGGCGGGATGGCGGCTCGCGCCGGGAAGCTACCTACACCAACCTTGGCGGCGGGTACTATACGTTTCGCGTTCGCGCCATTAACGGCGACGGGGTTGTTTCGCCAAAGCACGCAGTGATGAGGATCTACATCCGCCCCCCATTCTGGGCCACCTGGTGGTTCCGCACAGGCTTGTTCCTTGCCATCATTGCCTTAATTTACGCCATCTTCCGCTACCGCGAACTCCAGCGTCTGGAGCAGGAAAAACTGCGGCTGGGCATCGCCCGCGACCTGCACGACGAAATGGGAAGCACGCTGAGCAGCATTTCCATCCTGAGCGAAGCGGCGATGCGCCACTTACAGGAAGACATTGACCGTGCGCGTTTTGGAACCATCGGCGCCCGCGCCCGCCAGGTCATGGAAGCCATGAGCGACATTGTATGGAGCGTGAACCCGCGCAACGACTCCATGAACAACATCCTCCAGCGCATGAAAGAATTTTCCGTGGAATTGTTTGAATCACAAGGCATCACGCTGCACTTTGAAGCCGACGAAACCGTCAAAACCATGAACCTGCCCATGGAACAACGCAAAGACTTCTACCTCTTGTTCAAAGAAGCGGCCAACAACGCGGCGAAATACAGCGGCGCCACGGAAGTATGGGTGTCGGTGCAAAGCGAAAACGGCGGCCTGCGTTTGGAAGTGCGCGATAACGGCCGGGGCTTCGATCCGGCGACCGTGAAACAGGGCAACGGGTTATGGAACATGCAGCGAAGAGCGGAACGGATGGGGGCACCGTTTTCATTGGAGAGCAGGGTAGGGGAAGGAACGCGGGTGGTGGTAAATCTGATAGTTAGTTAACCAGCAGAGACCTGAAAGTAATTCCTCAGATCAGTGTATTGGAACTATTTTTTTGAATTGACCGTGAGGATCGAAATAGAAAAACCCCTATCTTTGTAAAAACTGATTAATATGCTTCGTTCCATAAATGCCTATGATGAAATGGCTCACCTTATGGTTTCTGGTATGGATCCTGAACTTCTGATTGCTTATGAAATACCGGAGTACCTGGTTGAAAGATACCTTGTGCTGGTGGATATGGAAAAAGCCGGGGAGATTAGTACTGAAGAAAAGAGTGAATTGGATAGTTTGCTTATGATCAACCATGTCATTAGCTTAGCGAAGCTGCTGGCGATGAAGAAGCTTGCCGCTGCATGAGCTATATTCCGAAGGCCTTTCGCTTATTTGTATCCCATCGTGCGGCTTTTAGATGTGAATATTGTAAAGTGCCTGATTTAGGATTTGCATTTCCATTCCAGATAGATCATATTCGTTCCATTAAACATAATGGAGAAACTACTTTGTCAAATTTGGCCTATTGTTGTCCCGATTGTAATCGTTATAAAGGGACTGATCCCGGGTCTTACTTAGATGAATCAACAACCATTACTCGTTTTTTCAATCCCCGTATTGATATTTGGGAAGCACATTTTGGTATAAAAGATGGTACTATCTTCCCTAAAACTCCCGAAGGCTAGGTTACTGTGCACATTTTTCAATTTAACTTACCAGAAAGAATTTTCTACAGGCAACAACTCATTGCTAGTGATTTGTGGTGAAAGAGCTTGGCAATAAATAAACTTACTCCACGCAATCCTTACAACTAAACACCTCATAATTCCCCTCCCGAAAGGGGCGGCGGTAAGTCACCAGCATGAGCTCATCGGGATTGACATCGGGTTTGCAAAAATGCCTGCCGATGGCCCGGAAGACACGCGGCGCAGGATAAACCGGCACGTGCAATTCCTTATAGGCCCAGTCGGTTATGTCGATGGCCTGGCCCTCTTCAATCAGGTTGCCTTCCACATAATAGGCCGACAGCCGGGTGTCAGACTGCTGAAGCGCTTCTTTCCGCAGCCCGACATACATGTGCGAAATGCGCTCGGAATAGAGGTTGAAGGACAAATAGGCGTCCCACTTGTTTTGGAGATTCAGCGCGGGCATCAGCCATACAAGTAAGGCCAGCCCGAGCGTCGCCCACTTTAGTTTTGGCTGTTCGGTTTGCCATAAACTCAGGCTGTTTTTTTGTCCGTAAGCACTCAGCCATACCAGCGCGATCATGGCCACATTCCAGGGAATGACTACGTAGTTGTTGTTGCCGCCGATCGGACTCAGCCAGGCGATGATGAGCAGGTGCGTGGCTATTCCGCCCCAGACTGCCAGGTTTCTGGTTTTAGGAAAAATTAATCCCAATCCAACCAGCAGTTCGATCGCAGCGGCAGCATACCCCAATTTCAGGTTCTGCAATAACCAATGGCCGTCGGGTACCCTGAACAGGCTTTTGAGCAAAAATGGATGGACAATTTCGATGAAAGAAGGCGTAAACTTGTGCAGGCCGCTCCAGCAATAGATGCCGATCAAAAGTACCAGCAAATAATTGAGCAGGGCAGCGCTGTATTTGTCTTTGTCTTTTTCGGTTTCAAAACCAGTGAAAGTAAAAGGCAGCAATACCAACAGGTAAATAAAAACCCAGGGTTGCAGCCGCATCTGATCTAAAAAGACCATTAAGGCAATGAGGCCAATCAGGGTTGCCGCAAATATTCTTTTTATGCGAAAAGCATTGAGTACCAGGGCTGCCAAAAGCAAGCCCATCAGGATATAATCAAAAGGGGCACGCAAAGCCGGTAAGCCCGGAATCACGGGTATCAGAGGAAACAAGCGCTGCCCGTGCCACAAGGGCAATGACAAAAGTATGCCCAAGATAAAACAGACGCAAATGCTTTTGTAAATAAGCGAGATCCGTTGTCTTGCGCTCAGGGTAATCGTTTTTAGCATGATTGTGTTTTTGCCTGCACTAAGGCATAATTTCTGATACCGCTAGTTTAAGGTTGAAATGCTGAGCTTCCACTACATCTCCGGAATGCAGTAAAGTCCTGTATTTGTAGGCTTTACCGATGGGTTCCCAGTAGGTTTCTATACGGTCGTTTTCACAAAGATAGGGTTTGTAGCCCCATAAATCAATATCTTGCAGCCACAAACAGAGATCTATGGCCAGAACGATCAATTGGGGAATCATCGGACTTGGGAAAATCGCCCATAAATTTGCACAGGACCTGAAAATGGTCAAAGATGCGCGGCTGCTGGCTGTGGCATCTTCTTCGACAGGGCGTTCGCAGGAATTCGCGAAGACCTATGGCGCACAATACGACTACGGCACCTATGAAGGCATTCTGGAATGCCCCGATTTGGACGTCGTTTACATCGCAACGCCGCACAACCTCCACTACGAAAATACCCTACTTTGCCTGCGGAAAGGTATTGCTGTACTTTGCGAAAAGCCTTTTTCGATCACTGCCGCACAAACCGCAGAAATGATTGAAACAGCCCGCTCAAGTAACACTTTTCTGATGGAAGCCCTCTGGACCCGCTTCCTGCCAATGATGGAAAAAGTGCTGGAACTGATTGCATCGGGGGCCATCGGAGAAGTCTGGTCGGTAAAAGCGGATTTTGGGTTTAAAGCCGATTTCGAGCCTAGGAGCCGCTTGTACGATCCACAATTGGGTGGTGGGGCTTTGCTCGACATTGGCATTTATCCGGTGTTTTTAGCGCAGCTGTTGTTTGGAAAACCTGAGAAGATCAAGGCGCTGGCACATATGGGCCCCACCGGTGTTGACGAAGAGACAGGCGTGATTTTTGAATACTCGGGAGGCCAAATGGCGCACCTGCATGCCAGCATCCGCTCCAAAACCAAAACAGAGGCTTTCATATATGGCGAACTGGGCACCATTCACATCCACAGCCGCTGGCACGAATCATCGGGTTTTACTTTACTGATACCCGACCAGCGTCCCCAGGATTTTATGTTTACGATGCGGGGTAAGGGTTACAACTTTGAAGCGCAGGAAGTGGTGTTGTGCCTGCAGGAAGGCCTGAAAGAAAGTCCACGCTGGCCGCTTGAATCTACCCGCTCGCTGATGACCCTGCTGGATGACATTCGCCGGGAAGCTGGGATTGTGTATGCGGAAGATGGCGTTTGAAAATCAAGTTGGCAGGAGCATTGTGGTAGGCTGATCTGATTGCCAGGCGAATGAAGATAGTGCTTTGAAAAGTTGGCAGTTT
>CALEYL010000078.1 GCA_937926205.1 uncultured Saprospiraceae bacterium
GGACAAACATACGAGTTTGCGCAGGCTAGCGTTTTTGGTTACTTTTTTGGCAATGCAAAAAGTAACAGATATTCCTTGATTATTGAACTGTCTATCGAAGAGCAAACTCATCTTGAGTATTATAGTTACCTTGCTTTTGAAGTAAGGCCAAAAGGAATTAAGAGCATTTATGGATTGCCAAAGCGAGTCGGAATAAGAATCAAGGGCTATTTCGAATACGGGCAAAAAAAAACGGCTCCCCGTAGGAAGCCGTTGAATCATAGTTTTCGGATTAGTACATGAGACGACAAATGGAAATTATCTTAATTGAAAGCCCTGCACGTATTGGTTACGAGTGGCAGCGTTGGAAACAAGGTCCACGTCCAGCGTGCAGTTTTCAAATTGTATCGCATAGGTTTGTTTGATGTGGCTGGGGTTGAGTTCGGAATTGTCCTTCAGACTCAGTCCGAGGAAATTTCCTGCTTCTTTAAAGCCCTGCATAAGTTCCTGAATGAAACTCAGCAGATTTTCCCGCATTCCGGAATTGAGCAGTTTTACCGTCAATTCTAATTTCATTCTTTTAGTGTTCATGGTATTCGGATTGTGATAATGGGTTTCAGAGAAAATTTTATGTTGTTGTCGAATGTTACCTTAAGAACTATTTTGAATGGCCGGATGTTGCACGGCACATATTTAAAGTTGTGTTAAAGCTCTTTCACTTTTGCATCGCAACCGGGATTGCTTTGGCCTGCCTGTTTTCAATGGTATCCGGTACTTTTAAGGGTTATTCCGGCAGTAGCAATCCCGGCTTTGATGCGTTTTCCGGGGTAGTTGTCTATTTGTGTCTTAAAAGGGGAAAACGTTACCACTTGTGACCAACTTTTTTTCATTTTTTTTCAAGGTCTATGTTTTCAGGCCAAAAGCGGTGTTTAATTCAGTGTAAAGGAGTCATCACAGCACCACTTTTGGCGCGGCTTGTTGCTTCGTATTGAAGCATCGTTACAAAACCATATACGGGAAGAAGGCGCCGGTTGGATTTAGGTAATGTGCCATTAACATCATTTTAAGAAAAAAAACCGGCAGGGGAACCGCGACAACATAGATCCGGTCCTTTTTTAAGGTAGACGGTAGACGGTAGACGGTAGACGGTTGACGGTAGACGGTAGACGGTTGACGGTTGACGGGTAATACTGCTTTCATTAGCAGATTGCCTACTTTAACCTTGAAAACGGTAGACAGCTTGCCCCGGTTTTTCGGGGGTGTGCCAGGATCAAGCACACTGCCTCTCTCTACTTTCTACCCGCTACTTTCTACCTTAACCTTTAACCTTGTTACTTTATCCTTTAACCTTGTTATTCTACCCCCTCAACGCTGCCTCAAAGAAATGCCCCAAAGGCTGCGCTGCCTGGAAATAAGTCATGACAACATCCGGAAAATCGTCCTGGTAAATAGCCTTCGTAGGCAGGGTGGCGAAATAGTAAAAAGCTTTGTTGTAAATGAGCGGCTCATTTTTGGCGGCGGCTTCCAGTTCTTTCGGCAGACGTTTGTTTACTTCGCCGTGTATGGTCCCAAACTTTTCTTTAAAGACCGGATCATTTACCAGTTTCTTAAAAGCTTCCGGGTTGGCGGCAATGTGCTCCCGGATCTTCTGCAAGGCTTCTTTTTCAGGCATGTATACACCGCTGTAGATTTCCGCTTGCTCGTGGCTGAGCTGGATGTACAATCCGGGGAAGGTGGTATTTTTTTTGCCTCCGGCAGAAATGATGGCCGAAGTAAACAGTTTATAAGGGGTTTTGTCCTGGCTGAAGCGGGTATCGCGGTGCAATTGAAAGATGGCATCTTTGGGGGTCATCACGACGCGGTGGTCGATGGCTTCGATGCGGTCAATGAGGTGCTGGATGAAAGTGGCAAAAGGCAGCTTGACCTGCTTTTCATAACGGGTTTTGTTTGCATGAAACCAGTCGCGGTTGTTGTTTTGAGCCAATTCTTTAAAAAACTGTACGAAGTCAGGTGTGAAATAGGCCATTGTAGTATGTTTTTGGTAAAAAATTCAATGTTCCCTTTTTTATCAATTTCCCAGATCCCGGTAGCCCCTCCAAATAAGATCCAGGTCTTTTTCAACGCTGTAATCTTTGGCGTACAGCAAATTCAGGCGTTCGATGGTTTCTGCATTCAGGTATTCGCTTTGCAACCCCGTTAAAGGAGACAGTACGCCCGGGCGCAGGGATGGCAGCGCAATTTCCCGTGAAGCCGCGACAGCATAACCCACCCAGGTTTTTTGGCCGGCAAGCACTTTCAGAACATTGGCCAGAAAGCCGCCGGGTCGCCGCATCCACAACAGGTGCAGGGGCAGCGTGATCAGAAAAAAGCAGGCCAGCACAAAGTCAAGCAGCCGTTTTTGGCGCCGTTGCACCAGATCGGCAATGGCAAAACGGATGTCGATGGTATAAAGTTCTCCCGGTTCATTTTTGGAATGGCTGCCGATGATGGACAGACTTTCCTCCGGTGCAATTTTGTACTCCATTCCCGGCCCCAGCTTTGCCATCCAGTGCATGATGTCCTGAATGGGCAGGTCTTTTGAGCAGAAAATGATTTCATTCGCTTTGTAAATCAGGACCGCTTCCCCCAACTGGCGCAGGGTTCCGAGGTAACTCCGGGCATCGGCTGTTTCGTTGGGAGAGACTTTTCCGATGTAATTGACCGGCGCGCCTGCCTGATACAGCAATTGCCGGACCCGGTCGCTTTCTGCTTCTCCGCCCACGATGATCAGGTTGCTGGTGCGCAGGCGGCCGACATTCAGGTTTCCATGGCGCCAAAAGTGAAGCAGTACCCGCAAAGCTGCTGTAGAGAAAACAACCCAGGTCGTTCCCAGCAAAATGAGGGCCCGTGAATTGCGGTACTCCGAATCGAGGAAGCCGTAAATGGCAGAAATGAGCAAAGTGCCCAACAACAAGCCTCTCGCCAGACGCCGAAGGTTGCCCGGCGCATCGTAGCCACCGCTGAGCCAGACACTCAGCAGCCAAATGCCCGTATACATCAAAAAATTCAGGGACACTACCGGGTAATTGTAGTAATCCGGGTCGTGAAAATGGTAGGAAGCCCAGAAGTTTTTCAGAAAGTGCAGGCCGCCAAACATGAGCAGGCCGTCAAGCAGGGGCAGATACAGCTTTTTCCAGCCATTCGACAGCAAGGCCACAAAAGCCCGCAGGTAGATGGCCGCCCGGAGCATGGCTACAAACAACTGCGCCTTTCTGCCCACAAAATGTTTTTTGGCAAAAATGATCATGGCCTGATAAAAGGCCCGAACATAGTTCAGACTGCCTTTTTTGGTGCTTTCGCCTTTGTAATGCAGGATGGTGGTTTCCGGGAAATAGTAATTCTGATACCCGGCCAATTTGATGCGGTACGACAGGTCGATGTCTTCGCCGTACATAAAAAAAGCTTCGTCCAGCAAACCGGCTTTGTCCAGCGCACTGCGGCGCAACAACATAAAAGCTCCGGAAAGCACGTCCACCGGATGAACCTCATGCTCGTCGAGATATCCGAGGTGGTACTGGTTAAACAAGCTGGATTTTGGAAAAAGCGTCGACAAACCAAACGTTCTGCAAAAAGCCACCCAGGGAGAAGGGAAGCCGCGTTTCGACTCCGGCAGGAATTTACCTGAGCCATCGATCATGCGAACGCCCAAAGCGCCGGCGTCGGGATGGGCATCCATGAAAGCGATGCATTTTTCGAAGGTATCTTCTTCCACCACCGTATCAGGATTGAGCAAAAGAACATATTCTCCCGAAGATTGCCGGATGGCCTGGTTGTTGGCGGTGGAAAAGCCCACGTTGTCGCGATTCGCAATCAGGTGCACCTCCGGAAATTTTTCCTTCACCATGCGCACTGAATCGTCTACTGAGTTGTTGTCGACGACCCAGACTTCGGCTCTCCCCGTCCCCAAAGGGGGAGCAGCTGACGTCAGAACTCCCCCTTCGGCGGTGGGGGGAGCTAACGCTTTCCGCACCGAAAGCAGGGCCTGCTCCAGAAAATAACGGACGTTGTAATTGACGATGATGATGGAAAGCTTCATGAATTCCTGATGGCTTGGCGCCCAAAAGTAAGTAAACCGGGGCAATAGTTGTAATACCGAATACCTTGCGATTGATACTTTATTGTTTGCATCTGCCTGAATGCTTGCTGAAACTAACCCATAGGTCATTGCTTCTCATTTCTTCTTACTTTTTGTTGCCGCCCAAAAAGCCGTGCCTGCCGGCAGCTACGGTTTATACACATCGTAGAGCCTCCAGCCTTCATAGAG
>CALEYL010000079.1 GCA_937926205.1 uncultured Saprospiraceae bacterium
GAATCAAACTTGATAATAGTACAATATAAAGATGTGTATAAACCGTAGCTACCGGCAGGCAGGTAAGATAAAACCAGAGGTAAAGATCTGAGGGTTAAGCTTCAGCAGGTATTCAGACAAATATACTGAACATCAGCTTAGCTTGGCTTGATAAGTCAGGGTGTAATACAAATACATCGTCACTAAAGGTATTTTAGCCCATGATTGGCATGAGCCATTCCCGAAAATCAGGAATGACTCATGCACAATTCTCTTTGGTTTTACCGGGAGTTATTAGTGGTTAAAGCCTGCAGAAGGCTCAAAAAATCAGTTCAGCGCCGGTTCACTATTTTGTGGCTCCTTCTTCGTTTCAAAGTATTTGCCCAACAAATCCGGCAGTTTTTCTACAGCCGCAGAAAAGCCATGGGTAGTTGTAGCCGGAATAAACTGAATGAGTTCGCCGCGGGATACCAAAAAGCCCATCGGAACGATTCCCATACCTGCACCTGCGCCACTTCCTTCGCCATGTCCGCTAACTTTAGCTTCTCCTTCGCCGCCGCCATAGCCGAAGCCCATGCCGACTTTGATGACCGGCACACAAGTGAATTCACCGAGTTTGAATTCATGGCCGATTACAGTACTGGTTTTGGTTTCATCTTTCAGAAATTCGGTGACTTTGGCAAGCACCTCTTCATAATTTCCTGTTTTCATAATCACAATTTTTTATCGAACGCGTGATGAAATAACAGCCCACAACAAGCGACCCAAGCGGTTTTCCGCCAACAAGATCCCCTCGTTTTTCCCCTGAAAATTTATCCATATGCCAGCGTGAGGCTTTCGCGAAAGCCAGCCTAAAGGAAACAGCCAGGCATTCCACAAATAATCGCCGGTATCTAACCATAACCGGCATTGGCGTACCCGGAACGTGCGCAGCATTTTTTTTGCCATCTGCAAGCCGGATCGTCCGCTTTTTCCTTTTTTATGGGTTTGACCCTTCAATTTTTGGCGGGACGCCTGCTTTGCGTTTTCGCGCTTTTCCCGGGATTGTATTTCAGATAATACCCATCGCTTTTTCCAGAAAAAGATCCTGGTTTCGACCACATCCAATCCTTCGTCCGGCAACCAAACCAGGCCGCCCACACCTTTCCAATCCATCCGATAGACGCCTTTCCAGGTATTGATTTCCAGCCGTATTGGCGCCCAAAAGAGCCAGCAGATTGCGGCAAGCAGTATAGCAAGAAGTAACCACCACACCCACATATCTTTTTTGTTTTGAATAGATTAGGCAAGCCGTTTAGAAACTTACTCAAACACAAAGATCAAAGCAATCAAGCTTCCAAACAATGAGCATCGTCATGAAAGGAGATGACCATACTCAATGCTTTATTGGTGTATTTCCTGCACCTTGTGGAAAACAACAAAATGAAATTATGAAAAAGCAAAAGGGTATATGGCTTGACCTTCGAAATGCTTATATCATAAGTCTTCCCGAAGAAATTAATGCAAACAAAGACATTGAGGTCGTCCACCTTTTTTCAGGAATCGAAGAAACCTCAGCCACTGGAGGTACGCGCAGCAAGGCGCCGTGGGGGCCGCAAGGAGGAGACCCGCAACGCAAAGCTCAAGAGCGCCGGCATCGTGAGGAAGGAGATTATTTTGAAGCGCTCATAGACGTTATTGGCCCTGACACAGAGGAGTTGGTCATTTTCGGTCCTTCTGAAGCAAAATACGGCCTGGCCAACGCACTCAGCAAAAAGAGCCAAAAACAGCCCATAATATCTAGCGTAGAGTCTGCTGATCAAATGACCGAGCACCAAATGGTTGGCTGGGTGCGCGCATTTTTCAAACGCCCGGCGCTCCGGCACTTGCCAAAACAATAACAAAGGAAAATGGGTAAAGTGGCCGGCATTTTGGTAGAAGGATAAAAAACTACAGTCATCTTAAAAACAAGTATTATGAAAACAAGCGCCTTAAAAGCAATCATCACCTTGATGCTTGTTGCAGGAATCAATGCTTTTGCATACGCTCAAACCGATAAAGAGTTGCTTGCTCAAACCGTACAGGAAAACCAAAAAGCCGTGGAAGCGCTTGTCATGTATCCGGCGGAAACCCGACAGGATATTCTGGAGGTAGCACTTTATCCGGAAGCGCTCATCAAACTGGAAAACATGCAGGCGACAACCGGCGCAGCATTTAAAAAGGCACTGGAGCCTTATTCCAAAGAAACTCAGGAAATGGTGTGGGACATTACCCGTTATCCCGAATTGGTTAGCCGCCTCGTGCTGGAATCAGGAGGGGCAAAAACGGGATTTGAACGGGTGCTGGCTGGTTATCCCGAAGAAATTCGCGAAAAAGCAAAAGTTATCGCAATGGATCACTTCGGCGTGCTGAAGCAGATAAATGACCTGAATCTGGCTGCTGAATCTGCTTTCGGAACACTGATTGCTGCTTATCCTGCCCAAACCAGAGCGGCTTTACAACGACTACTCGAACTGCCGGAGGTTTTGAGCCTGTTGACTGAAAACATCCGGTTGACCATTCTGGCAGGCGACCTGTACCGAAAAAATCCGACCTGGGTACTGTTTCAGGCCGATAGCCTTCACCTTGCTGTTGCCCGGCGGAATGCACAGGAATTGGAAGACTGGCAAAAAAGCCTTGATGAAAACCCACAGGCAAAAGAAGACCTGATGGCTGCCGCTCAGGCTTATGCAGAAGAAAATGGCAATCCGGGCTACCAGTATGATGACGACCTTTACGACGGCGATGTATACGACGAAAGCCGAAACGAAATGCCCGTTCCGATCGTTGAACGCCACTACCATCATTATCCCTATTGGTTTGGATATCCCTATTGGTATGACTATCCACGTTGGCGTCCATACCCGTGGTGGTGGGATTGGGGCTTCTATTACAGCCCGACGCACACCATTGTGGTCATCGGCATCCCTTCTTACCACTTTACGAATTGGTATTTTTACCATCCCTGGCACCACGACCGCTGGTGTCATCTGTCTGATCACTTTGTGAGGTACCATTTCCGACATCCCAGAAGCGGAGGCAGCATTACCACAAGCGTGGAAGTTTGGCAAAAGCAGCACAGAACAGTCATCAGCAAAGATTGGCTAAAAGACGACGGGCGGCGCATAGAACGCTTCCGGGAGTTTAGCAGACTTGAAGTGGACCGCGACAAATACAACCGTGAAAATCCCAAAAAACCGCTGGATGAAAGGAGCTTTTTTGATCGAAACCCCGCGCGGTATCCTGAGACAGCGAAGGTAGAATTGCCAAAAATCGCACCGGTTCAACCAGATCAGGAGACCCGCAGCAAAGCGCCTGCGCGCAAACCTGGCGGAGAGGTTATGCCACCGCCTCAAACAAGGCCGGAGCAGCCCCGAACCAAAGAACCTGTGCGCAAACCAGGTGGAGAAGTGGTGCTCCCGCCACAGACAAAGCCGGAGCAAAACCGTAAGCCAGTGCCTGTGCCAACTCCCAAAACAAAGCCTGAGACCCAGCCTGCGCGCGTACCACGACCAACCCAACCGGAATTGAACAAAGGGCGTGAGTATCACGAAAATACGGCTGTGCAGAACAAAAGCAAGGATCGTGTTGCACCCCGGCCTGCTCCAAAGGTAACGGCGCCAAAAGAGACGACGCCAAAGACCAAAGCCCCCCGGAAAAAAGACAATTCCGATGGCGGCTGAAAAAATAATAAGCGATTGTTTCTAAGTAGTTTTCATTAAAAAATTTGCCCTGATTGGCTGGATGCTGATCAGGGCAAAAAAATTCATGAAACTTAAAAGCCCCATTTCAGCCTCAAAATCAGGGCATTGCCCTCGTTTTTAAATCGCATGTTTTCGGGTATAAAAAAGGATTGCGCCACGAAGTTCAGATCCCAGTTATCATTCAGGGAATAGGTCAGCACCGGAAAAACAATCAGGGCATCCGGGCCGGGACAGTAAATCAGGCTGAGATTTGCCATAAAAAGCGGGGTAATCTGTTTAGCGCTTTGAGCCAGAACGGCATGTTTAAACGGCATGAGCATTTTTGCAGACAATTGTTGGGCAGTCAGCAAATCCAGGGCGTTCGGATCGCTGTGTCCGGTACCCGTAAACAAGTAAGCAGCACCAATATACCAGCCTGTTTCAAAAGAATAATTGCTTTCCAGCGTCAGGGAGAGGGTTCCTGTGCTGTCTGCAAATCCGCTGCGCGGCTGAAACCAGGTCGCTTCGCCTTTAAATCCGGCGTCGCCGATACTGCCTGCCCAACCTGCGCCCAGTGCGAGGTCATCCCGATACCAGGCGCCCAGAAATTGCAGATCGTAGCCGCCGGTGTTGAATCGATACAACAAGGCAGCAGTCGTCGTGTTGGCTGCTTTTCCGCGGCTGACCGCCAAATCGAAACCAGACATTCCATCACTGCTGTAGCGTACACGCAGGGCATCGCTGCCGGGTCGCTCTTCGTAATCAAAATCAAAAAAATTGAAGGCGTTGAACAAATCATTGGGATTCCAGGCGGTGGTAATGCCCCAGTTGATCCGCTGCCGCCCCAGCGTAATGTCCCAGTTTTGATTTTGCCAGTTCAGGGATAACCGGTCAGCAATGGTATGGCAAACCAGTGCAGGCGCTTCAATAGAAATCCACGATAAGTCCATGATCCCGCTTTCATAGTCTGCCAATTGCGCAAAATCAGGCGTAAGCCGAACTTGTTCTCCCCAAAACAAACGGGTGCGCAGTTCGAGTCGAACCGACAAGCCGGGAGATAATTGGTAGCTAAAATTCAGGCGATTGTGAAGAAAATTGCTTGTAGTTAGCGACCCTTTTTCAGGACTGAAAGCAAGGGTTTGCAAATTTTTCAGGTATCCCTGAACCTGAAAACGAGCCGGGGTTGACTCTGCCACAGAGTCGGTTTGGGCCATGGCCTGGCAAAACGACAGCAACAGGATCCATATGCCTGCAATCCTGTTCATACCCGGCCTCCTTTGGTGGGCACTCCAACGGCTTTATCTGAAACCACCCTTCCGTCTTCCAGTGTGATCACCCGCCGCGCGCGTTCGATTACCCGGGCGTCGTGGGTGGAAAAGATAAAAGTCATGCCCTCGTCGTGGTTGAGTTGCGCCATAATGTCTAATAGATTGGCAGCGGACCTGGAGTCGAGGTTGGCCGTTGGTTCGTCGGCGAGAATAAATTGCGGCTTGGAAGCCAAAGCGCGGGAAACAGCCACCCGTTGTTGCTGCCCCCCGGAAAGCTGGGCCGGACGCACCTCCATTTTATCTCCCAATCCAACAGCGTTCATCAAATCCTGTACCCGCTGTTCGCGCTGTGCTTTGGACACGCCTTGCAGGAGCAGGATAAACTCTACATTTTCACGGGCGCTGAGAACAGGAATGAGGTTATAGGACTGAAACACGAATCCGATATTCTGCAAACGGAAGTTGATCAGTTGATTGGGCTTCAGGCTGGTAATGTCTGTTCCGTTGATGATAACCTGTCCTTCACTCGGCGCATCGAGGCCGCCAATGATGTTCAGCAAGGTTGTTTTACCCGAACCGGAAGGGCCAACCAAAGCGGTAAATTCCCCCCGTTCAAAATGCAGGTGCACGTTGTTTACCGCATGCACCGGAATGGTATCCGGGTTGTAGATTTTACTGACATTGTGAATGTCTATGACCGTTGCATCATTCATTTTTTACCTTTTTATGGCTTCTACAGGCCGCATAGTCAACGCCTTCCATGCAGGAAATACAGAAGCGAGCAAAGCAGTGATGAAAACAGTTATGATGATTTGTCCAACTTTAAACCCGGGTAAATCGGGGTAAATGATGGCGCCGAAACCAAAATCCTTCATCGTATTTCCGGCAATGTTGCCGAGGTTCAGTCCGTTTTTTGACAACCATTCGTTTACGGTCCAGGCCAGGCCAAAACCAATCGGGCAGCCGGCCATGGTCAGCATTATCGTTTCCAGCACCACCATACTGAACAGCCGGGGTTTGGTCATCCCTATTGCCATGAGCATGCCAATTTCACGTGTGCGTTCAAGCACCGCCATCAACATGGTGTTGATGATGCCGAAAGCCAGGGCCAATACAATGATGACAATAATGATCAGGGAGGAAATATCCAGAGAAGAGATGATGAGATCCGTTTCCGGGGAAATGCTACGCCAGCTTTCTACCTGAAGGCCCGGGAGCTGCTGCTGAAGGGAGGTCAGAACGGCCGGTAAAAACGTTTCGTCCTGCAACAATACCGCAGCTTCATTGCCCCGGCCGGGCATGTCGAGCAGTTCGTTGAATTCACTTTGCTTAACATAGACATTGCGCTCGTCGAGCGGAGCATTGCTGCTTTGATATATGCCGCAAATGCGAAAAGCGCCAGCCTGAATATTTTGTTCCGGATCCAGAAACGTCAACACAATTTTAGCGCCGGGAGTCAGTTTCATTTTATCGGCTAATTTCTTGCCGATTAGAATCTGATTCCTTTTCTCCGGATCAAAATACGCACCATCGACGATAAAACCATCGAATTTCCGGGTAGCCACTTCCGCTGCCGGGTCAACGCCATTGATTTGGACGCCGTTGCTGCCGGCTGCATTGGCCAGCATGCCCTGTGCAGTGGTCCGCAAAGACCAGGCCTTTATACCCGGCGTTTTGCGCATGGCTTCATCGAGACTGTCGAGCCTGAAATTCCAGGCTGCTTCAAAGTCTTCGCGAAATTTTGGATGGTGCACCTGAATGTGCGACACTTCCTCTTCAATGGCAATGCGAACCCGTTCATTGCCCATACCGTAATAAAGCGACACAATAAATGCGCCGGACCAAACCCCAAGCGCCACGGAAGCGATGATGGCCAGGCTGCGTGTTCGGTGACGCCATAAATTCCGCCAGGCTATGGTAAAGAGCATCTCTTGATTGATTGTTTTATGGTTATTTACTACCTACGCTGTCAATAACATGTCGAGATTCCTTTTTCGGGCATATAAAACGCAAAATGACCAACCGCAATCAGCTGCGCATCGCTTCCACCGGTTTCAGAAACAAGACCTTCATCATCGGGTACAGGGACAAAAACAATCCGATGACCAATACCACCACCGCTTGTTTCCAGAAAATAGAAGGCGCCATGGAAGCTGGAAAAATGGCTTCAAACCCGAATTTTTCGTACACTTTCGCCATTTCGCCGCCTATCCGGATGGGGTGATTGGTCAATTGCCACACAATCGGCAAGCTGGCCAGGATGCCTAATGCACAACCTGTCAGGGTGATAAAAACCGATTCGAACAAAACCATTAGGGCCAGCTGCGCTTTTTTCATTCCGAGGGCTATGAGCATGCCGAATTCGCGCTGCCGCTCGGCCAGCATCATGAGGATGGTCGCAAAAATGCCAAAGGAAATGAGCAGGTACAATACCCCCAGAATGATGGCGCTGCTCGCTGTATCCGTTTCGATGTGCTCGTTGATTTCGGGCATCATTTCCTGCCAGGTCAGTACTTCAAATTCAGTTGACAGGGTATTGCGCAGCCGGGCAGTCGTTTCTCCGGAAGATGCCGGATCTCCGGGCGTAATGACCAAAGTGGTAGCCAGCCCGGGCGCATCAAGCCAGCGCTGCGCCACTGCAAGCGGCAGGAAGACGAGTTGATCGTTGAGTTCGGGAGAGCCATAATGGAGCAAGCCGCCAATCGGAAATTTCCCGGCAGCAGTGGTTCCGTAATAGCCTTGTCCCAACAACAAAAGCGTATCGGAGACGCCCAGTTGCAGGCGTTTAGCCAGCCCTTCCGACACCAATACCGTTGAAGAACTGTCGCTAAGATATTCGCCGGAAACAACCTTGCTTTTTATCCGCGTAGCCATGTTTTCGGTCTCCGGAGCAATACCGGCCACCAGGCATCCTTTCGTTTTTTCGCCCGATGATGCCAGGGCAAAGGCTTCCAGACGTGGTGTCATGGAAGCCACTCCAGGCGTGGAAAGTATGGTATTTTGAAGGGAATCGCTGAGTTCAAAACTGTTTTCCAGCGTTTGTTCTGATTGATACCCCGTACGATGCACCTGTACGTATCCGCTGTAAAAGCTGACCATGTTGTCAATCAGGAGATCAAAGACGCCTTTCTGAAAACTGCTCATTACAATGGCCAACACCACAGCACACCAAACCGAGGCCATCGCGATGATGGAGCGGTTGCGATTGCGCCAAAGGTTGCGCCAGGCGAGTTGAAGGATCATAATGCAGTCGAATTTAGTACCTGTTTATTTTACCCTCGACATCTTTACTGTTGTAAAAAAATCATCCCCTAAGGGCGTGTTAAACACCAGTGATTTATACAAAAGGGTCGTACTGTGTCCTTTTTTCCCAACCGGAATCATTTCCATCCGGGAAGGCAGGAGGATGCCGCCGAGCATTTTCAACTCAGACCCCACCATCGTTTGAGAGAGCTCGCCTTCTTCATCATAAAATTCGGTGCGCATCTGGATGTACTCTTTTTTATCAATCCAAAGGATGATTTTCCCCCAAACGACAGCTGCTTCCGGCTTGGGAATGAGTTCAATTTTGTAGCAATCGCGGCCAGCCTCCATTGCAGATCCAAGGAGCTTGTGTGCGTAGTCTTCGATAACGGAAGACTCTTTCACCAGGTCGTCGTTGGTAAAATCGGTGCCCATCCACGACTGCGACATCATCGACGGCGGTAATTTGATGGTGCGTTCGAGCGTAGGAAGCCAGTTCCAGACTTCTTTGTTGCGTTTTAAAAAAGCCGTCCCTTTTTCCTTAGCCGGCGCCTGTACCAAAATCATGGCATATTGTGTGCCTTTGGTCCATATTTTCATGTCCATGGTACGCGTCCATTTGGGCCGCACCGTGATGATGGACATTTCTGCGATCGAGGTTTTTCCGCGCATCCTTTCATCAGCTTTGCGCACAATGGCGGTGGCGTCTTCTGTTTTTTGTGCCAACAGCGGAAAAAAAATCATGATGGCCCCACACGTTAAGATGAAATATTTTAGCATGACTGATTTGTATTGATTGGCCCTTATATCAACCGGGGAATAAGGGACAATAAATCTTTTAGCATCGCCTTTTTTCGCAGTTTTTTATTACTATTTACTGAAAATCAGAGCTTTGTTCACTTGCAAATTTCCCGGAAAAACACATACAAAATGATGAGAAATTTCAATTGCCGGGTTGATTTTCATCACCTCATCATAAAAGAAGGACGGCAAAAAGCTATTGTCTACTTAACAGTTTGTATGCTTGTACACCCGGCATAAACAAGTAAATTTACCTTTCAAACCCCGGCCATTTTTATATCAAAATACACGAATCCCGATAAGTTATGGACTCCCTAACACACATTGCCATCGGCGCCTGTATGGGCGAAGCATTTGCCGGCAAAACCGTCGGCCGAAAAGCCATGCTGTGGGGGGCGCTGGCCCAAAGTGTTCCGGATATCGACTTCCTGGCAGCTTTCTGGATGGATACCCCGAGTAGTTTGCTGGCGCATCGGGGATTCACCCATTCTTTTTTATTTCTGCTGTTTATCACCCCTTTTATGGCCCTGGTGGCGGAACGATGGCACCGCCCGCACAACATTTCCCTGCGAAAATGGATCTTGTTTTTCGGCACGGTCATTTTTTTCCACTTATTTCTGGATGTGTTCAATAATTACGGTGTGGGCTGGTTTGAACCATTCAGCCAAATGCGGCTCTCATTCAACACCCTTTATGTCGCCGATCCATTTTTCTCCATTGGCCCGGGCATTGCCTGCGCAGCTTTGATTTTATTGAGAAGCAAGCACCCCAAAAGGGCATTTTGGTGGAAATTTGGCTTAATTACAAGCGCCTTGTATCTGATTTATTGTACGGGTAACAAGCTCTATATAGACGCTGATGTCCGGGATGTCCTGCAAAAACAACACATTGCCCATACCCGCTATTTTACCACGCCGGCGCCGCTTCAAAACTGGCTCTGGTATGTCGTTGCCGGTGACGACCGCGGTTATCATGTCGGATTCCGGTCCTTGTTTGACCAGAAAAGTGGCATTCAATTCCAGTATTTTCCCCGCAACGATAGTTTACTCAACTCCATTGACGATCACGAAAGCCTTCAAAAACTAATCCGTTTTTCACAGCAATTTTATACGGTGGAGACCTACTCAGACACCCTTGTGTTTAATGATTTGCGCTTTGGCCAGATCATTGGCTGGCAAGATCCCCGGGAGAAGTTTGTATTCCACTATTACCTCAACCACCCTGAAGACAATCGCCTTGTGGTCCAACGCGGCCGTTTTGCCAAATGGGACCTGGATGTGGCCATGGGCTTGTGGCAAAAAATGCTTGGTCGTTAACAGTCCTTAAAAAACCGCTCGGCGATATTTAAAGGCCGGAAGATGTACCGCTTTTTCACGTGGTGCCCGCCACTTCGGTGCAGGATATTCTGGATCGTAGCCAGCACAGTGAGGAGGTGTTTCCCTTTATTAAGCATGACACACTCGGCCTGGGCAGCCCGGACGGCATCGCTCATTTCCGATCGGGTAGCAATGCCGTTTTTGTTCAGCGACTCCAATACCTGCGTCGCCCAGATCACGGGAACGTGGGCAGCTTCACAGAGCCAGAGGATTTCTTCCTGTATTTCGCTCAGGCGTTCAAATCCGATTTCTACAGCGAGGTCCCCACGCGCAATCATGACCCCAAAAACGGGTTTCGCCATGCCCTGCAACAACAAGGCCGGAAGGTTTTGTACCGCTTCAAAAGTCTCAATTTTGAGAATGAGTGGCAATTTTTTTTTGCCGCCATCTTCAAGTAATTCCTGCAATTCGGCCACATCTTCAACAGAACGCACGAAAGAAAACCCCAGCAGGTCGGCGTGTTTCTGTGCGAAGGGCAGGACCGACTTGTCAAAATCAGTCAGGCAGCCCACCGTCAGTTTCGTGTCGGGGAAATTAATGCCCTTTTCGGGTTTAATGCGGGGTTTGGCAGCAGAGATGCGGGTCATGCGCAACCAGGCAATCTGTTCGCCCGGAATTTCGACCCTGGCTTCAAAAAGTCCGTCGTCGAACAACACCCGGTCGCCAGGGCACAAATCTTTTACAACCCCGGGCAGGGTGCAGCCCAGTACTTTTTCTTTTTTGTCAAATACAGCATCAGATTCAGCCAGGCAAAAGAGTTCTTGTTCCTGTATTTTTACGCGGCCGTCTTCCAGCCCTTTGCCCATCAACACGGTGCGAATTTTTGGCCCGGCCAGGTCCATGTAAATTTTGCAGGGACGCCCCGTGGCCCGCACGGCTTTTCGGACGTTGGCGACCATCTTCTTCCATTCTTTGGGGCTGTCATGGGCGCAGTTGATGCGCGCAATGTTCATGCCGGCTTTCAGCGAGTTTTTCACCGCTGAATAATCCGAGGCCATGGCCGTATCAAAGGTGACCATCAGGTGCGGGATGATGGAATTTTCCTTATGGCCAAACAAAGCAGTTGCCCGGCGGTGGAGCAACTTCGTTCCGGCTTCATAGGTAATTGCTTTGTTCTTCCCCGGCGTTTCTGCTCCCAGTCGCTGCAAAAGCGCTTTCAGTTGCCTTAAAATGTGGCTTTCCGAACTGGCGAGCGAAGAAAGCCCTGCAATATGCAATTCATCCTGCAAAGGCCGCAGGTCCTCGCGCCGAAGCGCAAGGTAGTGGATCAGGTTGGTGGCACTTTGTTTTTGTTTTGGGTGTACGCCTTCAATGATCTTTTCTGCCGCCTCCTCGGCAGCGATCAGCTTTTGGTATAGTCGCTCAACAGCAGCGCGCAGAAGGACGAGAGAGGGCTTCATAGTCGTACACATTAATAAAATTGTTGCTGACATCCAGGCGGTTAGCCTCTAATCCGCTGCAAGCCGCCGAAATAATACTGAACACCGAGGGACAAAGAAAACTGGTTGGTGCGCGTCTCACTCGTCGTGGACACGCCGCCGATGGTCGTATCAAAATTGCTTCGCGCAAAATTGTACTTCAAAATCGCTTCAATCCCAAACCCGCCAGCCGAATAAACGGTTAAACCCGGTCCTGCACCTACGGCAAATACGTTGGTGTTGATTTTTTGCTTTTCGCCGCCGATAATCTGCTCGTCTTTCGAGTTTCCAAACCCGAAATTGCCCACCATGAAGAAGGCAACGCGATCGCCAACGGGGAAATAATAGCGTGCAAACGGGCCAAACAGCAAGTCGCTATCGTCCGTTTTGTCATTGTTCGGCTGGGTCACAGAATTCAGTGTAAAGTCGGCGCCAAGGCCGGCAGCCAAATTGTCCATAACGAAGTATCCCAAACTGGGAGCGATGTTGATTTGTTGGGCAGAAAGCCCTTTGTTGGTCTGACCATCGGCATTGACTTTGGAGTTGGCTGTAGAAAAACCAACCGTAGAGCCGATGATGAAATTGCCCTGATCCAATACCTGGGAAACAAGGCTCCATTGAATCAGCATCGTAAAGACGGATAACAATGCAATCTTTTTCATAGGAATTTTGCTATAAAGGTCAGCCATTGTAGCCGTTTGAAACGATGAGAAACATCATTCTGGAGGTTGACTTTCATCAAGTTTTAATTGAAGAAAGTAAATAAACTTTACAATTGATATTCAATGTATTATAAAAATCAGAAAGATGACTAATTTCAATAAATACGTTCAGGACGGTGAACAATTTATCCGTGAAATAGCACTGGAAACAAACACACCCCTCGACACCACAAAGGCAAGCCGAATCCTGCGCGCCGTCCTGCACGCTTTAAGAAGACGCCTGCCCGTCACCACCTCGCTTCAGTTAATCTCGCAGTTCCCCATGCTCATCAAAGCCATTTATGTGGACGGCTGGAAAATCAGGGACGAATCCGGGACATTGCAACACCCGGGCGATTTTATTGAAGTGGTGCGGGAAGAAGGTGGCCCTGGGTTGCTTCGGGATTTGATGACCGATTATGAAGTAACGGAAGCCATCCACGCCGTATTCAGGGTTGTGAAAAAGCATGTTTCTGAAGGGGAAATTGACGATGTGCTGGCTACTTTGCCGCTGGAGTTGCGGCCACTGCTGGCGGATGCATAAACCCAGAGCCATAACATTTAGTCACCATGAATTTAAAATTGCGCCATGCCCGTTTGTTGTTCACCGAACTTCAGCGCCCGCTAAACCTGAACGAAAAGCACGATGAATTAAGCGATTTTGACATCCGCTTTCGCCTCATCCTGCGCAAACACCTGGTGGTGCTGAGTTGGTGGAGCCTTTTTAACATCTTAGGCGGCATCGTCGCCGTCCTTTGGTTACGCAATGAATGGTATTACTTCTGGATGATGGGAATCGTTTGGGGCGGCATCAACCTTGCTGTTGCCCTGTTTGTTTTTGACCACACTTTTTATCGCAAATTCCGCAAAGGCAACTCTTTTGAACGCTTCGAGGCGCAACGGCATGTCGAAAAACTCATGTTCCTCAACATCGGGATCGACAGCGCTTATCTTTTTGCCGGTTTGCTGTTGCGCGAACACAGTTTTATCCATGAGGTAGCGCATGCAGACCTCTGGTTGGGCTTCGGTTGGTCGATCATCGTGCAGGGGGGCTTCCTGCTGATCCAGGACATCGTTTTTTACCGATTGCACCGCCGCAATTTTTGCAAAGCACAACCTTTTCTGGAAGCGCTGCTGGGGGCGGGAAGGTCTTTGCGAAATTGAAAAGACCGCCCAGCGCTTTTACTGCCCAATCTCAAACAGCAGCCATCCGTCAGGGTCGACTACCGGTTTGTCTTTTTTAGCCAGCTTTATGGTGATGCCTTCTGCGGGTATTTGTATAATCTGTCTTTTACCCCCAATTTCTACTTCAACCGGCATCGGAAACGGCATTTCCGCAACCGGTGACTCCCAGCGCAGGCTCAGCGTTTCATTTTCAATTTTAGAATAGAGCTTTGGCAGAGCAGCCTGCCGCAAATACACTTCGAAGAACCAGTCGAGTTGCATGCCCGATTCTGCTTCACAAATGTTCAAAAAATCGTCGGTAGTGGCAAAACGGGTTTGGCGGCCATCCGTCATTTTTTCCATCGCCGGATCCGGATAAGCCATACGGCGCAGTGCCCGAAAGAAAGCGGCTTCTCCCATCAAAAAGCGCAGCGAGTGCAAGGTCCAGGCCCCTTTTACATAGATGGGCGCCCGGTAAATCTCTTTGCCGGTTTTTAAAGCGCGGGGCGCTATGGGCAGGGTGTTGCTAAAGCGGCGCATGCTTTGAATGTACTCGCGGTAGCGTTCTTTACCGCTCAGGTGTTCGGCATACAGGGGCTGCATGTAGGATCCAAAACCTTCGTGCAGCCACATGTCGCGCCAGTCGGAATTGGTCACTAAGTTGCCCCACCATTCGTGGGAAAGTTCGTGTTGGTGCAGCGCATCAAATCCCCAGTCTTTGCCCCTGGTCATGGACGTATTGCTGAAGTTTGCGCCATAGGCGATGATGCTCTGGTGTTCCATGCCGAGGTGCGGGGTTTGCGCTACGCCATATTTGTCGGCCCGGAACGGATAAGGGCCGAGCAATCTTTCAAAAAACCGCAGGTGTTCGAGTATTTCCGGGAAAAGTTTTTGCCCTTTTTCGAAGTCCTCAGGAAGTACGTAAAACACCACCGGGTATTGCCCGCCGGCAACACAGTCCATCGTTCCTTCGATGCTTCGGTAAGGCGCAATATTCAACGCTACATTATAAACATTGATCGGGTTGGAGATGAACCAATGGTAGGTGGTTGTGCCATCAGCATGTTTTTCAGTCCTGCGCAAGCGGCCATTGGAGGCCACAACTAAGGGATCCGGGACGCGCACCTGCAAAACCATAGAATCCGGTTCGTCTGAAACGTGGTCTTTCACGGGCCACCAGAGGTCTGCGCCATCGCCCTGACAGGAAGTGGCGATCCAATGCGCGCCGGTTTTTGTGCTGGCCCAACTGAAGCCGCCATCCCAGGGTGCGTTCGGGGCGACGCGCGGTTTGCCGCCATAGGCAACTTCTGCGCTTATTTTTTGACCCGGTTGCTGCGTTACCCCAAGGTCAATCCACAATTTTCCTCCCTCGCGATGAAAGGGCCGAAGTTCGCGTTTGCCGGATTCAGGGATGTGCCAGGCACTGTACACGGAAAGCAGGGTGTCCAAATCGAGTACTAACCAGTACATTGGGTGTACGACCTGCGCTTCGGCGTGCAACAGCCCTTCGATTCGCTGCTCATCGGGAAACACCTGAACCTGAAGGTTGTAATAGCTGACATTGTAGGCGGCCTGCTCCGGCATCAAAGCGCCGCCGGTGTCGTAAATCGCCGTTTGAGCGGTCATTTTTGCGGTCATGAGGGAGGCAAAGGCCAGAAAGAATAAGGTGTTTGCTAATTTCATATCCTTTTTTAGTGTGGGAAGGCGTTTTCAAATTGTTGTCGTATTGGACTCTAATATACGTTTCCTTTTCAAAACTTCAACAATCCCGGGTACTTCCTGAAGCTTTGCGACACAACAGAGCAAATGTTCATTTTTTCACCCACTTTTCAACACATGAATACCCGATTTGAAACCTTTGCCGACCCGATCCGGATTGGTATGATCGTCCCCAGCTCCAATGTAACCATGGAAAAGGAAGTCCCCAGTTTGTTTAAAGCCCGAGAAACAGTGCTGCCCGAACGCTTCAGCTTCCATGCCAGTCGCGTTCGGATGAAGCAGGTGAATCCGGAAGAATTGCTGGCGATGAACGCCCAGGCAGATCGCGCAGCACTGGAGTTGGCCGATGCGGGCATTGACATCGCTCTTTATGCCTGTCTGGTGGCCATTATGGTAGAAGGGCCGGGAGCGCATCGCCGCTCGGAAGCCCGGCTGAGAAATACCCTTCAGGAAGCGGGCATTGCAGCGCCCGTGCTGACCAGTGCCGGCGCTTTGGTAGAAACGTTACAGGATATGAATGCCGGCCGGATTGGCTTAATTGCGCCTTATCTGCCTGCACTGACGGACAAAGTGTGCCATTACCTGAATCAGGAAGGTATTGAAGTCGTCTCCGCCCAATCGCTGAGCGTAGCCGACAACGCTGCCGTGGGTCGCCTGAATCCGGAAAATTTACTCCTCCTGCTCAACCGCATTCCCAATAATGTAGACACCATCGTATTGTCCGCCTGCGTGCAAATGCCCTCGCTTGCAGTGTTGGCAGAAGCCGAAAGACAAACCGGCATTCGGGTCATTACAGCTGCCTCTGCCACCGTATTTCAGGCCTTGAAAAGGTTGGGGCTACAGCCCGGCATTCAGCAATACGGCTCTGTATTGCAAGGTTCTGTATTCCCTGAAATGGCTTTTTCTTCTTCCAACTAAAACCCACACCTAAAACCCGACACCATGAAATTTCGTGAATTATCCATCCTTGACCAACAGGCCATTCCTGCCGCGCTGGAGGCCCTGCATTCCACAGAGGGCGTCTTGCTGCTGCAAATGCCTGCAGTATACGTCCTTCTGGCGCCTGCTACCCAAAAAGGTGTTGACGCCCTCAACCATACCAAATTGCGTTTGCCTCAAAAAAATTACGGTACTGCAATTGGCGATATCCAAAAATTCCATGCCCTTGCCTTTCCGGGCGCCTTGCCTGCTGAACTGAACGGGCCGGAAGACCTGGACCAATTGACAGGCGCCTTTGTCCGGTTTGCGATCGGCCAGCCAAACTTTAATTCGGCTACGGTGAGGGGTGGTACGCATCAGGGCGTTTTGGTGGAAGGTCCGCACCGCGAGCTGTTTACAGCGGTGGAAGAAAGTTTTTCACGACAGGCTGAACGGAATCTCTTTTGTGGTCATGCGTACACGGCGCCCCTTTGCACCAGTGCTAATTTGAGTGGCGACCTCCTGGGATCCATCACTGATTGGGATCGCGCCTACCGCTTTGCAAAGCAACGCCGGTTGTCGCTGGTCATTCGCTGCGAACCGGCGCCGGAGGACAGCGGTTCTTATCCCATTTTTTACTTTCAGGGTGACAAGGCCAGTATTGAACGGCATGGACCCGGAGAGGAAGCCATCAAAAGACGGCTGCCGAAGCGCTTGTTTGCAGAAAAACATGCCTTTCAACTATTTTAGGCGCTCCGTGTTTCTTACCTATATGGAAAATCTCAACGAAAAAACCGCCCTCATCACCGGGGGCAGCAAAGGTATTGGCTATGGCATCGCGGCAAGCCTGCTGAAAGAAGGCTTAAATGTGGCAATCACCAGCCGCAACCAGGAAGCTGCGGACGCTGCCGCTCGCGAACTCTCTAAAACAGGCCCTGGCAAAGTGATTGGCATCGCAGCAGATGCCCGCGATTTTGAGGCGCTGAAAAATGCAGTCGCCAAAACCCTCGAAGCATTTGGTCACCTCGATGTGCTCGTTGCCAATGCAGGGGTCGGCCATTTCGCGCCCATTACAGAAATGACGGTTGAGCAATGGCATGAAACGATTGATACCAACCTCACCGGTGTATTTTACAGCCTCAAAGCGGCAGTAGACGCGCTGATCAATACAAAAGGTTATTTCATTAGTATTGCCAGCCTCGCAGGCACCAATTTTTTTGCCTCAGCCTCGGCCTATAATGCCAGCAAATTTGGTCTGGTAGGCTTCACCCAGGCGGTCATGCTTGACTTGCGGGATGCCGGCGTCAAATGCTCCACCATCATGCCGGGTTCGGTTGCTTCCCATTTCAACAACCACGAACCAAACGACAGCGATGCCTGGAAAATACAGCCCGAAGACCTCGGTCAGATGGTAGTGGATTTGCTGCGTATGAACCCGCGGACTTTGCCGAGTAAAATTGAGGTGCGGCCGAGTCAGGTGGCTAAGAAGTAGAGCGCTAAATACCTTTGGCAAAATCAATCGAACCATAAAGGGCATCTGTAAATAGGTCTATGTCGACCGATATTCGATGTCCTCTGTATAAGCTCAATGCGGTGCCTCCAACCAGCCTGAAATCATCAAATGGGCGAGATACCATGAGCGTTTTCAAAATACTCAATAGTTGTGGGGTAACTACTTCGGTATACAATTTTTTATTCATTGGCGCTTAATTCATGATCAATGGTTTCTTTCCCATAGAAACGCGTAATCTCTTCTTTTTCAATATCATTTCCCCGCTCAAATACTCTATTGATAACCGCCTTCTTTTGTTTTTGCCAATTCACAGTTTCTATTTCGGTATCCCAGAATAAAACGGGCCTTAGCCTCGTCAAATCAGGATGTTCTGCTTTTTGCTTTTGCTTCTCCTTCTCTATATCATAGTATACCTGTAGCACCATAAAATAGCCTTCCTCAAGTCCGAGCGCTTTTTCAATTTTTAAAGCAAGTGCCGTATTCATGTCACGCTTACCTTTGGTAATAGCCCCCAATGTTTGTGGAAACTCTTGTATAGAAAGTGCAAACCGGCCTTTGCGCAATTGTCGTTGTTTCAGTTCGCGTTCAAGGATGAAGCCAGGATGAATGCCTTTGATGAGGTCTAATTGAGTGTTCATATTGCAAATATAAACAAATTAGCTTACACAGAATAGTTTATTTTTGTACTGCCACACGTAAGTTTTGGATAGCGGAAATTCTGGCATTTGCTTGATGTACAATGCCGGGAGCCTTCTGGAACAATCAAATAGAATGGCGGACGCTACTGAAAGGATCAAAACAACTCAATCCCGAATGTGCTTTTTTCTTTTTTTGGAAAAAAAGCCCGAAGGTATTCGAGGAATGCTTTCATATCTTTACCCGAGAAGCTCGTCGGGGAATGGTTGCGCCATTTCAGGGTCAGTGATTCGCTGCTGTCTGTTCCGCCGCCGTCATAACTGAAAGCCGTTAAATCTGACCAAAGAAAAACAGACATACCTAAAGGCATCCCGTACCCCTTTTTTACAACTTCGATGATCAACCGGTCGGGTTCTGCCAACAGGAGGCACCGGGATCTCCTCCATTGGATGATGGCCGTCAAAACAGAGGCAACCATAAAGCCCACACACCATATGTTTTTGAGGCCCGGGTTGTCTTTAAATAGCTGTAGTCCAACAAACATCAATATAAAAAATACAAAGGGTAAGTAACCGCCTGAAAGCCGTTCTTGTCTCACTTCAAATTGTTGTGTGGTGGAGGGCATGGTTTTATTTTTAATCGTTGATCACCATATTGATTGGTTTACCTGATCCACCCACTCCACAGAAAAAGACAAATTATCGCCATAAGCTTCTATAGAAAAAGAGGTCTGGTTTTGAAATGCTTTCCAGAATGCTGTCCACTGCTTATTCGTCATTAATAAAGCAAATCCATCCTCAAATACCCTGACCAAAGGGGCGTCCTGGCCTGCAATCAGCAGAAGGAAACAGCCGCCAATTCCTGTCAGTTGTGAAGCGTCTGTATGAGGCGATATGATAGATAATTGCGGACTCCACGTATAACAACCATCGGCGGATAAGTCAAGGCTGGGGAAAAGGGCAATCGGTATCTCGGCAGACGGCAATTTTTCCAAGGATTCAGCCCCTCTGGATATTTTTAAAATCACCTTGTTCCCGACCTGCGTAACCGTTGATTTGGACAATGGGATCCCGTAAGCCTGATTTAATAAGGATGTTTTATAAATTTCTGAAAGTGAAAGCTCCTTCCTTGAGAGGTCGTTCCAGTAAGGACAGGGATAATGGCGATAGACGTTTCCCAGCATGGATAAAATGCGTTGATAACCATAGCGATTTACAGCATCTGTCTCCTTTTCTGTCAGTAAAATCATGCTTAAATAATCTTCCGGAGTTTTGAGCCCGGGTATTTCATCGGGCCTTTTCATGTAAATGATCGCCTTTTTACCCAAAAAAGTCTTTTTGAATTCTGTTCTGTCTCCTTCCTCAACAAACCTGCCTTCTGAAGAAAGCTGATAGACTGTTTTGAAAAACTCAAGTGGCAATTCCGGATAAGGTCCCTCAAATCCGCCTTTATCTTGCAAAGTTAGGACCAGTTCTTTTTGTCCGAGTGGAGCAAATCCGTTTGAAACGTAAGACAGGCACTGCACTTTTTGATCCTGCCAGGAAATTTCATGCGTTTTGATGAATACGCTCAATTTGCCCGGAATTAAGGTAATGGTTGTATCCACTTCTGTCATCGGAACAGCCTGTGAAACCGGAACGTTCGCTTTACTCCAAAATTTGAAAAAAGACATAAAAATCAGGATTAAAAACAGCATTAAGAAATGGGTTTTCATTATCGCATTCATTTTGAATATTGAGGTGTTTGAATAAGCATCGCAAACAGGGTTTTCACCTGCTCAAACTTGCGCGAACGCTCCTTGTTCCGCTGTTCGATCTCTTCCGCTGACAAATCCCTTTTAACTTTATCCTCATCGGGTTTTCCCCGTCTGAAAATTTTATCCAATAAGCTCATGATATAGATTTTTGACAATGGGTATATTGGGCATTGGCTATTAATGGTTTTGGAAAGGCGGTTCAGCAGCTTTAAGTTTCGGATTTCATCGTTCCCATGCTGTTGCGTATTTACCTGACACCCAAAAGATAAGCATCAATTGGGCAAAAGCAAGATCCGGCCCGGGGCTTTAAAGTGTAATTTGTTTTCTGCTTACACTAAAAGCGTCAAAATCCGGGTGGTGCCAGAATTTTTCGAGTCCCATTTTTTCGAATACTTCAAGTTCTTCGGCGTACATGGGGTAAAGTCCCGCAAGGTTGATTTTGTAGTCCGCGCCGATCTCGTTGTTGGTGTAATCCTCCCGGTCCAACAAACTGGGAGCAAATACAAAAAAAGCGTCCATGTCGGAGTCGTCGCTGATTTTTTCCCTGAAGTTGATGGTTTCTCCATAGGAAAAGGGGCAGTCGCCCCGAAGTTTGTTGGCAAGATAGCCGACCACACGCCCCCAGGCCAGGTCATTTGATTCTACCGAAATGCAGAGTTCCGGTCGGCCGAGTTTCCAGTTGGGGTGTTTGGCCAGCGAGAGCCCGTAGGTAAACGCAGTAATACACCCTGCTTCAGGGATGTCTTCATAGACGATGCAGGTCACGCCCGGCAGCCCTTCTATCAGGCTTTCTTCCCGGAACAAGCGGGGTTCCTGCTGAAAAATGTCGTTCAGGTAATTCAGGTACTGTTCCGCAGGTGATTGCGGGTTTTCGGGTTGTTTCTTTTTTCCGAAATTGAAGAGGGACATGGTGATAGAAGTTGAGTTTGGTTTATTTTACTTCGCTGTACTCGTTTCCATACCAATAACCGCTAAACAAGCGGGCGGTAAAAGCCGATGTATTCAGATTTATTTCGAAAAAATTGGTCGTGGCAGGGTTTACTTCCTGTCTCTCGGTGATGTAATAGGTGTTGTCGCAAGGGTCGAAGGTGCTGGAATAAAATTCAGCATTTATTTGCCCGTCCTGCCCGACAGGGAGATTTGCCGTAATGTTAAAAAGCTGCGTAACAGTAGCCGTGGAGAAGGCCGGTTCGATGGACACTAGGTCGGTACGGGTCGAAGCCATGTTAATTGAACTGTTTTTCATGGCGATCAGCAGGTTTTCGTCCCTTTTATATTCCAGTCCAAAAAATTGAACCACGTTGTCAACGGGGTGAAAGTTGGGTTCCAGATTAATTTGTTTGGCGACCAGATTCTCGACATTTAACTCAACGAGGGTCGTGCCGGAGAGGAAGTAGATCAGGTCTCTGCCATTGGAGACAGAGGACATGGTTGCTGCCGTAAAAGGGCTGTTCGCCGTGAGAAAACCGGAATACATCAAACCCAATTGCTGCCCGGTCACTGGGTTCAATTGGAAAATTTGGTATAAAACGGACGTATTTACCAGCTCTGTCTGAATCGCATACAATGCCCCGTTCAGGAACACCGGAGCAGCGTAGGCCGTCATCGGCGAGGTAAAAGTAGCGACGCCGGTGGCAATGTTCTGGTGGTGGAACAGCACTTCTACCGGCCCGCCATTGGTGTAGTAATACTCAAAAACATATTGCCGGTTGATGCTGTCGTAGGCTGAAAAGTTGGATTCAATATTGTACACTAAGGTACCCACCGGATTTGGTCCGGGGCCTGCTGCATACTCAAAAGGGCTGGGGATGGGCTTGTTGAATTCATTGAAAAAGAAACTGAGGTCAATGTCGGGGCCCGCCTCGTTGATGTAGAACACGCCTTCGCAAGTCGCCATCGTGTCGACGGGCGGGTCGGTAATGACCTGCTCGATGAGTTCGCATTTTTTGCAGGACGGAAATATAAGTACAGTGGCTACAACAACAAGTAACAGGATTGCTGCCTTGAGTGTTAAAGGGGCCTGGATAGTATTTTGCATAACGGGCAGTTTTTAATTTTTGAAAAGGAATCTGTATACGTAGTCGCAGTCGAGCATACATCCATGAGCGGAATTACCTAAGTAATAAGGCCTTTGGAGGTTGTGGTAGGTCCGTTTCCAAATGTAGAAAGGCCGGAATTGGATTACCGGAACGGGGAATCCTTTTACCTTCTTTATTTTTACAAAAGGAATTGGGATGGTCTTACCTCTGATTTCTTCTTTCATTAATGAAATAATAGCCGGATCAATAAGACCAGTAGTTGAGTTGAAAAACGAGCCGTTATTAACCACTAATTGCTCTTCGTAGTTTCTGCTGCCTCCTATGGCAGTTGTATTATAATCGCAGGAAGTGGTATCTTTTTTTATCCAGTGTTCGCCAGCAGCCTGAACAAATGTAAAATGGTTCTTGTAAGATGGATTGGTATTGTGAGAGGATACAGGTTGCACCATGCCGGTTGGAGACAAATACGGTGTCGCGCTCGATCGAAATGTTTTCAGATCGGTTTTCTTTTTTTGATCGAGAAAATACCCGATAGCCCGTGGTTTTGGAATCCCCATGTCAAAGGCTTTTAAAGGGTTTGTTGCCTGATAGGTGGAAGGTGTCAGGAAGGTACTTTTTCTGCCCGTTGCACAATCTGTCGTAATCACGCCATCATCGAAGCCCGGATGGACGATGTATTTCATAGAGAGCGCAACTTTTAAGAAATTAGAAGCGGTAACACCTCCAAAAACAGACCCTGCACCAATTAACAGATCAATTTCTTTTTTAGAAAAAAAAGTAGGATGCCCTCCTGATACTGTCAATACTTTCACCGGCACCCGGTCGATGTATGGGCCCCACAGGCTTCGGGCAATGGGAGGGATCAAATCCACCAAAATACTGCTTTTGATAATCGAAAAATTATTGAGGTTGCTAAGGTCTTGAAAGATGTCTCCATCCTGCATTAATAGTGATGTGGCAATTGCTGTAGCCCCCGGTGTTGGCTTTGCCAAAGCAACCAGAATAGTTGCCAGATCACTGCCAGTGAAAGCCCCGCGCCGGGCAATATGTCCTTTGCATCTGTCGGCTATGTATCCGATATTACCATATTGCTTGGCCATTTTAGGGCTCGTTTTCGTATCGTTGGCTATAGTAAGCAACACGTCGGCTACCATAGCGCCTGTAGATTGAGAAATAATTATGAACTCTTTACCAAAGCAATTAGCACCACGTGGATCGCCTTGCCTGGATACAACGCCGGTGCCATTTGCCATGGCCTCCCGAATTTGTGACAATACACTGTGCACCGCCACATCCAACCGCTGAGAGCAATTGTAGGAAACTACCAGATAACGATTTTTGAAGTTGTTCTCCGGGATGGAAGGATTATTTGTAAAATAGACAATATGGTCAAACCATGTCTTTTCTGCTGCTGCTTTATAGTAACCGGATCCGTAAAATGCTTGTGGGTTTGCAGGCCAATTGGCCAATGCTCCCTTCTTTTGTCCTGTTATCCGATCCATCACATGCCCCAATTCCAGGCCATGGATATAAATAATATCCTTACCATCAAAGGCCATATTTCCCATATCATCAGGAAGTTCAATACACGGAGGACCTTTTGGCAAATCTGGTATGGGTGGCATTTTTGGAGGTTTGTATTTTTCCAGTTTACTCAGATCCGGGTCTTCCAAAAGCTTCTGCAGTTCATCACAGGTCATATCGATTCCGGCCAATTTCAAACTGTCGTCGCAGTTGTAGTTGGTCACTTCATCGGGGATGGTACCGCCTATGGAAAAACACTTATCCATGGCATTGGCATACCAATCGCTTGTACCGTTATAATTGTAAGGCGCGCCCCCATAGAGGTCACTCAGGCTTCCATTCAGGTATTCGTCTTCCTCTGCATCAACCTGACAGCTCAAATTGGCCGGGGCAGGAGGAAGGCCCGGTGGCCGTATCGGTTTTTCATTGGCATCCAGCTGTATTTCTGCACAAGGGTCGTAATTGACTTCGCATAGCGAAACGTTGTCAATCCAGAGCTTGGCGCTTGTTCCATCATCTGTAAAAACGTTCAAGGCAATACGGTCAAAATCCTTGTTTGCCGTCCATACAAAAAACTCCATGATGACCCAGTAGCCGCAATCCCTGATTTTTGTACTTCTGCCTATGAGCGCAAGATTGGGTCCGAGATCAGGGTGCTTATTCCCAATCGCAGGCAATGGCCCGTTAAATGCAATGGCGCGGATTTTTGCATAGTCCGATACATTTTGATTCGAGAAAAACCGCACAGCTACGCTCAATAAGTAATTTTTGCCCTTGCGAATTTTGTTGGCTGGATTTAAAGTCTGGATGATGGCATCCCCGTTTGTAAGATTCCCTGTCGCTTCAACGTGTCCAATATCCAGAAAACCACTACTCGCCGAACTGAGGAATTTCGGACTGCCATAGCCGACCGACCAATGCGCAGATGATACGGGCGTCGTGTTGGTTTCAAAACCGCTGTTCTGTATCAACGGATTGTCGCAAAAGTCTTCCGGCTCGTTTACACAGTCGCTTAATTGTATAGAATCCCGGCATATTTCTCGCCCTGTCCTGTCGAGCCAGGCGAATTGCAGCCATACAGGCGTAAGGCCTTCTACACAGAGGGTCGCCAAATCTGTTTGTCCGGGAGGGATTTTGAAGACAGAGCTTTTCCAGCTTACTTTTTTTACTTTTTGCGGCACATTGGCTGGCGATTGCACCCAGCCGCTTTGTGTACCGGAAACTTCAGTGATGTTTCCGTTAAAAACGGATACAGAGAATGATGCCGGCGACAAAGCAGACTTGGGGTCGAGTTGATTTTGTAACACGATCTTATAGCAGCAGGAATCGCGGCCGTTATTTTGCTTTTCTGCAATAACCCTTAGTTTTGAACATTCGTCTTTGATCATGGTGATCAAAGAGTCCTTTCCCGGAAATTCCGGCACAGGATCTACCGGCGGGGGCTTGGGTTTGCTGCCGCCGAGTAGTATGCTTATTCCTGTCGTTATTCCTGTAGAGGCGACCGTACATTTTCGAATTTCGCTGACCGTAGGCGCCGTGCGCAAGGTTTGCAGCAGGGCTTCATTAGACATGGAAGGGCTAAATTCAGCATCCAGAAAGCTATACGAGTGCCGGACGTTCCATAGATAACTGTAATTGCCGGATACAAAAACCGAGGTTCGCTCCCCCAGTCGGTATTGCAGCCTCAGGCCGGAAATCAACATCGGAAAGATGCCCTGCCCCGCTGGTTTATATTCCGTGTCAAAAAGGGTGTACGCCTGCGGCGTTGCGACGCCTACGCTGATGCGCTCCTCAAAATCAGGGTAGTTAATTCTACTGAAACCGAATTTGGAACTGATTTCGACCCTTATTTTTTCCGAAAGGCTAAAAGAAAGTATGGGGCCTAAACCCAAAGACAATTGGCTCAACTGGCTTTGCCTGATATCCTGAATCCGCTGGATGGATAAGCCACTGTTGGACTGCGGCAGCTGGTAGTCGTATGCCATACCATTAGAGCTGAACCCTCCGTATAAACCCAACCCAAAATTTTTCCACTTTTTGTCCAAATGCAAGCCCGCCTGATAGCCGGGCATCCCAAGCATCCGGGAGATATTAAACCCGCTCCCCGGCATAGACAGTCCACCTTCCGGGGACAGTGTGATGCCGCCGCTTTGAGCGATGGCCATTAAGGGCAGGAGGGTTGCGAGGATGAGTAGGGTTTGTTTTTTCATTGCCTTTCTGATTTTGAGAAAGTGGGCGTTGTCTTTTGTGTTTGTGTTTGTGTTTGTCTGAATCAGGATTCGCAGGATTTTGGAATTTTCAGGATTTGGGCGTGGCGCATTCTGGAAATTCCTACCTCGTCGGTAGGCAGGCTAAAATTTTGAAAATTCTGATTCAGACAGTTTTCTGCGGCCGGATATAAACAAGCCAACCCTGAATAATTGGGGCTCCGGCTTGCGTTGTGTTTGCTTTTAATTGCTATTTACGCCTGTCAGAGGCTGGCCGACAGCCATTATCGCATCATAGATGCTCACGAGCTACGTCATATTATCATAAATTTCGTTCTCGATAAGCCCGATAGAACACTGTCTATCAATGTGAGTTTAATCCAGTGGGGAACACTTCCCGCCAGCTGGAATACGTGCTGCGCATGGTCCTCATATTTCGTTTTGAATAACAAATACTCCTCGGGAGTAGCTGTACCGACCACAACTCGCTCTTTAAAATCTGGTAAAGAAATCTGGCTAAGGCCAAATTTAGAATTCATATTCAGCCCGAGTTTTTCGAAGAGTTGGAAAGAAAGCACTGCCCCCAATTCTAATGATAACTGGCTTAATTGACCCCGACCAATATTTCGAACCCGATTGAAGGACAAGCTGCTGTTTGACTCCGGCAACCTATAACTGTATCCTATCCTGTTCGAGGCAGCCCCCCCGTACAGCCTTACGCCGAACCACTTCCATTGCTTATCAATATGCAAGCCAGTCTGATAACCTGACAGAGCTTCTGTCCGGGGAACTTGAAAATCGCTACTTGGCAGAGACAGACCAGCCCTGGGAGATAAAATCAGCGAACTGTTTTGCGCCCGGAGTAACACAGGTAGAAGGATGAAGAGTATGGTCAGGTTATTCATTCTAATTAATTTTAGAAGTACTGAGGAGTCATTTTTTTATTTTTTTTTGATTTGGTTGATTTTGAGAGTTTTGTGTTGTTGATTTTGAGTTTTTTAAGTCCGACACTTGGTGGTGAAATGGTTCTGTCTGGAAATCGAATCGGGCATAGCTTTTATTTTTTCTGAACACTCACGTCCAGTAGGGAAACGGAAATCGCCTTTTCATACCCTATATTTAGCACCACACTTGAGCTGACATTCGGGCTTACCAAGGGAAATACATCATTTGATTCCTAATGACGTCATTTTTTCTAATACTTTACCCATGGTATGATTAATTCCTCGCTGGTATAGGCGAATAATTTCATCAGCACGAGAACTACCATTTTCTGGAAAATAGGTTGCGGGAAGTTTAATAATTTCTCCTTCAGCCCTTAAGCCCATTTTGGATTGAGACCACTCTACAAGTTCACCTTCAATTACATAGGCCTTTATTTTTGCTAAACTATTCAATCTATATTTTGAATTAATTTCATCCCTGATTGTCTTGCCAAGTGCTGCGGCATTAAATGTCCAAGCATCATGACCAGTAACAAGAGCATTTGCACTTGCTAGTCCTCCGCCTAATGAGTGTCCTGCAAAGAATAAATTTTGGCCCCTTAGCTCCATGTGAAGCATAAGTGCATTAGAAATAGATTGCATATATTGTAAGGTCCACTTGCCTTTGGCATTATCAACATCCGTTTCCCAATCGACTGGGCTTTCCGGATTGGTACCTTGTGTTACATACACGTATTCATAGCTGCCATCTTTCTTCTTTTTTTGGTAAATCGCTGAATTAAATCCTGTTTCTTTATCAGTCAATTTTAATTTTGAAACATCCAGTGTGTTATTCAGTTCCCAACCTCCAGTAACAGTAGATGAGAAGCCTTCTTTATATTTACCATTTTCAGTATTATATACATCATTTGTCATTTGTGCGGCTTCTAAATCTGAAGGCTCTAAGCCTTCAAACTCAATTTTGTCAATTACTCTATTTCCTGAAAAAGCATACGGACTCCAATAAGGATATTTTTTATATAACGGGTCAACCGACCAAAAACGAATCAATCTTGAATCATGCATTCTATATTTGTATGCATAAGTATTTCCGGTTCCATATGTCTCATTATCCATTTCTTGATTTTGGTACCCATACCGATACCCTCCCTCCGAAAACTCCCTCCCCGGCATCCCGCTCCCAAACGGATAATAATCCTGCGCTGTCCAAATATCCGCTGTGTAGCCATCGGTGCGTCCATCCTTCCCTGGGTCGTAAGGTAGTTTCCGGTCGCTTACAGTGGCCAGTACGTTGCCGAGGTGGTTGCTCAGTTCGAAGTACTTGGCGCCACGGCTGCGGTAGCTGTACCAGGTGCCGTTCTGCCGGTTTTGCATGTTTTTCAGGTCGGTGAGGCTGGTGTCTATCCGCTCCTCGCCGAGGCGGCTGCTGCCGTAGAGGTAGAAGGCTTGCAATCGCACGTCTTTGTTTTTGAGGGGCGGTGTTTCGGTGTCGGTATAGGTGGCCATCACATTGCCGGTAGCGTTGAGGACGTAATACGTGTATTCGGTTGATTGTGTGGAAGTGTTGGTCCTGCGCTTGATGACCCGCTTGCCGGTGGGGTCGTAATGGAATTGAATCAGTTCGGCACTGGCTGGTTTTTGAATGGCTCTCACCTTGCCCGCTACGTTCCAGTCTATGGTCAGGTTTTCGGAAATATCCCTTACCAGGTTGCCAATGGCGTCGTAGCGGTAGTTGCCTTGAGACTGGTCGTCTATGTCATCCGGATAGTTGCCTGCAGCAATGGCATCATCCACGTATTCGAGGCGGTTGCGGCCTGGGTAGTATTGGTATTTGAAATCGTCCATGTCCAGGGGTGAGCCACCGGCGGTGGTCCCTTTGCGGGTCAGGGTTTGGAGATTGCCGTTGCCGTCGTAGGAGTAGGTAGCGGCGTAAGGCGCAGAGACGAGGCTGTTCCAGTTGTTGAATTTGGTGTTTAGCCCGTCGTAGGCCTGCATGGAGGTAATGCGGTTGAGTTGGTCGTAGTTGTAGGCATAGCCCAGCGGTTTGAAATTCGTACCGGCATTGGCAGGGTTGTCAATGGCGGTGATCATGCTCTGGATGTTGCCGTTGAAGAGGTCCCGGTTGCTGCGGTGGAACAGGGTGCCGGCATAAGCTGGCTCCCAGCCCACGGTGGGCGGGGCTATGGCTCGGTAGTCGCCGGTATAGTAGCGCAGGGTATATCCAAATGCATCTTTGGCCGTCAGGGTTCCGATTTTGATGTTCAGGTTTTGAGGATACTTTCTCCCGTCTCGGCCAATGTCGGTGTTCTCGTCGAGGGTGGCGCTGTTCACGCCTTTTATCCAGCCGTGCAGGGTATAGGCGTAGTCGAGGCCCTGCACCCGGTACTCGCCGAGTTCGGTGCGGGCGAGCGGGCCGTGGCGGTAGTAGAAATAGTCGGCGTCCACGTCCCACACCTTGCCGTTACGGCTGGTACGCACGGTGATGATTCGGTTGTCGGCGTCGTACTGGTAGCGGTGCAAGTATTGGTCCACCTCACCTTTCTGGTACCACACCTGTTTCACATTGCCGCTGATGAGGTCGTAGTCGTATTCCATCTTTTTGGGGCTGAGGCCAAACACGTCCTGTACCAGGTGCGACACGTTGCCGTGGATGTCGTATCTGTAATAAGTGGAGTTTTTCACAGCGCTGCCGTCCATTTCGGCGTAGGTAACCGAAGCGATACGGTCACGGTAGTTGCTTTCATCGCCGTTGAAGAACTGGTTGGCGATGCCCGGCAGGGGCTTGTCGTATTGGGTACGGGTCACTTCCCGTTTGGTTTGTGCGGCAATCCACGCCAATAATTTCTTTTCATCCTTTGCCAAGGCAGCCGACATCTTCGTGGCGGCATTCAAAATCTCTCCTGTTTCAATGGGTCGGTTGAGCGGGTCATAAAGCGTGTAGCTGTAGCGGTTATGGTTGGTTTTTGCCTGTTCGGGGTTCTGGGAAACCACGATGCGGCTGAGGTAGTCGTAGAAAAACTCGCTCGGCCCGTCGTGGTCTGGTATGGTCTGGTTGCGCACCTGGTTCAAGCTGTTGAAGGTGTAGTCGCTCGCCATGGTGTGGGCGGGGTTGACGGGTGTACTTGTTTTACCTTGCATGTATTTTATTGCCTTCTTTGTGTCGGCAACACTCAGGCGCTTCACCCCGTCCGGCGGCACGGTCTTCACAAGGTTGCCAGCCTGGTCGTAGTAGTAGAGGGTGAAATGGTGCAGGTCGTCTGTGTAACTGGCGGAGAACGTTTCCGCTGCAGTCATGCAATGGCGGATGTACCCATTGCGGATGGCGGCCGTGAGCGAATCAAGGTACTGCTGGTACACATTGGCAGCATTGGCGTAGGCAGCCAATATCTGTTCTTCCAGGCAGGGATTGGGGAAGGGCACGGTAAGCACTGAGTCCGGCCATGAACAGGGGTCGCAGAGGTCTTTTGGCGGTTTTTGATGTACCATGATGCTCAGTTCCCGGGCAAGTATCGGCCCGCTGGAAACCGTCAGGCTGTCGTAATCGAGCGTGTAATCCAGCGCATCGCAGGGGTAGCACGGCTTCGTGGGGTCATGGGTCGGCGTTTTCTGACCGCTCGGCGGGCATTTGCCGCAGTAGCTGAAGGGGAAACACTCGCTCTTTACTTTGATGTCCACCGTACTGGTGCCTGTCAGCATAGCCACCTTCAATACGGCATGGTAGGTGTAACCGGTAGCAGGGTCTGTTTTCGTTGCGTCGGGTTTGAAAGAAATCACTGGCCCCAGGTTGCTGATAGAAGTGGGAATTTCGAGCGTAAAACGGCAATTGAGCGAACCACCTATCAGGGTTGCCTGCAGAGTGTTGCCGGAAAGCTGACCGCTCCAGAAAATGGGGGGCATGGCTCCGCTAATCGGGCTGAAATACGCTGCGAAGCCAGGGCTGATGTAATTGTTGTCCAGTGTCAGGGCTTTGTCCAGCTTCTTTTGGCTGATGAGCGAATTGAACAACTGGGCGAGATACTTGGCCTCTTCGGTGGGCGGGCATGCGAGGCCGGGGTCGGAGCATTTGTCAACTATACAATCCGGGCTCATACCGATTTTTATCGGCTGGACTTTTTTTGAATTACTGTACAGATTCCCCGCCCCAAAGTGGAATGCGCCATCATGGCCAATATATTTAATACAACTTAGGCTATCGGCATTCCTCCAATTAACAGCAGACCCGGCCGGAATTTCAAGGGAAACCCAGCCGACAGAGCTGGTTCCATTGGTAAACTGAATGTCCAAGATGTTAACATTGGTTTGAAGACTGGCCTTAAAATGTGAGAGGGATGAAATGTTGCAAGTTGCAAATGCCTGTTTCAGTTCGGCCGTAAAAGGAGTGTTTGGTAACAGGATATGCTGGTTTGAACTTCCCAGATAAGGCTTGGTATCAATCACCCAATTGACAAACTGGGTGAGCGCTTTATTGCAAACGCAGGTATCACAATATTCTCCTTTCATTCCTTCCGCCCAGTCTGCAAATTGTCCGATGACGAGGTCAGGGTCGCCATAGGGGTCGAAATCAACCGGCACATCGTACACGCTGGGAAAGCGCTTGGCTTTTTTCGAGTACAGGTGATAAGTCTTCCAATGACAAGCAGAGGCGGTGGTGTTGGAATTAAAAGGCCCGCCAAAAGCAAGGTTACCTGCGCCACCTAACCAATTAAAATTATCCTCCCCGATGCAGCCGTTGTAGCCGCCCTTATTGCTGCATTTCAGGATGGCATAGTCCGTGCGGTCAATATATTGCCTCTCTTCTTTTTTGGAAAGGTACAGCGCGCGGAAATGTGTCCATACCGTGTCGGCAAATTGAGTCGATTTGGAGCCGGGATTCGTCAGCCAACTACCTACGTCTGAAAAGGGCGGTATCACCGAAGGGTTAGGATTCGAGGCGGAGAGATTTGGGTTCGCTTCATTAATAAGGGCAGTCCAAGTTGCAATTTCGAGCATGGAATATTTCGGAGCACCGGCAGGAGGAGGCGGAATAAATGGAGGGTAATATTGCTTAATGCGGTCATCTATCCAGGTTTTTTGGCCTGACCCGCCCCCGCCTGATTTAAAATAGGGGTCCTGGTTAGAAATAGTGGCCTTCACATGGCCTCCTGCGGACAAATAACCTTTACTTACTGCATCGCTGTACTTGTTGACGGTTGCAACCTGTACATCAAAATCGAAGGATGGCATATCGCTTTCACACCATTGCAGGTAGCAGTATTCAGGGTGAAAACGCAACAGGGCATTGGCAAAGGACGGCTGCCATTGTTGAAGGAAGGTTGCTAAATCAATGCTTTGGTCGGTATGAGCTACCCACTGTCCTGCAGCATTTCTGAATTGTACGGACATTCCGTTTTCATCTTTATAAACCAATGAACCGTTTTTCCAATTAGCCTGGGTTTCCGGTAGGCGGTTGCTTTGGTTGAAAACGGAAAGCGGGTCGGTCGAACTATTGCTTGCCCAGTCAACATGCCCGTACTGGCCGTTGGGACTCACATCGCCTAACATGCCCTGTCTCGCTATCTGGCAGCGGTTGAGTGGCGGTTCCTCGTCATCGAGTTCACAGGCGAGAGAATCCACCTTGCTCATGTAGGATTGCAGGATACTGTCATACACAGATTTACATTTTTGCTCAAACTTCGTCAGGTAGTGCTTCACATATGCATCCGTAGCGGCGGGATTTACTTTCAGTTTTTTGATAACGGTGTAAGAACCAACCGTCAACCATACTTTGAAAGCATTCGGGCTGGAAAGGGAATCCAGCTTGAAAGCAGTCGGACCTTTAGGACAGGCACCGTCAACCACCAAAGAACCGTCATATTTTAGCTTTTGAAGAGGATTAATCTGAGTGACCTCATGGTACAAAACTGTATTGCATGAATAGTTGTCGATAACAGTCACTTCCAGGTCATACACACAATCATAACACAATTTGATTCCATCGCACAATGCTGCCTCAAACGCAGTGTTGGATAAGGTGTAAGAAAAGTTATAGTAGCTATCGGTCGTCACCGTAAAACTTCTCGAAGCTTCCAACTCATTGGACAGTGAATCCTTTGTATTGAAGACGAGCAAATCGATATCCATTTGGTATGGCTGGTAACTGTCGAGTTTGTCGAGGTTAACGGGTGGATTACCTGCAAGGGCAGTGGCAACTACCTTCCCTTTCAGATCAAGGAAACTGACGCTTAGCTGTCCATTAGGGTCTTCTACCACATTTTTTTTGTAGTGATTGGCATGGCCTGCTTCTACACCGAACAGCATACTCAGCTCTTCCTGCACGGGTGTTCCATAGTAATAGACTGTTTCGTGTCCGCTACCCAAACGGTGGTCAGGGCCTACTCCGCTTTGCCGCCGGATGCGGCCGGTATTGTCAGGAGTATATTCCGTCTGAATGAACGGGAAGCCCGATGCATCAGGCAGATAGGCATGCATACCGAATTTGACAGGGTTGTTTGGTGAATAGTATTGCGAGGCCCCGGAAGCGGTATGCATGGGGTCGGCTGAAATCTGACAGGCCAATTTGGTCACATCAAAATCATTCCGGCTATAGGCTTGCCCCGGTGCTTTCAGGTTGAAGTGTTTATAAAATTTAAGGGCGGGGTCGCCGGTAGGGACAGGGAGCACCTGGATGGCCGGCCTGCCCTGGTGGTCGTAGATCTGCTCTGCCACCATGGCTTCTTTTTCTGTGCTAAGCCCGGTAATAGTCTGCCGGTTTCGGAAAGTGCCATCCATGAAGCTGATGACGCTTTTGCTTTTGCCTTCCTCGGCATAGGAGGTAACTACCTGCCAGTTGATTTTGTCATTTTCAAAGGGAGTGGGAATACTAAACTTATGTGGCCACGTCAAGACTGTAGCACCGGGCGCATGGGTAGTTGACCAAGATCCGGTCATGGGATAAACCTTGTCGGTCAGCGGCTCATAGTCCATACCTGTTCCTCTTATCCGATAGAGGATATACCCGCTCTCGAACACCAGCGGGAAGGTGTAGGAATTTTGCGTGATTTGAACTCTGGTGGAGTTGCGGTCGAGGTTGAAATGCTGGGGAGAGGTCAGTTGCCCCGGCGGGATTTTGATAACCTGATTATTTAGGGATTTGTCGTAATCATCCACGTATGCCCACTCCAGGTCATAGAATTCAGCACCGGGTATTGGCAGCCAACTGATGGTGAGCTCATTCTTTGCCGCATCAAAAGAAGGGGCTTGAAGGTTGTTCGATGGCGGGGTGGAAGGGTCGAAAGGGAAGTACCGCTCGATAACGATATCGGAACGCATCCCTATCACGGTAGCTACCAGTTGTTTCTGAGGTGTAGTCAGGAGCACCTGGTTTTTCGGGTCGCTGTAAAGGATGATGTTCAGCACCTTGTAATCCACCCTGCCGCAGTTGGTGAAATGATAATTGGCTTTCTCAATCCACTGTGTGCGCTCATCGGGATGGTAATTGATTTTCAGGGTGATAATTTCTGTTTTCGGGGCGCTTGCATTGAGTTCGTATTTGGTCAGCTCCACCTCTACTTCCACTGCGTAGCTAAAATCAATGAAGGTGATAAAATCGGGGTTCAGGTACAGTTCGAGCATATTTTCAATTTTGCGCACCTGCTGCTTTTTCGAAAAAATATAAGGTGGTGTGGGTGCGCTGAAGTTGCCAAGGTCGTTGGTGAATGTGGCATTCTGTAAATAGGTTGGGCTGGTGGGAACGAATAATTTGCCGGGCAAATAGGCAGAATGTGCCGGTTCCACGCCTCCGAAAAGCGCCCCGGCATATAGCAACAACAGGCTGAAAACGCAGGATTTGAAAAATGCAGCTTTCATGGTTCTTAATTTTGAATGGGCACAGTATGGATATTTTCGATAAGCTCGTAGCCCTTGTAAGCCGGTGCGGGTTGCCACCCGTTAGGTGTGTGCACTACGAAAGCTTCCAGGTTGAGCCTCTCCTGACCCTGTCCTTCAAACCCGGTTTGCAGGTACTCGATTTCCATGCGGGGCTGCACGGGGTCACCGTCTGCATCAGTTTCCAGCACGATACTCCGTCGGTAATTGAATATCATTTTAGCGGGCTGGAAGGTCAGTTTGTCAAACCAGATTTCCACCTTTTCTACCTCCCCTATTTCTGTTTTTATCAAAAGGAAATCGTACTGCTCAGACCCGTATTTCACTTCCACGTAGTCAGGATTGGCAGTCCATGCTTCCAGTTGATCAACTGGTGTGGCGTTTGGCGGCAGGTAAATGTTGTTGGCGATCATCATCAAGCGCTCGTCGTTATCCACACCAATAGTGTATTCGCCGTTGGTAAGGCTCTCGATGGAAGCAAGCTGGGAATACCGTACCCCATCCTGTTGGATAAAAATGCCTTTGTCAACAGAGTACGGCGAATCTGAGCTGTGGCTGGCGTAAAGCGTATAGGATAGCTCGTGGTAAATATATCCGTGTTTCGAATAAAACGCCCTTAAGTTTTCCAGCACCACTTTCGGGTCGGCCACATATGGCTCATTTGTTGAGCGGACATCTTGGCTGGCATCCAGTACGGTGTAGCCGAAAACGAAAAGCAATAATTTGAAGATAGCTGTATGCATGATGGCTATTTTTTTGGACTGCTGTAGTTGGATTCCTGTATAGTCATGATACCTCTTTCTGTCTCTTGTTTGACCCTGATCAGTTCGCCAGCCTGGTTATATTCATAGAATTTTGCATAACCGTTGGCATCCAGTTCAGCCATTAGCTTCAGGGAAACGTCGTCGTACACGTAGTTTTTCATACTTCCATTAAAAGGGAAAATGCGGATGTCGTCGAAGTAAACTATGGTTCGTTGATGGGCCGATAGTTCCAGTGCAATATTCTTGTCGGTAGGTTTGATGTCAAATTCTCCTTCCACACGCTGCCAACCGTCAATAATGGGCCCTTTCGCCTTAAATGGCCCAATTTTTCCACTGGTCGTCGCTATCCAAATCCCATGCTGGTCGAAGTACCTTTTTCCAAGTCCGTCTCCCTCTTTTACCCATGCGGTAAGTATGTATTTTCCAGGGTCAGGAGAAAATGTCTGGATACACTCGCAATCGGTCAGGACAAAAGGAATCCTGGCCCGTTGGATGGGTGCGTCCACCTTGTTTAGGCAGTTTTCCACTATGCTATACTTGACCGTGGACGAGTTGGCAGATCCGGTCAGTTTGAATGAGTAGTTGCCGGTATGACTGGTCTCATTTGTGATATTTAGCATATCAAAACCTTCTCCAAAATGGCGGGGCGGCATACAAGCCTGGAATTTATTCATCAATGCCTGGTTGTAGCCAAAATCCTCAAATCCTTCAAAGGCCATCTGCCGGTAACGGCTGTTGGAAGCGACGCCCGTGACTAGTTGGTTGAAGTAACCTAATATTTCTGCGGAATATAGTCCGAGCCTATTTTGAGACTCCAGCTCCGTTCCGTTCGGATTAATCTGGGTGGTAGTAGCAGACCAAATCCAGTTCTTGTCATCCTTTCGCCAAACTGGGCCAGGGGCATTTGGAACAGGTTTTACCCAGAAAGAGCTGAAAGTAGAATAAAAGCCATTGTCGCGTATGTTGGTACTGGAACTGGTCGTTAGTGCCGTTTTATCCCGTTCAGTGAGATAGAGCCAGGAGCGTTCTGGTCGCCATTCGCCACGAACATTTCTCACGAAGGGATTTATCTGCCGTTTGTTAAAACAATCAAATTCATTGCTCTCTCCTCCGCAGAACGATTGCCAGTTTTCACTGTACTCCACCGCTTCGGCATGCAGGATACTGTCTTTCTGGATGAGCGCCAAAGCCCCGGATCGTATCGGATTTTTCAATGAGGTAATCGTGCCGATAGCCGTAGAGGGCATATTGTGGTGGCCGGAGCGAATAATCTTCATTGTACTCGCTCCACTGCTAACGGGATTCCCATAAATGTCAATCAGGAATAATTGGTGAGTTGCCGCATTGACGTGCAGCACCCAGGCTTTGTCTTTTCCATTCAATAAAACCTCGTCACCTGGGATGAAGAAATTGGCGGCTGTAGTGGAATTCAGATTACAAACGCCATTGGCTCCAATGTTACCCGATGTTTCAAATCCAATATTCTGATAGGCGCCCTGCATGCCCCGGTAAGCAAAGTGCGCTGGAAGCTTGAGGTTGAAAATTGGGTCTTCAAACTCGTTATAGGTTCGGGTGAGCAATACTTCGCCGGTTTCGGCATCCCAGGCTAAATTTTCTGTGGCAATGCGTGAGCCAAGGTCTTCGGCTTCCACCCGATCCAATACACCTGATTTGTGGACGAGTTTTGTAAACGAAGTCGAGCGGAAGCGTTCCTCGCTTTGTTCGAAATCAGGCCAGGGCAAGGGTATGATAACTGGAATTGGGCCCGCTAAATAACCATCCAGGTTAAAAGCCACTCCTCCAGAAACGGTGTTGCTTTGGGAATGCCTTGCATCACCGGCCAAGGAATAGTGGATGCCCAATAGGCCTTTTTTCACGCTGCCATCGGCGTGAATCACATCCACTTCGTTGTCCAAGTCGCCCGGAGCTTTGGTTTTATAGTAATAATGTACCCCAGAAATCTTTATACCGTTTTCGTCAAATACCTCACTCGAAAAAGGCTGCCCGTGCATATTGTTGGTTTCAATGAGGTAGCCCTGTGCGGCATTCATGTGCTCTTTGATTTTAATTTTAAAGAGCGAAAAAATGGGACGGATTCTTCTGGGCATTTTCTGAAGGTCTGTTCGCACCGTTTTTACAGGAAAATCTTTTGCCGTGTAATAGCGCATCACTGTATGGCCAGTAGCTGTACGTTGCACGTTGCTGTACTGAAGATTTCGGACTTTCACTTCACTGAATACTACCTGTGGGGCAGGCATGAACACCTCTCCGAAAGGCTCTTCCACATAATGCACATTGTCTATGGCGAATATGCGTCGTTCAGTAACCACGACCGGTTTTCTGAATGGATTTTCATCTCCTCCAATGAGCGGTTCGTAAGATGCTACGCCACTGCTGATGGTGCGTTTGCTGCCGTCTGCAAGTATGGCTTCCTTGGTGTAATCATATTCCTGTCCATATTGGAACCTGGCAGTTGGGTCGCCGGTCATCTTGTCCCAGTTGTCTTCTATGACGATTTTGGATACCATCGCACCACCGCCGAATTTCATGCCGCTGGGTTCATACAATCTGATCCAGGAACGGTCAAGGGCAATTTCCCTGGCATACCCACGGGCAATCATCACATTGTTGAAGCCATGAACCAGTTGGACAAACTGTTTGCCCATGCTTGCAAGTGGCTTGAATATATTGATGTCCCACTTGTCGTCATATTTATCAACCGGATCCTGGTCATAGGCGATTTCGGGAAGGTTTTCACGCATGTATTGTAATGCGTACTTGGTGATGGGGTTGGTAAAATCACTCCCAATATCTTGAGGATTGAGGTGGTCGTCCTTGCTGGGGAGAGCGACCAAATCGACATATCCGTAATTTCTGCCATTGCTGTGTTTGTGAACATCAATTCCACTAATTTGCGCATAAAGGGACACGTATTCATACCGGTTGTTGTTGGATGGCCCCGAATTCATCTTTACATAGCACTTCAAATAAACATAGTCATTATTGAGTTTGATGTCCCTTAGATAATCCCGCTTTAGATCGGCAGCGCCGGTATTTTGGTCTTTAAGCTCGAAGAAAAGCCGGAAGGAATTTTTAAATGGATTGGTGAAGTCATAAAGCCGATTGTCGCCGACGGTCCCGATGCCGGCAATGTTCATCAATTGCATGGCCGGCCTGTCCTGCACATAAGCGTAGTGCTTGGCTTCGTAGTCTACCTTTATTGTTCCTCCCGATGGCAGTTCGATGCGGTTGAGCGACCAGGTGCCGGCGGCAGCGTCTGCTTTTGCTTTGTTCTGTTCTGAATAAGGGAATTCGTCATTGCTGAGTGGATCTCCTGGTTTGGGGTTCATGCAATTGGGGTTGTTCGTTCCGGGTTTGAAATTGCCCCAACGGTCGTAGAATTTACCATTATAGGCAGTGCCTTCATTCTTATAAGAAAAAAAGTACTCCGACAACTTCCCTTTTTGTGAGTGACCATAGGTGAAATAAACGCTTCTAAGTGTCAGCTTTCCTTTTTTTGTTTTAAGTGAGTTGTTGGTATTTGCAATTGAATTATCTGTATTTGGGCAAAGCTCGTAGTCATAAGTAAAATAAACCGTTTTGATGGGTGTAGCATTTGTGCCATTTTGCACCCAATCCGGCTTAGCGTAGAGTACAATCTTGTCTAATTTTTTATTCAGGTTAACCGATGCTCTGTCACCGTCTTCTCCTTTTACACCGAATCCATCCTCCCGGCTGCTGTAATGAAAGTGAGCAACCATGGTCTTGGACTCGATGGAGTGAACATACCAAATCTCTTTCTGGCCGTAGATATAAGTCGCTTTGTCGTCATGTGATTTGGAGTAAAACCCGGGATTGTAATTTGCCTGCTGCAACCCGAAAGGCACTCGCCAGTGGCAAATACTATCTCCTGTTGGTTCTTTTATTTTTGAATAGTTGATGCGTGTGTAAGAGCCGAAGTCATCCTCTGTTGGTCCATTCCCGGTGCGGTCTTCGTAGTCTTTGCCAAGAATGGTTGTGAGCAGGTAGGTATGTGCGTATGCCGGTGTGGTCACAGCATTGAAGTAATGATCCTGTCCCCTGTCGTTTTGCGGGGTATTGTCTTTTCCGGGAATGTAAAATGCAGTGCCTTTGGAACAATCTACCCCTAATCCGGTAGTACCCTGGGCAGCCACGCTGAATGTGACTTCCCGCTGGGTCAGGTTATAAGCCGGGATACCATAGACATATCGAAGGCCATTAGGTTGTACCGCTTCAACTTGTGAGATGTGGTGCGCTTTGTGTTTTTTATCTATGCGAAGTAAAGCAGTCGGTTGATTACTAAAGTTGTTTAGTGGATAGGAGAATATCTGTTTTTCCAAACCGGCATTTGCTGCTTCAGCGGCTGTGAGGTAGGATATGACCTGATTGCGGCGTTCCCGTTTTTTCCTGGTAACTAGCTTTGCTGGCTGCTGGATTGCGTTTGCTAAAAACGGCTCAGTTTCAATGTCAAATTTACTGCCACCCGTTTTTTCTTTCAAAAGAGCCATTACCGGTAAATCCCGTCCGATTCTATTGTAGTAAACATCGTCTGACTCTATGGCCATTTCTCCTGCGGCTTTGTAGTAGGCCGGTTCGTAACCTTCATCGGCACCGGAAACGAAATTGTACTGGCTGAGCAAATTATTCCCACTTGTCCATTTCTTGGACACGCTGGTGGTTTGATTGTATTTGAGGTCAATCCCACCGTGAGCAGTACTGCCCGTCCCAAACTCCAGCCCCAGACTACCTCCATAGCCCCATGCATTGCTTTTGGCATCGAAGAACACAGGCACGTCAGCTCTCTTCAGCTGATAACTGCCACCTATGCCCTGACCGGTGACGCTCAGCACGTCATAGCCTGGATTGACAATGGGCAGGTGGATCGAATAGTCCTGAAAAGCACCGTCTTTTTCCCTGTTGAAATCCATCAGGGCATTCTCATCGTTATGGCCTTTGTGGGCATACAACATTCCATAAGCGGACCTGGCTAAATAGCTCTTATTCAATCCCTGTTGGGAATAGTATCCGGTAATATCAGGGGCGCCTTCAGAGCCAAATAACGCAATACCAGCCGGTTTGACTCTTACTGTGACGGAGAGATTGTTTTGGGGCATGGTGAATTCTGGGGTGAAGGTGGGGCCGGCGAAGTTAAACGTTCCAGAGGTGCTTACTCCGTCAGACACTTTTGCCTCTTGATGTTTGTAAAAAGAACCAGCCGAAACATACAGTGTCCTTAGACCGGCTCTTGAATTAATAGTAGTTGAAAGACTTGCAGATAAACCGCTCGATTTTGTGCTGACAAGCCCCGATTCATTGTCCATGGTTTCTTTTTCTCTCATAGTTTTCGAATAATTCAGGCTCGGACTGAAGTTGGCGCCACTCTGAGAATTGATATTTGTACCCAATCCGGCCGTCAGATACCCAGACCCTTTACTCCCGGCCTTGAAAGAAGGCGATAATCCAAATTCATAGCCAATCCCCCAATAATTGTTGTAAAACATACCCATGTTCATCCCAATACCAAGGCTACTGCTTATTCCTTTTAAGGCTTCCAAACCATAAATTTCATAACTGACCGCAAGCGAAGCCCCGAACGTCCTGTTCGTTTTTAGATTGTATTGCTTCTCCACTGCATCCCCATTAAAGTCATCGGGTAGTGCCCTTACATTCCTGTTGATGACGCCTGGGTTAATCGTCCAGCCCAATCCCACACAGGACGCCTCCATGTCGGCACTGATGTCGGAGTGATAAGCCAGATTCAGCGGATAGCCGCCAATATCCATCAGCGGGATATTGTAGGTAAAGCCTCCGTCGGGCAGGTTCACCATTTCGTTGGTCCCGATGGGTTCGAAAGCCTGGAACTCAGGCTGGGAAGGCCCGCCCGTGAGCGCCAAGGCAGGTACTGCGGAGAATACCTGGAGGATCATTATGAGCAAGAGGGTTCCAGCGTAAAATCTGCGTCTCATAATCATTGGGCTTTTGAATTAATGTCGATCAATACGGTTTGCTGGGTGTAAACGATGTCGCTGATCAGTAACTTGTCGCCTCGGCTGACCGGATGATTGAATGTCAGGATGAAATTCATGTACGGCAGGTCCATATACAGCCGCTCTGCGTGGAGGTCGTAGCAGGGGAGGGTATCCGCGCCGGAAACCAGGTATACGTCCTCTTTGAATTGCGTGCGATAGTATTGCAGCCGTTCCTGGTGCTCCTCGGGTGTGCGAATGCCGTGTTTCAGTATGTCTGTGTGGGTATGCAGCAGCACGAGTTTTAACAATACTTGACTGAAGCCAGTATCCTCCGATTCGAAATCGGCTACGGCTACCATATCCAATGCCGGTGTTTGGGCAGCTGGCGGCGCGTCCTGTTTGCAAGCTTTCAGGCCGGGCAGGAGGCACAGGCATAAGAGTCCTATCTGATGCTTAATTCCTGTTACCCCCATTGCTTTTTTCTACTTTGAATCTGAAAAAATAGGCTCTGTTTTTCTCCGTTGCTAACTCAAAGACATAGTACCCTTCAGGTAGTCCAGCAATGTTGACACTCAGCATGCCGTAGTCGTCCAGCGTATAGGTTTCGCCTCCTTTCCCGAGGCTGAGGTCGTTTGATTCCCAAACCACTTCATTTTTTTGGTTAAAGATCCGCCCGCTAATATTTTCTCCTTGCATTATGTTCCGGGGGATAACAACCCGTAATTGTCCCTTAACTTCCACGTAATTCCCCTGGTTCTGGCTGATCAGTTGGTAATATTGAAAGGACGGCACGGAAGAAACAGTAAAAGAGGCCTCCACGCTATAACAACCTGCCGGACAAGCTTTCAACCTGGAGTCATCAACCGCCTGGACTTTCCAACGGTAGCTGGCGCCTAATTCCAAATCTATACTTTCGGGTAAGGAGACTTTAAGATTTCTCTTTATTTTCGTGTTGAAAATAAGTGAGTCCCTTGTATTCGTTGACTCCGAAACTTTATACAGCCAAAAGTTATAATTGGCCTTTTCTACATTCGGTTGTTCCTTCCGCCATTCCAGAACAAGCGAATCTGCCTCCTCCATTGTAATCACGGCGCCATCTTCCGGATAAACCGGAACCGGCGGATCGATTTTTTCATCCGGTTTGGATTCTTTTCCAGCCAGGTTGAAGCTAAGACCTATGGTAGCCCCAATGGAGTTGAAATAACACTTTCGGACCTCCGACACGGCTGGCGCTGTGCGCAGGCTTGTTACCAACTCCTGAGCAGACATATTTGGGTTGAGCCCTGCATCCAGATACGCATAGGAATGAAGTACATCGCGCACATGCAGGTAATTGCCCGACAGAGACAGATCCAGTCTTTTAGCAACCTTAAAATTCAGCCTCAACGCTGAAAGCAGCATTGGCGTAAACTTCTTTTTTAGTTCTTCATTTTTTGTCTGGTATAGGACATAAGTCTGGTTGAGCGGATCGGCTACTTCCACAAATTTTCCGAAGTCCGGATAGGCAAATTTGGATACCCCGACTTTTGAAGTGAGTTCTATATGGACCTTTTTTGAAAGGTTCAGTTTCAAAACAGGGCCTATTCCGGCAAGCAATTGTTTCCAACTGTCTTGAACGATGGCTTCTGATTTTAAAATGGTAAGGCCGGGGTGCTCGACTGGAATTAAGTCAGGAAACTGGATGCCATATTTATCATAGCCGCCATAAAGCCCCAGCCCAAAATTGCCCCACATTTTATCCAGATGCAACCCAAATTGATACCCCTGCTTTGCAAAAACGTTTACTTCCTTGAAATCGCCCAAAGGACTGGACAAACCAGCTTCCGGCAGTATGCTGATTCCCCTGTTTTGACTGATGGCCAGAACAGGAAGTAAAAGCAGCGTGACAAGGAAAATTAGTGTTTTCATTTCTTTCTATTACCTGAGCATTGAGTTATCAATCAAAACAAGGTGACTGCTTTAACAAAGGTGCTTACTGTCCCACTTCCATGCACAAAAAAATGCGATTCGGTCATTTTCCAATGATATTCGGTCAACATATAGACCGGTTCAAAACCATGCCCCGGCTTCATACCTGAATGGTGGCGGGTTCGCTTCGCATGAACATTCGTATTTTGCCAGGTATAATTGAGGTGCGGCCGAGTCAGGCGCCTAAGCAGTAGCATTATTGGCCAATTCTTCCAATTTAACCTGCCTGATGGCATTGCAAAGCTCGTCATAGCCTTTGTCGAGTTGAGCCTGTGTCATCTCCGAACTGACGCTCATTCTGATCCTGGTTTGTTTTCTCGAAACTGCGGGATACGGCACACCAACTGCCAATACGCCGTTGCTGCCCATAAGCTGTGCTGCCTTAATCACAAGGTTGTGGTTGCCCAATATGATTGGAAAAATGGCCGTCTCTGCAGAACCAATATTGAAACCGCCCCCCAGAACTTTTGATTTGAAATAGCCGATATTCGTCCAAAGGTTTTTCCGCCGTTGCTCATCGGATTTGATAATGCGAATGGATTCGAGGGCTGCCGCCATAGCGGGTATAAAGGGAGCGGTCGTAAAAAAATAAGGCCGGCTGGCGAACCGCAGGTAATTGATCAAATCTTTGTTTCCGGTAACAAAACCACCAGTACTGCCAATCGCTTTGCTCAAAGTGCCTACTAATATGTCAATGCTGTTTGGGGGCATGCTGAAATGATCCGTTATACCCAGACCGTTTTTACCAATGACTCCAAAAGCATGCGCCTCGTCTACCATCAGTTTACAGCCGTATTTTTTGCATAATCCTGAAATTTCGGGCAGGTTAGCGATGTCCCCATCCATGGAGTAGACTCCGTCAACAACCACAATTTTGTTGGCATATTGGCTGCTCGCCCTGATCATTGCGCTTTCCAGTGAACGCATATCATTGTGGCGGAAAAAAATTTTGTTCCTGCTCTCCACACCATCCATGATGCTCGCATGGGCCAACATATCCACAATAGCAATGTCGTTGCTCCGCAAAAGTCCGGACAACACGCCCGTATTGGTCATAAAGCCCGCGGGATAAACCAGCGCTTTTTCATGTCCGAAAGTCTCTGCAATTTCTTCTTCCAGATCGGTCTTCACTTTTGTTCGCCCAGTGGTGATACAGGATGCACCTGAACCTGCTCCATAGGTCTCCAGCGCATGAATTGCGGCATTGATCACTCGAGGATGCTGTGCCATATTGAGATAGTCGTTCGAGCCAAAATTCACCATCCGGACCACCTGGTTAGCTGATGGATCAAAAATGTTCCGTTCAACCGCCTGGCCATTGAGCACATAGCGCCTGCTGCTGATAAAATTGTTCCTTTCGGCGTCTTCATAAAAACTATGGAAGATGGCCAACCTTTCGTCGAGGCTTAATTTGTCTAATCCCGGGTCAATAAGCACCTCATAGAGCGTATATTTTTTAGAGTCGATTCTTCCGGAATCTGAAAGGTGGAAATTGATTTTACCGGTAATTTTACTGGTGTTTGCAGGGGTAGTCATGATGCTTTTCATTGATTTAGTGTGGTGAAATGTTGCAACTCGTTAACCTCCTTTTTTGAAAAGTTAACCGATGCAGAATATGGTTCGACTATATTTGAATAAGTGTTCAAAAATGGCTTTGTGACAAACCATGAAAAAAATATTTTCTGCCGTTGCGAAATCTGTTCCGGAATGGACATGGCGGGAGCCTACAACCCAGAGTCCAGTTGTAAGTCTGGTCAAAAGCCCCGGGCCACCCTTGATTGGGCGACCCGGGTTTTATCTTATTATCTACTGTTTCACAAACCGCTCAACACCCACAACCCGGCCATCCTCCACCACCTGTACAAAGTACAGTCCGGAAGGCAATATGCCAGCTTCTATCGTCTGCCGCGCACTGCCCGCTTCAGCAGCTTTTTCCAGCAAAATCTGCCCCGTAAGGCCAATGATGCGGAAGCGCATGCCAGGCGTGGCAGCTTGCGTCAGATCGAGGGTGAAGTCACCGGCGTTGGGGTTGGGATAGATGCGAAGTGGGGCAAAAGGCACCTCTTCCGTGTTTGTTGCCAGACAGGTCCACTTGCGCAAAACGCCATCAACAGGACCATTACTTCCAGAGAATAGGGTGCAAGCCATCCCCGGCTCCTCGTAAGTGGCTAAGGAAGATACAAACTCATAAAAGTGATTGGTAGAAGTCCAGCTCTGGTTGGCCTCATCCCATTCTGCAACTGCGTTGGCGTTTGTGATGCCAATTTGGGTAAAAACACCGCCTGCATAGAGTCGGCCGTTATATACATATAGACTCTGAATTCTTTCATTGTTGTTGATCACAGGCACACCTCCTCCGACGGACTCCCAATTTTGGCCGTTCCAGGCAGCTATTTTTTGGGTTCCCGGTACATTGGAAGCATTGTAAAAGTCACCTCCCGCATATAGTTTATTGCCATATTGGGTCATAGTGTTCACATACCCAAAATTAATGCCCCCACCTAAAGGATGCCAGGCTTGATTTTCCCAATAAGCGATGCCTTTTATCGTCGTGCTTCCTGCCTTGTCAATAGCGCCGCCGGCAACGATATTCCCCATGTACAAACTCAGGCTTCTGATATCTGCATAAAACGAGTTATATTGCAAACCTCCGCCAAGGTTGTCGGTCCAACGTCCAAGGACATCGTCCCAAATGGCAATACTATTGACATTGGACAACGGGTTGGATAACCCGGCAGTGTTAAACCGTCCTCCCGCAACAAGCCCATTGGGCGTACTCAAAAGTGCAAATACCTCTTTACTACCGTTGGTTACGTTGGATCCAAGCCCACCATCCAAAGCTGACCAGGTCATGCTAACCGGATTCCAAACGGCTATATTTCCACCAGGGCCGCCAAAACTACCTCCTGCATACAGTTTTCCATTGTGTACAGCCAAAGCAAATACGCCTGAGAAGCCCGAGGGCAGAGAAGGCAACCCAGCCCCAAGTGGCGTAAAAGAGGCGCCATCCCAGGCCGCAATGTTGTTGAATCCGGTTTGGGTTCCGATTTGATTAAATATACCCCCAATGATGAGTTTCCCCTGAAATTCCACCATAGCATAAGTGTGTACTGTTTCTATCGCCGACCACAGGCTGTTATCTGCACAAGGCGCAGAACATTCAGGGGTGCAAGCTGATTGGATGGTAGCGCTGCAAGTGATGGTTTGGCCACTATCAATGTAATCTGTACTTAAGCTATATAGCGGGTTTTGATTCCCATGCACACAAAACTGTACCGGCACCTTTTGCCCGGAAGGAATGTATCCGCCCGGTGGTATCAGTTGAAGATGGTCGGGCGCCAGTTGATTTACGGTCCAGCCGTTGGATATGACGTTGATAAATTGCCCGGCATCAACAGTTAGGTCTATTTCCGTGAAGCAGAAGGATGCATTGTTCTGTACTTCGAGATAATAACAACAACCATCATAGTTGTTTATTGAAAACTGAAGGGCGCTGCAATCACACTGGGAGCAAAGGCCAAAATTTAAGGAGTAGGTTCTTGGTCCACCCATTGGGGCTGGCTCCTCAATCGTTAAACTGTACATACCACTTAGAGGCACGGAGGGTGACCAGCCGTCTTGCTGAACCAACTGCACGATGTAATCGCCAGGAGGTAAGTTTTCGAATGCATACCCCCCCGCAGCATCTGTCACAACACTGCCGGATACATTGCCAAAAGCGTCAAACACATTGACTGTCCAGCCGGACAAAGTCGGCTGATCCGTAAAGGCGCCACCCACGCAATCAATGTCTGCATATACCCTTCCATAAACATAAGAGGTACAGGAAGGCACAATAAAGTTGATGACGCAAGCGCAGGGGCTGCCTCCGCACTGGCCGGTCAGGATCAGTTGATAATTGCCCGGGCCTGGGAACAGGGTGTATGGAAACGGCGGCAGGGTAAATGAATTGCTGTTTGAAACCGTTCCACTAATGAGGGCCGGACCACCATTTGCCGAAACAATTTCGTAGCCGATACTCGATGCACACATGGGGCCGGAACAAAGCAGGGTGCCGCTAAAATAATAGAAGTCGTTATTGCCGATGCAGGGCAATTGAACAGACGTCAGGTTGTTACAGGATAAGGGTCTGCTCCAGTTGCCCGTGCCGTTTGAGAACGTTAAGTTGGCAAAACCGAGACAAACACAAGTATCCATATCAGCAGGACATTCACAATGAATAATGTCAACATCGCCGATAAGTGTTTTCGGGTTCATTGAAAACATCATGTCGCTATCCACAATCCAGCTGTCATTGAACCAGATATTACCGGTTGCAGGCATCCCCACGATTCCATACACATCAACGGGTGAAAAAGAGAGCCCATCTCCTGTGGCCCATACCATACTATCGCACTTTCCAAAAACCCCTGATACCGGATCAATGCTGTCATAGCCATAATCCACACCGCCTGCAGCGCTTTGGTTGTAACTGGGATCCCCTACCTGAAACTGATGGGAAGTAGGAACCCAGACCTGGAAACTGTTGAGCTCATATTCCAAAACCCTGGATTCATGCGCAGTAGGGGTAGGATCAGCCGATGCACATGGCGATCCCGTCTGGGAACGCTCTGCAAGTAACATTTTCCCATCAGAAGAAAACTCGATATCTGATACGGGACTGGAGCCATTGAGGATTCCTGAATATACAGGAATGGTTATTTCGAAATTCGTTCCATTGGCGTAGTCAAAATCTCCGCTTATCGGGTTGCGCCCAACGGAATGAATTTTATTGGCAGAAGAAAAACTGCCAAAGCTTTGATTAAAGTAAATCCGGTTGTCATAGATGCCTATCCCCCAGATACGCTCCCCTTCACAAACCATTCCGGGGCTGTTATTGTCGGGTGCAAATGGATCGAAAGTGCTCAGTACATTGCCGGTGTTGCCGTCTATGCGGTAAATCCGGCCATCCTCCATGTTGGTCACAAAAAACTGGTGGAACGGCTCGTCGTAACAGAGGTTGCCTAAGCCGGTGAGGTCATTGGGCATCTCGGAAACACCCAGCACCGGAGGCCCGACACTGGCAGCAGTCTTCACAAAAACAGAAGGATTACCCGTTACGGCGTCAATTTTGTAAATCCCGCCGCTGCCTGCCGCTCCATAGTGATCTGTGTTTGGCCAATTGTATGAGTAAACGGATGTCGCGCCTACGTAAATGTTATTGAATTTATCAATGGCTATCCCGAAGATAGAACCAAGAGTGCCGTAGGTCCACTGAGGGTGAGTAATCTCCAGGGCTGGCCAATTGACCAAAGTCGGAATTCCCGTCCGGTCGCGGATATCCCTTACTGAAAGTACTTTGTCTGATAAGAGTTGCGATATCGGCTGGTAGGTATTCACGGCCATGCCACATTGGAAAAGAGAGGGCATATCACAGGTGACTGTCACACACATTTCTTTACTCCAGCAAGCGCTGTCGCCGGTAGTTTCGAAGACGTTGGCGCAAATGGTATATGTGCCGCTTTGGGTGTAGGTATGCGTCCAGCATCCATTGGCCGGTACAATTACGCCAAGCACCGGGCTGCCGTCGCCAAAATTTGGGGGTCTTGTCAAAAAATGGCAGTCGTCAAATTGTGGTGCACACACCGTGACGGTACATCCATCTTGCTCAACTGTGAAGCCCTCGGCTACCAGTGCGCAAAAATCGTCAAAATCACTGCAACATTCACACCCATCCGACTCCAAATACAACACACAAGGCGGACACATCTGCCCCGCGCAGCTCCCGTTGAAGGTGAGCGTGTAAATACCAGGATGAACAAACCAGTCCGGGTCAAGAGCCAGCAGGAAATTCGTTTGGAATGTGAGCGGGCCGCTTTGAATAGGGTTGCCTGAAGGGTCTTGCAGCGACCACTGTATGGTTTGGTTGGTGGGGCATTGCGTGCCCATACATTGGAAGATGCCGGCTACTTGCGGGAAAAAAACCTGGTCGCAGGGAACAGCCAGAGTATCTCCGCAGGCCACAAATTGCGTAAATCCTCCCTGCGTGGGTCGCCATGTCATGTCGGAAAACCCGCCGCAGTTGCAACAACTCGGCACGGAAAAATTGATATGACAGACACAAGAATCTGTGCCGCAATGCCCGGTCAGAATAATCGTATAGTTGCCCGGCCCGGATAGTTGGCCGTAGGAGAAACTGAGGAAAGGCGGACTGCCTAAAGGAACAGTACCGGAAATCAATGCCGGTCCGCCGCCTGCCGGGACAATGCTGTAGTCGAAACTTTGCTGACACAAAGGATCGGAACACAGCAAACTCCACTGGAACCAGTATAGGGCATCGGACCCGATGCAGGGCAACATGACAGTTGTGCTGTCGCAAAGCGCCGGCAAATTGGGCCCGTTGAGGAAGTTATAGAATTCCATATTCTGGAAGCCCAGGCAGGCGCAGGTGTCGCAGTCGATGGTCACATCAAAAGAGCAGGAACTCATATTGTTGCACCAATCCGTGGCGGTATAAGTCACCGTTGAGGTGCCGGAATTAAAGGTCGTGCCGCTGGCGTCGCCTGATCCCGAAGCTGTGGTAGCGCCTGTGATGACGTAGGTTACCGTAGGAGTACCGCAGTTGTCGGAAGCGCCGAGCGAGTGGATGCCATGCACCGGCATATCGCAGTCGGGCGCCAGAGCCGTAATGGTCATATCCTGCGGACAGTTAATGGTAGGCGGGATGTTGTCACTTACCGTTACCGTAATGGCATCGCTCGCCATGGATCCATCTTCACAGGTAACGGATACACAAAAATCGTGCTCCCCACAAGGCAGCATCAAATCGAGCATTTGGGTAGATTCGCCGCTGCACCATTGGTAGCTGTAACCGGACGGCCCGGAAGCCGAAGCGTTGAGTTGTACGTGTCCGCAATTGTCAACGTAAGTGGCTATAATGGTTACATCGCAGGGCTGCGGAGGCAGACAGGTAACCGTCACTTCCGTCTGGCAGGTAACCATATTCCCGCCCATATCCGTCGCGGTATAAGTTACAATGGAAGTTCCTGCCAAAAAGGTAGTTCCACTGGCGTCGTTTATTCCTGTCCCTGTGGTTGCCCCCGAAATTACGTAATCCACCATCAGCATCGGACAATTGTCAGACACTGTTGGTGCAAGGTTCCCGACTACGGCCGTACAAATCCCCTGGCCATTCAGCGTTCCGGAAACCGTTACATTGGGCGGGCACATGATGGTTGGCGGTTCATGATCTTCTACGGTCAAAGTGAACGTACACTTTGCCTGTAAGAGCGCCTTGTCTTTAATGGTCAATGTTTTCTGAGGCATCAAAAAAGAACACACATTATTCAGTGTGACGACGATGGTTTCGTCTCCTTCCAGTATGGCGTCGTTGAGGATGGTGACAGGCAGGATTAATTGGCTCTGACCCGCCGGGATGACAACGCTGGACGCGAAGGGCGCATAGTCGAAACCTGCCGTAGCGTTTCCTGTGATGGTGTAAGCAACGGTTAAAGGGAGATTGATACTTCCCCCCACCCGGTTGAAAACCAAATTCACCGTGCCGCAATTTTCATAAGCCACAGCAGAAACAGGATTGCTGTTCACGGCCCATTCCACAGAAGCATCACCTCCCGCATCAAACGAACCTGCATCTAAAAAAACAGCCGAATCGTTGAGGTCATCACCCACGTCGGCAATGGCTAATTTCAGGTGGTAAGTCTGGCCGGGTTGCACGTTGGCAACTGCCGTGAATTTCCGGGTATAACCATCGTATTGCAATTCTGTAACCGATGGCAAAGTGGAAGCCGGTTGCCCGCATAAATTGGCGCTGGAAGCCGGTTGGTTATTGGCATAGAATCCTGAATTGCTCTGGTGGTTAACCGTATTGGTATTGACCGGAGTTGTCGTAGCAGGAACCAGCGCAATGTTTTGAGTTCCACTGGGGATTCCCGGGCCGGAAATGAAAAAGCCCAGTACATCGTTGAGTGGATTGCCAACCTGTTCACAATACCCCTCAGATGCATACACAAAACGAAAGGTAACCGTAGGTTGCGTGGGAATAAAATCGAATTCAAGGCTGGCCCGGTCATAGAGCGTTCCCGTGGTCAGGGTAGCCAAATCGGCATCGGGGGTTACGCCGCCAACGCCGCTACCTGCATTATCGCTGTTGTTTGGTCCGATAGCCAAAGTGCTCGGACCGGTAGCCAAAATGACGCCTGATTCAAATCCAATATTGGTTAAACCATTGGAAAAAGTGCCAAACTGACTTGCCTGGCCCTGGGTAGTTACATTGCTGATGTCGAAGCAATTGCCGCCAACCAGCACGTCTTTCACGAGCACATTGCCGGAAACCCCGGGTTGCACACCAAGGGTTGTAAGCAGTTGCTGGACCGGATTGTTGTTTGGCGTTTGCGCAAACTGCAAGGGCTGGTCAGGTTCCTGAAAATTACCGCTTGCCGTGCAGGGGTAAGTGCAGATCAGTTCGCTGACGTCTACGCAACCATCGTCTGCAATGCAGCAAATGGTGTTCGTGCCTTTTGGAAATTGCGTCTGCGGCGTAATGGGCACAAGGCCGCTATCCGTCACCAGGTAGCAGGTGACGACCGGATTGGGGTTGCAGTTGTCTGTTGCCGTTGGTTGCGGCAAAACCCCGGTGTAATAACATTGGCCAGGATTCGTATTAACCGTCAGGTCTTGCGGGCAATTGATGGTTGGAGGCACATTGTCCCGTACCAGAATGGTCTGCACACAGGTATGCAACCGGCCGCATTCATCGGTCACCGACCAGGTGCGGAGCACTGTGGCGTCGCAGGGCATGGTACCGCTGACGACATCTGTATAAGTAATGGAAGGCGCTACGCCCGAGCAGGCGCCCGTCAGCGTAGCAAATCCCGTGTTGGCTGGCCCAAGGTCAGTATTGCAGCTGACCGTGAGGTTAGGCGGACAGCTGAATACCGGCGACTGGGGATATTTGATGGTTACGTTTTTACAAATGGTGTTGCTGCAACCATTACCCATTACCGTCAGACAGACGTTGTACGTGGCGCATTGAGCCGGATAGGTGTGAAACGGGTTGGCAGCAATCGAAGTTTGTGGAATACCCAGTACCGAATAGCCAAAATTCCAGGAATAGGAAAGTGGCGCCGGTCCGGTAGATGTATTGGTAAAGCTCACCGTGGGGTCGCAATTCGGGAAGTCAAAGTTAAAATTCGCTACACAAGGCTCAGAACTACAGGCATCTGCCTCTTGCCAGGTCCGCAAAGTGCCGGTCAGTCCAGCTGGCACCGGCGTATCGAAAAACGTGACGTCTGGCAGCAACGGACCCTCGAATAGGGTGCTGTTTGGCAACAAAACATCATCTCCCATGGTGGCTATACAACTGTTCAAGCTTAAATCCGTCACCGCTGCCAGGCCACAAAACTGCCCAAAACTAACATTGGGAATGGACCGGCCATCGGCGTAAGCCAGTTGGTTGGCAGATACCAGCGACAGCGTTCCGCCTGTTTGAGCGGTTGCGTTGCCGTTTAGCAATTTCACGGCAGTCAAGTCCGGGAAACCGGCTGTTTCAGATATTTGATACACACAGGGCGCCTGGCTACCCGATTTTTTACCCATCACATAAGTGTCCCCGCTGCCCGTAGCCTGAATTACCTGACTGGCCTCAGCAGCGCCGGAGATCGTATAATCCCATAGCCCGATCAAATCGCTGTCGAATTTCATGAGGTGCACTTTGGAATCCTGAATGCCGGATCCAATGGCATAAACAGTCCCGCCACCTCCGAGCGTAAGATCTGTAATCGAAAAAAGAAAACCTGGGGTTGCTCCACCGACTGGCTGCCCGGTATTGTCGATTTGCATGACGATGCCCTGAACATCCAGATTGGCTGCAATGAGCATATCTCCGTTTGGAAGGGCTTCCAGATCGCGTGCAAATTTATTTCCTGTGAAAAATATCGGCCCGGTATATAGTTTTTTCCAGTTGAATGTGCCGTTTTCATTACAATTCAGCAAAACCATATCTTCAATCGTCGTTACAGGATCGGTTTGTGAGCCTAATATGTAATAAGGGAAAGCCGCAAGTTGGGGTAATGGGTTGCGAACGATTTTTTTGAAACAGTCCTTACCGGGACTGTCCTGGGTGCGCACCCAGGTAAAAGCCCCTGCCGCCGTCACCAAACCCATGATGCTTTTGCTGTTGACATCTTGTGGCAGCGTGTGTCCGACCACCAGCAGGCTACCCGAGGGCGTCAGCACGGCATCTTCCCACACGGAAGCGGTGTTCAGGCTCAGCGTCCATTGAAGGACCCCCTGAGCGTTCAGGCGTGTCACGGTTGCACGACCGGGCTGGCCATTTGTGACTTCGCCATGCCCAAGCACATAATAACTGCCGCTGCTGTTGATTACTTTGGAAAATGTTTCGTCGAGGGGCGTGCCAAAGACACGCTGAAACTGCGCCTGAACCGGCTCTGTAAGTAAGACAAAAATACAACTGAACGCTAAGTTTGCAAGGTTGGCTGGTGTAACCTTCATAGTGTGTGCGATTTAACTGGTGATTTATTGTCCCTTAAAGATTGATACTACATATAGAATAAGTCAACCACTGGATGATGTGTGACAAACGAATAAAAAAATCTGATTATGGATATGCAAAAAAGCCGCATAGCAGTTTCGGAAACCCGACTGGCCCATACGGCTTTTTTCGTCGCCTTGATTTTTTGAGATGGCATCATTGCCAGGTTCGCCGGACAAAGATGTCATTTACTACAATGCACCGCCGAATTCTGTGTGATTCGGTCGTTTTTTGATGAAATTCGGTTGAATTTTAAACGAATACTTCCTTTAAAGGGATGACAAGGTCAGGGAAAATGGCAGATCGAAGTGGGTCTTCTGTTGTAACTGGTGCAAGGCCGATGTAGACGCCCGCTTCATTTAGGACATAGACAAGCACCATTTTTTCAGCCGGATTGACGATCCAGTATTCCCGAACTCCAGCTTCTTCATACACGCGGAATTTTTCCCGCATCTCTTTGGTGCTGTTACCAGGTGAGAGGATTTCTATGACCAGATCAGGAGCGCCGGCACAACCGAGTTCGTCGAGTTTGGCCGGGTCGCAAACAATGCACAAATCAGGTTGCACGACCGTTGTGTCCTGACCTTTTTTGCGGCTAACCGGCAGGCGTACGTCGAAGGGGGCGGCAAAAACCTGACAGGCATTATGTTCAAAAAAATTAAAAATCTTTGCAGTGAAAAAGGCGGATATTCTTTGGTGTATTACACTTGGCGCCGGAGGCATCCGAAACAACTTCCCCCGGATGAGTTCTACCCTTTCCTGGAATTGCCACATCAAATAATCAGCATAAGTATAGCTGCCCTCGGGGTCGAGCTGTGAAAGATCCGTGATGGCAGGTTGTGTGGCGACGTGCATGCCCGATTTTTTGACAATTAAAGAATAAAATTACGAAAAATCAGTCGGTTTGCCAACTCTTTACCATTGGTCCTATGAAAAATTAATCCAAAAATTTGTCTATTTTTGTAGACTGTTCTTTATGGAAAAAATAAATGATTATGGGATTAGTCCACGCTGAAATCGACTTAATAAACGGCCGGGATGCGGATGATTTTGAAGATGGGCGGATTTCAGAAAACGAAATCCGAAAGATGACCGTTCGAATGAATGTGGATTCGGGTGCGATAATGTTGTCTATCAATGAAAATATCCAGCATCAACTTGGCCTTCGTACCCGCGAGATGCGCCCCTGTCAACTGGCTGATGGCAGTTACGTTGATTTACCTGTTGTATGGCCGGTTATGGTTCGGTTTGGCAACCGCAAAAGTGTCACCGGTGCATTGGTCTTACCAAATAATACAGAACCACTCCTCGGGGCAATTCCTATGGAAGAAATGGACCTTTTAGTAGATCCTGCACGAGGTCGTCTGATTCCGAACCCGGAACATCCTAACGAGCCGGTCATGGCACTCCGATAAAAGACAATACTCTACCCAAACCAGGCCAAAATCCGCTTCCAGATACTTTTTGCAGGCGCTTTTGTATCCGTTTTTTGCTCGGCTAATTCCCAAAGCAAAAATTTGGTTTTGTGTTGAATCAACTCCCAGTTTGCCAATTCGATGGCACCCGCCTCGTATTGTTTTCTGCCGATTTCGTATTGTGCCTGCATCAAAATGGAAACATCTCCGAATGATTCACAAAAAGCAAGGGCTTCCTGAATTTCATGCCCTTCAATTAAATGGCTGAGCGATAATTTTGCTGCATCCGGCGGCGCTTTAAACACAACTGCTTCAGACACAAACAACAGGCTCAAAACACTTTCGTAATACTGCAATTGCAAGCGGCTCCAGGTTTCGGCATCAATCAGGCCAAGGTCGTATTGACGCCGGGAAGCGTCCATCTTGCCTGCAAGGGTTGTTGCTTCAGGAATATTCGAGTCGTTGAGCAAGCGAACCACCTGTTCCGTATTGCCCAGACGCATCTGCCGACGGATTTGGGATTTTGTCCATCCTTCTGATTCGGAATCATTTGCCATGGCATATGTATCACATTCACCTCAATCCTGCAAATATGCAATTCCGGGTAATTCCGTGCCCGAAATAATGCGATTCGGTCGGAAAGTCATGCGATTCGGTAAAAAGTTGATACTTTAGTTCGCGGGCACATGGAGGACAACGCGCATGCCCTGCACTGTTCCATCAGCAGCCAGGATATTTTCACGCAGCAATGCCTGCTGTCCAGCCAATATTTCAAGCCGTCTTTGGGTCAATGTCATGCCGACAGATTTATGACCGGTTACAGGATGATCAGCGCCATCTGAATCAATGCCGGGACCATTATCGACTACTGTTGCAATCAGCGCCCCTTCTTTTTGGGAAAAGACGATGCTGATCCGCCCCCCTTCTGTTTTGTTTTTCATGCCATGCAGCAGGGCATTCTCCACAAAAGGCTGCACCAACATGGGGGGCAGGAAAATGTCATCCGGATCAAGTTCCGGATCGCATTTAACCTCATAAGTGAATTTTCCCCGAAATCGCAGTTGTTCAAGCGCCAGGTAATTTTCCAGCATCTCCGTTTCTTCCTTCAAACTGTGGCGTCCGTCGACTGAACCGTGCAACGCCAAACGCACCAAACGGGCAAAACGCGAAAGGTAGCGCGTTGCTAAAGCCGGGTCGTTTTCCGTAATAAAATGCTGAATGCTGTTGAGACAATTGAAGATGAAGTGGGGGTTCATTTGTGCCCGGAGTGCCGCCGATTCCAGATCACGTATTTTATCGCGAATCGCTGCATCCCGATGTGTTTTAAGCAGGCGGTTGCGGTACCAAAAAGCCAGGCCACCCACTAAAAATAAAGCCATCAAGGCAAAAAACCACCCGGTTTGCCACCAGGCAGGTCGAATTTCAAAGGTCCAGCGCGTGGGTTCACTCCATATGCCATTTTCATTTTGAGCCTGCACTTCAAAGGCATAAGTGCCGGGAGAAAGGTTGGCAAAATTTACCTCCCTGTTATTGGAATAAACAAATGTTGTATCTGCCCCCAGCAGGCGATAGCGGTAAGGGATGTTGCCATCTGAACGGTAATGCAGTGAAAAAAAGCGAATGAAAAGATTGTTTTTATTGAAGGCCAATCTTAATTCCCGTTGAAAAACGCCGGGTTTATTATTGATCAGTAACTTTTCCAACACCGGAGCAGGCATTGGGTAAGGCTTTGGAAAATCATGCAGGCGAACCAGTCCCTGGTCCGTTGCCATCCAGATTTCTCCCGGAAAAGTAATGACATCATTTACCTGATTGGAGGGCAATCCTTGTTTTATGCTGATGGTTTCGATGCGCCAACTTCCATCAGCTTGGGGCTTGAAATGATTCAGCCCGGCACTGGAACAGGCAAAAACACTGCCATCCGGACTGGAGTAGAGTTTGGTAATAAAATCAGAAGTCAAGCCATCCCGCTTTGTAAAGTGCGCAAATTTGCCCTGCTTGTCCCTAAACAACACGCCGGTAGCGCGCAAACTGATCGCCATCCCCCCATCAGGCAGGCAGATCAAATCGCGTGGTTGAAAATGCAGGGCTGGATGGTCAAAAGGAGGCAGTTCGTATTGCCCATTGCGCCACAAGCGCAAACCTTTCTCTGTCGTCACCCAGACATTTCCTTCAGAGTCAGGCGTGACAGAAAAGGTTCGAAGGGAAGATTGTATTGACCGCCCGATAAGGTCAGCTTCTGTTTTCAGTACATCAACCCGATAAAATCCCGATGAGGCACTGGTCCACAGCATCTGACCGGAGGGATCGGGCGTAATTTTTTTGCCCTGGGTTTCCCCCCGCCTCCCGGAAAGCTTGTCATGGCTGATGATTGAATTCCATTTTCCCTCTTCCAAAAAACAAAGAAGGTCGCTGCACCACAATCGCTGTTGAAGCGAATCAAAAAAAATGGCCTGTACTTCTCTGGTTAACAGGGGGGGATGCAGCATTAGTTTAGGTGTCCCTTTACTCCGATCAAGGGCGATGATATCCACCGGGCGCAATCCGGCAAAAAGCGTCTTTTGTCCATCTTTTGTCAGGCAAACAACATCATTAGATGGCAGCCCGGATATGGTATTAAAAACGTCGATACCCGGGTTTTTGCAATAAAAAACGCCGGCATGATGCGTTGTCGCCCACCAGCCACCCGCTCGGTCACACCAAAAATCCGTAACGAAGTGCCCAGGCAACAAATTCTTATAAATGCCCTTTCTCAGATGTTCCCGGGAAGCAAAATAAAACAAGCCACAGTTTGGGCCAATATGCGATGCAATCAAAATTTCACCGGCGTCGGTCTCCGCGGCTTTTTCTACCAGCATGGGTGCAGGCGACCGCCAGACCAAACGGTCGTCGTGAAACAAACAAAAAGTAACCTGACTGCTGCACAGCAAACCCCCGTTGCGCAAGGCCCAGATTCCTCTGTACTTTTCGGTAAAAGGCAGCCTTATCATCAGCTTTCCCAGCGTGGTCCTGTTGCCATTCTTCCAGCGCACAATATTCATATACATGGAATCGGGCGCAACGACATTCGGAAACATGACGTTTGAGCTATACAATATTTTTTTGCTAACTTCCGTAAAAATGAAACTGTTGCTGCTTGAATCGGCTATGACTCTGAGATCGCCCTTTTTATTGACAGACAAGAGGCCGCAACCATTCAAAGCCATCCAAACCGTCTGGTCTTGTGAAACACACAATTGCTCTATCGGCCTGAATTTCTGACGATATGGCGCCGTCACGGTGTTGTATTTCCACGCGCGTACCGTGTCGTTTTCAATAAACCAAACAGAAGCATCCAGTCGGGCAAACCAGATCCTTCCATTTGCATCCTCTGTGGGCATGAACGCTTCACTACCCTTCAAAGCGCTGGTATCTGCAGGCTGGATGAATTCATAGCCATTGAAGCGGCAAATGCCCTGATTGGTCACAAACCACATATACCCTTTACTATCCTCCATGGAATCATACACAATATTGCCGGGTAAGCCCTGAGCCGTTGTGTAATTACGCCACGAAAGTTGCTGGGCCGAGGTCATCACCGACCCAAACACAAGCAACAACAATAGCCTGGTTTTTGTCATAAAATACCGGGGCATGAAGGATATCGTGAAATAAATAGAATCTCTAAATTTGAGAAAAAAATGCGATTCGGCAGGAAAAAAATTATATTCGGTAAGATAAGCACTTATAAGACGACAAACACAAAACAGCATGGATTTCCGGATCTTAATAGTAGACGATGAACCATATGCCCGCAATGCCCTTCGCAATTTGCTACAGACCAATTGCCCCGGCGTTGTTTTAGCAGGGATGGCCGGGGGTGTGAAAGAAGCCCTTGAACTGCTCCGGCAGACCCCGATCGATTTGTTGATGCTCGATGTGGAAATGGAAGACGGTACCGGATTTGATTTGCTTGACCGGATTCCAAACATCCATTTCAATGTCGTTTTTACAACAGCGCACGACGATTTTGCCATTCGCGCCTTCCGGTATCATGCCATAGACTATCTGCTCAAACCCGTTGACCCCGACGAACTTGTTTTTGCCGTAAACAAGGCGATGCAGAACCGGACATTTGATGTATTGAAGCAGCAGATTTCCAATTTGCTGAACACCGCAACCGATAAGGTTTTTGACCGCATCCTGCTACCAACGGGTGAAGGCCCCGTTTTTGCTCAAACAACTCAAATAACCCGCATCGAAAGCTACGGCAACTACACCTTCGTTTATTTAGCCCCCCGCGAGCGCTGCCTGGTTTCCCGCAACCTGAAAGAGTTTGAAGAAATGCTCCCGCAACAGTTGTTTTTCCGCCCCCACCAATCGCACCTGGTGAACATGACTTTCGTGAAGCAATTTCTGAAAGAAGACGGCGGCTACGCGCTCATGCAGGACGGCTCAAAAATTCCGGTCTCAAGGCGGCGGAAGGATGCTTTTTTGGAACTATTGGCTCAGTAGCAGACGGACACACAACCTGACAGCCTTTAAATCGATCATAAACAATGACTATAGTACAAATTCTTTTTGCCTTTACCTTGCTGCTTGTTTATTTTAGCCTGCACAGCATACTTGCAGCAGACCGGATCAAAGCCTGGTTTTCGAGCTTTATGGGTAGCTATTTTCGTTATTATCGACTGATATACAATATATTATCAACACTGCTACTGTTCCTGTTATTGGGTTGGATGACAGGTTTTCCAAAGCATTTGCTGTTTGAAACAAATGCCTGGACAAAAGGAGCCGCCATGCTTTTCCTCGTCCCCGGAGCCTGGCTTTTCTTAAGCGCACTGTGGCAATACCAGATGGGCGAATTTTTGGGCACTCAGCAATTAAAGGGAAAAGATACTGTCTCTGCCGCTGATGGCCTGAAGACCACCGGGATTAATGCACTCGTTCGCCACCCCCTTTACCTCGGTACGATTCTGTTCTTATTCGGGCTTTTCCTGTTTTATCCTCAAATATCATCCCTGGTATTCCTGATCAGTGTTTTGTTATACCTGCCTTTCGGAATACATTTTGAAGAAAAAAAACTGCGCCGACAGTTCGGGCAGGCTTATCTGGATTATGAAAAACAGGTAAAAAGGTTGATACCGGGGGTATGGTAAATGGCGGTGCGGGTATATTTTGTATTTTCGGTTGATGATACTTTGAGGCAACAAGAGCCACTCAATTTTATGAACTGTATGGTTATGAAGATACTATGACAGCGCCGGCATTTCCTTTGCTGCTTAAGAAAGTCCTCCGAATTATTGGAGAATAATTTTTCCGATATTTGCCCCATCATCCACCACCAATCCTAATGCCACAACCACCCGCCCGCCTCCACCTTCCCGAAAAGCGCCTCCATGCCATGCAGCAGGGCGCTGGCGAGCTGGCCTGGTGGCTCCGCGATCTTGTACACCACGGATTGGCAGGAGCACAGCAGCAGGCGCCGGAATTTTGGGACGACATCGCCCGCCGTATGGTAGACGCTACCCTTGGCGGATTGGCCCGCCGCATCCGCATGATTAAAGACCTGCTCCGGGAAGACAACTGGCCGGAGCGTGTGCTGGGCGAACTTGCCCTCCTGCATTTAGCGACGGAGGGTTTTCAGCGCTGTGAATCCCTGCCTGACGGACTTTGGGCCGACCTCCTGCAGTTTGCCGGACTAAACCTCAAAAAGGAGGAAGTGTTGCAAACCGGGCCTGTAACGGATGACTGCTGGCAGGTACTGGGCATTTCAGAAGGCGTTCAGGAAAACCTGCGCTACCGCCGCACCTGGCTTGCCGGGGAGCGCAGCTGCCGTTATGCTTTGTTGCTCGATTTTGCATGGGGAAGAACGGAGTTTGAACACCAATGGCTGACCGGACAAATTCTGGAAGGAGAAATGGCTTATTACCCTTCTGCCTATCCCCTGCGCGCTTTGCCGAAAGGCGAAATTGTATTTGCCGAAGAACGTGCGTTCGACCTGAATGGCCTGGCGCATGCTGCCGAATTAGCCGATCAATTTGCCCGCGCATTGAGCGCCAATCCCTGGCTGCCGGTTTTTCCTGCACTGCTCGAATCTGTTGTGCCGCTGGTAGCGCATGAAAAATTTAGTCTGGCAGACCTTCAGGGGAATGTTCTGCCCATCACCTGCCCTCCGGAGATCGGCTGGTCATTGGTTTCAAAAAGTGCCGGACAACCCATCCGGGTATTTGGAGAATGGGATGGACAGGCGCTGCATTGCTGATTTATCTTCCGATAGAGGTTATCGCTTTTTAACCCGAAGACTTCTCAGGCGTTTAATATGGGGTACATAAATGACATGATTTCTGTATTTATGCAACCGCTTCTGTGTTCTTTATGATTGAAAAAAATACATCCATATGCCCATACGATTGATTGTACACGGCGGCGCCTGGAGCATTCCGGACGAACAGGATGCCGCTCATCTGAACGGCGTGACCAAAGCAGTGGAAAGCATTTACCCCGAATTGCACAAAGGCATGACAGCGCTGGAAGCCGTTGAAGCCGCTGTGAATCTTTTAGAAGCCGACCCCACTTTTGACGCGGGGCGCGGCGCATTTTTAAATGAAAATGGCGAAATTGAGCTGGATGCCATTATCGCCGACGGCGAAACCCTGAATTTCGGGGCCGTTGCAGCCGTTCGCAACCTCCTCCACCCGGTGAGCTTAGCCAGACGGGTGCTGACCGACACCGAACATTGCCTGCTGGTGGGTGAAGGCGCGCAGGCTTTCGCCAGAAAATGCGGCTTTGAAGAACTTGAACCGGAAGCTTTGCTGACCCAACGCGAGCTCGAATTTTACCAGCGCATTAAAAAAGATCCAAAATTTCGCACCCATCATCCATTTGGCCCTGTACCCGGCGACACAGTTGGCGCAGTAGCCATGGATAAGTGGGGAAGCCTGGCTGTGGCGACTTCCACCGGAGGCACCCCGCGAAAAATGGCAGGCAGGGTGGGCGACAGCCCCGTCATCGGAGCAGGCGCTTATGCCGACAACCGCAGCGGTGCCGTTTCTGCAACCGGCTGGGGCGAAAGCATCCTGAAAGTTGTGTTGAGCAAGACCGTATGTGATCTGTTTCTGACCAATCCGGCTATGGACGCCGCTGCGGAAGGCATCCGCACACTGGCAACAAGAGCCGGCGGCCTGGGCGGAGTCATTGGCATTGACCACAGGGGCGCTTATGCTTTTGCACACAACACCTCAAAAATGGCTTTTGCTTACGCCCTGGAAAATGGAAGCGCGACAGCAAAAATGACCATGTTACCCTGATTGTTTTTGCCCCAATCACCCGGAACTGTCTGTTTTTAGCGTAAATTGCAGCAGCTTATTCCAAGCGTAAAAAATCTGAAAAATACCATGAGTGAATTCAAGCAAGTTGTAGAAGAAGGCGCCAAAAAAGTCATGAGCAAAGCCAAACGCGCTCTGCTGATTTTACTGGGCGTAGCGGTCATTGCAGGTCTGGGATACCTTTGGGTCTGTACCTGGACGTACAGCGATGGCGCCCGCTCAGGCTACCTGATGAAAGTCTCTTATAAAGGCGTCGTTTTTAAAACCTTCGAAGGACAGTTGAACATGGCGCAAGCCCAGTACGGCGCCCCCCCTTTGACCTGGGAGTTTTCGGCAAAAGACCGCGCTGTCTATGATGAACTGCTGCGTCTGGAAGGCAAACAAGTGCGCCTGCACTACCGCGAGCCATACAAAGTACTGCCCTGGCAGGGAAAAACCGGCTACATTGTAGACAAAGTGGAATTAACAGGCGGACCTGACGGCAGCAAATGACCATTCCTGATCGCCTATGAATCGGGAGTTTCTGAGACACCTGTTTTTTCTGGTATTTGTCAACTTACTGATCAAACCGTTTTACATATTCGGGATTGACAGAGCGGTGCAAAATGCGGTGGAGCCGGGCGCTTACGGCCTTTACTTTGTGTTGTTCAATTTCACCTACCTTTTCCAGATCATCAACGATTCCGGAATTCAGAATTTCAACAACCGAAGCATTGCCCAGCACCCAACCCTGATCGGAAAATATTTCCCCAACATCCTCGTACTTAAGGGGATGTTGTCTTTGCTCTACCTCCTGGCACTGGCCATAGCAGGCTGGCTCACAGGCTACCTGCCCCGGCATATAAACTGGCTGTGCTGGATAGCAGCGAGCCAGATTTTCAACTCCCTGATCCTTTTTTTGCGCACCAATGTTTCCGGACTGGGCTTGTACCGCCTCGACGGCTGGTTTTCAGTGGCCGACAAACTCCTGCTGATCCTGATCTGCGGAATGTTGCTGTTGCAATACCCCGGGCGCTTTCAAATTGAGTGGTTCATCTATGCTCAAACCGCTTCCCTGGCCGCCACGGCATTATTGGTCGGCGCATTTGTGTGGGGCAAAATCGGACGCTTACGCCTGAGATTCCAGCCAGCCCTGCTTTGGGTGATAGCCCGCGAAAGCTACCCCTATGCGATGGTGGTGCTGTTGATGACCATCTACACCAGAGTCGATGCAGTCATGATCGAGCGGTTGTTGCCCGATGGCGCCGCCGAAGCAGGTTATTACGCCGGCGCTTACCGGCTGCTGGATGCCGCCAATATGATCGGGTATTTGTTTGCAGCGCTATTGTTGCCCATGTTCGCCAGATTGATCAAAGAAGGTAAATCGCCGGATGAACTGACGGGATTTAGTTTTCGTCTCATCTGGTCAGGAAGCACCGCACTGGCTGTCGCCATCTGGCCTTTCCGGGAAGCCATTATGGACTTGCTGTATCATCAAACCAGCCCTTCCTCGGGAGAAATGCTGGGGTTACTCATGTTCAGTTTTGTTGCCGTTTGCGGCTCCTACGTCTATGGAACCCTGTTGACCGCTAAAGGCAGTATGCGGCACATGAACCGAATTTTCCTTTGGGGCGTATTGGGAAATATCCTACTGAATGGGGTGCTCATTCCCTACTACAAGGGGGCCGGAGCAGCTGCAGCAACTTGCATCACACAAACGGCCGTTTTTTTGGCACAAACAAACCTGGCTTACCGCGAGTTGGGTTTGTCGCGAAACCTCCTGCTGATTGCCCGATGCGCCGGTTCTGTAATGCTTGCGGGGCTATTGACGTGGATCGTTGTGCAAATTCCGGCCGACTTGCACTGGGTGGGGCGGTTTTTGATTTCCGCAGTGGTTAATTTGATCGCAGCCCTGGCCACGGGGATGATTCCGATAAAAGGTTTATGGCGCAAATTTTATCTTTAAGCGTTTATTTGTTTCTGCCACAGGGACACCGGAGAGGGGATACTACCGGCGAAAGGTCCTCTGAAGATCACTTTTGTTCGAAGTGTTGTATGTGAAACTTTCTATGTAACTATGTGGTGAAAAATCATCGGCCACTACACCAATCACCATGACGACTGAAGATTTCAAGCAGCTATCCGACACCATCCCTAAAGAGCCCGGGGTATACCGGTTTATGAGTCCGGAAGGCGTTATTTTGTATGTTGGCAAGGCCAAAAGCCTGCGCAACCGCCTGTCGTCGTATTTTGGAGAACGGCAGGACCGGGCCCAGAAAACGAGGGTGATGGTGAAACACGCAGGCCGCATCGAATTTACGGTAGTAGAAACGGAAACCGACGCCCTTTTGCTGGAAAGCACGCTGATCAAAGAGCACCAGCCGCGCTACAATGTGATGCTGAAAGACGGCAAAACGTATTCCTACATCTGCATCAAGAACGAGCGTTTCCCCCGGGTTTTCATCACGCGCAACGTGATCCGCGACGGATCCACCTATTTTGGCCCTTACACCTCAAAAAGCAGGGTGCGCATTATTCTGGACCTCATCAAACAGCTTTTTCCCCTGCGAACCTGTACTTTCAACCTGCAGGAAGAAGCGATCCGGGCCGGAAAATTCAAAATCTGTCTGGAATACCACATCAAAAACTGCCTCGGCCCATGTGAAGGACTGGAAGAAGAAGCCTCCTATAACCGCCGGATTGAACAGATCAAAAACATCCTGAAAGGAAATTTCAGCGCCGTGGTCAATCATTTCAAATCCGAAATGCAGCAGTGCGCTGAAAATCTGGAATTTGAAAAAGCGCAGCAAATCAAAGAAAAACTTACCGCTTTTGAAGACTATCAGGGCAAATCCACGGTTGTCAGCAACACCATCCGCGATGTCGATGTCTTCTCCATTGCTTCAGATGAAAAAGATGCTTATGTAAACTACCTGCGGGTGGTGAATGGCGCCATCATCCACACCCATACTCAGGAACTGGTCAAAAACCTTGACGAGGATGAAACGGACCTTATGGCTTATGCTGTACCGGCCATTCGGGAACGCTTCAGTAGCCTGGCCCCGGAAATCATTGCGCCTTTTTCTTTTCCAATGGCAGATTCCGACGTTGTGGTCACCGTTCCGAAAATTGGCGACAAAAAGCGCCTGCTGGAACTCTCTGAAAAAAATGTGCAATACCACCTGCTCCAGAAGCGCAAGGAAGCTGTTACGCGCACCCAGCGCCAAACCCCTGCCGAGCGCATCCTGCGTACCTTGCAGGAAGACCTGCACATGGAGGTTTTGCCCATGCACATTGAGTGTTTCGACAACTCCAACATACAAGGTACAAATCCGGTGTCTTCCTGCGTGGTATTCAAAAATGCAAAACCTTCCAAAAAAGACTACCGCCACTTCAACGTGAAAACCGTGGAAGGCCCCGACGATTTCGCGAGCATGGAGGAAGTCGTTTTCAGGCGTTACCGGCGCCTGCTCGAAGAAGAACAGCCGCTGCCCCAACTGGTCATCATTGACGGAGGTAAGGGACAACTCAGCGCAGCCATGAAAAGCATTGAGGCGCTGGGGCTCGTCGGCAGAATGACCGTGGTCGGCATTGCTAAAAAACTGGAAGAACTTTTTTTTCCCGGCGATTCAGTGCCCCTGCACATCAACAAAAAGTCAGAGTCGCTGAAACTCATTCAGCAGGCACGTAACGAAGCGCACCGTTTTGCGATAACGTTCCACCGGGACCAACGCTCGAAAAATTTCACCAGCACGGAGTTAACCAATATCGCAGGCGTAGGCGAAAAAACAGCACAAAAACTGCTTACCCACTTTGGTTCGGCGAAAAAAATCCGGGCGGCCAGCACAGCGGCCATCGCAGAAGTCGCTGGTTTGTCAGTTGCCAAAAAAATCCGGGCGTATTTTGGCGAAGATGAGGCACAGAACCCTGACGCCGAATAAACCGCAATCTAAAACGCCCTGATTTTACGCTCCGTATTTCCACACCTCCCTCCGTAATAATACCTGATTTTATAAACGCGCATTCCTGCGCTTACCCGGCTGCAATATGTAGCGGAGATTTGCAGCGGGAAGGATGGGAGAATTATTTGATATTTCACCCAACCTGAAGCTGCTCCCGGAGCCATCTCCGGTGCAATGGCCGAGGCGGATTCCATCGCCTCTTAATCTTGTCTGTGTCGCATTTCCCGGCGCGTTGCCGATCACAATGCATCTTGCCTGAAAAAACATTCCCACTAGCCCTGGCAATTAAGCGCCAGATCAATTACTATTTTTTTAACCATTAAATTCCATAACAATGAGCACCAATGCGAATTGCTGGGTTTCCTTTTGGGAAGACAATGATTACAAAGGCAACACCAGAAGCTTTAGCGGCGCACAATCCATTTACGACCTGGCAGAGTACGATTACGACAATTCCAGCCAGGAGATGGACGACAGCATCAACAGCCTGAAAACAGGTTCTTCTACATGGATTTGCCTTTTTACACAACACAATTTTGAAGGGGGCATCCTGAAGGTCGGCCCAAATGGGGCAATTCCTGATCTGAACGAGTGCAAAATGCCGGGTGGCGGCGATTTCAAAAACAGCATCGTCAGTTTTGTGATGTACGACAGCCAGCCCAATTTCTGGAGTACCAATGTGGCCACCAATACCGGGGATTGCTGGTTAAAGCTGTACGATGGCACACGCTATACCGGCGAATGTTTCACCCTCTGTGGTCCGGGATCTACCGTGAACACCGCTTGTATTGATGGTTATTATTATTGGAATGATTCCACTCAGGGATATTACTACCGTTTCCCCAATGCGGTAACAACCGGACCAGGTACCTGGGCAGAATTGTACGATGACCGCGATTTCAAAAACCTCGTGGCTCAGTTTGGACCAAACAGCCTGGTTGCGGACCTGACGAATTATGGCTCAAATTCCATCATGAGTCTGAAAGTTTTTGCACAGGCGCCGGATAGTTTCAATCAAAGCGGCCAAACACCAAACGAAGTCGCCACCATCCAGAAATATCAGACTGCATCGCGTGTTGAGGATCTGCTGGCCGGCGCTTTGGGCTGCATTCCGGAAGTCGGCAGCCTAATATCCGGTGTACTCGAATGTTTCTGGCCATCAGGGCCCAGTACGCAGGAAATCTGGAACGACATGGTCAGTTTCATGAATACCCTGGTAGAAGAGCTGATCGATCAAAATAACCTCGAGTTTCTCAACAACACTTTATCCGGGTATTATACATCGATAAACGATTACAACAACCTCGTACCCGGGCAGGACAAGCTTACCAAACTGATCAGCATTATTGATGATCTGGAAGACGATTCCCCTTATTTCTTAAACCTGAATGACCCTGAAGAAAACCTGACCTATCTCATCCCGTTCGGCAGCATTACCATCATCATGATGGCTGAATATGCTTACAATTATACGGCCATCAGCGGTGGAGAAACGGATCCCAATGCGGCTTTTGCTGCTACCCGGTTAAACGACTGGATCAGCAAGCTTGCTACAGCGGCAACTCAGGCAAAAGAGACGGCGTTGGCATGGCGGCTTGAGCAAATCACCATCCGGCAGAGCGGCAGCGTTTTCACCGACTATTATCTGGAAGATGCCGTCACTGGATTTTCTCAAAAATATTCTGAGCAGGCGGCAGCAGAAGCCGACAAAACCCGGCTGACTGATTACATCAATGCGCAGTACATCGCACAGCTGGATGCTTATACCAGCCCGGCTAACATCTGGGCTTATCTGGCTACAACCAATACACAACCCGCTTCGACAAGCACTGAAAATGCTGCATTCCCTACTGTTCAGTTTCTCACGCTGCCAACAGAGCAAACTGTCGCTTTTGTGCTCGACAGCTATCCTTCTGCGTGGGGAACGCAACTTGCCACCGACCTGAGCAGCGGCTCAAGAATCTCGGCGGTAACGATCTACAGCTCAGGAGCAAACAATGACGGCTATGTAAAGGGGATACAAATCACTTACAGCGACAAATCATCGCCTGTACTTTACGGTGCATCCGGTAGTTCTTCGGTGACTGTTACTTTTGACAGCGATGAATCCATCGTTGCCCTGTACGGAGGTAGCGGCAGTTATGTAGACCAGCTTTTCTTCCGAACAAACAAAGGGAGAGATTTTGGAATAGGCGGCAGTGGCGGGTTTCCATTTTCCGGCGCTTGCCCGCAAGGAGTGAATGCTATCCTTACAAAGGTGGAAACTTACAACCAGTCTTACATCAACCAGGTTAAACTGAGTTATCAATACAATGCCTGGAAGTAAAAATTCCTGAAAAAGGTGGGGATACAATATCGTTAAAGGGCAGGGGGTACTTTTCTGAGCATTTTCAATAAAAGGAAAACACGCTCAACGTTTAATGATCCATTCAATCAGAAAACGAAAGAAAAATTGCCTCCTGCGCTTTGCCTTTTGATCCTTTAGAGCTTAGTCAACTTCTTTTTCCCGCCCGGATGCTATCTCCAGCAATTCGCTCAGAATCATGGCCGTTGCTCCCCATACTACTTTGCTGTACACATTAAAGTAAGACACTTCTTTCAGCGTCAGATTGCCGGCAAGATGAATGTCCGTAGTTTGCAGGGTGTTTGGATCTTCCAGCAAACGAAAAGGAACTTCAAGTACAGATTTTACTTCGCTCCACTGGGGTTGAAAGCGTGGCGTGTTGTCCATCCAGCCCACAAATGGGTGTACTAAAAAATTGCTCACCGGGATATAAAGCTCGGTCAGGGCGCCAATCATGTTCACTTCCTGCGGGTCAACCCCCACTTCCTCGTGCGCCTCGCGCAAGGCCGTATTCATCAAAATACCATCGCCGGCTTCGTATTTTCCTCCGGGAAAACTGATTTGTCCGCTGTGCCGGTCGGCTGCATGTGTGGTCACCCGCTCGATCAATGCCAACTGCCATTCTCCGTCTTTTGGAAAAAAAAGCGCCAGAACGCCTGCCAGTGCCGCATGCTCAGGAGCCGGTATGGCAGTAGGACGAAATGCCCTTGCCATGCGATATTGCGCCGCTTGTCCGGGCAACCCCTCTTTCATGCGCAATTGAAGATGTTGAATAAAAGCATCCATAGCTACGCTAACGTATCAATGATTTATGGTGAAAAAAATCGGATGAACAAAAATGCACGTCCGCTTTTCAAACACAAAACAAAAAGGTTATTTGCTTGCAAATAATTGTTATACTAACTATATTTGCGCGAACATTTTTTTATGCCTTCAGCCTTGCCAAAATTAGCCAAAACTGCAGAAGTTTCAGGTTTTATACTGGAACGAACAGCAAAGCGCATGAAACAGTTTTTTCATGCGCAATTAACCCTGGCTGCTGCCGACATTACCATTGACCAGTGGATTGTTTTACAAACCCTGGAATCCGGCAGTGCACAAAGCCAGTATGAAATTGCCCGGCAGACTTTCAAGGATGCGCCAACAGTGACCCGCATCCTTGATCTGCTGGAGCAGAAAAAACTCATTACCCGCGAAGACGATCCTAATGACCGCCGCCGTTACAACGTTCGGCTCACCATTCACGGGCGTCAAAAAATCAAAGACATACTACCGGTGATCAAACAAGCTCGCCTGCAAGCCTGGCACGGGCTGGAAGACGAAGAAATGAGTACGCTTGTCCGATTGCTGGACAAGGTGTATGATAATTTGAAATAGCAGCAAGAAGATCAGCAATGGGCATGAAAAAGTCAGGACAGGTTTGTTTAGGTTGAAAATGCGCCCTGAAAACTGCCAACGGAGATACTTCGAACTAAAAAAATAGCACTAACCAAATACAATACCATGCACTACCACACCCTGGGACAAATCCCGCAAAAGCGGCATACCCAGTATCGCAAACCCGACGGTAGTCTTTACCACGAAGAGCTTTTTTCGACGGAGGGTTTCAGCGATATGTATTCCATCCTTTATCATTGCCATGCGCCAACACAGATTGTTCAGGTTGGCGAGCCTTTCGATGTAAAACCAGTAACGGTATCTGATCGTCAACTGAAGCACCGCAGTCTGAAAGGTTTCCAGGTTCCGCCGGAAGATGATTATCTGAAAAGCCGCAAACCGGTTCTGGTCAATGATGACTGCAAAATCATTCTGGCGGCGCCGCGGCTGAGCATGAGCGATTATTTTTTCAAAAACGCCGATGCCGACGAAATCATTTTCATACATGAAGGCACAGGAACCCTGCGTTCCATGTACGGCAACCTGCGCTTCGAATACGGTGATTATCTGGTCATTCCGCGTGGAACGACCTATCAGTTGCAATTTGATGGCACAGAGAACCGTTTGTTGATTGTTGAATCCTCCAGCCCTGTCATTACGCCCCGCCGGTACCGCAACAACTTTGGCCAACTTATGGAACATGCGCCGTTTTGTGAACGCGACATCCGCAAACCGGAAGCGCTGGAAACGCACGACGAGCAGGGGAAATTCCTGTTTTACATCAAAAAACAGGACAACATGTATCCTTATTATTACCTCAGCCATCCTTTCGATGTGGTGGGCTGGGACGGTTACGTGTATCCTTACGCATTTTCCATTCACAATTTCGAGCCGATTACCGGCCGCGTGCACCAGCCACCGCCAGTGCACCAGACCTTCGAGGCCCGCAATTTTGTCATTTGCTCTTTTGTGCCCCGGCTGTTCGACTACCACCCGCTGGCGATTCCGGCGCCCTACAACCACAGCAACATAGACAGCGATGAAGTTTTGTACTACGTAGACGGCGACTTTATGAGCCGGAAACATGTGGAACGCGGCATGATTACCCTGCACCCCGGCGGTATCCCGCACGGCCCGCACCCGGGTACGGTAGAAAAAAGCATCGGTGCAAAGGAAACACACGAGTTGGCGGTGATGATCGATACGTTCCGTCCGCTGAAAATGACGGAACACGCCGTGAGTATTGAGGACGCCCATTATTACCAATCCTGGTTAACCTAAAACAACTAAACCTGATATTTTCATGGAAAAACACACAATGAATCGCGATGAATTCCGCACTTTTTTGCTCCTGTACGCCGCCAATGCCGACATGCAGGAAACCGAAAACGAAATGCAATACATTCGCGAAATAGCGCCCTGCGACAATTTCGATGAAATACATACGCTGTTCAACGGGTGCTCGGATTACGAATGTCTGCAACTTATCCTGAGTTATCGCGATCAGTTTTTTCCAACCTTGCAGGATCAGGACAGCTTGTTGCAGGACGTGTCAAATCTGCTTCAAAAGGACGGAAAATACCAGCTGCTTGAAGAGAATGCAATGAGAATGATTAAAAAACTAATTCATCAATAGGTTATGGAAACAATGACCCAAATAAAGACAGGCGTTGATCGGGACACTTTCCCCATCAATGGCACTGATCACATAGAATTCTACGTTGGCAATGCCAAACAGGCTGCCCACTACTACCAGTCGGCTTTTGGCTTCCACCTGGTTGCCTACCGCGGACCGGAGACCGGCGAGCGCAGCAAGGTTTCCTACGTATTGCAACAAGGCAAAATCCGCTTTGTACTTTCTTCGGCTTTTGATCCGGACCACGAAATTGCCCGCCATGTAAACCTGCACGGCGACGGCGTCAAGGTGCTGGCTCTTTGGGTGGACGATGCAGAGCAGGCCTACTACAAGGCGCTCGAACGCGGAGCAGCCGCTGCTTTTCCGCCAACGATTCAGGAAGATGAACACGGCTGGGTGAAAATGGCTGCCATCAAAACCTACGGCGAAACCATCCACACGCTGGTGGAACGCCACAATTATAACGGCGCTTTTTTGCCGGGGTTCCAGGCCAGGGAAAGCCAGATGACGGTGCATCCGATAGGTTTGGAATATGTGGATCATTGCGTTGGCAATGTAGAATTGGGCGCCATGAACAAATGGGTCGAATTCTATCAGGAGGTAATGGGCTTTAAATTGCTGGTGACCTTCGACGACAAAGACATTTCCACGGAATACACCGCCCTCATGAGCAAGGTGGTCTCCAATGGCAATGGTTTTATCAAGTTCCCGATCAACGAGCCGGCTGCAGGTCGCAAAAAATCACAGATCGAAGAATACCTCGATTTTTATAAAGGCGCCGGTGTACAACACATCGCCATCGCTACCAAAGACATCCTCTACACGGTAGATCAGCTGCGTCGCAACGGCGTGGATTTCCTTCAGGTACCCGATACCTATTACGAAACCGTTACCGAACGCGTCGGCTCTATCAAAGAAGACCTGAAAGAACTACAGCGACTGAACATACTCGTTGACCGCGACGAAGAAGGCTATCTGCTCCAGATTTTCACTAAACCTGTGCAGGATCGTCCAACCGTATTTTACGAAATCATCCAGCGGGAAGGCGCCCGGTCCTTTGGCAAAGGCAATTTCAAGGCCCTTTTTGAAGCCATCGAACGCGATCAGGAATTGCGCGGAACGCTGTAGGAAGCTGGTATGAAAAAACGGATAGACCTGGAATCCTGGCCTCGAAGGGCGCATTTTGAGTTTTTCAATACGTTTGAAGAACCCTTTTTTGGCGCCACCGTCCAGGTGGATTGCAGCAAAGCCTACCGTTCAGCTAAAGCGATGGGGAGTTCTTTTTTTCTGTACTACCTCCACACCGCACTGTCTGCAGCCAATGCTACCGAGCCTTTTCGCTATCGCATTGACGAAACGGGAAGCCCGGTGGAGTACGATTGCATCCATGCCGCGCCAACCGTAGACCGGGAAGATGGAACTTTCGGTTTTTCGCATATCCGTTTCGACTCCGATTTTCGGGTTTTTGAAGAACGGGCGCAACTGGAAATGGCACGGGTAAGACAAACGAGCGGCCTGGAATTCGGCCTCTCAGGCGACGATGTCATCTATTTTTCTGCCCTGCCCTGGTTTTCATTTACCAGCCTCTCCCATGCCCGAAAGCTGGGCTCAGGCGACAGTGTACCCAAAATTTCTTTTGGAAAAATCATACACAATCCAAACACCGGATCGGGGAGTGGCGCCATGCTCCTCCCCGTTTCCATACACGTCCACCACGCATTGGTAGACGGCCTGCACGTAGGGCAATTTCTGGAGCAATTTCAGGGAATGCTGGACCGGGATGTTTAAGAGCTTGTTCGGGTATTCCTCACTTCAAAGGGAGTTCAGCCGCCCAATTGCTAAGCACGCGTCGTTCAGCATCCAGCTTATCCATCAGTTCCGGATGTGTTTTGGCCAGGCGCCGCAAGCGCCAGTCGGTTTGCCATTTGGGAACCTGCTTTTGAAAAAGAAAAGCGCCCCAGCCCACAAATGGCAACGTAAGAAGATAATACCAGGAGGCCGTGACGCCAAACCAGGCCTCTACCGCCTCCGATTGCAGCCAGTAAAACAAAGGAAAAGAAAACAAGCCCACCATCACTTTCACCGTAGCATCGTAGCCAGGGTAAAGTTTCAGTTTTCGTTTCAGCAGGATGGGTAGCCCTGCCGGAAGCAGGTGGTTGATCCAGCCGTACAGAAACACCGCCAGTCCGGGTATGGCCGCCGGAATTTGAAGCCACCGCAACAGACCGGCGCGAGGCTTTTGACGGCTGGCAAAAGCGCGGTCGGTCAGACGTGCCCCCTCTAATTCCTGTTTATAGTTCAGGGCATGCTTTCGAAAGGCCTCAAACCCCTGAAGGTCTTGATCTGGCCAGTTGCGCAAAGCCTTCATGGCAACCTGTGCCTGGAAAAAATGTCTTTCGTCGGTCCACTCGGGATGGTCGTTTCGCTGAATGCGTTCGATCACTCTTAACAGCTGATCTTCTTCATTGTCGAGTGTATCGATGGTCAGATCGCGCATCCGGGCCTCCAGAAACGCGGTGAGCTTTCGGACTGCCTCGACGGGATTGTTCTCGTAATCTTTGCGGAAGTCAGCAACCCGAATTGGCTCGCCAACATTCACCAATACACGACTGCCAAAACGCTGGGGGTCTTCATACGTCAGCCCGATCGGGTGTATCATCAATCCCAATTCAAAACTGGCTTTGCTTTCAGCGCTAAATGCTATGCGCGCAGTACCGGTTTTGAGTTTTTGCATCCGCCGTTCCATCCAGCTGTTTCCTTCCGGCGCGATATAGAGAACACCCCCGGCGCCCAAAAAGGCGTCGCAGCGGGCAAAAGCATCGGCATTGTTCAACGGCTTGCCTCCGGTATCATCATAACGTTCAATGGGGATACAATAAAGCGTTGTGAAAAGCCAGTCGGTAAAAGCTGTTTTAAATAAACTGGAATTGGCCAGAAAAAATGCCTGCCGGCGAATACGCGATGCCGACAGCAATACATCCATAAGCGTATTGGGATGATTAGAAACCAGGATGGCCGGGTTGGAAAAATGAAGCCCCGCTGCATTTATCGTCGCGGTGCGGGGATAATAAATCCGGATGGCCAGGCGCGCAACGGCTTTAAGAAAGCGATAGAGCGCGGAAAGAAATGGGTTCAAGGTATGTCAGACTTTAAAGTTCAACAGAAAATCCCGGATGTTTTGATCGAATTGTGATTTATCGTCAAAATGAAACTGAACCTGAACAGGAATGACAAATACCGGCAACTGGTGTTCAATGAGAAAATTTCTGTGCATTTCAAGGCGAACCGCGTCCTTTTCCGTTGTAAGGATCATCTTCTGACGCCCATCAGCCGCAATGTTGCCAAAAGCTTTTTTGATGTCGCTCATGTCGCCGTCATCAAAAAAATGGTGGTCTTCATACTCCAGGGTATAAACCGCATGGGAGTGCTCGGAAACATAATCTTTAAGATAATCTGCCCGGGCTATGGCGCTCACAAGCAGAACATCCCGGTCTTCCTGCAAAGGAGCAGGGACACGTGGATTAAACAGATAATAGGGTGTGCCGTATTCGTAATAGGAAAAATATACTTTCTGGTGGGGTAAAGGCTTTAACTCCCGCACCAGTGCTTCTTTCTCCTGAGGGTCAAGCGTGGCGGGACATTTCGTAACGACCATGAAATCAGCCCGGCGATAGGCGTTACGCCATTCGCGCAAGCGGCCTGCCGGCAATAAATAATCACGGGTAAAAAGATTGCCATAATCGGTCAGCAAAATATTCAACCCGGGTTGTACAGCGCGGTGTTGAAAAGCATCATCCAGCAAGACTACCTGCGCTTCCGGGTCTTCCATGAGCAGCCTTGGAATGGCCAGTGCCCTGCTTTCTGCAACGCCCACTAGAATCTCAGGATATTTGCGTTTGAATTGCAAGGGTTCATCACCGGCCTGCTCCGCATTCATCCGCGGGTCTACCACCATAAAGCCCTGGGTTTTTCGACCATAACCCCGACTAAGGGTAGCTACATTGATGTAATCTTTCAACAATCGGATGATGTATTCAATGTGCGGTGTTTTTCCGGCGCCGCCCACCGAAAGGTTACCTACAGAAATCACCGGAATGTTAAAGGAAACCGAGCGGAGAAGGCCGGTTCGGTAGAATAAATTTCGCAAACTCACGCCAAGCCCATAGAGCAGGGAGAAGGGCGACAGCAAAATCTTTATCAAAGTAGCATAAACCATAAAAACAAAAGTAGCTGATTTTTCACTAATTTTGCCCAGTATTTAGAAGGATAACCATTCACTCAATCAAGCCGAAGGCGCTATGAAACGCTTTACATTCTACTTATTGCTGCTGGTGTTCGCACTGGTACAAGCCTGTAACAACACCCCCGCACCGGAAGAAGACAAACGCACGCCGGAAGAAATCATTCGTTTGTTCCAATCGCTCTACGACAAGAATGACTTTGAAGCTGCTAAACAACTGAGCACACCGAAAGTACAGGAATTTTTAAGCATGCTGGCCAAACAGGTTGCTGCCGATCCTATAGATTCTACGCTTTTCAATACAACTTTTATCAAGATTAGTTGTGATCAAAAGGCGGATACTGCGTTTTGTAAATGCCTGCTGAAGGACGATTATGAAGACGAGTACGAAACCGAGTACAAATTGGTAAAGGTCAACGGCCATTGGCTGGTTGATGCATCTGAGGAAGATTTTTCAACGGAAGAAACGGAAATTTTCCTTCCGGAAGACAGCCTTGAAGCCGATGAAATGCTCAAAGATGAAATGGACAAATAAGGATCATTTGCCCCATAGCGCATTTTTAGCATGAATTCAAAAATAGGCCTGTTTTTCGGTTCTTTCAACCCGGTCCATACGGGGCACATGATTATTGCCAATTTCATGGCCACCCAAACCGACCTGAAAGAAGTATGGCTGGTGGTGTCTCCGCACAATCCGCTAAAACCCAAACAAAGTCTTGCACGGGATCGCGACCGGCTGCACCTGGTCAGGCTGGCCATCGGCGATAATCCGCTGCTCCGGGCGTCAGACATCGAATTTGATCTGCCCCAGCCTTCTTACACCATTGATACACTGGCTCATCTGCGCGACAAATATCCAACGAAGTCTTTTGCCCTCATCATGGGCAGCGATGCGCTCGAAACCCTCCCAAAATGGAAAAATTACGAACTCATCCTGCGCGATTTTGACCTTTATGTCTATCGCAGACCAACTTATGACGCAGGCGCACTGGAGAACCATCCAAAGGTCCATTTTTTTGATGCCCCCTTGATGCAAATTTCCGCCAGTTATGTCCGCCAATGCATTCAAAATGGCAAATCCATTGAATACCTCGTGCCGGATGCCGTTTTCAATTATCTGGAAAAATCATCCATGTACCGAAAAACATAAGGCCTCTCCCCGGTGTAATCCGAAGAGAGGCCCCTTGTTAAAATCAACGTTTTTCAACTGTTGGAGACTTTGATTGTCTCTACCCCCTTTTGCGCATTGTTTTTCTAAACGATTGTGTAATTAACCCTGTTCTTTAACATAGGGATGGCCTTTTGATAAAATCAGCTGGCCGCGTGAAATTATAACCAAATTTTCAGAGTTTGACCGTTTTCTTGTAAAAAACTACCGTTCCCTGAAAATGGTGACACAAATTTAGGCGTGTTGTTCGGCATTCATATACCCTAAACAGGGTATTTTTATCTAAAAACACATTCATTATCAGGTATTCTGCCCCAGCCATTGAGTGTAAAGAAATTTCCCCCTAACTTTGGATGGCACTTTTTCCGGAAATGCCGCCTTTTTTAGCACTTCCTTTTTGACGATCAAAAGAACGACCCATGCGCTACTTCAGCCTCTTTAGCCTTTTCCTGTTTGCAGGTGCATTCTTCAGCCACCGCCAGCCGGATGCCACATTAGATGAAGGGCTGGTCGCTTATTATTCTTTTAATGAATGCGATGCCCGCGACGAGAGCGGCAATGGATCAAACGGGGTTTTATTCGGCGGGGTGCAATGCTGGTGCGGCATCGACCGCCACGGACTGCTATTTGACGGGATGAACGACTATGTGACATTTCAGGGACCTGTAAACAACTACTTCAACACCTCTGATTTTACCATCAGCTTTTATTTTAAATCTGAAAAAAAAGGCGTTTTTAAACAAAGCATGCTCGGCAAACGCGAAGCCTGTAACGAGATCACCATGTTTGACCTCCTGCTGGACGCCGACAACCAACAAGTAGATACAAAAGTGTACGAATCGCCGGAAAAATTCTATGCCGGCATTTCACCGGATTACGAAGGGAGCGGATGGCAGCATTTTGCCCTGGTTCGGGAGGGGTTTCGTGCGACGACCTATATTAATGGAGAACCGAGGCTTTCGGGATACCGCTGCAGCGGTGTCGATATTGGCAATGAAGCCCTGTTGTCTTTTTCAAACAGCCCCTGCCTACGATCGGGTCGGACTGAGCCTTTCAAAGGTGTGCTGGATGAATTGCGCGTCTACGACCGTGCGCTGAACAAAGAAGAAATGGCAGCGTTATATGCCCGCTACCCCATTGAAAATGCCGCACAAGACTGCTATACCTACTTGCCTCAAAAACCTGAAAAGGGATTCCCGCATCCGCAGGAAACCGATTACCTTTGCATTCAAAATCATCACTTATGTTCGGAGATATGTTCGGCCAGGCAGAAGAGCAGCAAAAGGCCATGCGTCAGCAACTGGCTGCTATTAGGGTAGAAGCGGAAGCCGGCGACGGCGCTGTAAAGGTCGTGGCAAACGCCAATCGCGAAATCCTCAACATTACTTTCAATAAAGCGCTTCTGGATTGGAATGACATCGAGCAGGTGGAAGACCTGGTCACTGTTGCCGTTAACCGCACCCTGGAACTGGCAGCTCAGAAAGAAGCCGAAGAAGCGCAAAACCTCATTAAAAATATGCTGCCTCCGGGTTTTGAAAGCATGTTTGGGCAATAGCCCGGCGGCGAATAACCCAACAATTAAAGGATACTATTCCTAATGAAACGGCGTTTAACCATAGGTTTTCTTCCGGCAAACCTTGTTTTGTTTTTGATCCAACAACCTTCACAATGAGATATTTTGCGTTCTTTTTTCTGGCATTGATGGGCGGTAGCTCACTGTTTGCCCAAACCAATATCGGTCTGGTTGCTTATTTTCCTTTTGAAGGCAATACCGGCGATGCTACCGGAAATTCAGCCAATACAGGTACAGTTGTAGGCGCGCCGGATTACGTATGTGGCGTCGAAGGCTCATCCCTGCGTCTGGATGGCGCCGATGACCGCATAGTTTTTCTGGGAACAAGCAACATCAACAGTGAATTCGACTCAGAAGACATCACCATCAGTTTTTACATGAACCCCATTGGCGACGCCGGCACACAGCATATCCTGTCTAAACGCAGTACCAATTGCGACGACAATGGCTATTTCTACATCCGGTATGCCCCTGCAGGCCGGACCATCAATTGCTATTTTGGGGAAACGGCCATCAAAAACATTTCGCTGGTACACCAGTTTACCAATACGGCCTGCTGGCAGCATGTAACGGTGGTGCGGGAAGGTTTGCGGATAAAACTTTATGTAAACGGCCGGTTCATACAAAGTCTAACCACAACCAGCCGGATCAATATCTTAAACACCGGCATGCTTACCGTGGGCGGAGGTGAATGCCTTAGCGGCAATGACATTCCTTACCACGGACTGATCGATGAATTGCGCATTTACAACCGCGCATTAAAAGAGTCTGAAATCAGGGGACTCAACGCGTTTCCGGACATGATTGTCAACCGCGATACAACCATTTACCTGGGCAACAGCATCGACGTCGAGTTGACGAGCAATTGCGCAACTTCTTTTTCCTGGTCGCCTTCAGTCGACGTCATTTCCCCAACAACGGGCGAATCCCGCATCACCCCATCGTCAGCGGGAGAATTTACCTACCTGCTTCAGATGAACGACAACATCGCTTCCTGCATCGCTACGGACAGTCTCCGCTTGCGGGTCGTGGATCCAAGCGAATTGGATTGCCGAAAGGTGTTTTTACCCAAAGCTTTTACCCCAAACGGGGATGGGCTCAACGACAATTATGGGATCAGCAATCCATTCGCCATCCCACAACTGGTTGCTTTTGAGATCTTTGATCGATGGGGCGGACGGGTTTTTTACACAGAAGACCCTTTCCGGCAATGGGATGGCTCCTTTAGCGGACAACCCGTCAATCCGGGTGTTTTTCTTTACAGGGTACGCTGGATGTGTAATGACATTGAACGCCTCGATGCGGGTAGTCTGACTGTATTGCGTTAAGGATAAAACATTAATAGCTCAAAAAGAACCAGGATCGCATCGGGGAGAGACGATCCTGGCGTAAGAAAGCGACTTTAGATTATTGCAGGAAAGATTAGCATGGTCTGTGCTGATGACAGCAAAAAATTTCCATGCCACAAATATGCTGCAACCATATAAACTGAAAATTAATGTAAGATTAAATAGGTATTAAGACTGCGCTAGCCTTCTTCACCAATTTCAGGTTTTGGCTTTTCCGGAAATGCCGCCCAGGCCAATACGGCCCAACCACAGATAAACAACAAACCGCCAAAAGGCGTAACAGGTCCAAGCCAGTCAATCGGAAATCCGATCCATTCGCGCAAAGCCAGCGCATAAAGGGATCCTGAAAAGAAGAAAATCCCGCCAATAAAGAACCACCCGCTGATGAGAACCAGGCGTCTGGGCAGCACATAAGCGACCAATGCCGTAATAATGAGGGCAAATGCATGGTAAAACTGGTAGGTAACGCCGGTACGGAACACTTCAAGGCGCTCCACAACCAGCTTGTCTGCTAACCCATGAGCAGCAAATGCGCCCATTGCAACTGCCGTCAATGCGGCAATGCAACCGGCAATAAAGAAGATTCTGTTCATGTAGTTATCATTTTATGATGTTCCTGCATTTTCGTGCTTTACCTTCGCAAATTTATACTACTATCTGAAAACAAAGATCATCAGACGTCATATTGACGTCATAAATGTAAAATGCTTTGATCCGTAGTCGACGCCTCAGAATCGGAATAACGCTATTAGGCCTTGGCCTGATACTTTATGCGTGCCATTATTTTTTCCGCCTGCCCTTGTTGCGCATCCATCCATTAGAAGCCGCTTCGCCCCCGATTGCCGCCATATTCGCGCTGCCATCCGATCAGGACCTGCAAAGCACTGACAACCCGCTGCTCGCTGTGGCTGCCAGTTCTGGAAGCTGGTCAAAAGACGTCACGGCTACGCTTGCTTTTATCCGAAAAGCAGGTCTGGACACCCGCAGGAAAAAGCCTGTCTGGGTTCTTTTCCAGCAAATCGGCCCGGCAGATTTTGTGCCTGGTTTCGTTGTCGACATCCGCGGCAAAATGAATGAAGTGGGGGCACTTTTGCAACAGATCGGGGGACAATGGAATGAATCCCGGTATCAGGGCGTCCGCATTTTTCACACCAAAAGCGCATCGGGCGACCCTGTGTCGCTGGCGCAATACCGCAACCTACTCCTGATGAGCAGGTTGCCAATTGTCGTCGAATCTGCCATTTCACAACTAACCCGGCCTTCTGCCAATCTTTTCAAAAACAACGCTTTCAAACGACTGGGCCTGCCGGAATTTTCCTCCAAAAGCTTAGGCGCCATCTACCTCAACCCGACCAACCTCAGCGGCATCGGGCGTGCATTTTCCATGCAGGAAGCTTTTTTGCCGCCCGGCGCTTTAGACGAATGGCAATGGGTTCGAATGGACGCTATCCGAGGTGAAAACGGCTGCAGGCTCCTTGGCACAATGGCGCCATCTTCCCGGAATGCCGTGGCTATTGCCCTGCCTGGCCAGACCGACCAACGCGACAACGGCGAGTGGCATGCCCTGGCGCCCGACAATGTGGCCCTTTTGTTTCAAACCCGCTTTTCCAGCGCCAAATCATTTTTCCGGGCAACGGAATTTTCAAAAAATGAACGCCTGCAGCGTTATTTCCTGCCCTGGGTTGGCAGCGAAGCCGTATTCATGACCCTGGAATCCAGCAGCGCAGATACGCCTCCTGACCAACTTTGGATCATTCGGAGCCGCAGCGAAAAACTCGCGGTTTCCAAATTGAACCAATGGGCCAACGAAGAAGGACTGATCAAAAAATACGACTATCAGGCTTTCACCATTTCACAGTTGCTCACCGAAGCGCTTCCTGCCGGCTGGAGTTTAAAACGCCGCATGCGCAACCCTTGTTATGTCATGGTGGGCAACTTTGTGATTCTGGCTTCTTCTCCTGCGGCTATGGAACGCTGGGTTGACCACTATACCGTGGGCAAAACCCTCGCACAATCGGCTGGTTTTCAAATACTCTGGGGAAACAGCAACCGGCCTGCCAATGGATTCTGGTATGTGAATACGACCGCTCTGGGATTGAGTTACGGCACTGACGATGCCCTTTCCAAAGCAACCCGGCAAATTGGCGCCATCGGACTTGCCGTCATCGGGCACGGTGGCACGGTTGAAGTAAGTGGATACAACCTGCCCGATACCAGTCAGGTTTCCGAAGGCGCGCTGATCTGGAAAACGCCTCTGGAATATGCTGCGGGCACAGCTCCCGCAGTTGTTGAAACCGGCACCCCCGATCATTATGCCATCGCCATACAGGATGTTCGCCATCAATTGTACCTTTTTAACCGCAACGGCGAAAAATTGTGGAGCAGTAAACTCGACGGCCCGGTGCTGGGAAGCATGCAATCGGTGGATTGGTACAACGACCGCCGCAGGCAACTCCTGCTGAACACCCCGAAGAGCATTTATCTGATCAACCTCGAAAACGGCACAGTGGAAGCCAATTTTCCGCTCAAACTACAATCTCCAGCCATCAACGGCATGTTGTCGGTTGATTTCGAGCAGAACGGGATCTATTCCGTCTTTGTGGCTTGTGAAAATGGAAACATATATGGATTTGACCGGAAGGGCGTGCCCCTTAATGGCTGGAACCCGCTTTCCGGCGCCGGAAAAGTACGTTTTCCTTTAGCGCATTTTCAATACGATCATGGAGACTACATACTTGCCCTAGATGAAAACGGCCAATTGCTGGTCTTTAAAAAAGACGGATCGCTGCGTTTTCCTCCGGTGGAAACGCTGGGCGCTTTTCGCTCGCCCCTTGCCTGGCAAAATGACGCAGACCAGGTCCGCATCGCGGCAACGGATGTGGGCGGTATCTGCCATATCGTGAATTCAGAAGGGGCCAGCTTCCGGCTTCGTCTGCCGGTTGGCCGCAACGAGCAGGTCGCTTTTGCGTTTGGCGACCTCCACGGCGACAGCCGCTACGATTATGCCGTAACCAGCGACAGCGCCCTCGCCGTGTATTATTATAAGGATAAGGACCTTGAACGCGCTTTTTCCATGAACCTGCCCGGTATTGCTGATTCCCTGTTTAGCATCAAAATTCCGGGTATCGAAAAGTCAGCGCTCGGCATGTTTAACCGGAAAACGCGCGAGCTGATGCTGGTGATGCCCAATGGCCGCATGCATCCCGATTTCCCGCTTTCCGGCGCTTCGGCCTTCACGGTCTGCGATTTGTTTGATACCCGGCGGCGCATTGTGGTGGTGGCCAATGAGGCGAGCGTTTATTGCTACAGAATTCGATAACAGGCTGAAAATCTGCCTTAAAAAAGCCTGCTCCGATCAATACAAAAAAAAATATTTGTTAAAATTGATTGAAAATCAAAAAAATATGAATTTAGTCGTACCTTTGTACCGGCAAATTGCCATATCACCAATTTAGTTTTTTAATGAGTACTGGAACCATCAAGTTCTTCAACGAAGCCAAAGGCTTTGGTTTTGTTGTTGACAATTCTTCTAAGGAAGAAATTTTTGTACACGCCTCAGGGCTGATTGACAACGTTCGCGAAGGCGATCAAGTAACGTTCAACACAGAGCGTGGCAAAAAAGGAATGAATGCAATTGATGTTAAACTTGCTTAAGCAGGTTTGATATCTGGTTGATAAAATTCTTAACCTCCGGTGGTAATCACCGGGGGTTTTTTTATGCCCGGGCCTTACTTTTTAAGGCACCCGATTCTTCCGAAGCAAAATGCGCTCATAAATTTGCGGAAACAGACGGGCAACCAGGTCCATCAAGCGGGCGTCGCTGCCGATGAGTACCCTCGGCTTCTTTTTCCGGATGCCCCGGATAATTTGCCTGGCGGCATCTGCGGAAGTAGTCATTGCAATTCTTTCAAAATTGGCGGCAAATTTTTCTTTGGCGGGAGAAGGATCTCCCGGGATGTTTTTGATGATCCCGGTTTTTACGCCACCGGGATGTACGCAGGTGATCGCAATCGGAGAGCCGTGCAATTCCTGCCGCAGTGTTTCCGTGAAGCCCCGCACCCCGAATTTTGTGGTGGAATAGGCGCCCTGACCACCGTAGCCAATGATGCCGAAAATGCTGGAGATGTTGACAATGGAAGCCTCGGACTGCAATTTCAGGTGTGGCAAAAAAGCAAGCGTGCCATAGATAACGCCCCACAAGTTGATCTGAATCACCCGCTCAAACACCTCCAATGGCGTATGTTCAATCCGGCGGCGCTCCATGGCTATGCCGGCGTTGTTAATTACGCCATCTACCCGGCCATAACGCGCCATCACCGCATCTGCAAAACCAAAAACAGCTGCCCGATCCCCCACATCGAAAGCCGAAGCCATGCCGCTCCCGCCCGCTGCTTCTACATCCGCGAGCGTTTGAGCCAGCATGGCTTCGTTCCAGTCGTTGAGCGCGACAATGGCGCCAAGTCCGGAGAGTTGCAGCGCCAGTTCGCGCCCCATTCCCGAGCCGGCCCCGGTGATGACCATTACTTTATTTTGAAAAGATTTCATTGCACATCGTTTTAAATTTGGGCAAAAGATAGGGCCTTTAGCGATATACCAGGTTCAAAAATGATTAATGCAAACTTTTTTTATCCAAAAACGTTATCTTTGTGCAAGCTTAGGAAACCTTAGATTAAATCTAAATAAACAATTTCGTACGTTCGATGGAAAAACGATTGATCTACTTAGACAACAATGCCACAACGCCTACCGATCCCCGCGTGGTGGATGCCATGTTACCTTATTTCTTTCAGCATCATGGCAATGCTGCCAGTCGCAACCACCCTTTTGGATGGGTAGCGGAAGAAGCGGTTGATTATGCCCGTGAGCAAATTGCCTCACTGCTCGAAGTAGATTCAAAAGAAATCATCTTTACTTCCGGCGCTACGGAATCGGATAACCTGGCCCTCAAAGGCGTTTTTGAGATGTACAGCCGCAAAGGCAACCACATCATCACTGCGAAAACAGAGCATAAAGCTGTATTGGACACCTGCGCCCGCATCGAAAAAATGGGGGGAGAAGTGACTTACCTCGACGTACAGGAAGACGGCCTTATCGACCTTGCGCAGTTGGAAGCCGCCATCAAACCAACCACGATCTTAGTGTCGGTCATGTGGGCGAACAACGAAACCGGTGTGATCCAGGACATGAAAGCCATTGGCCAGATTTGCGAAAAGCACGGCGTATTGCTGATGAGCGACGCAACTCAGGCTGTTGGAAAAATTCCGGTGCACCCAAAAGAAGTCGGCGTACACCTGCTGGCTTTCACGGCACACAAAATGTACGGCCCGAAAGGCGTCGGCGCATTGTACGTTTGCCGTAAAAACCCGCGTGTGAAAGTAACGGCCCAAATGGACGGCGGCGGCCACGAACGCGGCATGCGTTCAGGCACGCTCAACGTTCCGGGAATTGTCGGCTTCGGCAAAGCAGCTGAAATTGCAAAACAGGAAATGGCACAGGATGCAGAACGCCTGAGCCGCCTGCGCGATAAATTGGAAATTGCCCTCCGGGGTCAGCTTGAGGAGGTTTACATCAACGGCAATCCGAATCACCGCATGCCGCATGTGACCAACCTTTCTTTCAAGCACGTGGAAGGCGAGGGTTTGATGATGACTTTCAACCAAAATATTGCCGTTTCTTCCGGCTCGGCCTGTACATCGGCTTCTCTGGAGCCTTCTTATGTGCTGGTAGCGCTCGGACTTGGCGATGATTTGGCGCACTCTTCCATCCGTTTCAGCCTTGGTCGCTTCACCTCGGATGAAGATGTGGACTACACCATTCAGGCCATTACGGCGGGGGTCAACCACATGCGCGATTTGAGCCCGATTTGGGAAATGTACAAAGAAGGCGTGGACATCAATTCAATTGTCTGGGAATCGCATTAAATTTATAAAAAAGAAACTCTCATTTGTTCATTTTGATAAACATTCAGCGTCATGGCTTATTCAGATAAAGTACTCGAGCATTTCAAAAACCCGCGCAACGTGGGCACATTGGACAAAAGCAGCAAAAATGTAGGCACAGGCCTCGTTGGCGCCCCCGAGTGCGGCGACGTTATGCGCCTGCAGATTGAAGTAGACCCGGCTACCCACACCATTGTGGATGCCAAGTTCAAAACTTTTGGCTGCGGATCGGCTATTGCTTCCTCTTCTTTGGCAACAGAGTGGATCAAAGGCAAAACCATTGAAGAAGCGACGAAACTTAGCAATATGGACATCGTGGAAGAACTGGCCTTGCCGCCGGTGAAAATTCACTGCTCGGTGCTGGCTGAAGACGCCATCAAAAGCGCCATTAAAGATTACCGCGACAAGAACGGCCTGGCTGTTGGTGCAGAGCAAACTGCAACAACGGCTTAATGCTGGTCTTATCCCGCGTTTTTACGATTACTAAACTTTGAAAGTTTAGTAATCGTAAAAACCATGAAGCTCATAAACGTTTGATATCTAATATCTAAACATCAACATCTTTTTACAGCCATGTTATTCGTAGCAGACAGCGCCAAAGAAAAAATTCAGGAAATCAAAAAAAACGGATCCCTCAGCGACGACTATTTCGTTCGGGTTTCTGTAACCAGCGGTGGGTGCTCCGGGCTTTCCTACAAAATGGATTTTGACAACGAGTCGAAACCCAACGATCAGGTATTTGAAGACAACGGCACAAAAGTCGTTACGGACCTGAAAAGCTTCCTCTACCTGTTTAATTCCACGCTGGAATTCTCCGGCGGCCTCAACGGCAAAGGCTTTGTGTTTAACAACCCAAATGCAGCCCGTACCTGTGGTTGCGGGGAGAGTTTTGCGGTTTAATTCAATATTTCACCCCTGAAATAATGTACTCCAACTGCTGCATGTAGTTGCGCTTGTCTTTTCCTGGCGCATGCAGAAAAGCATCGATAAACAGCAGGTCTTTCTTTTCGGGATTGTAGATCAGGTAGCTGATGAACGGCCCGCCCATGTAGTCGTTGACGATGTCCCAGATGCCGCGCGCTTCCAGCACATAATTGTTGTTGACGGTTTTAGCCGAAACATACATTGGCAGGTCTTTATCGTTGATGTGCATGTAGGTATTGGCTTCTTCGGTGGAGACATATTTCCGGCCGATGCTGTCCCGGATGGCCTTAATGCCTTCTCTGCTAAGTTGCTTCTTGTCGGTATAAGGCACCCGTTTCATCATGATGTTGCTGCTGACAGCGTCCGTTTCCATCCGCAGCCAGATCACATCGCCGTCGCTGATTGCCTGAAAGTATTTTTGGGGGATGCGCAGTTCGGCATCCATTTTATTTTTTACTTCTTCCATCAGAGTCCGGTTCACCTCACCGCCAAAAAAAGCAGTGGCTTCAATGCGCCCCCGATTGTCTTTGTCCAATCTTTTGGCAGCTGCCGCAAAATTGTTTTTAATGCTTTCAATCAATTCGTCGTCGGTATGAGCAAACAGGTAAATCAAAACCTGCTCCCTTGCCCACTTGTCCCGGCCCACTAAAGAGCGGAACTTCTTATCTTCTTTGGCTTGCTTTACTTTTTCTTCTCCGATGTCATTGCGGATAAGCTTGCTCACAGGAGAATCCGCTTCATTCAGGTTGCCAAGGATGATGTAATGCTTCAATTCCCGGCGCAGGGGCTCCGCGTTTAGGTCTTCTACAGAAAAAAATCGAAGGTCATAAATCGGCTCAGGCTGAGGAAGGATGGGATACGCCGCGGAGAAATAGTAGCGGAGCGTATCTCCCACCGGGCCGTCCCAGATGCGCTTGTCGGTTACAACCACCACTTCATTGATTTTGCCGTAGGATGTGGGGATGATGCCTACACTTCTTTTGGCGCTGTCAGAGCATGCTGTAGTCAGCATAATCAGAAAAGAAAGCAGGGCTATCGCCGATGAAAACCGAGTTTTATTGTTCATTTATGGATATCTTTTCAGGAGTTGAAGGTACTGTATTTGTATCAAAACAGATGAGATTTCAGGAGGTTTTGGCGCGTGGTGAAAAGAAAACGCACAACCATGGCTTCCTGTTGAGCCCTAAAAACAGCATGAGACACCCCTGAAATCAGGAATGTCTCATGTTCGAACCCTTTATAGTGCCCGTCTTTAATGCCTACCGGTAAGTAAAGACAGGCAATATAAAAGCATTTTTAGAACAAGCCCTTGATAATGGCTTCTTCTGTAATACCTTCTGCTTCGGCTTTGTAATTGCGCACAATGCGGTGGCGCAAAACATAGTTCGCAATTTCCTGCACGTCCTCGATGTCGGGCGAGTATTTCCCGCGAATGGCGGCGTGGCATTTGGCCCCTAAAACCAGGTACTGCGAAGCGCGGGGCCCTGCCCCCCAGGTGATGTATTCGTTTACTTTAGCCGTGGCTTTGGCTGTGCCCGGGCGTGTTTTACTCGTCAGGCCGACCGCGTATTCCAGTACATTATCAGAAACCGGAATTTTGCGCACCAACTGCTGGAAATGCAGAATTTCATTCGAAGTCACCACATGGCGCAGTTTGTAATCCTGAAGCCCCGTGGTACCTTTTACAATGCGGATTTCCTCTTCGTAAGAAGGGTAGTCGAGCGGAATGTTGAACATAAAACGGTCGAGCTGCGCTTCCGGAAGGGGATAAGTACCTTCCTGTTCGATGGGGTTTTGCGTTGCCAGTACAAAAAATGGCGCAGGCAACAAGTGGCGCTCGCCATTTACGGTAACAGAGCGTTCCTGCATAGCTTCCAGCAATGCCGCCTGGGTTTTTGGCGGCGTCCGGTTGATTTCGTCTGCCAGGACGATATTTGCAAAAATTGGCCCCCGGTTGAAATGAAAATGGCGGTCTTCGCCCAAAATTTCCGACCCTGTGATGTCGGTAGGCATCAGGTCGGGCGTAAACTGGATGCGCTTGAAATCAAGCTCCAATACTTCGGCAATCGTGCTGACCAAAAGCGTTTTGGCAAGCCCGGGAACCCCAACCAGCAAACTATGCCCATTGCTGAAAAGAGAAATAATCACTGCTTTGACGACTTCGTCCTGCCCGACAATCACTTTGCCGATTTCCTGGCGGAGCTCTTTGAAAGAAGCCGCCATGGCATCTACCGCTTCCACATCTGATTTGTAACTGATCTGGGACATGTTTTTCCTGTTTTACATAGCATTCCGGCAATAGAGGCTTGCCGACAGCCAGGTTGATGATGATTTGTTTTCTTAAATGATTGATTCTGTAAACATCATGAAAGCACCTCAGGGCATTTTCAATCGGGCGGCTAAATTCTGAAAAATTCAGCAATCGCAAAGGAATTAACGCGACAAATAGGCACAAGGTTATAAAGAACGGCAAGTTTTATGCCATAAAGTACGAATAAGTTGCAATTCAGCTGCTGTCGTCCCCTGAACGAACCTGCTTTAAAGTTGTTTAAGAAACAATAATTTCAAATGGGACTGGTTTTAAGTATGTCTGTATTAAAATCCTCTGAACAGTTCAAAAATCCATGTTACGCCCCACAACAAACGTTTATTATTACAGCATGAAATTGCTTACCTGTATGCGAAAAATCCTACTCCTGCTCTTCCTGGCAGCTTCTTCCGGGCTTGCCCTTTCAGCACAAAATATTTTGCCCATCGGCCAGTGGCGGGCGCATCTGCCCTATCGCAGCGGACAATATGTAACGCAGAGCAACGATAAAATCTACTACGCTACAGAACTGTCTGTATTGTCTCTGGATAAAGCCGACATGGCGGCCACTTTTATGTCTAAAGTGAACGGCCTGAGCAATACGGGCGTCAACATGATTCGCTACAACCGGTTCAGTGATGTGCTGATTGTGGTGTACAAAGACGCCGTGATTGACCTCGTGAAGCCGGAAGGTACTGCTGTTATGCGGCAAATCCGGAATTTCACCAATTTCAGCGGTGAAAAACGCATCAACGATATTTTCATCGAAAACGATTCCATCATTTACATAGCCGCAACCTACGGCGTGTCGAAAATCAACATACGGGCGGAAGAATTTGCTTTTACCACCTTTACCGATGTTGAAGTCAACAATGTCCGGGTGTTTAACGGCGAACTTTTTGCAGCCACTGAGGACGGCGTTTACCGCATTTCGCCGGGCAGCGGGAACATTGACGATTTCAGCAACTGGACTTTACTCGGTCCGGCGCAGGGATTTCCAGCCACCTATGCTTCCAGTGTACTTGCCGGTTTCAACAATCAGCTGATCGTAGACGTGAACGATACCCTGTTTGCCTATAGCAACGGCGCGCTTACCTTTTTTCATACCGAGCCTTTAAGCAACTACCGCATTCAGTTTCTTTCAGCGGAAGGCGCGCATCTGCTCGCCGGTTATCGCTGTGCGGATTCGGGCTGCGGTTCGGGCAAGGTGCTGTTTTTCAACACCGATGGCACATACGGTACTGCTGCCCCGGGTTGCGTTAACATTCCCAACTATGCGGTAGAAGACGAACAGGGCAGGATCTGGTTTGGCGAGCAATTTCGAAACTTCCGGGTTTCCTACAATCCGGCGGGAGACGATTTTTGCAGCACATTTTCCTTTGAATCTCCCTACTCCGAAAACGCCTGGGCCATGACCGTTGAAAACAACCAGTTCTGGCTGGCAGCAGGCGCCCTTAACCAGCAATTCAACTACCGGTTTCTCGACGATGGGTTTTCTTCTTTCATTGACGGCAACTGGACCATATACAACCGCTGGTCGAGGCAGGAAATGCGCGGCATGGACGGCAGCAGCGATCCCGGATTTACTTCTGATGATCTCCGCGACGTGCTTTCGGTCGCCGTTAGTCCCGTTTCCGGCAAAGTTTATGCCGGCTCTTTTTTGGAGGGACTCATGGAGTTCAACCCGGAAGAAGATAAAATTACCGTTTTCAACCAAAACAATTCCATTCTTCAGGGCGCTCTTCAGGACGAATCGCGCACCCGCATCGGCGGACTTGCTTTTGATGAAGAAGGCAACCTTTGGATGAGCAACCACAGGGCGGTAAACGACAAGCCTATTGTGGAGCTCCACAAAGACGGAACCTGGCAGAGTTTTGGCGCCAATTGCAACCAGATTGAATTGTTTCAGGTAGATGTAGACCAGAACAACTACAAATGGTACGTTACGGGAGGCAGCCAGGGCGTTGTGGTTTTTGATGAAGGGGATCCCGAAGTAAATACGGACGATCAGTGCAGAAACCTGACTACGGCCAACAGCAATCTGCCCAATAATGCTGTTAACTGCCTCACGGTTGATCTGGATGGCGACGTCTGGGTAGGCACCTCGGAAGGTGTCGTAATTTTTGAATGTGGCTCCAATGCTTTTGACGCTTCCTGCCGGGGCACGCGCCCGATTGTGGAAATTGACGGTTTCGGCGCTTACCTGCTCGAAACAGAAAACGTGAAGGCCATTGCCGTTGATGGCGCCAACCGAAAATGGGTGGGTACGGAAAACGGCATTTTCCTGATCTCTGCCGACGGCTTCGAGCAAATAGGCCGCTACACGGTCGACAACTCACCGTTGTTTGACAATACCATACTCAGCATTGCCGTGAATCAAAAAACCGGTGAAGTCTTTATTTCGACCCTGAAAGGTGTTCTTTCTTTTCAAAGCGACGCCATTGAGGGAAATCGGGTGCACAGCGCCAAGATCGAAGTTTATCCCAACCCGGTTTATTCCGATTATGACGGCCCTATCGCCATTCGCGGGCTCGCTCGCGATGCCGTGGTAAAAATTACGGACATTCACGGAAGGCTGGTGTATGAAACCAAAGCCCTCGGCGGGCAAGCCATATGGGATGGCCGGGACTACAACGGACGCCGTGCAGCAACCGGAGTTTATCTGGTCTTCAGCTCCAGCAGTCCGCGTTTTTCAGGTTTCAGCAACCCGGATTCGGCTGTCGCAAAAATTGTACTGGTCCATTGATGTCTCTTACTCTATGACCGACTCTCCGCTCATCAGCATCCTGATGCCGGTTCGGAATGCCGGCGCTTATCTGGCAGATTGTATCGGGTCTATCCTCGGGCAAAGCTGGACTTCATGGGAGTTGCTGGCAGTAGATGACGGGTCAGAAGACGACAGTCTGAACATACTGGAGGGTTTTGCGCAAAGCGATCAAAGGATTCGCGTTTTCCGAAACGGACAAAACAGGGGCATTCCGCCAGCCCTCAGACTCGCTTTTGAACACAGCCGTGGGGCCCTGTTGACCAGAATGGATGCAGACGACCGCATGGCGCCTCAAAAGCTGGAGCGCCTTGCAAACCTGCTTCAGGAGGCAGGCTTAGGGCACATTGCAACCGGCCTGGTTGCTTATTTTTCTGATCGGGAATTGGGAGACGGCTACCTTCGTTACCAGAACTGGCTCAACGAACTCATGCACAACGGGCGCCATTACGAAGACATTTACAAAGAATGCGTCATTCCATCGCCTTGTTGGATGGCCTTTCGGGAGGACCTGCTGCGCTGTGCTGCGTTTACAGCCAACACCTATCCGGAAGATTACGACCTTTGCTTTCGCTTCTACAAGGCAGGACTTAAGGTGGTAGCGGCAACAGAAACCCTCCATTTTTGGCGGGATCATTCGGAAAGGGCTTCCCGCAATGAGCCCCAGTATGCCAATCAAAGTTATTTTGACCTGAAATTGCCTTATTTTCTGGAACTCGACCACGACACCCGTCGGCCGCTGGTGCTTTGGGGCGCCGGCAAAAAAGGGAAAGAAATAGCAAAAAGACTTTTTGAACGGCGGGCGCCTTTTCACTGGGTATGTGATAACCCCGCAAAATGGGGCGTTTCGCTGCACGGAACAACATTGGAGCCTTATGCGCGCATCCTAGACCTTGCCCAACCCCAGATTCTGATTCCCGTTGCTGCGCCGGACGGAAGAGAAGCCATTCTCCGTTTTTTACAGGAGCATAACTTTAAGCCCGGAAAAGATTATTTCTTTTTCTGTTGACACGAATTAGTGCCGGCGTCTCCGCTTGCCGTAATCCGGACACCGCAAATCGCCAAAGTAATATACCAGACCAATGCTGGCAATGGCATAAGCGTCATTGTTGCTGCTGTTGCCACGCTGGCGGCCTTCCTCGCCAATGGGTTCTTCGTTGGCGCCGGGAATGATGATGGAGCGATCAGAAAGCGCTGCAGCAATTTCACCGCGGGTTTTCAGCAAATCGCTTTTGTCGGGATAAACCGTACTGACATCGTCAAGGTAGTCGGTAAACAATTGCCGGATACCCAATTCAACATTGAGGCTCCATTCATAGCTCAGGTCGAGTTTCATACCCAGGCCATAAGCCAGTCCGCCATTGACATTGTAGTATTCTTCTCCTTTGAACTGCCCTTCGGTACCCAGGGGCCGCAGTTCGTACAATTCATCCCCGAGTTGTGCTTTGGGGTTGAACCGAAACACCGTCAGACCAGCAAAAACATAGGGCGAGAAATAATTGTCTTTACTGCCGTGGACATAAGGCAAAAAATTGAATTCAAACTGTGTGGTTACATCTACGAGAGACGATTGGAAACTTAGATTCCGCGCACGTTCGAAGATGTTTTTCGAGCGGGCATCATCAGCTTCTACTTTACCGAGGCCTGCTGAAAATTTCAGACAAAGCCGTTCGTTGAAATTATAACGGGCCAGGAGACCTGCTGCCAATCCGGGTGTACTCAGATTGTAGCTGGTGTTCAAATCTCCAAAATACCAGGAAGCACCGGCCCAGGGACCTGCTTCCCAACCTTTCTGAGCCCAAATTTGAAAAGAAAACAAAGTAGCAAGAATGAATAAAACTGTCTTTTTCACCGTAGAAGATTGTGTGATGGATGCGTCCAGGCAATGGCTATGGACACGCAAAGTTACTAATTAACGGCAAAAGGGAAAGGCGTGGTATGCTGTTAATAGGCTCGTTTGAGTACAACAATTCTATTCGTTCAGCCCCGGATCCCGATTACAGACAACATTCTGCCTGTCACTCCGTTCTCGTGGCGGTGCGAAAAATAGTCTTCATTATTCAGCACGGTGGAAAAAGCGGAAACTTCAATTTGTGCTTCAGGAATGCCCCATGCCAGCAGCAGCGCTTTGTTGGCCGACTTCAGGTCGAGCATAAATTTCTGCCGGTTTTCATCCCAGGTCTTAAACGCCGGATCGAAATGTTGTGCCACTGTTTCCCCCACTTCATAGGTGCATTCATCAATGCAGGTGCCAACCCTGGCGTAGCAATCGGCAGCCCGGGTTCCGAATGCCTGTTCCATGGTTTGCAGCGTTTTAGATACAATTTTCAACGCTGTTCCTTTCCAGCCGGCATGGATGGCTGCGACAGCCCGGTGCCGGTCATCGTAAACCAAAATCGGGGTACAATCGGCGATACCCACCGTTAAAAACAAGCCTTTCTTTTGCGTGATGAAAGCATCGTATCCTTCATGCAAACCCGGCGCCTCTGCGATTAATATCCGGTCTTCATGAACCTGATGCCCGCCGCTTATCGTATCTTCAGCTATGCCCAGGGCTGCAAAAAAGCGACGGCGGTTCTCCCGTACATTGGCGGGGGCGTCGTCGGTGTGCAACCCTAAATTAAGGGAATGGTAAGGTGGCGGACTAACCCCGCCGTGCCGCGTACTTTCTGCGGCAAGGACGTCGGGAAAACCGCTGAGTAAGCTGGAAAGACGATACATTGTGTTCTTTTGAAAGGCAATTTACGTCGCAAAAAAGACGAGGCCGTTATTTTTTCGCAAGAAAGATATGATGTAGTAGCCGACATCTTCCCGAATACTTGCTTGTTAAAGCTAAATTTCGTAATATCGTGACGCCAATTTGCGTTGGCTCGTGAACAATTCTTCTGTATTGACTGTACTCATTTAGAATCTAGCGGGTATGAAATTTCAAATAAACATTGTTTTCCTCTTTTTGCTGTTTGCACTGCCGGTTTTGGCGCAACAGCAGCTGCCTTCCGGTAAGAATTATTACGATGAAGGCCCGGCGGGTATCGTATACCAAAAGGAGATGACTTTTGACATAAAAGTACATACCAATGGTTTGATTGCCCTCGGATTCAATTCCGGCAAGTTGAAAACCTATTACAAAACCCGCTTTCTCAATGTTGAACTCGGTGAGCTAAAACACCACAAGGAGTACCGGCAGAGTTTCGACTTCCGGGCGCCTGCAGCCAACAGCATTGCCCGGTCATTTATCTTCGGTAAACAGAATTCATTTTTTGTCCTCCGTGGCGGATTCGGTGAAAAACGCTATTTGTCGGATAAAGCCAGGCGCAAAGGGGTCGCCCTTGCAGTGGCCTATTCCGGAGGACCTTCACTTGGAATTCTGAAGCCTTACTATCTTGAACTGATTCGATCCGACCCGGACGGCGGCAATAGTTTTTTCATCCAAAGCGAAAAATATTCCTCCAACAACGAAGATTTATTCTTAGACATCAGCAGAATTTATGGCTCTTCCGGTTTTACCAAAGGCCTTGGGCAGCTTTCTGTCGTGCCGGGATTAAACTTCAGAGCAGGTATTCACTTCGACTGGGGCGCCTTCGACGAATTTGTCAAAGCTGCTGAAGTGGGCATCATGGGCGATTTTTATTTCAAAAAAATCCCCATCATGGTCGAATCGCCATCGGTTCCCAACACAGAAAACCGCGCATTTTTCATCAACCTTTACCTAACTTTGCAGCTCGGCAAGCGCAGTTGACACACATTTCCATTTCTGGTTTTTGTCAACCCAATCGTATAGCCGATTGTTATTGCTGCAATTAGTCAGGAAAAAGGGCCAATCATTATGCTGGACTTACCCATCGTTGAACATAAATCAGGACCGCGCCGTCCGGAATGGCTGCGCGTCAAACTACCCATTGGCGAAAGCTATAAAAAAGTGCGCACGCTTGTAGACGAATACAAACTGCACACCATTTGCCAGAGCGGCAATTGTCCAAACATGGGAGAATGCTGGGGCGCAGGCACCGCCACCTTCATGATTCTGGGCAATACCTGTACCCGTTCCTGTTCCTTTTGCGCTGTAAAAACGGGCCGGCCAAACGAATATGACACCGACGAACCGCGCCGGGTAGCAGAAGCCATAAAACTCATGGGGGTTAAACACGCGGTCATCACGTCTGTAAACCGCGACGAACTGAAAGACCGCGGGGCGGAAATTTGGTACCAAACGGTGCGGGCTGTAAAAACGGCATCGCCCGAAACGACCATCGAAACCCTCATCCCCGATGTGAAAGGCAACTGGGAAGCGCTTGAACGCATGATCAGCGGGGGCCAGGAAGTCGTTTCCCACAATATGGAAACCGTGGAACGCCTCTATCGAAAAGTGCGGCCACAGGCAAAATATGAACGTAGCCTGGAGGAAATTCGCCGCATCAAAGCATACGGCCAGCGCACCAAATCGGGCATTATGGTCGGCCTGGGGGAGACAGAGGACGAAGTGTTGCGCGCCATGGACGACCTGCTGGAACACGGCTGCGATGTACTCACCATCGGCCAATACCTGCAACCCACCAAAATGCACCTGGAAATTGCTGCATACGTGCACCCGGACACTTTTGCATTTTACAAAGAAGCGGGCTTAGAAAAAGGCTTCGATTATGTGGAAAGCGGGCCTTTGGTCCGGTCTTCTTACCATGCGGAGCGGCATGTTTTTGCTTCGAAGCCTAAATAGACTATTAAAATGAACAGGCTATTTAGCGTATAAACGATTGATTTTTCCCATAAAATCCTTAACTTTAAGGGATACTGATTTAAATAAATAATAATGACAATAGAACGCACGGCTGACGAAATCATCGTAAAACTGCCCACAAACGTCAATATTGAAGAAATTCAACGATTTTTGGACTATCTCCGCTATAAAGAAATTGTTGCAAAAAGTACGGCAACTCAGGAAGATGCTGATAAACTTGCGAGAGAGGTGAATAAAAGTTGGTGGGATAAGAATAAAAACCGGTTTTTGCCTGGAGGATGAAAGTGATATTAGATAGCAATATTGTTTTCAGCGCTATACTTAATCCGATAAAGTAGCATAGGAGATATTCTTTTAAATTCTCAGGATGTATTTACTTTTTACACATGCGAATTCCTTCGTGAAGAAATCAGAGATCATAAAGAAAAAATAGTAAAGTTAACCGGTTACACCGAGCAGGAGTTTTTTGAAATTGAGTTTTTAGTATACAGGCATATCTCATTCGTCTCTGAAAAAACGATTCCTTTTGAGTTTTGGCAAAATGCCGCCAACTACGTAAGAGAAATTGACCTGAACGACATTTCATTTGTTGCACTTAGTCTATTTCTTGATATGAAACTTTGGACAGGTGATAAAGTACTGGTTAGCGGTTTAACCCAAAAAGGCTTATCAAATGTCATCACTACGAAAGAAATTCAGCAAATCAGACGCGAAACCTAATTAATGATAGCATTCGTATGCAACAAACGCTCGAATTCCAATACGACCTGATCAAAAGCGCCCGAAGCGTTTTGCTCGACTACTGCGAAACGATGAGTGAGGAAGATTTTCTTAGCGAAAATTCCACTTTCGGCACTGGCAGTGTTCGAAATTTACTGGTGCATAATGCCAATACCTACCTTGGCTGGTTAGGAATAAGGGCATTGAACCGGGAACAGGAATTTATCCGGTACGATTCCATCCGGAACATGGCACAAGTTCGCCGGCTTTATGAAAACATCGATTTGATTGTTGCCGATTTCATCGCTGCGTTTTCGGCAGACTATACCTCAGCATTGCAGCTTGATGTTCGGGGAGATAAACTCTCTGCCAGCCCATTCAAGTTGTTTACCCACGTCATTACCCACGAATTTCATCACAAAGGACAGATTCTTTCACTGAGTCGGCACCTGGGATATACGCCTGTAGATACGGATGTGATGCGGTAGGTATTTGTTCTAAGGCGAGCTGAAATCAATTTCCGTATTATCCCCGATATTCAGGCTATGCCGCAGACCGGTAATGGCCGTGTCGTTACCCACTACGGATTGCTGAAGGATGACTTCCCGAATGGAGGCGTAATTGCCGATAATGGAATCCTTAATGATGGCATTTTCGATGCGCGTGTTGCTGCCTATGGTGACATGAGGCCCGACAATGGAATCGGCAATGATGCAATTGGCCCCGATGCTGACCGGGTGAATGATGATGGAGTTGTCGAAAGGCGGCAGGTTGTCGGAAGCATAGCCCTCGCGGTCGAGCAGGGTGGCATTGGTTTCGAGCAGCACTTCTTTTTTGCCGCAATTGAACCAGTTGTTTACCGGAAAAGCGTGGAGTTTTGCGCCCTTCATGATCATGCGCATCAGCGAATCGGTTAGCGGAAACTCGCCATCGGTGCGAATGTCGTTTTTAATGTTGTAATCCAGCGCTTCCACCAAAGCGGCAACTTCTTTGATTTTGTAAAAGCCAACCAGGGCCATATCTGTTTTCGGGATGCGCGGTTTTTCAACTACGCGGCGCACGATGCCGGTTTTGCTGCATTCTGCTACCCCGTATTCGCGCGGATTGCTCACTTTTTTTACGCCAAGGCAAGAAGCCGGATTTGCAACAATTTTATGAAAATCAACATCCACAATGGTATCTCCAAAAAAGATAAAAACTTCTTTGGCGTCTTTAAAATAGTCTTTGGCCGTCCAGATGGCATGCGCCGAGCCGAGCCGATCTTCCTGAACCACAAATTCTGAATTCAGGTGCGGATATTGCTGCTCTACATAAGCTTTTATTTTTTCTCCCAGGTAGCCAATGATGAAAACAAAATCCCGAATCCCTACTTCCTCCAACTGGTCTATGATGAAAGAAATAATAGGCTTACCGGCCACCGGAATCAGGGGCTTGGGTTGCGTATACGTTAAGGGTCTAAGTTGTGTGCCGGCGCCGGCAACAGGAATGATGGCCTTCATAGAGGGAATTCCTACTTGCAATATTGCAAAAGCAAAGTACGCACATTTTTTCCAAAGGAACGCCGAAGCGGGCCCAGGTTTTGTCCTCTAATTTGCTAAAGAAGATTTGCAGGGGCCGTGCTGTCTGCTTTTCCACAGGAAGGCTGTACATTTGTACCGGAACCTTAAAAACAGATAACGCGTGGCGGCAAATTGGAAAAAAAACATCCGGGTTTTGGCTATTGCATCGATTGCTTTGGTCCGGTCTTTTCAATTGTCTTCTCAGGCGCCGCCCGTGAGCCTCCAACCACAAAACAAAAACGCCGTATTGGAAACCTACAACGGCATTTACTGTACCTACTGTCCTCAGGGAGATCAGATCGCCCAAAACATTCTTAACAACGCTCCAAACGATGTCGTACTCATCAGCATCCATAGCGGTCAATATTCGGCTCCTGGGCCGGGAGAGCCCGATTTCAGGACGGAGTTTGGCGCTGCTCTCGCGGGTCAAACCGGACTTACAGGGTACCCGGCAGGCACGGTGAATCGCCATGTTTTTCCTGAACTCGGACAAAACACCCCTGCCTATACGGCAATAAGCCGGACAAACTGGCAAACCGCGGTCAGTCAGACCCTTGCCGAGCCTGCAATCGTTAACCTTGCCGCTTCAGCTACCATTAATGTTGCAGCAGGCTTACTCACCGTAAATGTGGAGTTTTATTATACCGGTTCCAGCACCTACCCAACCAATTTCCTCCATGTTGCTTTGTTGCAAAACAACATTTACGGTCCTCAGATTGGCGGGGCAGCCGGTGATCATTACCAGCACAACCACATACTCCGCCACCTCATCACGGGTCAGTGGGGACAAGCCATCGGGACGACTACGGCGGGTTATTTTGAAGGACGCCAGTATACATACCTTTTACCGGAAAGCATCCGCAATGTGCCATTGGATAAAGCCAATTTGCAATTGGCTGTTTTTATTTCAGAGGGCCATCAGGAAATCCTCAACGGCATATCCGTCAAGCCAAATTACGTCATGCCCCACGCCGTCAATGCCGGCATTCTGAGCGCTAAAACCGAGTCGGTGATTTGTACCGGTGAAGTAACGCCATCCCTGCGCATCCGAAACGAGGGCAATTCGCCTCTCTATAACCTGCAGGTTCACTATCAGGTCAACGATGGCCCGATGCAGCAGCAGAACTGGTATGGCGTTTTGCATACCTATGAATGGGCTGATTTGACTTTGCCGGCCACTGCTTTTGAAGCTTCGGAAAATGAAAACCTGGTCAGGATTTTTCTTACCAATCCGAATGGAGCAACCGATGAATGGCCTGCCAATGACAGCACGGAAGTTGCGTTCACCAATGCCCCCGTTTGCAATACGCTGGCATTGAAAGTAGAACTAAAAACCGATGCTTATGGCTACGAAACCTATTGGGAACTGATAGATGACCAGGGCGTGGTTTACGACAGCGGCGGAAATCAGAATGTTGGCGCCAACGGAGGCGGCAACCAGAGCGCTTCGCCTTTCGATCCCGGCGCCTATGGCAACCATCAGTTTATTTCCAAGCTGATTCCGGTTCCGGCAGAAGGCTGCTATTACCTGCGGGTGCTGGATGATTATGGCGATGGCATGTGCTGCGATTACGGCAACGGGTACTACAGGATCAAAAATGCACAGGGCAACCATTTGGTGACTGGCGGGGTCTTTACTGTAGAACACCGCGAACCGGTACTGGTCCGGGAATACCTCGTGGCAACAGAAGAAGTTACCGGATCGAACCTTGAAGCACTCGTTTACCCCAATCCGGTGCGCGCCGGTGCTGACCTGTTTTGTCAGGTAACACTGCGGGAAGGACAGCGGGTTGCAGCAGCCGTTTATGATTTATCAGGGCGACAAACCGGGCAAACTACCGTTCATGATCTGCCGGCGGGCGAGGGTGTCATCCACATCAGTACGGCCAACCTGACCGATGGCGCCTACCAACTTCGCCTGACGACAGCTGACGGCTATCTTGGCAAGGTGTTTGCTGTGCATCATTAGTGCGAAAGGTTAAATAAGGTTTAAAGGCATTGACAGTACCCTGACCAAATCCGTACCTTTGCAGAGAATTGAGTTTACCCCCAGTAAAAACGAAAAATTATGAGATTACTACTACTATCTTTATACATGCTGGTTTTGATAAAGCCTTTGGCTGCTCAAAATCTTATTTCTGTTAGCTCGACTTCCATTGAGAAAAAGTTTATCGCGGATTTGCGCGATGGCTCCGTTTCTATGGAATTACGCGCTAAAATAACGAATATCAGCAATCAGAACCTCTCCCTTAAATGGAGCCGGATGGTGATCAACCAGCCTTTTGAATGGGAAACACAGGTATGCGATAAAAACTCTTGCTACCTGCCGGCATTCAACACCAATTACGACAAGGCTGCCGGCCTGCTCCTGCCGGTTAATTTAGCGCCCGGAACATCTTTTGACCTCATCCTCCATATTTTCCCCAACAGAGTTCCCGGCACCGGCGTCTTCGACTTCGATATTTCTCAGACAGGAAAACCAGAGACCATCCTGTCAACGATTTCATTTTCTACCGTAGTGGAAAGTATGGCTGCCACGAGCCAGGTGAGTAATAAAAACGACCTGAAGCTATTTCCGAACCCTGCAATTGATTATTTCGAGCTGGTGAATAATAACCTGGTGAGCAAAGTAGTCATCTACAACCTGATTGGCCGGAAAATCCGGACCTACGATGCCTCAAATAGTCGCCGATACAACATCAGCGACCTGCCTTCAGGTATTTATCTGGTGGGATTAATGGATGAGAGCAACAACATTCTGAAAACCCTCCGCCTGAGCAAAAAGAGTTTACGACCTTAATACAAAGGGCTTGCCTTTATTTTCCCTTTTTTTTGAGCGACAGGCAATGTTTCGCATAAAGCGCAGCACCTACCGTACCTGCAGCATTGAGCGCCTTGGCAGGCGTAACCCTTGCTTCTGTGGTAATGTAAGACTGATAATTTTCAAAATCGCGGCTGATGCCTCCGCCTATAATGATGAGATCGGGTGAAAGAATCCGTTCCATGTAGCAGAGGTATTCATTGATTCGCCCGCCCCATTCTTCCCAGGATAAACCCAGTTTGTCTTTAACGGAGCTTGCCGCATAGCGTTCGGCAATATCATTGTGCAGCAAAGTGTGGCCAAACTCAGTGTTGGGCGCCAGTTTCCCATCCAGAAAAAGCGCGGTTCCGATGCCGGATCCCAGGGTGATGAGCAACACCGTGCCTTTCTGTTTTTTTCCTGCGCCGTAAGTCATCTCTGCCATTCCGGCAGCATCCGCATCGTTGGTGGCATAAACCTCGCAACCGCTCGCCTCTGAAAATACTTTTTCGATGCTGACACCAATCCAGGATTTATCAATATTTGCAGCGGTTAGTGCAACCCCTTTTTTCACCACCGACGGGAACCCACAACCAATCACGCCCTTATAGTCATGCATTTCTACAAGTTTTGCAAAGGCGCCCGCCATTGCCTCCGGCGTAGCAGGTTTCGGCGTTTCTACCCGTTTTCGGTCCGCCAACAGTTTTCCGGTTTTCAGATTTACTATCGCGCCTTTTATCCCGGAGGCGCCAACATCAATACCTAGTATTTTGTTTTCCTGCATAACCTTAGTGATTGCCTTTACTTGATCTGCCGAATCTTCATGCGTACGTCCTTCGTCGGGCGATCCCGGGGGTCCGTTTGTACTGCTGCTATTTCATCAATGACTTCTAATCCTTTGATAACCCTTCCGAAAACAGTGTACTCCCAATCCAGGAATGGTGCACCACCATATTTCAAATAGTCCTGCCGCTGTGCGGTACTGTATCGCTTACCTTTTTGAGATTCCAACTGGTCGAGCATCTGGTCATTGACAGGTCTGCCATGGACGACGTAAAATTGAGATCCTGAGGAACGTTTTTGCGGGTTGACCTGATCCCCTTGCCGGGCAGCTGCAAGCATACCCTTCAGGTGGATGAGTGTATCGGCAAATTCAGCCTGAACCGTATAATTCGGGCCGCCGGAGCCCAATGCTTGTCCGGGGCGCGCACGCCTGGAATCCGGATCGCCCCCCTGTATCATAAAGCCGTTGATGACCCGATGGAACATCAGGCTGTCAAAATAATGCTGTTCAACCAGCTTGACAAAATTCTCCTGATGCTTGGGGGTTGAATCAAACAACTCGACCAGCATGGTGCCATAATCCGTTTCGATCTCGACCAGACATTTATTGGGGGGCTTGATGCTCAGTTCCATTTTAGAGCTCCTGATCTTCTTGCCCTGAATGGCCTTTAACTCCACGGTATAAAAGCCGGAAGATTTGTATTCGTGCGTTGGCGTTGCTTCTGTGGAAATAGTGCCGTCGCCAAAATGCCATTCGTAGCGCTCTGCTTTTTCCGATTGGTTGGAAAATTCAATGGCTGCGGGCGCCATATTCATGCCTGAATGCGTAAAGCGCGCTATTGGTCTGTTGCATGAAAAAAGCAATGTTGCGCCTGCCAATAAAAGGTAAATTCGCTGAAACATGGAAAAAGTTGCTATGGATTATGTTATGTACATTTAAGGGTTGTGCCTTGTCGGATTCTATTAAAAAGAATCAACACAAGGCACAACTCCGGAAATAAACGTTTGCAAAGAAAAGAAATCTTACTTTAAGATACGCACTTTCATGCGTACATCCTCTTTAGGGCGGTCATTAGGACCAGTGGGAACGGAGGCAATCTTTTCCAAAACATCAAAACCATCTACAATTTCCCCAAATACAGTATAGTCGTTATCGAGGAAAGGCGTACCACCGATTTCTTTATACAGTTCGCGTTGTTCTTTGCTGTAGCGAATGTTGCGACTACGTTCAATTTCGTCGAGGTATTCGTCACTAACCTTCTGACCCTGAACGAGGTAAAACTGAGATCCCGATGACATTTTTTGCGGATTCTGATTGCGGGCTGCTGCCAGAGCGCCGCGCAGGTGAGGGGCTCCGATCTCGGCTTCAATCTGATACCCCGGGCCGCCCATCCCCAATCGGGCATCCGGGCCTGCATTCCGCGAATCAGGGTCGCCGCCCTGAATCATGAAAGCATTAATGACCCGGTGGAACATCAGACTGTCGTAAAAACCCGCTTCGGCAAGTTTGATAAAGTTATCGCGGTGCTTGGGCGTTGTGTTGTACAACATCACGGTGATGTTCCCGAAGCTCGTTTCGATAATGGCTTCCGTGTTTTTCTGACCTGTGCAGGAATCAAGCAGGAGCGCCGAAAGACCAAACAGGAGTAGAGTGGTTAATCGATTCATGGCTGTTTATTTGTGAAGAGTTGGTTTACGAATCATTGTTCCGGATCTTTTAACAGAGCGGCTTCTGCCTCCAGTTCTTTGAAATAGCGGATGGCGTATTTTTTCAGCATAAGTTCCTGATCCTCGACGCCTTTTATGCTGCTGGGCCTCATGATCTTCCAATGCGGCCAACCGTCGGCGTCGCGGCCCACAAATTCATAATAGCCATCGTAGCTCAGCAATTTGCAGACGGCGATGTGCATCAAATCCTGTTTTTCTTCTTTCGAAAAAGTAGCCTGCCAGCGTCCCAGTTCCTGGATTCCGATCAGAAATAAAACAGCATTCAGATCAGGCAGGGTTTCTTTTTGAAATAAATCCTGCACATAGTGTCGCACTTTCAGCCATTCAAAGTCGATTTCCCAATCTTCCATAATTCTTTCCTGGTTTCTGCCTGCAGTTTTTCCTTTTCAGCGAAAGCTCAAACACTACTCTTCCCGCATCAGCGCAGGAACTCTTTTTGCCCGAATGGCCGGCGGCATTGACGCCAGTAAGCCGATAAACATAACGGTCAGCGCTACAATGAAAAAATCAAAAACCCGGGTGCTGATCGGGTATGCTTCTATGATGAAATCGCCCGGAATGGTTATGATGCCGATCGTTTTCTGGAGGACAACTACGACAATGGCAATGACAAAGCCTAGCACGACGCCGAGACCACACAACAAAAGCCCTTCAGCCAGAAAAATGTTGCGCACCGTATTTTCAAGGGCGCCCATCGATTTAAGGATCGCGATGTCTTTTTGTTTTTCAAGCACAATCATCCAAAGCGCCCCTACGATATTGAAAGCGACCATGAGCATCATCAAACTCACAATGGCAAAACTGAGCCATTTCTCCATTTTCATTAAACGGAAAAAGGCCTCTTCCTGTTCGTATCGGTCTTTTACCTCAAAATCGGCGCCCATCAGGGATTTCAGCGCTGATTTAACGGCTCCGGGGTTGGCCGCAGGGTCTATTTTAAGTTCGATAGAACTGGTTTCATCGTCGTATCCCAGCAAATCGCGCGCAAATTCAATGGAAGTAATGATGTATTGGTTGTCAAAATCCTGTTGTATGACAAAAGCGCCGGAAGGGTAAGTAAAGCGTTCGCGAAACTGGTTCTCTAAGGGGCCTACCTCCTTTCTTTTGGGCATATAGACCGCAATGGGTGAAAACGGGTCGTTGATGTTAATACCCAGTTTGTTGTGCATGCCGATACCCAAAACGGCCATGTTGACTTTGCCGTCTTTGAGCAAAAAACGGCCATTCCAAATCGAAGAGTCCATTTTAGCCACCCTGCTGTAGCTGCTGTCTACTCCTTTGAGGATGCCGACCTCCTGATTGTCTTTATAAGCAAAAAAAGCCACCTCCTCCACGGTTTGGGAGGCAAAAGCAACGCCTTCTGTCGACCTGATTTTTTGCATCAGAATGGAATCGGCGGGGAAATTTTTGCCTTTAACCGGCACGATTTTGAGGTCGGGGTTAAAGTTTCCATACATGCCCGTGATCAGGTCTTCAAATCCGTTGAACACAGAAAGCACCAAAACCAGCGCCGCCGTACCGATGGAAACACCAAAAACAGCAATACCCGTAATGATGTTGATGGCATTGGTGGATCTTTTAGCTACCAAATAGCGCCGCGCAAATTTCAGGGGAAGATTCATTACGGATAAAAAGCAGTTTTATAAGATGAGAAAAGTGATTGCTAAAAGACATTCGTGCTAAGCAGCCAAAGCCACTTTGCGCATTTCTTCAAGTAATTTTGCTTTGGTTGTGTCCGACAAGGCAACCAGGGGCAGACGCACCTGACGTCCGCAAATGCCCAGTATTTCCAGGGCCGCTTTGATCCCGGCGGGATTACCCTCCTCATACAAGAGAGGATGAACATCCAAAAGGAGGTCGTTCAGGCGCCGGGCAGTTTCAAAGTCGCCGCCCAAACCTGCCTGCACCATTTTCGAAAATTGAGAAGGGTAGGCGTTGCCGATCACAGAAATGACGCCATCTGCGCCACATCCCAACAAAGGAAGCGTGAGTGGGTCATCTCCTGAAATAACCAGAAAATGTTCCGGTCGGTTTTTCAGCAACTGCATGGCCTGCGCCAGGTCGCCACTCGCTTCTTTTACGCCCATGAACACGGGGCTGCTGTTCGCCAAACGGAGCAGCGTGCCGGCGCTGACATTGGAAGCCGTCCTGCCCGGTACATTGTATATGATCAACGGTAACGGAGATGCTTCTGCCACGGCCATGTAATGCCGATAAATGCCCTCCTGGTTGGGTTTATTATAGGATGGGCTACTCGACATGATGGCAGCAACCCCCTGAAAATCGTAATTCCGGAGTTCCTTCACCAGGTTTGCCGTGTGGTTACTGCCAAAAAAACCAGCTACAATCGGAACCCTTTCTGCCGTGATTTTTATGGTAAAATCCAGCACTTCCCGGCACTCCCGGGAACTCAGGGTAATGGCTTCGCCAGTCGTCCCCAGGCAAACCAAATAATTGGCGCCTCCGGATATGATGTGGTTGATGATCCGCTCTAAACCGGGGTAGTCGATTGCTCCGTCTTCCAGAAAGGGGGTAACTAATGCTACACCAGTGCCTCTAAACTTCGATGGGGACATGCTTTGCGTTTGTTTTTTTTAGCACCGATTCCATTTGTTCAATGAAATGCGGCAGAGAAGGGCGCCGGGATACGTCAATCATCAGGTCAAAATACCAATCGCTGTCCATCTCGGGGCCAACTTTAAAACCTGCCTGAGATAGTGCAACGATGTAAGTGGCCGGTACTTTTGCCCGGATATCAAGGTTGATGAGCATGTCAAATTTCTGATCGATAAATGCTTCTGCCTCCGGGCTTTTCGGACACAGCGCCCAGTTGATCTGTTTTGGCCCGAAAGCGTGGAAAGATAAACCAGACAGGTCTTCGGGCTGGTCTTTCAGATAAAAACCCAGCATCTGTACCCTTTTGCCCTGGTCTTTTAATTTCTGGGCATAACGCAGCACGATTTCCCGGGTTTCCGGTTCTGTGGCGTCAAATAACAGCCCTATGTTTTTGCAATTATCCAGATTGGCCGGTTTTTTAGACGTCGGCGCAGGTTTGGCACGCAGCCGCTTTTCGAGAAAATATCGGTGAGCGGCCATACGAATATGCTGAGGAATCATAGCTTGTAGCGATTGAATTTATGTTTCCCTGCGCTTTGATCACACACAGGCAGCTTTCAGAACGACATCTGGCAGTGAGCGGGCCTATTTCTTCTTCTTTTCCGGTACCTCTATGCTGTCTTCGGGTAAAGCCACATCATAAACGCCCATGTTGGCAAATTTATTGATCCGGGCCTCGATACGTTCATCCGGGTTCATGTCCGTCAATTCTGCCAGCGCTTTTTTCAACTGCTTCTTCAGCAGTTTTGCCATTTCCTCGCGGTTGGAATGAGCGCCGCCTACTGGTTCCTTAATAATCCCGTCGATGAGTTTGTTCTCAAACATGTCATCGGCCGTCAGTTTCAGCGCCTCGGCCGCTCTTTCTTTGTAGTCCCAGCTATGCCACAGAATGGAAGAGCAGGATTCCGGAGAGATGACAGAGTACCAGGTGTTTTCAAGCATATACACGCGATCACCCAGCCCGATTCCTATAGCGCCCCCCGAGGCGCCCTCGCCGATGATGACGCAAATGGTTGGCACCCGAAGTTGAGCCATTTCAAACAGGTTGCGCGCGATGGCTTCAGCCTGACCACGATCCTCTGCTTCTATACCCGGAAAAGCCCCCGGTGTATCGATGAGGCAGATGACCGGAAAATTGAAACGCTCGGCCAGTTTCATCAGGCGCAGGGCCTTGCGGTAACCTTCGGGATAAGCCATACCGAAGTTTCGATACTGGCGCATTTTGGTGTTGACCCCTTTCTGGTGTCCCAGAATGACCACCGTTTGGCCGTCTAAACTGGCAAGTCCGCCTACAATGGCTTTGTCGTCCTGAAAACAACGGTCGCCATGCAACTCCACAAACTTCTTACACATCTGACTGATGTAGTAAAGCGTGTAGGGCCGCTCCGGATGCCGCGACAACTGGACTCTTTGCCAGCCGCTGAGATTGCCGTAGATTTCCTTTCGGGTGTTTTTTATTTTGTTTTCCAGTTCTTTGAGCATCTCGGTCACATCCACTGCACCTTCTTCGCCGACTTGCTTGATCTTTTCAAGTTGTTCGTACAACTTTTCTAAAGGTTTTTCAAATTCCAGAAAGACCATGTGCTTTTAGTTTTGTTCCCCGCGCCGACCGACGCGAAGGGCAAAGTTAGCAATAAGGTGGTAGTTATTGGACGACGAGAAAAAAAATGAAACTTTTTCTGCACAATGTTTGCTTTATTCTGCTGCACAAGTATATCTTTGCACTCGCTTTAAAGAACAACGGTTCTGGAAGCAGTTTTGGTTCGGTAGTTCAGTTGGTTAGAATACCTGTCCCGATTAGCATCGGGAGGGTCG
>CALEYL010000080.1 GCA_937926205.1 uncultured Saprospiraceae bacterium
TTACCGGAGCCTTGTAGTAGCAGAGTAGAGGCCGGAACTTCGACTCCGCTCAGTTACCAGAGCCTTGTAGTAGCAGAAGTAAAGGCCGGAACTTCGAATCCGCTCAGTTACCGGAGCCTTGTAGTAGCAGAGTAGAGGCCGGAACTTCGACTCCGCTCAGTTGTTGGAGCCTCGCGCCAGCAGCATTCCTAATTCTTATGTATTAATGACATTTTTAAATTTCGGACGGTGTGGCTTCACATCGCCAAGTCTTTCCTTTTTGGCGCGTTCATAATCGGTGTAATTGCCTTCAAAGAAGACAACTTCCGCTTCATCTTCAAAAGAAAGAATGTGGGTAGCCAGCCGGTCAATAAACCAGCGGTCGTGAGAGATAACCAGGACGCAGCCTGCAAAATTTTCCAGTGCGTCTTCCAGCGTGCGCAGTGTATTGAGGTCAATATCGTTGGTCGGCTCGTCAAGGAGCAGCACGTTGCCGCCTTCCTTCAGGGTCATGGCGAGGTGTATGCGGTTGCGCTCACCGCCGGACAGGATGCCGAGTTTTTTCTGCTGATCGGCTCCGGCGAAGTTGAATTTACTGATGTAGGCGCGTGCGTTGACGGTGGTGTTGCCTACTGTGATCAGGTCATTGCCCTCTGAGACGATTTCATACACGGTTTTATCCGGAAGCAGGCCTTCGTGGCTTTGGTCGACATACGCCGCTTTTACCGTAGGTCCGATGATGATTTCGCCGGAATCGGGTTGTTCTTTCCCCATGATGATTTTGAACAGGGTGCTTTTACCCACGCCATTGGGGCCGATAATGCCTACTACGGCGTTGCGCGGGATGGAAAAGCTGAGGTTTTCAAACAAAATGCGGTTGCCAAACCCTTTGCTGAGGTTGTGCGCTTCGATGACCACATCGCCAAGGCGCGGGCCGGGCGGGATGATGAGGTCGAGGCGGGCCTCTTTTTCTTTGCTGTCTTCGTCGGCCAGTTTTTCATAAGCATTAAGACGGGCTTTGCCTTTGCTCTGGCGGGCTTTGGGCGCCATCCGTATCCATTCCAGTTCGCGTTCCAGCGTTTTGCGCCGTTTCGATTCTGTTTTTTCTTCCTGTTCCAGTCGCAAAGCTTTTTGCTCCAACCAGGAGGAATAATTGCCTTGCCAGGGAATGCCTTCGCCGCGGTCGAGTTCGAGTATCCAGCCGGCGACATTATCGAGGAAATAACGGTCGTGGGTTACGGCAATGACGGTGCCGGGGAAGCTTTGGAGGTACTGTTCCAGCCAGTCCACGGATTCCGCATCCAAATGGTTCGTCGGTTCGTCCAGGAGCAGGATGTCGGGATTGCTGAGGAGCAGGCGGCACAGCGCGACGCGGCGGCGTTCGCCACCCGACAGTACTTTGACGGGCACATCGCCTTCTGGGCATCGCAGGGCGTCCATGGCAGTTTCGAGGCGGTGGTCGAGTTCCCAGGCGTTGTGGTGGTCAAGCTGTTCCATGAGTTCACTCTGACGATCAATGACTTTCATCATTTCGTCATCATCCATTGGTTCGGCCAATTTAAGGTTGATGTCGTCGTATTCCCGCAGGATGTCAACGATGTGCTGAACGCCCTCTTCCACAATTTGTCGCACCGTTTTCGTGTCATCCAGCACCGGCTCCTGGGCTAAGTAGCCAATTTTATATGTGCCGTCGAATTCGATTTTGCCCTCATAGTTGGAATCCAAACCGGCTATGATCTTGAGCAGTGTGGATTTTCCGGAGCCATTGAGGCCCAATACGCCAATTTTAGCCCCATAAAAAAAGGAAAGCCATATATTTTTGAGCACTTGCTTGCTGGGAGGAAAGGTTTTGCTAACCCCCGACATGGAAAAAATGATTTTTTCGCCGGCCATAATTGTCTGTGAATTTTGAGCGGCAAATATCGGCCTTTTTTTTCGATTTATTGAAGATGATGTTGAATAGGTGGATGGGATAATGTTGGGCTAGGAGGGGGTTATATTTCAGGAGCTTGTTGTCTGAATCAGAATTCTCAGAATTATAAAATTTCCGGAATTCGGCTCCCCTGGCGCCCGATTCTTAGAATTCCTGCCTGGCCGGCCAGCCTACCCATGGCAGGCAGGTCGGCTGACATCCTCAGAACTCTGATTCCCACAATTAGCTATGCCCCAGGTTGTCAGGTTTTGGGGAAGGGAGATTTCCGAAATCTTTGAGATTTCGGAAATCTGGTACTGGAAGGATGCGCAAAACCTGCCAACTCGTAGAATAATAAAGCCTTTTATTTCCCCGGCTGTGGACCCGATGGCCTTCTCAAGATCAGGCTGTCTGCCGGGTAATTAGCCTTCAGCGTATCCATTTGCGCTTTTGCCCAATTGACGAGCGTCTCGCGCTGGGTGTCGGTGAGTTTTGCCTCAGGGTGTAGGCCCATCCAGGTGTAGGAAGGCAGCGGCATCTCTTTTTCTTCCACCATTTCTATCGTTTCTTCGAATTTGTGGTTTTGAATGGCAATTCTTCTGGACGTGAAGTTCGAAAAATTCAAATGCTGCTTGCCTTCTTCGACATGGTTGGCCAGCCACCAGGCAACGGGCTGTACATTGGCGTACCAGGGGTATTCCGTTTTATTGCTGTGGCAATTGTCGCACGCATTTTTCAGGATGGTAGCCACCTCATCCGGTACCTCGTACTTTGTAGAGACGTGAAATTGCTGGTCATTCGACTCGTTTTTTTCCGGGCGGAAAAATTGGATGATCACCAGTACAGCGGCAAGTCCGAGCAAAATTTTCTTGAGCATACTAAAAAATTGTTATTGACTAAAAGATTGTTGTTCTAAAAGTTAGAGCTTATTCGGGATTTTCTGATTGAGTGAGGGTGAGGAAATTTTGTTTTAGACAAGGCGAATTTTGCAGGCATAGCCGGCAGCTATGATGAAAAAATTCAACGAAGTATAAAATAAAATTTGCCACTTACAGCCAATTAAGGAATTCCCGAACAAGCTCTAAGGCAGGTAAGATGCGATAATCCTGACCATAATTCAGCATTCCACTTTAAAATTTTTTTCTTTTTTCTTGCACGATTTAAACATTCATCGTAATATTGCAATAAATAAATGAATTGAAACATGGGCGCTACCAAAACAGACCATTTTACCGAGCAGCAAAACGAGCTGGCAACCTTAGCAAAAGCCCTGGGGCATCCGGCGCGGGTGGCCATTATCGAATACCTGCTGAAAGTAGATGCGTGTATCTGTGGCGATATTGTAAACGAACTGCCATTGGCACAACCCACTGTTTCTCAGCACCTGAAAGAACTGAAAAACGTGGGTCTGATCAAAGGATCGATTGAAGGTACGGCTATTTGCTATTGCATCAATGAAGAAACCTGGACCCGCTTTCAGGGGGTGCTCAATGAATTGTTCGGGCGCTATCAGGAGAAGCAGGGGAAGTGTTGCTGAGGGGAAAGGGGAAATTGGCAAGATGCAAGGGGCAAGATGCAAAACCTGTCCCGCTCAGTGGGAGGGCAAGGTCAATTTGCATAAGGTAATGTAAACAACTCATTTTCAAATACAAACAAACAAAAAACATGCAATCATCAGAACAACTCAAATCGTTGGTACGGGAAAAGTACTCGGAAATCGCTTTACAGGAAAAGGAAGTGAACCAGGCTTCCTGCTGTGGCGCCGGCGGCTGCTCAACAGAAGTGTACAACATCATGTCGGAAGATTATACGACCCTGGGCGGTTACAACGCTGATGCAGACTTAGGCCTGGGCTGTGGTTTGCCGACACAATTTGCAAAAATCAAAGCGGGGGATACCGTGGTGGATTTAGGTTCCGGAGCTGGCAACGACTGCTTCATTGCCCGCGCAGAAACCGGCGAAACCGGGCATGTAATCGGCATTGATTTCACGCCGGCTATGGTCGAAAAAGCCCGTGCCAATGCGTCAAAACTGGGCTTCTCCAATGTAGAATTTCTGCAGGGCGACATCGAAAACATGCCTTTGGCCGACAACGTGGCCGATGTGATCGTCAGCAATTGCGTGCTGAATCTCGTGCCCAACAAAGATGGCGTTTTTAAAGAAATCTTCCGTACCCTCAAGCCGGGCGGGCATTTCAGCATTTCTGACATTGTGTTGATTGGCGATTTGCCGGAAGCGCTGCAAAGAGACGCTGAAATGTATGCGGGTTGCGTGGCCGGCGCCATTCAAAAGAGCGATTATCTGAATCTCATTCACCAAAATGGCTTCAACTGGGTGACCATCCAAAAAGAAAAAGCCATCGCGATTCCGGATGACATTTTGAAAAACTACCTGAACGAAGCGGAGCTGGCGCAGTTCAAATCCGGTCAAACCGGTATTTTCAGCATCACGGTTTTTGCGAAAAAGCCGGAGGCCTGCTGCGCGCCGGGGAGTGGGTGCTGCTAGAGGGATTTTTTATGTAAAAAACATCACTCATCCGATAAAAGTACACCATGTCTGTAAACAACTGCGCACCGGGAGCTGAACGAAAAAGGCTCAGCTTCCTTGACCGATACCTTACGTTGTGGATATTTCTGGCGATGGCAATTGGTGTGAGTTTGGGCTATTTTGTGCCCTCTGCGCCTGATTTCATCAATTCTTTTTCGAGTGGCTCCACCAATTTGCCCTTAGCCATTGGGTTGATCCTGATGATGTATCCGCCCCTGGCTAAAGTACGCTATGAAAACATGGGAGAGGTATTCCGAAATACGAAAATATTGGGGGGTTCGTTACTGCTCAACTGGGTGCTTGGCCCCATCCTCATGTTTTTGTTGGCCATTACTTTTTTGAGTGCTTACCCGGAATACATGGTCGGTCTCATCCTCATCGGACTGGCACGCTGTATTGCCATGGTGATTGTATGGAATGAGCTGGCTGAAGGAAACCGCGAATACGCCGCAGGATTGGTGGCGCTGAACAGTGTGTTTCAGGTCTTGCTTTACAGTGTGTATGCTTACGTTTTCATCACCGTCTTGCCGCCGTTGTTTGGCATGGATGGGCTGGTCGTAAGCATTACCATCGGGCAGATTGCGAAAAGTGTCGCCATCTACCTTGGAATTCCTTTTGCAGCGGGTATCATCAGTCGCTATGCGCTGATTCGCTGGAAAGGGGCAGACTGGTTTCAGCAAAAATTTGTGCCGTTCATATCGCCCATCACGTTGATTGCACTGCTGTTCACCATTCTGGTCATGTTTAGCCTGAAGGGGGAACTCATCGTACAAATTCCATTTGATGTGTTGCGCATTGCCCTGCCCTTAGTCATCTATTTTGTCATCATGTTTCTGGTGAGTTTCTTTTTTGGAAAAGCCTTAGGCGCCGACTATTCCAAAAATGCCTCGATTGCTTTTACCGCAGCAGGCAATAATTTTGAACTGGCCATCGCGGTCGCCATCGGCGTCTTTGGCATCAATTCCGGGCAGGCCTTTGCAGGTGTTGTCGGTCCATTGGTGGAAGTACCAGCGCTGATTGCTCTGGTGAATGTCGCCTTTTGGCTGAGGAAAAAATACTATCCAACCCAAACAACGGCAAGCGTTTAAATTAAACAAAGACTCCGTATGAAAAATATCCTCGTCCTCTGCACCGGAAACAGCTGCCGCAGCCAGATCGCAGAAGGTTATCTACGGCATTTTGCAGGCGATAAAGCGGCTATCTACAGCGCCGGAGTGGAGACCCATGGCGTTAATCCGCGGGCCATAGCGACCATGCAAGCCGACGGCATTGACATTTCGCATCATACCTCCAACCACATTGACGAATACCTGGATGTAGATTTTGATTTTGTCATTACGGTTTGCGACAATGCGAGAGAGCGCTGCCCGTATTTTCCGACAAAAGCGGTGAAATTTCACCATAATTTTCCCGATCCGGCTAAGATTACTGGCTCAGAGGCTGAAATTGAAGAAGGATTTCGGGTGGTGCGGGAAATGATTAAAGCGTATTGCCGGGATTTTGTGGCCGATAATTTGTAGGGGATCGTTTTTAAAATCTTGCCGATTTCAGAAGCGTTGGGGTTGATATAAGCATTATGTCTTGTTTCGCGGGCTTTAGTCCGCTGTTTTATTTCAAGGGGTTATTATCTAAAAATCAATTGGTTGAAATAAAAAATGACGTTAAAAACGGGCTAAAGCCCGCGAAACAATGGCAGTTTCAAATCTTCAAAACTTGTCCCGTCTGAGCGGGGTTTTCAAGTCACCAAATCCTCGCATCCTCAAAATAATGCTCTTTCACATTTACGAAAACCTTGAAGTTTTCGCAAATGGCAGATTGCTTTTCATTTATCAGCTGCCCGGCGTCCCGGCATCATCAAATCTTCAAATACTCAAATTTTCAAATCAGCATCACTCCTCCGGATGCACCACGCCCTCGCCAACTTTTACGCCATCTTTATACTCGTATTGCAAAGTGACTTCGCCTTTTTCGTTAAAATGCCGGAAAGGGCCGTCTAATTTACCGTTTTTAAAATGGGCTTCTTTGGTGATTTTACCATCGTTGAGGCGGAATTCGCGTTGTGCGCCGTGGAGTTCGCCATTTTTATATTCGGCGGTTTGAACCGGGCGGCCAAAGCGGTATTTAGCCCAACTGCCGTCGAGTTTGTTGTCTTTGAAATACGTGATGATGTCGATGTAGCCCGCCTCGCTCATCTCCGTGTAGAGGCCATTCTTCTTGCCGTCTATGTAATTCACGATTTTCCGCGGGCGGATGGTATCGTTGGCATATAGCGTCCAGGTTCCCGTGCGTTTTCCGTTGATGGTGTGTCCCATTTCGCGGAGTTCGCCTTCTTCACTTCTTTTGATGGCCAATTGAATGTCGCTTCCCGGAACGGGTTCCAGGGTGTAGTTTGCAGGGTCAAATGGGTCGATATCGCCTTCGGCTGTGGTAGCGGCCGGTTTCGGTTTGTTGGATTCTCCACAGGCGAGGACAAGGAAAGGCATCACAAGAAAAATCAGGTATTTCATGGCAACTTTTGTTTAGATGCGCAAAAGTAGATGTTTGATGCATATAAACAAAAGAAACTCATTTCCGCCGGAAAGGCTGCATCTTAAACCAGGTCAGTGAACGCCACAGCCATTCCAGCGGACCATATTGGAAATGCTGCAACCAGCGGGTGCTCCACCAGATCTGGAGGATGCAAAGCCCCAGGCCCATCGGTAAAGTGAGGCTGTTGCCAATATCGCCGATTAATCCGAAGCCAAAGCTGAAAAAGATCGTTGTGCCGATGAGGGTTTGCAACACATAATTGCTCAGGGCCATGCGGCCATAAGGGGCAAAAGTCAGCAAGCGGCGTTGCCATCGGGGTTTTAAAAACAACAGGGCAAACGCGCCAATATAAACAAAGGTAAGAGCGATGTTGGCCCAGTCAAAAAAGCTGGCGCCGAGGAAATTGGTCCAATTTTCAGGAATTTGCTTCCCGAAAACGCCAAAAGTAAGCGCGGAGACGGCCACCAGGCCCAAAAAAGAAAAAAGCCCGTAGCGCAGCAATTTTCGCCACAGCGCCCGGTAAGCTTCCGCCAGTTCGAACAAACGCCAGCGCCCGCAGAGCAAGCCCAGTAAAAACCATCCGAAACTCTGGTAGCCGCGTGAATAGAAACCAAACTGGAACTCCATTTTTTGCCAGAACCCCTCCCAGGTATTCAACCAGGCAATTTCCGAAAAGGCGCCCGATTTTACCGTGTTCCAGTAGTACAGGATGCTGTCGGGTTCGATGTTCATATCAGTCAGCCCTGTAAACTGGAGGATGATGCGGGGAATACCCAGCAGCATGGTGGTGGCTAAAGCAACAACCCATCGGTCTGAAACCCGGTAAAACAGCAACAATGGAAAACCCAGTAAGGCAAAAACGGTGAGGATGTCGCCCCGGTAAAAACACTGATGAAAGAGGCCGATCGCGAACAAAACCGCCAGTCTCCAGGCGAACCGGAAGCTGAAATCTTTGCCTGTTCGGGCCTGCGTGCGCTCCATTTGGAGGGAAAAGCTGAGTCCGAACAAAAAAGAAAAGAGCGCAAAAAACTTACCGCGGATCAAGATAACGGAAAGGACTTCGAGGACACCATCCACAGGGTTGTGCAGGGTGTAGTTGCCAATACTTTCCGGCGCCGGCCCGGCCAAATATTGCTCCATAAAATGCACGATGGCGATTCCGGCCAGAGAAAAGCCACGCAGTGCGTCAACAAGTTGTAAACGGTTATTGGTTTCGGGGAGGGGATGGGTTTGCATGCAGGCAGGTGTTTTTGTCAGATGATTATTCGGATAGACACTGGTGATGATGCAAAACGTTGTACCGTACCCCTATTCTTTTTTTAGCCAATTTTAAGAAAAGGCAAAGATTGCTCTAATGGAAGGGCTGCCAACTTTGCAGCACTTATTTACCAATAAACGCAAATAAAATGGACAGTACGCACCTGCATTTAATCCTCAATCACTTCCCCATTATCGGAACGCTTCTCGGGGCGGGCGTAATGGCTTTCGGATACCTCACAAAATCCGAGGCTACCAAAAAAGCCGCTTTGTGGAATTGGTTCGTCATGGCTTTGCTGACCATTCCTCTTTTCCTGACGGGCGAGCCGGCAGAAGAGCGAATTGAAGGCATTGCCGGCGTTTCTGAAGTACTGATTGAAGCGCACGAAGAAGCGGCCGAACTGGCACTTTGGTTCATGGAGGGCTTAGGCCTTTTGTCACTGATTGCCCTTTTTGCCGGATCTAAGAACGAAAGCATTAAAAAAATGCTCGTAGGTTCTGCCTTTGCTTTAAGTTTGGTTACTTTCGGTCTCATGGCGCGCACCGGCTATCTGGGCGGCCAAATCCGGCATACAGAAATTCGCAGCGACGCCACCGCACAAGCTACTTTGGAAAATAGCGGGGGAGAAGCCGATGATGACGACGACGATTAGATTATGAGAATTTTATTGATTGAAGACGAAACATCCATCGCGAACTTCATCAAAGAGGGGCTCGAAGAGGAAGGTTTTGCGGTGGATGTTGCCGATAATGGCAAAAAAGGCCTGGAAATGGCGCTTGGCAATCTGGAGGAATACGACCTGCTGTTGCTCGACTGGATGCTGCCGGGCCTGAACGGTATTGAAATCTGCCGAAACATTCGCAAAGAAAGTCAAACGCTACCCATCATTTTTTTGACGGCAAAAGACACTGTGGACGACGCGGTTTTTGCCCTGGAGAGCGGCGCGAACGACTTCATCCGCAAACCTTTCTCCTTTGAAGAAATGCTGGCGCGCATCCGGGTATTGCTGCGCAGCAAAAGCGGAGAACAAACCATTTTTCGCCATAAAACCATCGAGATGAACCTCGATACCCATCGTGTGACCAAAAACGGCGAAACGGTGGAGCTTACTCAAAAAGAGTTTGCCTTACTGGAATACCTGCTGCGCAACAAAGGGCGGGTTTGCCGGCGTACCCGCATCATCGAAAAAGTATGGGACATCAATTTTGACCACAGCACAGCAGTGATTGATGTGTACATCAATTTTCTGCGGAAAAAACTGGAAGACCCCGACGCTACGACCTCTTTCATCACCACCATCCGGGGCGTTGGCTACCGCATCAACGACGACGCATGAGACTGAAATTCAAAAACCGGATTGCTTTTTTCAATACGTTGGCTGCAGCTTTCAGCACCCTGCTGGTTTTTGTTGCACTTTATGCGGTGGTCTATCTGACGGCCTACCAACACCTCGATGACGATATCCGGAAAGAAAAAACCGATGTTTTCAAAAACATTGAGGTAGATGGCGATTTGATTTCGATGCGCCATAGCCCCGAATTGGATGAAAAAGAGCACAAGCAGATTGAAGTAAACCCTACTTTTTTACAAATAACCGATAAAAATGGCGTGCTGGTCTTTCAGTCGGCCAATATGAAAGACGCGCATTTGAAATTCAACAAATCACTGAAAGACGCGGCTTTTTTCGACAATAAGTTCAACAACGAGCGCATCCGGCAGGGGCAGTTTCCGATCTTAAACAAGGCAGGATCGGTCATCGGTCACCTCAGCATCGGCGTTTCGCAAGTGGAATCGGCACTTGTGTTGAGAAACCTGCTGCTGACTTTGATGATTGCCTTTCCTTTGCTGGTGCTGATTTTTTACGAGGCTTCGTCCATTGCCGCTTCGCGGGCCATCGCGCCCATTCACAAGTTGATTGAAACAGCTGATCAGATCGACCATCAAAACATCGGTACCCGTTTACCCTTGCCGCCACACCGCGACGAAATTTATAAATTAGCTACAACCATCAATGAACTGCTGGACCGGGTTGAAAGCAGCCTGAAACGTGAAAAACAAATTACGGCCAATATTTCCCACGAATTGCGGACCCCGCTCGCCGGCATACGCGGCACACTTGAGGTGTTGATCCGGAAGCAACGCGAACCGCAGCAATATGAAGCAAAGGTAGAGCAGGTGCTGCTCGAAACCGACCGCATGAACCGCATGCTGGAGCAGCTTTTGCAATTGTCGCGCCTGGAATCGGGCAACGTACTCCCCAATAAAGAGCCGGTAGATTTGCACCGGTTTTTCTTTGCTTTTTTGGAAAAATGGCAGCCGTTGCTGGCTGAAAAACAAACGACAGTTGATCTGAATATCCCTTCAAATACCATTGTCACGGCAGATTCCGGGTTACTGGAACTCATCGCCGGAAATCTGCTCAGCAACGCCCTGAAATACGGCTCAAACAATGGCCGGATCGTGCTGAATTGGGATGCCTCTGCTAGAACGCTTGTCTTTGAAGACGACGGTCCGGGCATTGCCGCCGAGCACCTGCCCCATATTTTTGACCGCTTTTACCGAACCGATGATTCCCGCAACACCAAAATTCCGGGAACAGGCCTGGGGTTGTCCATTGCGAAAAAACTGGCAGATTTACAAGGTATTCGTTTGGAGGCAGCAAGCGAGGCCGGAAAGGGGACGCGATTTTTGATGGGTTTTTGAAAGCAATTTACTAGATTTACCATCTTCTATTAACGGCCATTCCGGCAACCACCCGTAAGTAAACATGCACAAATACATCGCCTTCCTGAGGGGCATCAACGTCGGAAACATCCGCATCAAAATGCCCGACCTGAAAGCGGCGTTTGAAAAATTTGGCTTTCAGGAAGTCAAGACCTATTTGCAAACGGGTAATGTTGTTTTTGTAGCAGACCAACCCATCGAATCCATTAAAACAATTTTGGAAAAAGGGCTCTCGGAAACCTTTCATTACAAAGCTTATGTGTTGTTGTATGAATATGCCGAACTGGCAGCCATTATTGCCGGATATCCCTTTCCGCGCGATGAGCACCACCACGCCTACATCGTTTTTGTGGATAAAAAGGCTGTTTTAGAAGAGCTTCAGGGCCTTTCCCGGAATTTAGGCGAAGAATTGCAAAACCTGGTATTTGGCGAGAAAGTGATTTATTGGAAAGTCGTTGTTAGCCAAAGCACAGATGCTCCTTTTTCAAAAACCATGGCTAAGGCAAAGTATAAAAGCAGCCTGACAGTGCGAAATCTCAATACGCTGGAAAAAATGGTATGATTCCCGTTTTTTCAAATGGGAACAGAATGCTGTTTTCAAAATGATTTAACTGTGTGTTCCTGAAACCACCCCGGGAATACGGAAAAAACACCTTCAGCAAAGAGCAAGCTTTATGTAATTGCGTCATAAAACACTAAGTTTGTTCTTTCCAAAATCGCCTTTTCATGAAAAGAATGTCTACCTGCCTCTGTTTTGTCATTGCTTTTTTGGGGCTTCAAGCCCAGACCAACATCATTTCCATCAACCCGGTTGCAGAACAGGTGATGCTTGGAAATTATGCTCCTGCTACCTACATGCCTTCGGTTGTTGTGAACCACCCGGACGACATTAATGCTGCCATTCTTGCTGGTGTTTCTGCAGATTCTTTAAAGTCTTATTTATTGAAATTGAGCACCTTTGAGAATCGGAATTCCGGTTCGGATACCCTTTCGGATGTAACCGGAATCGGCGCTGCGAGACGTTGGGTGTATCAGAAATTTATGGAAATCAGCGCTCAGAACGATGGGCGTTTGCTGCCTTCCTATCTTCAGTTTGACCTCAATATCTGCAATGCCTTGCGGCACCGGAATGTTTTTGCTGTTTTACCGGGTATCGATACTTCAGCAAAAGGTGTGGTGCTCATAGAAGCCCATCTGGACAGCCGTTGCGCCGGTCTTTGCGACATCGATTGTCCTGCGCATGGCATGGAAGACAATGGCAGCGGGGTGGCTCTCGTTATTGAACTTGCCCGGGTAATGAGCCAACTGGCGTTTGACCGTACCATCGTTTTCATGGCCACTACCGCTGAAGAACAGGGGCTTCTGGGCGCGGAGGCTTTTGCGACCTATTCCACTACAAAAGGCATTCCAATACGGGCTGTGCTCAACAACGACGTCATTGGCGGCATTATTTGCGGGCAGACTTCTTCTCCGCCATCCTGCCCTGGTTTCAACCACATTGACAGTACCCAGGTGCGGCTGTTTTCCAATGGGGGCAACAACTCGAAACACAAGCAATTGTGCCGGTTCATAAAACTGGAATACATCGAAGAAGTGCTGGATCTGGTTTCCGTGCCCATGCTGATCACCATCATGTCGGCAGAAGACCGCACAGGACGGGGCGGCGACCACATCCCCTTTCGGGAACAGGGTTTTGCGGCCATGCGATTCACTTCTGCCAATGAACATGGCAATGCGGATGTGAGTGATGTGAATTACCACGACCGCCAGCATACTTCCGAGGATGTGCTTGGTGTGGATACTGATGGCGATGCGGTTTTAGATTCCTTTTTTGTCGATTTCAACTATTTGTCGAGAAATGCAGTCATCAATGGCGTGGCGGCTTCTATGGCAGCCATCGGGCCGGTGACGCCTGAATTGCAGGTGGTCCGAACCAGTGAATCTGTCATTGTGGACATTGATGACCCACTCAATTACGGACATTACCGGGTGTTTTTGCGCACTTTTGGCCATGAATTTGACACCATTTTCACGACTTTGGACACCCATTATGAATTTCCCAAACCCAGTGGGATCTTTTATGTCAGCGTGGCATCAGTAGATGAAAATGGCATTGAAAGCCTCTTCTCAAGGGAAATCTTCCCAAGTCTGGTTTCGGTGAACGGCGAACCCCAACAAGAGGATTTACCGGCTGTTGCTTTGCTTCAAAACCGCCCCAATCCATTTGATGAGGCGACGATCCTCTCCTTCCTGGTCAATGACGGAATAACTTATCAGGAAGCTGTGTTAACGGTTTCGGATTTAAGCGGGAAGGTTTTGTGGACAAAAAAACTGTCCTTTAAACCAGGCATGAACGAGGTGCTGTACGAGCATGGTTACAACATGACCGGCGTTTATGCATACAGTCTGGTGATTGACGGTAAATTGGTGGAGACCAGGCGTATGATTTTTGCAAATTAAGACAATCCCTTTAGAAATGCACCTCTACGCGCAGGGCAACCACGCGTTTAACATGGGCAACCGAACCACGCTGGTTTCCATCAAAACCTGGTCTAAACGCCTGATTGATTGGGTGAAGGACAGCGGCTACTGATTAATTCGGCGCCTTCACCACTTTTTTTGCCCACTTTTGCCCGTTGCTGTCTCTGATTTCCAACCAGTAAACCCCGGCTGGCAACGTGCTCATCTGAACCGGCACTTCCCAGGAACCTTCGCTTACCCGTACTGTAAGGCCCCAGACCTGCTGGCTGGTTGCATTGTACAAGGACAGCGCCAACTGTTCGTCGTGCCTTGAATTTCCCCGCACCATGGTGGCATTGGTAGCCGGATTGGGTTGCACCCGAAACTGTCGGTTCGTGACCGGTTCCATTGTACCAACCAAAGGATCTCCGGTCAATGCAATGTCATCGAGGTACATGTTGTTTCCGTAGCCCGACCTGTTCAGGAATTTAACAGTAATGTATTTTCCGGAAAAGGCGCTCAGGTCAAGGCTAACGTCACGCCATTCATCACAGTTTTGCGGTGAAAAAGGTTGGTATTCGTACAGGTTGTTCGGGCCGAGGCCGCTGGTGGTGGTACTCAGCGCTTCACCGCCACTGTTGAAAATGGTTTGAAAAGCACCACCACAATCGTCTGAAACCAGTACTTTAAGTGAGTCAATAAAAAAGCCGCCGTCGTAGTACGGCGCATAAGCCACCCGGAAATTGAGAACCGGGTTTGTGATTTGCGTCAGGTCAAGGTTGACGGGCAGGAGCAGTTCATCCCGGCCATAGCTGCTGTAGATGTAATTGTTTACGAAATACGCTGTATCACCTTCCGCATCGCAAGTGGTGATGTTAACCGGTTCCCAGGTAATGCCGCCATCCGGGTTTATGATGGTGATATTATCGAGGCCGCCCGAAAAATCATTCACAACCGGCAGGTAATTGATGATGGGATCGAGTACCCGAACCATATTCTGAATCGTTTTTGTGGAAGTTCCTTCGGGGTTGGTGACCGTCAGGGTCACATCGAACGCTCCGGGGGTGTTGTAGACAACCTGTGGGTTGCGCAGGGTGGAAGCAGATGGCGTTCCGCCCGGGAATTCCCAACTCCAGCTTGCACCCGCATGTTCCAGCATGGAAAAATCGTCAAACTGAAAAATGGCGCCGGGGCAATCTGTTTCCCGCCAGTTCACCATTGGTTGTGCTATGGGGCGTGAAGGGGCAAAAAATGGCGTTTCCCACACCCCTTTTCCATAAGAGCCCATGCGCAGTTTGCTGTCGCGGTAAAATGGCCTCAGGATGCAGGTGGAAATGCGCTCCGGCAAACCCTCTCGGAAAGGCGTCCAGTCGCTCATAGCATTGTCGCGGTACCAAACCATTCGTTGTGTTCCGAGATAAACCCCGCCGTCGGTTCCGCCCTGGTGCAGGATGTATGTAATGTGTTCTCCGTTTAGGGAAGCTGTCGTAATGTTTTGCCATTGCTGGCCGCCGTTTGTGCTGCGGTACACTTTTTGCCCGTTGGCGCCGTCAGGATAAGCTACCCAAAGCAGGTCTTTGTCTTCCGGACTGAGGGTCAGCAACATCCTGCGGGCAAATCCCGGAGGCAGAGGCAGTTGCTCCCAGTTCTGACCGCCATCAACCGTTTTCCAGAGCAGGCCAGGATCCCAGGTATAGGAAGCCCGTTGAAATAAAAATATGACATCCGGATTGCTGCGGCTGATTTCAAATCCCATGGTTTTGGCACTTTCATCGTCGCCGAATTCGTGGATTATGGTCCATTCAGATCCGCCATCTTCTGTTTTCCAGAGTTTGTTTTTATTGGTGACATAAAATGTATTCCAGGATCTTGGATCCCATTCCATTTCGCCACTCTCGGCATCGTAATAGCTTTCGTTGGGGTATTTGCCAATGGAGATTTGCTGAAGATAACCATTTTGAATTTCTGGGAGAATCGCGCCGCCGGTATCAGAGAAATAGGCCCGGCGCCCTGCTCCCGGGTTAACATATCCGGTAGCTGCTTCGCCACCACCGATTGAAAGGCATTCACCGGGCATCCAGTCTTCGTACCAACCTGTATTGCCGTTGTGATATCGCCCCCCTACAAAGAGGTCTTCGTTCCAACCGGTCCCAAAACCCCAGAAATCGGAACTGGTAATGCCCCTGTTGCGGGCGTAATGGGTCTCGAAAAAATCTTCAGAATATTCAATGCCGCCATCACTGGTCATCCAAACATCGCCATCATTGATTTCGATCTCCTGGCAATCGGGGTGAACATAGTTGAAACTGTTGCCGCAATAACCGCCTATACAAGTAAAACTTGCTGCGCCATCGGAAGAAGTCCAGAGATTGAGAAAACCTGCCAATAACTGATCGGGATTGGTATCGGACGCATCAAAGCCGAGGTTGTAAAAGCCCTGATGGTAGCCGCCGGTTTGGTTGATGGTTGCCATGTTTGGGTGCACATCCACGACATATGGGCCACCGGGAGGGCCATTTGGGAGAACCCAGCTTTCGCCGCCGTCGTCAGAGCGATAGATGCCGATAAACCCTGAATCGCCCAATTTCGCTTCGCCGATCAAAACGGCATAGACCCGGTTGGGATCTGCCTTGGTTACAGCAAGTCGCGCGCCACCGTCGTTAACTCCCGTCGAGTCAGAAAAAAACCAGCCATTGTCTTTTAGTTCCCAGCTTATCCCACTGTCTGTAGACTTATAAAAGCGGCAGATGTTAGCGACCGGATCATTGCGGACGAGAAACGCGGTTGTGGGGTCGTCTGTTTTCCATTCGATGTCGTAGCATCTTTCCGGAAAAATCTGAGTCCAGTTTATGCCGCCATTCACGCTGCGGTAGAGCCCTTTCCAGCTGGCTGCCATCACGATTTGATTATTGGCCGGATTGACCAGTATTTCGTTGGCCGACAGGTCGTTAACGGTTAGTACAATTTCCCAGTTTTGACCGCCGTCTGTAGTCCTGCGGATATTAGAGCCGTCGCCGACGAATACGATGTCGGGGTTGCCTGGATCTACCTCGAGGGCTGTTGGAGCCGACATGCTTACATTTTTGGAAACGCAAACCCAGTTCAGACCGCGGTTGGTACTTTTGAAGACTTCTGCTCCTTCTGTACCGCAATACACCACATCCGGATTTGAAAGCGACTGATCGATGCAATAAATGTTGGCCTGTGAAGATTTGCCCAAAGGGTTCGGGCCGGTATTGGCATTAAAGGTTTCAAATGGCCCTATATTGGTCCAGTTTGCAGGCGACCTGCCCGTGTTTGCAGCTTCCCTTCTCAGGCGTTCGATCCGATTTTGAAATTCTGCTACTTCAGCGGCCTCCGGTTTCACCACCCAACCTTCTGAATTGACATAAGGTTGTACTGCGCGGCGCCATTTTTTATAGTATTGGGTAAACGTCGTTTTGTCATCGGGGTGGCTTTCGCGCCAGGTCCGGTAGCCTGATTCAACGCTCCAGACATTGGGATTTTCTGCATACATCTCCACTGCCCATTCCGGCAATATTTCCCCTGCAGCAGGCGCAGGTTTTATTAATTTTTGGGCATGAAGCTGGGAAGCGAACAACAAGGCGCAGGCAAAAAACAGGTATCTCATGGACAAAGGGTGTTTGAAATGATGGGGCAATGATAAGGAAAAATGCATCAGCCATGAAGCATCAACTGCGCAAATGGTCATGGAATAGACGATAGCGCTTGTAATGACCAAAAGTTATTATGGTTTACGATAAAATCTTAACCCGGAATAGAGACTGGTTGCTTGTTGAACTTATTGCGGTATTCAATAGGGGTGAGGCCGGTTATTTTTTTAAAAACATCCCGAAATGCCTTGGTGTCAGTGTAGCCTACCTCCATCATTACTTCGTTGATATTCAGGCGGCTGCTTTCCAGTTTGCGTTTTGCTGCTTCCACTTTCACCCGTTGAACGTATTCAACTACGGTGTTGTTGGTTGCTCGTTTAAATCGCCGTTCAAAACTCCGTCTTCCGACTGCCACATTATCAGCAATTTCCTCCACGGTGATCTTTTCAGAAAAATGCTGTTCAATAAATGCCTGAGCCTGTCTGATTTCTTCGTCATTATGACTTTTTTGCCCTTGAAAGATGGTAAATGCGGCCTGGCTGTTTCGATCTATGTCAATCGCAAAAAACTTGGAAGCCAGAATGGCCGTCTCGCGGTCGGTGTATTTTTCAACCAGGTACAAGAGCAGATTCCAGTACGAACTGGCCCCGCCGCTCGAATAAATTCTATCTTCTTCGACAATGATGTTTCCGTCCATCAAGGTCACTTCCGGGAACATTTGCCGGAATTCATTGGCAAAGAGCCAGTGTGTTGAGCACGATTTGCCTTTCAGCAGGCCGGTTGAAGCGCGCAAAAAAGCGCCGACGCACAGGGAAGCAACTTCTGCGCCTCGTTGATGCTGCCGGATTATCCAGGGGATGCAGTCCTTGTTGCGTTCTACGGCAATTTTCAGGTCACCACTTAATGCGGGGATAAAAATGAGGTCGGTTTGTTCTACCTCTTCCAGCAGCTTATCGATGTGAACCGTAAATAAGCCATTGTTCAGTTGGACCGATTTGGAAGTGCCGACAAGCTCAACGTCAAAAAGCGGCGGTTTGCCGGCAGCCGTGAAAAATTGATTGACCGCTGTAAACATATACTGCGGGTCGGTCACTGCAGCCATAATGGCCGTTTCCGGAACGAGGATGGAAATCTTTTTCATTCTGCAAATATAAAACAAAAAGTTTGTCGCAAACAGCCCTGTAAACTGACGTTTTTGCCACTCACAATAAATAATCGAGTAAATATACCTTTGCATTGTTTAAAATAGTTAAATTTATGACACAAATAATTTCATATTTAACTTTTAATGGAAGCTGTCGTGAAGCCATGAGTTTTTACCAGAGTTGCCTGGGCGGCGAGCTGTCCTTTCAAACCGTTGGCGAGTCGTCAATATCCGGGCAAATGCCACCGGAAATGCAGGACATCATCCTGCATGCGGTTTTGTCAGATGGCGTTTGGTCAATCATGGGTTCTGATATGGTAGGGGAACAGGGACTTGTCCGGGGAAGCAATATCTCCATCATGCTAAACTGTAGCAATGAGGACGAAATCAGAGGTTTGTATGAAAAGCTTTCCAAAGGAGGAATGAAAACCCACCCGATTGAAAACACGTTCTGGGGAGCACTTTTCGGCGATCTGACTGACCGGTTTGGCAACCAATGGCTGCTGCATTTCGACAAACAATTTAAATAATACGAAAATCACCCGATTGTTTTTTATAAATCACTCAACATGAAAAAACTAACATTTTCAACCCAAATTAAGGCTGCCAAAGAGCAGGTCTGGGAGACCCTCTGGAGCGATGATACCTACCCGGCGTGGACCAGCGTTTTTGCTGAAGGATCCTGTGCCAAATCGGATTGGCAGGAAGGCAGTAAAATTTTGTTTCATGATGGGAAAGGCAGCGGCATGTCCAGTCGTATTGCCCGCCTCGTGCCCAATGCATTGATGTCTTTTGAGCACCTTGCCGTGGTTAAAAACGGGGTCGAAAATTTTGAAATTGCAAAAAAAGAAGGCTGGCATGGCTCCATGGAGAGCTACACCCTTCAGGAAAAAGGAGACGCTACCACCTTAGTTGTAGAATTGGACGCAGATAACAGTTTTGAGGAATACTTTAAGGAAAAATTCCCTAAAGCACTAGACAAGGTAAGAGAAATTGCAGAAAATCAGATGATTACCCCTTTTCTTTGGTTTGACCATCAGGCAGAAGAAGCCGTTAATTTGTACACCGCTATTTTTCCCGATTCCGGGGTTGGCAAGGTTGTCCACAATGGGGAAGCCGTGCTAACGGTTGGCTTTTCACTGGGTGGGCAGTCTTTTGTTGCCATGAATGGCGGTCCGCATTTCAAATTGAATCCCTCCATTTCTATTTATGTAGTTTGTGAAACCGAAGCAGAAGTCGACCTGGCCTGGCAGGCTCTTTCCGTTGGTGGTCAGGTGATGATGTCGCTGGATAAATACCCCTGGAGTGATAAATACGGATGGCTGAATGACCGTTATGGGGTATCCTGGCAAATTTCTCTCGGCAAAATATCAGATGTCGGGCAGAAGTTTACGCCTGTTTTGATGTTTGTCGGTGCTCAGCAGGGCCGGGCAGAAGAAGCCATGAATTTCTATGCTTCTCTTTTCAAAAACTCAGGTATTCTTGGCGTTTTGCGCTACGGAGCAGGCGGCCAGGATCCGGAAGGCACAATCCAACACGCACAGTTTAAATTGGCTGGCCAGGTATTTATGGCGATGGACAGCGCGATGGCGCATGCTTTTCAGTTCAATGAAGCCTTTTCTTTTGTCATCAATTGCGAAACGCAGGAAAAAATTGACCATTACTGGAGCATGCTGACAGCAGATGGAGGCGAAGAAAGCAGGTGCGGCTGGTTGAAAGACAAATTTGGTGTGTCCTGGCAGGTTGTACCGCCAGTTTTGATGGAGCTGATTGGCAGTCCCGACGCAGCCAAATCCCAAAGAGCCATGCAGGCGATGATGCAAATGAAAAAATTGGATATTGCGGTATTGAAAGCGGCCTTTGAACAAGGGTAAAAGGTCAATCCCAAACATAACGTTCGTCGTATTCCACCTGATATTTGTTTAGGTACGCACGAAATTCATCTTTGAAGTCTTTCTTTCGGTGGTGTATTGCCTGGTTGTCAATGTACCGGGTGACTACGTTAACTCCTTTGGGATTAACAGAAAATGCACCATACCCATCTTGCCAGTAGAAGTTAAGATAGCGTTCCCCTTTTGTTTTTACCCATTTGGAGGAACGCTTCTTAACTTCTTCCAATAATTTCATCAAGGCGATTTTTTTAGAAAGCATGCATAGAATATGTACGTGGTCGTCGTGTCCCCCAACCCGAACGGGGTGGCATTCGAATGCCTCGCAAACGCCGCCCAAATAAGCAAATAACTCTGGTTTGATGGTGTCGTCTATCAGTGGCTGGCGGTATTTGGTGCTGAATACGAGATGGACAAATACTTTGGTTAAGGATTGTGGCATGATGGACTGTTTTCTTGTAAAAATAGTACAACATATCCTATGGTGTTAAACGATGTCCGAACTTGTCACATGATGTCCGAACTTGTCACGTTATTTCGAATGCCGTGTCTCATGGTCGTCGTGGCATGGTCGTCGTGGCATTTCGTCGTGGCATGGTCGTCGTGGCATGGTCGTCATCGCATAGGACGATGCCCTATGCTCAATGGATAACGCCCTTTCAGGGCTAAAAGTAAGAACAGCCGAGCCCTGTAAGGGCGCCGTCATTTCCGTAGGGCAAAGCCCTACGACCATGAAACGACCATGACGACCATGACGACCATGAAACGATCATGAAACGATCATGACGATCATGAAACGATCATGACGACCATGAAACGATCATGACGACCATGAAACGATCATG
>CALEYL010000081.1 GCA_937926205.1 uncultured Saprospiraceae bacterium
TGGCTCCAAATATACGTTCTTTGAGTTGTGTATAAACCGTAGCTGCCGGCAGGCATGGCTTTTTTGGCAATGAAAAAAGTGACAAACAATTAATGTTTATCATTGAGCAAGTTCTTCTTGAGTATTATAACCACTATAGTTCAGAAGCAATTATCTATAAAGTCAGAGGAAATTGGCATAGGAATCATAGGTTTAGCCGCAGATTCGCGGCATTCATGCATACAGGCAGATCACCTCCTACACCCAAATAACCTTCAGGCTTTCATTATCGGCCATAAACCGCTGTATGATGCGCGTTGTTTCCGGATTCCCCGGGCGTGGGCGCACCACCTCCCGCAAAGCTTCCACATCATCGGCCACATCCCGGTCAACATAGCCAAAACCAAAATAGCCGCCGTCTTCCACCTGGATCACCGCGAATTCATCGCTGTGGCGGCCCCGGTCGAGTATGAAAAAATTGCGGTCAAAAATAGTCGTCATGGCTTCCATGGCCTGCGTCACCCGCTCGTTGTAACTTTCCGGCGCTTCCTGGCCGACACAGCCCCCCCGGCATTGCTTGAGGTGGAACTGAAAACAGGCGCCTTTGCCCGACTGAATGTTGCAATAACGCCCGCACAATTCATAAACCTTCATCGCATGCTGGAGGCGTCCCCTGGCATGACTTAGTTTCGGAAACTCCGCAACTACCTGCAATTGTCTGCGCGCTTTGGCGGTGACCTGTGCAACATTCAGACAGAGATAACCGCCTTCATTGGTGTAGCAATGGATGAGGTAAGGAAAATTGCGCTGCCTCTGGGCCCTGTTGACGGAAGGGCTGATGCGTTTGATTTCTTCCGATTCCAGCAAAAGGGCCACCAACTCGCTGCCCGTATGCTCATAGGAAATGTCGTGAACCAATTGCTGCAATTTGCCTGCTTTATCCGTTTTATCGGCAAAATGTTCAGCCACCCGCTTTTGGATGTTGATGCTTTTGCCAACATAAACCACCTGCCCCGTTACATCGTGAAAATAATAAACGCCACAGACATCCGGCAGGTCGTGAATGCGCTCCAGATTCAGGTTTTGCGGAAGCAGCGATTCCCGGATGCCGAGGTTGACCATTTTTTTGAGGTTCTCCACGCCGCTTTGCTGCGACAGGATGCGCTGCAACAGTTCGGTGGTCGCCATGGCGTCTGCGAGTGCGCGGTGGCGGTGGGCTACTTTGATTTTGAAGTGCCGGATGAGGTTTTCCAGACTGTAAGAAGGCAGGCCGGGAAAAACCTGTCGGCTGAGTCTGACCGTACACAATTGCCGGCGTGAAAACGTATACCCCAGGCGGCTGAACTCCTCTTTGATGAAGCTGTAGTCGAACCGGACATTGTGGGCCACAAAAATAGCGCCGGCCGTAACCTCTACCACCTGTTTCGCGATTTCATAAAACTTGGGTGCGTCATTGACCATCTCCTGCGTAATGCCCGTCAGCTGGGTAATGCCATAAGGGATATAGCATTCCGGGTTGACCAGCGACTCGAAAGTTTCAACAATTTGGCCATCTTCATACACCACTACCGCGATTTCTGTAATTTTATCGCGGGAGGCCCGGCCACCGGTGGTTTCTATATCTACTATGGCGTAACGCAATGGGTTGATTTGATGATTTGATGATTTGATGATTTGAAAATTTGAAAATTGCACGGCATCATCCAATTTTCGAATTGAAAAAAGGTTCATCCACCTTTGCAGGAAATAAGGCGGACTAAAGCCCGCGGAACAAAGCACGGCGTCCTTCGTTTCGCGGGCTTTAGCCCGCTTATCCTTATCCGTTTCTTAAACAATGCCCGAATTCACATTAAATTTCAAACAAATGGAACAATTTTCTGTAAAAGTAAAAATATTTGTTGCATGCTGCATCATTTTGTTTGCAGGTTGCAGCCGGAAAATTCAGGCGCCGCTCTCGAAGGGCGAACAGCCGCAGGTCGCTGAGCCCGAAACGCCTGTAACCCCGCAGACCGAAGAACCAGTACTCCCCCCAGATGAAGAGGAAAAGCCCACACAGCGCACCATGGTTGCTGCCGAGCTTGTGGATGACTACCTGGCTTTGCTGGAAGGAAAAACCATCGCGCTCTTAGTCAACCACACCTCTACCATCGGCGGCCTGCACTTGGCCGACAGCCTGCAAAGGCGGGGCATCAACATCAAAGCCATTTTTGCGCCCGAACATGGCTTCCGGGGCACCGCAGCAGACGGCGAAAAAATCGCAGACGGCAAAGACCCCCAAACCGGGATTTCCGTAATTTCGCTCTACGGCAAAAAAAGGGCCCCTTCGAAGGAGGATCTTGAGGGCATTGATTATCTGATTTTTGATGTCCAGGATGTCGGCACGCGTTTCTACACCTACATTTCCACCATGCACTATGCGATGGAGGCCTGCGCCCGCTACGGCGTCAAATTCATGGTACTCGACCGCCCCAACCCCAATGGGCATTTCGTTGACGGCCCCGTCCGGAAAACAGGCTACGAATCTTTTGTCGGCCTCCACCCCATCCCCGTGGTACACGGCATGACGGTAGGCGAATACGCTCAAATGATCAACGGCGAAGGCTGGCTGCCCGATAGCCTCCATTGCGACCTGAAGGTGATTCTGTGCAAAAACTACGACCATAACACCCCATACAGCCTGCCCATCAAACCTTCGCCCAACCTGCCCAATATGACAGCCATCTACCTCTACCCTTCCATCTGCTATTTTGAAGGCACGAATGTGAGCATCGGCCGCGGCACCAACAAGCAGTTTCAGGTACTGGGCAGCCCGGGATTTCCGAAAGGTGATTTTGAATTTACGCCGGTACCCATGCCCGGGTCCGTCAACCCGCCGCTCCAGGGCCAGTTGTGCCACGGCTACGACCTAAGCGCCATTCCCCCCGACAGCCTCCGGGCAGTAGGCCGCATTGATTTGTCTTACCTGCTCGATTATTACCGGAATTTTCCGGACACGGCCAATTTTTTCCTGAAAACCCTGTATTTCGACAAGCTGGCCGGTTCCGATCAATTGCGACATCAAATCATCGCGGGCAAAAGCGAAGCCGAAATCCGCGAAAGCTGGCAGGCTGATTTGGCGGTATTTAAGGCGGTAAGGCGGAAGTATTTGTTGTATGGGGATTTTGAGTGAGGGGGGAACTTGAAAACGGCATAACCGAAATCTACACGCACTTGATGCACACTGATTGGGCAAATACCCAAAAGTTCGATAGAAGGTTTTGAAGTTTAACAAAGATGATATATTTAAATTTTTCTGAATCTATATTTTGCGTTATAAAAAATAATATTTAACTTGCCGAATATAAAAGAACCTGGTATGGCCAGAATAAAAAACAGATCTACAATGCCCTTGCTTTTGGTGCGCGCCGGAAGCAAGGGCATTGTAGCTTATGCAGCTATCCCTGCCTACCGGCAGCTACGGTTTATACACATCTTTATATTGTATCCTATTACCACATTTGATTCTT
>CALEYL010000082.1 GCA_937926205.1 uncultured Saprospiraceae bacterium
TTTTCATGTTCGCTCTTTTGCAAACAAATGTATGATATGTTTTCGATTTAATTCATCTAATGTCTAAAATCTGATGTCTATCACTTTAAAGGTTAAAGGGGGCAGACTACTGATTGGAGCAGTATTTCCCCGTCTAAAATCTAAGATCTAAAATCTGATGTCTATCACAGTACGTCTTCTCCCGGGGTTAAAAGCCGTTTGTCATCAGGGCATCAGAATGCGCTCCAGGATTTTGAGGGTAATGAGGTAAGTCGGTTTTACGCCGTCCATGCCCAGACTGCCCGATGCAAGGGTATGCCCCGTCAGCAAAGGGTTGTCAGAGGCATAATAGGCATAGCGCAAAGCCACATCAGGGCCGATGCTTTTCCGGATTTTGGACGCCGACTGGATGGCTTTCTGGTAATGCGCGCCTTCCATTTCCAACCCGACGGCCTGCCAGGAAGAACTGAGAAAATATTGCAGGATGTCTTTATTCTGGAGTGAAGTTCCCAGCACGGTAATCATGGTTCCTTCAAAAACTTTCAGTTGATAGCCTTCAAAATCAGCCGCCGAAAATTCATTTGTCAGCGGATAATTATCTGCGGTGCCTTCAAAAACATGCGCAGTTGGTACCATGATGTCTCCTTTGTCGCCTTCCAGAATACCCGCTTTTCCCATAATGGAAATGGATTTGACATTTAGCGGAATCTCTTTCCCGTCGTGTTCAAAAGGCTTCAGCAATTCATCCATCGTTTCATAGGCCTGTTCGCCAAAAGCGTAATCCATGACCAGAATGACGGGCTTTTCTCTGGTAATATAATCGGCGTCCCAGATTAAACCCGGGGGCAAAATGGCTGTATCCATCCGGGACGTATCAAAAATCTGGACGGAAATATTGGTTCCGCTGGTGTCATCCAATTGATGCATGCCGTGTTGCAGGGCATAGCTTTTCACCCTTGCGCGCAAGGTGCTGTTTTCATCAAGACTCAGGTCTTTGGCCAGTTCCTCCAAGGGACGGTTGCGCGTTTGCGGCGAAAAAGCCTGTGCCGCATAAAAACAATTCATCACGCTGTGCAAATTGGCGCTGATAAAATGCAGGGGCCGTTCCATGAGCCCTTCATCCCACAAAAACTGCTTGATGCTGTTTGCCCACTGTTCGCCGTAGTAATGGTGGCCGAGGCGTTCGCGCAAAGCCCATGAAAAGCTGATTTCCCGGTCCTTTTGCTCCAGTTCTTCCTCTGTCGAAAGTTGTCCCAGCCAGTAAGTCACATGAAACAGGCTGTTGACGTTGGGGTCCGCATCAAAGCGACGGCAGATGGCTACCGTTTCTTCGTAGGTGCGCCCCAGCAGGGTGCTGAGGTAAGTATAAGCCACTTCGCGGTCAAAATCTTCCCCGGCAGCTTCCTGCTCTGCAACCACTTTCAGCATTTGCCACTCCCGGCGCTTGCGCTGCTTGATGTCTTCGCTGTTTACCCGAATTTTATCGGCTTCGATGTATAAAAAAGTCAGGTGGGTAAGAATGTCATAAATATCGCTGCGCCCACGCGTCATTTCGATGTACATTTCCTCCCGCTCAATGTGGTAGCAATTGCGGCGTCGGCGAGGTGGAATAATCGGCGTAAAGTCATTTTCAAACCCCTCTTTGGTAATGAGTTTGATGTAGCGGCACATTTCAATGCCCTTTGGCAGGCGCTGAAAAACATAGAGCAGTCCATCCAGTTCCACACGCTCAGGATCCGTAATGGAACCGTAAATCTCTGGCCGGAGTGCCATTAGTGCTTCTATCATAGCTTCACCAGAAACGCCCAGGGGTTTATAGCCGCCGCGAATGAAAAGGTGGCGCATGGCAATGTACAGACGTTCGATGGCAGCCCTTGACTCCTGTGCACGGGTACGCTCGCTGATGGGTTTGGTGGACATATTGGTCATTTTAAAGTGCAAAGTTAGCAGGTTGGGCAAATATATAAAGCAAGAAACAAATGAGTCTTATTTAGACTTTTTACAAATAATCTGATCGCCAACACTTTACAGTCTTATGACATTGTGGGCAAACGGGCAATCTATCTTTGTGACTCGACTTAAGAAAGCCCGAGATGATCCAAAATTTCAAGGTATTAACCGTTACGCACAAGCAGACTAATTTAAGCGCCATCGAGGATTTCGTATTGAAAGCCCCGGACGAACTTGCCCTGCGTAAACGCCTGGAACACCTAAAGGCGCAGTTCGGTATCGAAGAACTGTTCTACCTGCCTACGTGCAACCGGGTGATGTACTTTTTCACCATGTCCCGCCCTCTGGACGCATCTTTTGCCGGGCATTTTTTCCAATACATCAATCCTGATCTTTCCATCGACATTCTGGACCGCATCGAAAACATTGCTTTGATGCTGGAAGGAGAAGCGGCCATTACCCATTTGTTCGAGGTAAGTGCCTCCATTGATTCTATGGTCGTTGGGGAACGCCAGATTTTGGGTCAAATCCGGGAAGCGTATGATCGCTGCATGGCCTGGGGCCTTACCGGCGATGGCATTCGACTGGCCATTCAGAATGCGGTTGTTTCTGCCAAAGAAGTATATGCTCAAACCCGTATCGGTGAAAAGCCGGTTTCCATCGTTTCTTTGGCCATCCAGAAAATGATGCGTAACCTTCCTTCAAAAGAAGCGCGCATCCTGCTCATCGGCGCCGGCCAAACCAATGCTTTGGTGGCTAAATTCCTGAAAAAATACGGCTTCCGGCATGTATGCGTCTTTAATCGCAGTCTGGACAAAGCCGAACAACTGGCGGCAAGTATCGAAGGCAGGGCCTTCCTCTTAAGCGAGCTCAACGCCTATGCAGAAGGGTTCGACTGCATGATTGTTTGCACCGGAGCGACAGAATCCATCATCAGCCCCGAATTGTACGCGCAGCTGCTGCAAGGGGAGAAGGATAAAAAATTAGTCATTGATCTTTCCATTCCAAATAATGTGCAGCGCGAAACGACTCGTGTGTTTCCAATGCAGTACATCGAAATTGACGACCTGCGCCTGCTGGCAAAAGAAAACCTGGCTTATCGGGAACAGGAAATTTCCAAAGCACGGAAGTTGCTGGCCGTATACATCGAAAATTTCCCGGAGACCCTGCGCCAACGTCAGGTAGAACTGGCATTGCGCGCCATCCCGGAAGAAGTTCGGGCAGTGAAAGACAAAGCGATCAACGAGGTATTTAAAAAAGAAGTGGCTGTCCTGGATGCGCCTACCCGAGAATTGCTCGAGCGCATGATGACGTATATGGAGAAAAAATGCGTCGGGATACCCATGAAAGTAGCCAAAGCTTCCTTGGCAGATGCACATAAAACCCGCGCTTCAAAGCGGGAATTCCTTGCTGTGCAGCAGGATTGAGAACTGTAAAGACACTGGGTTTGCCCATTTAGCAGGCAATAATCAGTTTAAAGGAGAAGCAGCTTCATCCTGATCATCAAGCGGCTCTACCAGTACTACCCTTTCATCAATGATGCCAACCACGCGCACAGGAGTGCCGGGGGAAATCGCTTTGCCTGAAGTAACGGCTTCCACCGCAAAAGGCGCTTCGCGTACATTCAGGTGAACGGCGCCAAAACCATTGCGGTGCGGCGGTATGGTCTTCAGGGCTTTGCCGGTGCTTTGATCAGCCTGATGGAGATCGAAATGATCCTGAACCAGCATTTTTTGCAATAAATACATAAAAATCTGACCTCCTAAAACGCCTGCAATGCCGCAGGCGAAGCCTATCGTAAAGGAAAGTGCCAGCGATAAATGTTGGTAAAATCCGATCAGTAATCCCCAGGCTCCGAAAGCGGCGAAAGGCAACAGCACCTGAACCGGAAATCTGCCCTTGGTTTGTGCGTCTTGTTCGGGCTTGCCAAAGATGCTCAATGCCGCAAAAATAACCAACAACACGGTCAGGACGGAGGCAGCGCCCCAGGCAAATTGCCGGGCCAGTGCCTGATCATGCCATGCGGCGGTATTCAATAACAAAACATCCATTTCGTCAGGGATTTACACAAAAGCTTATCATCCCACAAAACTAAGCTTTGATTCGGGCTTGAGGACATCGCTTCGACAAAGCCAGCTTCTTTATCGCTGTATCTACATGAAATCGGGTTTTTAGGAAATCTCAGTACCACGGTTTCAGCCAACGATCACTGCTTGGGGCTGCTCTGAAAAAGCACGATAAAGAGGATGGCCATGCGCATGGCGGCAGGCACATCGTTGTCCAGTTCATCAATAACGACCCAGTCTCTGGGATCGCCGGCAAAGGCGCTGTAGATTTCCATGTTTCCGGAATTGCCGCGCACCTCCCATTCGTCCCAGGAATTGTTGTAGCGGCAAACCAAATTCATTTGCAGGTCATTGTTGGAAATGCGCCACTCCCGGAAGTTGTTGTTCCAGAGCGTTTTTGCACTGACGATATCGCCCTCGCTGCTGCGAATTTCCCATTCCCGGGGATCCTGAGGCCATTTGATTTTTATAGCGCCGCTTACCCCGTCCAGCCGGTATTCCCACTCATCCCATTTGTCGGTGTTTTGCCAGCGCAGGTGCAGGTCGCCCTCATTGCCATCCTCATCGGTATAAATAACCCACTCCCGGAAGGAGTCTCCCCAGCGCGAAGCAGCCCCTGCCAGGGTCTGAGCCGAGACCCCGGAAAAGGAAAAAATCAAGGAAAGGCACAAAATGAATTTCGTCATATCAAGGAGTCTTTAGCCAGTCCTGAAAAGTTAACCAGGCTGATTGGAATGATAACGAAATTCCTGTCCCAAAGCTTGCCCTGCTTAGGTGCATGTCCTTAGAACGGCAAATCGTCGTCGGCGTTGTTGGCCGAGTCTGCCGGCTCGTCGCTGGCACTTGGGAAGGAGGCGTCGCCACCGGAAGCAACGGGTGCAGGAGCATCTCCCTGGGCTACTTTTTCCACGCGCCAGGCATTCAGGTTGGTGAAATATTTGCCCTGCCATTCGCGGCCACGCAGGTCGAAATGAACTTTCATTTGCTCGCCTTCAGAAAAATTGTCGATCAGGGCACAACGATCCTGAGTGAGTTGAAATTTAACAAATTCGGGGTAGTTTCCGCTGGCAATCTCAATGACGAATTCCCTTGCCTGAAATTTTTCAGATTTGCTTTCGGTTTCGTATTTTTTGATCATTTTGCCTTCCACTTCAAATGACATATCCGTATTATTTTATGAATGATTGTATGATGACAAAGTTAAGATTTGTAATGAAAACCCCTTACAGAAAGTCAATCCCGGCGTCTTTCCAGCGCCAGAGATACACACAGGCCCAGGAACGATAGGGCCGCCAGCTTTCTGCAATTTCGATCATCCGCTGCCGGAGCGCTTTGCCGGTTTCCGTCAGTCCGTACAATTTAATCATGGAATTCTGAACCCCGAGGTCATCCATCGGAAAGATGTCTTCCCGGCGCAGCGTAAACATCAGGGTCATTTCCACCGTCCAGCGCCCAACCCCTTTGATGCGGGTAAGCAGACGCAGAATCTCATCGTCGTCAAGTTCCGACCAATCTTGTTGAAGGAGGTTTTCGGCTAAAAAAAATTCGGCCACGTTGCGCACATAATTGGCTTTTTGATACGAAAGACCAATTCCGCGCAGCGTTTCTGTTTCCAACATTACCAGCGCTTCCGGCACAGGATAGCCTTCCGGAAACAAGCCGAGAAAGCGCTTGTGAATCGTGGCCGCCGCTTTGATGGACAATTGTTGGTACACAATCGATTCAATGAGTTCGGCATAAAGATCGCCTTTGCTTTCAGATGCTTTTGGCTGAATGGCGGCGACTAAAGGCCGAAGGCGTTCGTCGTTGGACAAGTGCAATTTTGCGGCCTCTGGAACCATCTCTTTTATTTTTGGGCGTTGCGAATGAGGTAAAATGCAGGTATGGCAAACAGAATATTGGGCAGCCAGATCCCCAGCAATACCGGAATGATTTTACCGGAAGCAAATACAATCGCAAATCTGGAAACAAATACAAAAATCGCTCCGATGGCAATGCCCATCGCCAAATGCAGGCCCATTCCACCGCGCACTTTTCGCGAAGCAACCGCCATACCAATCAACGTGAGGATAAAAATGGAAAAAGGTTCGGCAGTACGGCGTTGCAACTCTACTTCGTAGCGCTGCGCACTTCCAACCCCGCGGGCTTTTTGCTTTCCAAGGTATTGTACCAATTTAGGCGTTGTCATGCTGGTGTGGGCTTCTGCTTCTTCCAGAAAGTCGGACGGCATGAAATTGAACGTCGTGTCTTTTTGGTCTTTCCGGCGGGAAATCAGTGTTTCCTTATCTCCGTCAAATTCCCGGATCTCGTAGTTGATCAGCCGCCATTTATTGGGCGGTCCTATCCATTGCGCACGGGCGGCTTTGAGAACCGACACCATTTTGCTGTCCTTAAAATGCTCTACCCGGAAATGCTGCGCACTGCTGTCTTGCCGCGTGAAAATACCGATGTAGATTTTTGTATCAGGAGAGATGAAAAAATGGAAATCGGAGCTTTTCTCTTTTTTGCGTTTGTTCTTGTCCAGATACTGCCCTTCGATCTCCAGTTTCCTTTCCGTAACCTTGGGAATAAAAAAGTGGTTGCCGGCCAAATGCAAAAAGGCAATCACCCCGGCGCCAAACAAATAGGGCCGCATAAGCCTCCTGAAACTGACTCCCGCATTAAAAATGGAAATGATTTCAGAGTTAAAAGCCATCCTTGAAGTAAAAAAAATAACGGCAATCAAGGCAAAAAGCGGCCATAACAAGCCATCAATAAACAGGATAAAACCGGGGTAATAATCGAGCAGGATTTGCCTTTTGGTGATCGGTTCTTCGACGAATTTTTCTACTTTTTCACTAAAATCGATAGATACGGCAATCATGGTAAAGATCAAAGCCGTAAAAAAAAAGGTGGAAAGAAAGTTTCTGATGATGTACCAGTCGAGCTTTTTGAGCATATTCAGTACCTGTCTATTTAGTCCGTGACTGTCTGTGTTGCGCACAAAGATAGGCAAACATGCAGTCTTTTAATCGGACATTTCCGGCCACAATCCCAAAGCTTCGTCTTCTTTAGCAGACATGCGCTTTTTTTCTTCCGGTGTTTTGTCTAAGTAGCCGCACAGATGCAGCACTCCGTGAGCCATGACGCGCCGCAATTCCACTTCAAAATCAACTTCGAATTGCTGAGCATTTTCGCGAATGCGGTCAATGGAGATAAAAATATCGCCTTCTATCGCTGTGGCATCCGCATCGGAGTAAGGGAAGGTAATGACGTCTGTGAGGGTATCGTGGTCCAAATAATCCACGTTCATGCGGTGCAGGTAAGCGTCGCTGGTAAAAATATAAGTGATGGCAGCAGGCGTTTTGCCCTCCTGCTGCAGGGCCTTGCCGATCCATTCCCGGATGCGATCTTCATCCGTTAATTCAAAATCAATGTCTTCAGAAAAGAAGTTGACGGAATGTTCCGCCTCTTCATTCCATTCTATCTCCCCGTGATCGCCGATTGATGGAGGCATGTAGTCAAATGTCTAAAATCTGATGTCTGAAATCTCAAATCTTAAAATGCATTTCTACAGTTCTGCCGTTGTCCTCAAAACTGATGTTGTCGCAAAGTCTTTTCATCAGGAAAACACCTCTGCCACCAAGCGTGAGGATGTTTTCCGGGGCAGTTGGATCGGGCACTTTACAGTGGTCGAAACCGCACCCCTGATCGGAGACCCGAACGGCGAGCTGATTGTTTTGTTTTTTCAGATGAACCTTGACTACTTTGGATTCATCGCTGTTGTTGCCGTGAATGATGGCATTGTTAACAGCTTCAGTGACACTGACCAAAATATTGCCGTGTACGTCAGGGCTGATGCGATAGCGTTCGGCTATGCGCGTCACCCATGATTCGATCATGCTGATGCTCGCCGGCCGGGAAGGCAGTTCGAGCATAATGGCTTGTAGTGTGTTTGATTTCATCCCTCGGCTAAGTTGTGTTCCGGTTGAAGAAATAATGGTTCGCTGATTTTTTGATATGTTCATCGGAAACAAACGGGAATTTTCAGGAGCATGATTTTCTTTACGGATACTCAGACGATCATACTCCTGAAAAGTCACTTTATTATTTGGCCTTCAATGATTTGAAGTAATCTTCCACCAATTGTTTGTAATAGGGCTTCAAAGCAGGCGACACCGTTTTGTATTGTTCGATCTCTGCCTCTCGTTTTTTGATGTATTCTTCGAGTGAGGGGGGCATTTTGCGCTCTTTTTGCGACGCCGTTTCGGCTTTGCGCTGTTCGTCCAAACCGCGTTCGCGTTCTGCTTTCTCATTTTCGAGCAGTCGCGTCAGGATTTCTTCCTGGCGTTTGAGCGTTTCGTTGTTCAGTCTTTTGTTGACCAGGTCAATTTCTACTTTATCCATCTGATCCATAACATCCTGCAACTCTTTGCTACCCTGGCCTTTTTTCTGCAGCTCCTGTTGCTTTTCCCGCAGGGCTTTGCGCAAAGCGGCCTGTTTGGCTGCCATTTGAGCAAACTCTTTGCTGGTTCCGCCTTTGCCTTTTTGCAGCCCCTCTTTCATCTTTTTCATCTGCTCGTTCAGATCCTGCTGCCCCTGCGAAATTTTATCGGAAGGCTTTTTACCGCCTTTGCCGTTCGGATTCGGGTTGTTGCACATCTGGTTGCCTGACATCATTCCCGACATTTGCTGCTGCATCTGGTTCATGACCTCGCTGAGCATAAGCGCCAGATCGTTGATGTTTTTCATGCCGCGCTGCTGATACTCCCCGGCCTGCAATTTTTGTCGTTCTTCCAGTTCTCTCAGCGATTCGCGCATGTTTTGTTTGATGTCAGATACCTTTTCAGTAACAAAAGATTCTATCTGAAACACGCGCTTGCTCAGGGCCTGAAGGCTGTCTTCCACCAAACGGAAATCATCCTGAAGCTTGAACTGTCCCTGCGTGAGGGCCACATATCTTGGCGTATTGATTTCAACGGCAGAAAACTGCTTGATCAGGTCTTCCTGGTCGAATGACAAACCCACCAGGTTTTCGAGCAACTGGCGCAGCGATTTCATGTCTTCCTCCATTTGCTCCATTTCGCCCGACTCCATTTCCATCTGCATGGCGTTCGCCATCTCTTTCATTTTGCCGGCTGCGCTCTTTTGCGACTTGGATGCTTTTTTATTTTGCTGCTCTTTTAATTGTTGCTGGCTGTTGTTGAGGTCTTTCTGGATATCGTCCATCTGCTCATCTTTCTTCTCCATATCCCTCGGCGTTTCCAACTCTTCATTCTTCTTTTCAATTTCCTCCATCTTCTCCTCGAGCTTATCAAACTTCTCGTTGATTTCTTCCTGCTCTTTCTTCAATTCCTCCTGACTGGCTTTATCCTCCTCGGTTTTTTCGCTCAGTTTTTCCTGTTCCTCAGCCAGTTTATTCAACTCATCAATGGTTTCATTCAACTCCTGCTCCAGTTCCAGTTGCTTGAACATCTCCAGCATCCGGTCCAGTTCTTTCTCCATGTCTTCATCCTGGAACTGAAAATCTTCCATCATTTCCAGCGCGCCTTCTTTCTCCAGTTCCTGCAACAACTCTTCAATCTGCTCCATGAGGTCTTTCATTTCCTCACTCATGACCTGATCGAACAATTCCTGGAGTTTCTCCTGCTTGTCCATGATCTTCTGATCAGTTTCGCTGAATTCCTCCTGATTCTTTTTGTTTTCGTCAAAAGACTGTTTGGCCTGGTCAATCTGCTTTTCCAGTTCCTTCTGGCGGTCGAGCAGTTTTTCCAGTTCCTTGCGGCTTTTCCAGTCGAGGTCTTTTTCCTGCAGGAGTTTTTCCCGCATTTTTTTCATATCCTCCTGAATTTTGCGCGATTCTTCCAGCGCTTTTTTCAGGTTGTCTTTGATTTGCTGGTCATTTTGTTCAGCCATCTGCTTGAATTCCTCCACCGTAGGGATGGCCAGTATCATCAGGTTGGTGCGCGCCGATTTGCGGCCATTGACGCCATCGTTGTCGAAGGTTTCAAAATAGTAGATGACTTCGTCGCCGGGTTTAAGGTCAAAGTTGGCGGCGTCAAACGTATAATCGTAGCGGATGTCTTTCGTTTCCGGCTTCTTAACGACAGCTGTTTTCAGATCGCCTTCCTTGCCACCGGCGCGCTTGATGCGGTAATTGAACGTCAGCGCCGTCAGACCGTAGTCGTCAGAAGCTTCTCCGGCAAAATAAAGCAGTTTGCGGTCAGTGCTGTCCTGAAATTTTTCCACCGTAATGTTGGGATACAAATCAGGAATCACAGTGATGGTATAACTAACCGAATCGGCATTGGGCAGGCGGGCATTGGAGATGTACACCTTATAAGCCTCGTCTTTGGAGGCGCGTTTTTTAAAGGTAAACAGGTCGTCTGAAAAACGCTTTACAGCTTGTTTCTGATTTTTATCTCCGGAAAAGACGATCTGGATATTGTCGGTATGCTGAGCATTGAAGATCCAGTCGATGTTGGTACCTTCGGGAATCACAAAATCTCCGACGCTGTTCAGACTTTCATCCTTGCGGCCGGTATAGCCGGGATAGTCTAATTTTACTTCAAACCCAAGGATGTTCGGCTTTTCCAGAACATCGAGCGTATATGCCTCCGAGCGCACGCTGGCGGCTGTCAACTCAAAATCGAGGTCTTTCTGCACGTTGCTGAAGCGGTAAACAAAGTGATCGGCAGCTTCTTTCGTAAGCCGGTAGGTATAATTGTCGACATCAATAAAGACTTCATTGGGCAATTGTTCCCCTTCAATGGTGACATCGAGCTGAAAATCGCCAAACTGCATCACCGAAAGGGCGTCTTTGTCTACTTTGAACCGGAATGGCGCCGGTTTTTCAAATTCTTTGCCGCTGATGAGGCGCGCGGTACTGTCTTTGATGAAACTGGGCGCCGCAACCAGCATAACCAGCAACAACAGCAGTGGCGGCAGGGCATAACGCAGGTATTTTTTATTCTGGGCCAGGTTGATGGCCGCTTTAAACGGGATCGGCTTGATTTCTTCCGACTTTTGCTCGATACTCGCTAAAATCAATTCTTTCTGGTCGGCGTGGTCGGCTTGCTGGTGCAGCTGCAGAATGTTCAGCAGTTTGTCTTTGATGTCGGCAAAGTGATCGCCCACAATGATGGCCGCGCGTTCGTGAGAAATGACGCCGCCAAGCCGGAAGTAGTGCAGCAGGGGCAAAACCACCCAATACCCCAACGACAGGGCGCTTATACCCAGAAAGGAATAAAACATCGCTTTGCGGGTACCGACAGAAAAATAAAAATAGTGCTCCAGAAAGTTCAGCCCGAGGAACAAAACCAAAAGAACGGCTACGCTGTAAAGCGAACCGCGGATGAGCTGATTGATATAATACTTGCGAATGAACTGGTCTAGCTTCTCAATTAACAGGTGATAATTGTCGTGGTACATGGCCATTGCTTACTCTACTTTTTAACAACGATTAGAGAACGTCTCTTTCTGTAATCCCGCTTATTTGTTACAAAATGCATGCCATTCAAACGAGCGGGGCACGCGGAAACAGGGTCACCTTTGCGCAGCAAGACGACATGATAGTAACGCCTTTAAGCCCGAAAAGGTTATTTTTTTGGTTTAATGAGGAAAGTTGGTAAGTGCTAAGAGGCTCGAAAGTTAGGGAAGATTTGGATGCCTGTCAAGGGGGGAAGTTGTTAATCACCCATTTTATCCGAAAAAGAAAAAGCCCCGACGTGCTGTCGGAGCTTTTTTTGCGCCTCCTCAAGGACTTGAACCTTGGACCTACGGATTAACAGTCCGCCGCTCTAACCGGCTGAGCTAAGGAGGCATTTTGGTACTTGATTTTGCCCTTTCTTCAAAAGGCGAGCGCAAATTTATTACGATCCGATTAAAAGCGCAATCTTTGTGCGATATTTTTTTTAATTAGACAGTGATATATTTTTTTATTGCTGAAAATCAACCTGTTACGATCATGAGTTTGTTGACCGTTGGCACTGTAGCTTTCGATGATATTGAAACGCCGGGCGGCCGGGCCGAAAGAGTGGTGGGTGGAGCAGCCACTTACATCTCTTTAGCTGCCTCCTATTTTACCAAAGATATCCGCATCGTTTCGGTGATCGGAGATGATTTTCCAACTGAAGAATTGAGCGATATGCAATCGCGGGGCATTGATTTGCAGGGATTGCAAATTCGCAAAGGCGAAAAATCTTTTTTCTGGGCAGGCCGCTACCGCAACAACATGAACGAACGGGATACCCTGATCACCGATTTGAACGTACTGGCCGACTTCGACCCGGTTTTACCCGATTCTTATAAAGAGGTTCCATTTCTCATGCTGGGCAACCTGACCCCGGCGGTGCAACAACGTGTCATCGAACAAATGACCAAGCGCCCGAAGCTCATTGCCCTGGACACCATGAACTTCTGGATGAACTCGGCCATGGAAAGCCTGCTCACGGTGCTGAAAATGATAGACATCCTTATTATTAATGATGAAGAAGCCCGGCAGCTTTCCGGCGAATACTCTTTGGTGAGGGCAGCACGCGCCATACACGCCATGGGGCCCCGCTTTCTGGTCATCAAAAAAGGCGAACACGGCGCTTTGTTGTTTGAAAACGACCAGGTCTTTTTCGCTCCGGCATTGCCTCTGGAAGAAATTGTGGATCCAACCGGCGCGGGTGATACTTTTGCCGGAGGCTTCATGGGCTACTTAGCCAAAACGGAAGACACTTCTTTTGAGAATATGAAACGGGCGGTTATCCACGGCTCGGCCATGGCTTCTTTCTGCGTGGAAGCGTTCAGCATCGAACGTTTGAAAGCGCTGACGGAGGTGGAGATCAACGACCGCATCCGCCAGTTTGCCCATTTAGTCAATTTTGATTAATGCGTCTGTTTTTAGGGTCCGATAGCGGCGTTATGCGAAGGCCCAAAATCGGTCATTTACACGAGTAAACTCCCGTTTTTGGGCCTTCGTAAGCCTTGCTCTCGAACCCTAAAATCCAGACACGGAATAAATAGACAAACGGTACTATTTAGCGCGGGCAATCACCCGCTTACAGCGCCAGCAAAGGTAATTGGCCAAAAGCCAGAAATTCCGATAGGCCTTGTTGTGCGTTTGCCCGTGGTGGTAGCGGTAGTAAATCTGCTGTACGATGACCGCTAAGCGAAACAGGCCATACACTTCATAAAAAGTAAAATCTTCGGCGCGAAAGCCCATCTTGTTGCAATAGTAGTCCACCACCTCCTGCCGGGTCAGCATGCCGGGCAGGTGGGTCGGCTGGCGGCGCAGCATTTTATGGATGAAATCATCGTCGGCCTGCACCCAGTAGGCCAGGGAATTGCCCAAATCCATCAGCGGATCGCCGACAGTCGCCATTTCCCAATCCAAAACCCCGACCACCCGCATCGGGTCGTCCGCAGCCAGCACGACATTGTCAAAGCGAAAATCGTTGTGAATGAAGCAGGTCCGCTCGGTTTTCGGGATATTGGCGGCAAGCCAGTCCATGATGTAGCGCCCGGAAGGTACATTCCAGGTTTTTGCTTTTCGGTAGCGGTCCGACCAGCCGGAAATTTGCCGCTGGGCATAGCCGGCGCCTTTACCGAATTGCAGCAATCCCGCCTGCTCTGGCTCGATTTGGTGCAGTTCGATGAGTTTGTCCAACACATTCAGGCACAGTTGCCGTATTTGTTCGGGCGATAAATCCAGGTCCTTTGGCAAATTGGCGCGGGGGATGATGCCGCTGAGTTTTTCCATCACGTAAAATTCCCGGCCGATGAGGGTCGTATCTTCGCAAAAAGCAATCATTTCGGGCACGTAAGGGTACACCGGTTTCAGTTGCTTCATGATCCGGTATTCCCGATCCATGTCGTGTGCGCTTTTGGCTTTTGTGCCTTTCGGCGGGCAGCGGAGGATGTATTCCGCGTTGTCAAACTGAAGCAGGTAGGTCAGGTTGGACGCGCCGCCCCGAAATTGCCGCATGCGTAATTCCCCTTCCAATCCCGGCAAATGCCGGTCAAGAAATTCCCGGATTACGACGAGGTCCAGTGCATCTTCGCTACGCACGTCCTGGGGCCGGTCTATCCATTTTTTTGATGCTTCCATAAGTTAGGTCCTTTCTTTTGCCGAAAAAGCTGGTCTGCAAAGGTACTGACATTTACCACTGCTCGCGCGACGGCTCCCGTCCACAGCTGTCTGGAATCTTGCCAGAGGTTAGGGTTTTCAGGAATCAGGTACAGTAATCCGTGTCATTCGGGTAATTCGCGTCATCCGCGTTCCCCAAAAAAGCATCCATTGGAACGCGGATGACGCGGTAAACACAGAAAACACGCCTGCCTGAAGGCAGCTACGGTTTATACACAAGTTTTTGTTAGAAATTACCCTTGCCGTGGATCATGG